>DASRHT010000023.1:0-117147 GCA_035650355.1 Ktedonobacteraceae bacterium
TCCTCAATTCCTTTGTGCTGGCTCTGTTCGATTTCTTACGTGTTCCTAACGTCAAGCAGTATATGAGACTCCTTGATGCACAGCCTCTTCGCGCTGTTCATCTCTTACTCAAGTCCCTGACGGAACATTAAAAGGCCCTGCTACGCTTGACATAGCATGCGCTATAGTGTATTCTTGGCACAATGAACAGAACATAGAGAACGCGCAGACCAGGACCAGTAGACGGGGAAGTCGTCAAAAAGCGAGCCGAGAGAGTGAAAGTCGGCGATGGATACCATGTCGAACCCACCTGAGAGCGTCAGTGAGAAACTGACCGGTCCCCCACCGTTAGCAGGAGGAGCGGTTTCTTCGATCTCCGTAGGGGCCAGGTTTACCGCGCCCGCTTGGGCCAGATTTATCGCGCCAGGCGCCGGAATATAAAGAAACCGCATAAGTGGAGTTGTGCTTCGTCGCACAGCTCAAAAAAGGTGGTACCACGGGTAATAATCTCGTCCTTCTCAAGGGCGAGTTTTTTTATGCCTGTTTGTTCATACGCCTAAGAAGAGGAGATAGCACAATCATGGCAGAAACAGAAAAGTATGTAGAGGACATTATCGACCAGGAAGATAATTTTTCCGCCTGGTATAATCAGGTCGTGCGCAAAGCCGAACTGGCGGACTACGCCCCGGTGCGCGGCTGCATGATCATCAGACCCTACGGCTACGCCATCTGGGAAAACGTGCAGCGCCTGCTGGACGCGCGTTTTAAAGAAACAGGCGTCGTCAACGCCTACTTCCCCCTGCTGATCCCGCGCAGTTTTCTAGAGCGCGAGGCCGAGCACGTCGAAGGATTCGCGCCCGAAGTGGCCTGGGTCACGCGTGGAGGCGGCGAAGAGTTGGAGGAGCCGCTCGCCATTCGTCCGACGAGCGAGACCATTATCGGCTATAGCTTCTCCAAATGGGTCCAGAGCTACCGCGACCTGCCACTGCTCATCAACCAGTGGAACAACGTGATGCGCTGGGAGAAACGCACCACCCTGTTCCTGCGCACCGCCGAATTTCTCTGGCAAGAAGGCCATACCGCCCATCGCAATATCGACGAAGCGGAAGAGCGCACGCGTACTATGCTTGAAGTGTATCGCGCCTTCGCCGAGGAAGATCTTGCCATTCCGGTCATAGCCGGATTGAAGAGCGAGAACGAAAAATTTGCGGGCGCGCTACGCACCTACTCGATTGAGGCCATGATGGGCGACGGCAAGGCGTTGCAATCAGGCACCAGTCACAATCTCGGCACCAACTTCGCCAAAAGCTTCGATATCCAGTACCTGGATGCCGATGGGCAGCGCAAATATTGCGCAACTACGAGTTGGGGACTGAGTACGCGCGTCATTGGCGGTCTCATTATGGTGCATGGCGATGCATCGGGCTTAATCATACCGCCGCGTGTCGCTCCCTATCAAGTCGTCATTGTCCCCATCTGGCGCAAAGAGCACGAGCGAACCGCCGTCAGCGAGATGGTAGAGCGCGTGGAGAAGATGCTGAAGGGCAAGGTGCGCGTCAAAGTGGACATGAGCGAGAATACGCCGGGCTGGAAGTTCAACGAATGGGAGATGCGCGGCGTTCCGGTACGCATGGAGATCGGGCCGCGCGACGTCCAGAATAACAACGTAATGCTGGTGCGTCGCGACAACCGCGCCAAAGAAGCTGTCTCCGTCGATGTGCTGGATACGCGCCTGCCCGCACTATTGGAAGAGGTCCAGCGCGGACTGTTCCAGCGTGCCGTCGAATTTCGCGAGAAGAATACCTACTACACCGACGACTATGAAGAGTTCAAGCACATCATCGCCGATAAGCGCGGCTTCGTGCGCGTCAAATGGGCGCCCGATAGCGCGGCAGAACTGGCAATCAAAGAAGAGACGAAAGCGACTTTGCGCGTCATCCCCTTTGATCAGCCCGAAGGAGGCGTGCAGGGAACAGCTTTCTATACCGGCAAACCGGCGACCTGCGAAGCAATTTTTGCTCGCTCATATTAAGAGCCTACCTGATGCTCAATGCCACCATCTTCTTTTCGCTCAGAGCCGCTCGGCTTCGCCGCGCAGAAGGTGATGGAGATGTTGTAGAAAATGCGCGAGGCGCATTTTCTACAACATCTCCATCACCACAAAGTGAGCGCAAGTGGCGCGAGCGCACAATGGCGATGAGAATCAAGAGGGGAGGGAAACTTATGCGCATCTCACAACTGCTCACGACGACCTTGCGCGAGGCGCCACGCGATTCTGAGGGCGGCAATCAAGAGCTCCTTGTGCGCGCTGGCTTCATCCGCCAGTTGACTTCAGGGATCTACAGCTTCTTGCCGCTGGGTACGCGGGTGATCCATAAGATTTCGCAGATTGTTCGCGAAGAGATGAACCACGCGGGCGGACAGGAGGTCATCATGCCTGTTATGCAGCCTAAGGACATCTGGGAGCAGCGGCCAGCCAGCGGAGGACCAAGTCGCGCTGAGCACTATGCCTCGGTTCTATTTAGCCTGACCGACCGCAAAGATCGTGAGATGGTGCTCGCCCCTACCCATGAAGAGGTGGTGACGCTGCTGGCAAAGGAATTTGTGCGCAGCTATCGCGACCTGCCACAGTTGCTCTACCAGATCCAGGTCAAATTTCGTGACGAGCCACGTCCCCGAGGCGGCCTCTTACGCGCACGGGAATTTCTCATGAAGGACCTGTACAGCTTCGATGCTAATCAACACAGACTTGATCTCAGCTACGAGAAGATCAGTTACGCCTATCACAACATTTTCCATCGCTGCGGCCTGCGCTTCATCGCAGTCCATGCTGATAGCGGAGCCATTGGCGGCAAAGACTCGCAAGAATTTATCGCGCTGACCGAAGCAGGCGAAGACGATATCATGCGATGCGATAGCTGCGACTATGCAGCCAACCGCGAGAAGGCCGAATTCGTGCGCGCCCAAGCTGATAGCGAGCCGGAAGAGCCATTGGCAGAAGTGCATACCCCCAATTGCATGACGATCAGCGAGCTGGCAACGTTCCTCAACGTACCTGAGGCAAAAACCATCAAGACCGTCTGCTACGTCGCCAGTGGCAAAATGGTGCTGGCGATTATACGCGGCGACCTGGAGATCAACGAGGTCAAGCTATCAAATGCAATCAACCGCGCAGGCACCATCGCCGCCGATCTGCATCTCGCCACAGCGGAGGAGCTAGAGCAGGCTGGCATCGTTGCCGGCTACACATCGCCGCTCAACAAAGGCGCGGACATGCTAATTATTGCTGACACTTCGCTAAAGCAGGGCAATAACTTCGTGGCCGGCGCGAACAGAGTCGATTATCACATCAAAAACGCGAATTTCCCGCGTGACTTCCGCGTGGATGTCTGGGCAGATATCGCCTCGGCATACGAAGGCTCGGCCTGTATACGTTGTGGAGGCACATTGCACCTGCTACGAGGTTGCGAACTGGGCCATATCTTCAAAATCGGCACGCGGTACTCGGAATTATTCGACGCGACGTACCTCGATATCAGCGGCAGCCCGTGTCCAATCTTCATGGGCTGCTACGGACTCGGCATTGGCCGCATCATGGCAATCGCAGTTGAGCAGTACCACGACGAGAAGGGCATCACCTGGCCGTTCAGTATCGCTCCTTATCATGTGGCCCTGGTCGGGATTGACCTCGACAAGGAAGAAACCGGCTCGATTGCCGAGAAACTTTACGCCGACCTGCAAGCCGCGAACGTCGAAGTGCTTTTCGACGACCGTCCCGAGACCGCAGGAGTAAAATTCAACGATGCCGATCTGATCGGTCTGCCCCTGCGAGCCGTCGTGAGCAAGCGCTCATTGAAAAATGGCGGCATTGAGCTAAAGCTGCGCTCCCAGAAAGAGAGCCGCATCGTGCCTCTGACGGAGGCAGTGCAGGTCGTACAGGAGGAGATCAGGAAGGGATTATCCCTCTAATCCCTAACCTTTCCGAGATGATAAAATAGAGAGAGGAGAAATAGCTTTAAAGAATAGCCTGGAAAGAGGAATTCCACTTATGACCACTCGCCTTGACTTTGCTAAAGCCGCTCCTGGAGCTTACCGGGCCATGAGCCAGCTTGAGCAGTATGTTAGAAATTGCGGCCTGGAAAGATCGCTGATCGAGCTCGTCAAGATACGCGCCTCGCAGATCAATGGCTGCGCTTATTGTCTCGATATGCATACAAAGGATGCGCGAGCGGCTGGTGAGAGCGAGCAGCGCATCTATCTCGTTTCCGCCTGGAGAGAGGCGCCATTTTATAGTGAACGTGAGCGAGCTGCTCTGGAATGGACCGAGGCGCTCACCCTGATTGCCGAAAATGAGGTCTCTGACGAGCTGTATGAACGCGTCAAGCCTCACTTCACCGATGAGGAACTGGTCAATCTCTCACTCGCGATTGTCACCATCAACGGCTGGAATCGCCTCGCCATCAGTTCCCGTAGCGAAGTTGGCAGCTACCAGCCAAAACAAACCATCACGCATTAAAAATGCCAGTATCAAGCGGCCTTCTGATGAAATCACAGGAGACCGCTTCAACGCTTTAGAGCATGGCGCAATGAGTAAATAACTAGCGTATCATTTCTTTACTTACACATAGCTCCGCGTTCAGCACCGATCCCCCGGCTGCGCCGCGAATAGTATTATGCCCCAGCATGACGAATTTATAGCCCAGAATGGGGCAATAGCGCAAGCGACCGAGCGAGACAGTCATGCCCTGACCGGCATCGCGGTCGCGTAATGTCTGAGGACGATCTATTTCACGGCGATACTGTAGCGCATGTTCGGGCGCGCTCGGCAGTTTGAGTTGCTGCGGCTCAGGCGTGTAGCCTTCCCACGCGGCGATGATCTCCTCAGGGCTGGTCTCGCGCTCCAGTTCGATGCTGGCACACTCCAGATGGCCTTCGCGGGTGGCGACGCGATTGCAATGGGCGCTGACAAGCATTGGCGCATCGATAAAGCCCTGCCCCTCCCGCCACTCGCCTAGCATCTTGAGCGTCTCCGTCTCGACCTTCTCCTCTTCTCCCCCAATATAAGGGATGACGTTATCTAGAATGTCGTACGAGGGCAGGCCAGGATAGCCTGCACCCGATATCGCCTGGAAGGTTGTCACCAGCACTTTGCGTACCCCAAAAGCCTGTTGCAATGGCTTGAGCGCCATCACCAGCGGGGTCGCAGAACAATTGGCATTGGTCACGATAAAGCCGGACCAGCCTCGCCGCTTGCGCTGCTGCACGATGGCCGCGATATGATCGGCGTTCACCTCTGGAATGAGCAAGGGAACATCGGGCGCCATACGATAGTTCTTGGCATTACTGAAGACGGCGACGCCACTCTGAGCGAATGCCAGCTCAACCTCGCCAGCAATTTCGGCTGGGAGGGCCGAAAAAGCTATTTTTACGCCGGACATGACTTCAGGCCGACAGGAAAGCACAGGCATGGCGGCTACCGCAGCAGGCATCTCACCGGAGAGCCGCCAGCGTGTAGCCTCAGCATAAGCGCGACCGCCATGCTGCTCTGAAGCTGCCAGCGCCACCAGTTCAAACCAGGGATGCTCCTGCAATAACTCGATAAAACGCTGACCAACCATGCCAGTAGCGCCAAGAACGGCGACCGGTATCTTCGTTTGTGAGTGCATATTCATTCCCCCTTCCCTTTAAGCTTCACGTCTCTTCTCATGCACAGGATGACGGATCAGAGGGATTACCGGAGCAATCAGGTCGCGATGCAGGCTGCGCAAAGCGCGCTCACTATCACGATCTTCCACCACCAGAATGATCCCCTGCTCTGATGCTCCCTGCGTTATAACGGGAATGCGTTCACGCGCCAGGGCACTCGTAGCACGGGCGGGGCTCATAGTATCAACCGTAAAACCGGAGCCAATACAAGCACAAACTGCCAGGTCCCGGCGCGTCCGCACAACCCAGGCGCCCATATCGTGCTGTAACAACGCAGTTACCGATTCAACCATCCGCTCTTCAACGATAAACGAAAGATGATGACCAGACGATGAGCAGATAGCTACCGGGGCTGCACCGGCGCGAGCCGCCAGCGCAAAGACCTGACCCGCGTTCTCAGGGGCGCCGAACATATCCGTACTCTCCACAGTAATCAGGGCCAGCTTGCGCCGCACTGTTATCGCTCCGGCCCCGCTCTGCGCCTCCCCTACAGGTCCAATCACGGTCCCGCGAATATGAGGGCGGAAGGTGTTACGCACACGGACAGGGATATTGCGCGGCGCGATTGGTATTAGGGTGCGAGGGTGCAGGACCTTCGCGCCAAACCAGGACAGACGCGCTGCCTCCGCGTAAGAGAGGTGCGCCAGCAGGCGGGCATTGGCAACCTGGCGCGGATCAGCCGTCAAAACGCCATCGACATCTGTATAGATGGTCACTTCAACACAGTCCAGGGCGGCTCCGATGACCGTCGCGGAATAATCCGAACCGTTGCGCCCCAGCGTGGTGACAAAGCCATCGGGCGTGCGACCAATGAAGCCTGCCACCACCGCTACAATAGCGCGCTCCACTAGCGGTTCCACCAGCTCATGAGCATTGGCGCGCGTCTCTTCAGGCAGGGGGTCAGCGCCGGTAACGATGCCGAACGTATAGGATGGATCGAGCTGTGGATGGCCGGTAATAATGACTTCCTGACGTACGGCTTCAGCCTCTATTCCAAGATCGCAGAGTGCAGCCGCTACCAGCAGCACTGAGAGACGTTCGCCCCAGGCAGCAACAGCCGCCGTTACTAGCGAGACATCCTGTTCCTGCTCTGCCGCCACACGCAGCCTGACCACATCCTGTTCCAGGCCACTCAAAGCCTCCTCAATAATATGAACAAGCTCGGACCGGCGCTCGCGGTTATGTACCACCTTGCTGGCAGCTTCCAGATGCTTTCCTCGCAGCCCTTTTAGTTCATGCTCACAGGCCGTATGTTCACCAGAGCAGGTATAGCGCGCAATCTTTAAGAGCTGATCGGTTACGCCCGCCATCGCCGAAACCACAACGACAGGAAAGGCCACATCTGGCTCTTTCAGGGTTTGCGCGATCACCGTCGCCACATGGCGGATACGCTCGGCATTGCCGACTGAAGTGCCTCCGAACTTTAAAACGCTAACTGCATGTTTCATAACACCATTCACCAAATATTCCAGAGGAGAGGCGGCTTACCTCGCCTCTCCCCCTACGCCCGCTACGCCGAGACGGGCGAGCCTGCATCAACAACCGCTGCTCTCAGAGCCTGGTCCAGATCCTCAACCAGATCTTCCACCGTCTCCAGACCGACCGAGAGACGGATAAAGTCGGAGGTGACGCCGGTTTCAAGCTGTTCATCGGGCGTCAACTGAGAGTGCGTGGTGCTAGCAGGATGGATGATCAGCGACTTGGCATCGCCAACGTTCGCCAGGTGCGAGAATAGCTCAATATGGCGAATCAGTTGCTTGCCCGCTTCCAGGCCACCCTTGATGCCGAAGCCGAGGATAGCCCCATAGCCATGCGTGCAATACTTCTTCGCAATCGCATGCTGCGGATGGCTCTCAAGACCGGGATAGCTCACCCAGCTCACAGCGGGATGACTCTCAAGGAACTGAGCAATGCGCAGCGCATTCTGGCTATGGCGCTCCATCCGCAGCGGCAACGTCTCTAACCCCTGGAGGAACAGCCAGGCATTGAAGGGCGTGGTGGCGGCTCCCAGGTCGCGCAGCAGTTGGACTCGCGCCTTAATGATATAAGCTAGCGGACCAAGCGCCTCCACATAGCGCAAGCCATGATAGGAGGGGTCCGGTTCGGTGAAAGAGGAGAAACGACCGCTCGCGGCCCAATCGAAGGTGCCGCCATCGACGATCACGCCTCCGATAGCGGTGCCATGACCGCCGATAAACTTGGTGGTTGAATGCACAACGATATCAGCGCCATGCTTCAAGGGCTGCACCAGGTAGGGAGTTGGCAGGGTATTATCGATAATCAGCGGTATGCCGTGCTCGTGAGCAATATCGGCAACGGCGCGAATATCAAGCATATCCAGGCGAGGATTGCCCACCGTCTCCGCGTAGATAGCTTTGGTGCGCTCATTAATGGCCGGGCGGAAGTTTTCAGGATCGCGGCTATCCACAAAACGCACGGTAATGCCGAGTTTGGGCAGCGTGTAATGGAAAAGATTGTAGGTGCCTCCGTAGAGGCTGGCCGACGAGACAATTTCGTCGCCGGCGCCGGCTATATTCAAAATAGCCATCGTCTCCGCTGCCTGCCCCGAAGCGGTTGCCAGCGCGCCCACACCACCTTCGAGAGCTGCAATACGACGCTCGAAAGCATCCTGAGTGGGATTCATAATGCGGGTATAGATATTGCCAAACTGCTTGAGCGCAAAGAGATTTGCGGCATGCTCCGGGCTGTCAAAGACATAGGACGTTGTCTGATAGATAGGAACAGCGCGCGCCCCAGTTGCGCTATCTGCCGTCTCCTGCCCTGCATGTAAAGAGAGCGTTTCAAAACCATAACTACGATTGCTATTGAGCGCCATAAGAATTTTTCCTCCCTAATCAAAGGCTTGCTATTCAGATTGCCAACGCTTTTGGACGCGATCAATCGGGTCCCTACGAAGGGCTGGCTACAAAGCAGCCTCCAGTCAATTACACCAAACGAAGTGCTGCGGTCATCTGACCCCATTCTTTCAGAAAGGCATCGTGACCATGCGGCGAGTCCAACTCTGTATAAATCGCGTCCCCGCCCAGCGAACGCACTCTATCAGCCAGCCAGCGAACGTGCGCGGCAGGGAAGAGGAAATCCGAGCGGATGCCGATAAAAAGAGCTTTGCTACGAATGCGGCGCAATGCATCATCCAGCGAAGCATAGCCTTCACTTACATCATAAAGATCCATCGCGCGACTGATATAGAGATAACTATTAGCATCGAAGCGGCGCGCCAACGTCTCCCCCTGATGATACAAATATCCCTCAACATCGAAGCGCCCGCCAAGATCAGGAGAGCGCGTGGGCGAGGCCACATCAGCCCGCGCGGCAGGATTACGGGCGAAGCGCAGCTCCATTGCCTCTTCGCTCTGGTAAGTAATCATCGCTAACATACGCGCTACCGCCAGGCCCATATCCGGTCCCTGCCCTGGCGCATAGTTCCCTCCCATCCACCGGGGGTCCAGCATAATGGCCTGGCGTTCAACTTCGCTGAACGCTATCGCCTGGGCCGTCAATGCTGCCGTAGCCGCGACTACCGCAACCTTTTGCACCAGTTCGGGATAGCTCACGGCCCATTCCAGCGCCTGCTGCCCACCGATAGAGCCGCCCGCCACCAGCGCCAGTTGCTGTATCCCCAGATGCTCAATCAGCTTGCGCTGCGCATGCACCATATCGCGAATCGTAACCACCGGAAAACGCATCCCATAGGCGCGCCCCGTACGCGGATCGGGCGAAGATGGGCCGGTCGAGCCGTAACAACTGCCCAGCACATTCGAGCAGATCACAAAGTAGCGCGAGGTATCAATAGGGCGGCCCGGGCCGAGCAATGGATTCCACCACGCTACTTTCATATTATCAGGCTGCTCAGGATCATGCGCGTGCGAACTCCCGGTGAGAGCGTGCGTGACCAGGATGGCGTTATCGCCCGTGGCATTGAGCGTTCCCCACGTCTCGTACGCCAGTGTAACGGGACCAAGCTGACCACCACGTTGCAATGGCAGATGATCAAATGTATAAGTAAGCGCGCGGTTCGTAGCATCAGACTTCACCCCGCTGAAATACTCCATTTGCATAGCCATCGCGCCCTCCTTGATTAACTGCAAACATAGAATGAGACACCATACTTCTTCGTATTGCCTGCCGTAGCTCTTCTGTAACGCACAGAAGGTTGAGCTGTAATAAAAAAAACCTCTACCCGCCAGGGGCGAGAGGTAAACGTCTTCGCGGTGCCACCCTGATTTGTCGATACCTCACGATATCAACCTTGATGAGTGCTGAAACAAGAAAAGGCAGCATGGCAATACGTAACAACGAACCTGTCAACACTCTAGCCTGTAACGTGGCTACACGGCTCGACCTACTCGCCCACTAGTAAAGCTTTCAACCTGCAACTCTGAGGCCATTTTCAATGTTGGAACGGCGTTGACTTCTCATCCTCGTCAACTCTCTGTAGCCGCCCTGAGCACTTACTCGTCCTCTTCACCGTTATTGTTTACTTGACTTGTAATGTACACAATACGCAGCCCACAAAAAAACCCCTATGCAGGGGTTTGGCGACATTGCTCATTCCCCTCATCTTGCGGAATAGCAAATCCGCCGGAATTGGCACCCTGCTTGCTACATTGCAAAACGGGTTGCCGGGTTTCAAAGGGCCGTTTCCCTCCACCTCTCTTGATGAGAGCAGTTAACTGCGTATTATTCGGATGTTAAATCGCTATTGCATTTTTAACCATGCTTACACTTTAGCTAAGTATACCCAAGTGGTGAAACCAATGTCAAGGGCTATTAATCGCTTTGCGATAAGATTTTTCTTTGACTTGCTACAGAGTGATAAGCCGAGAAGTCAGCATTTTTAGGGCAGGTACGAAACCTGCCCTCTCAATACATTTTTTGGAGCGCCTGTCCCAGACGTCTTTACAAGGATTCACTTGATTTCAAAGTGACCGTAATCTCTTCCAATCTATATTCCACGCCGGTCAACTTTTTGAAACCCTGAAGCACCTTCTCCGCTTCCTCGCGCTCAACCGGTATCCCTACCAGCATAAAATAGACGATATCAGGAGCCACTCTGGCCGCTCTGGCTAACGGGACGGTCGCCACTCCGTACTTTTCCCTGAGTTGTAATAGCGTCGGCTTTCCCTTCATAAAACCCTACCCCTTTCGCACTTGCCACCTCTTACTCGCGTGCCTATCGATAGTTACCAATTCTGGCCGATAGACTTGCCTGAAAGCTTCTTTCTTTAGTATGGTTAGTAACACAGGACCCATAATGAGGGTCCTGTAATTACTACCATGCTTTGGGACTTGTGTCAAGCATGAGGAAAAACGTACGATAGTTCGGTCCAAGATTATAGATGAGGAATGAGCATGATACGCTTGAAAGTGAAGGAGATAGCGGAACAGAAAAGAATCAGCATGACGCGTCTATCAAGAATTGCTGATGTCAACTACAAGACGGTGCGTGCTATGTTCTACGATCCTTACCGCGATGTCGCTTACAGCACGCTCTTGAAAATGGCGAAGGCGCTCAACGTGCGCATCGAAGATCTGGTTGAAGTGACGCCGGACGAAGAATAACGAGCGCAGCAGGGAGTTGAGTGTGAAACGCGGCTCGCTTCACACCCAATACCATGAGAGTGGGCTAACCCAGCCGTTCGATAATCATGGCATTTGCCATGCCGCCGCCCTCGCAGATCGTCTGGAGGCCATAGCGTCCGCCGGTTCGCTCCAGTTCATTGAGCAGGAAGGTGGTGAGACGCGCCCCCGATGCGCCCAGAGGATGTCCGATAGCAACCGCGCCGCCATTGACATTCACCTTCGACATATCCGGCTTCCATTCGCGCTTCCAGGCCAGAACCACACTGGCAAAGGCTTCGTTGATCTCGACCAGATCGATCTGATCAAGCTTCAGGCCAGCTTTGGCAAGCACTTTGCCGGTGGCGGGAATAGGCGCGGTGAGCATATAGATAGGATTATCGCCAGCCAGGGCGAACGAGACGAAGCGCGCACGCGGCTTCAATCCCAACCGCTCGGCGGTCTCACGTTCCATAATGAGCACAGCCGATGCGCCATCGCTGATCTGAGAGGAGTTTCCCGCTGTGATAAGACCATCAGGCTTGAACGACGGTTTCAGGTTAGCCAGTTTCTCCAGGCTTGTATCGGGGCGAACGCCCTCGTCGCGCTCAAATAGCGTAGTTGTGCCATCTTCATTTTTTACCGGAATGGGAATGATCTGAGATTTGAACCGCCCCTCCGCCGTCGCTTGAGCGGCGCGACGATGGCTCTCCAGGCTAAACTCGTCCAGTTCCTGCCGGCTGATCTCCCATTTTTGCGCCAGCAGCTCGGCGCTGATCCCCTGGTGAACCAGCTTATTATCGTAACGTTGCACCATCAACGGCCCGAAGGGAGCGCCCGGCCCCTGCGAAGATGATGAGCCCATAGGAACCCGCGTCATGACCTCAACGCCGCCCGCAATCACAATATCGTAGGCCCCACTGATCACGCCTTGAGCCGCGAAATGGATTGCCTGCTGGCTCGATCCACACTGGCGGTCAACGGTCGTGCCCGGCACTCCTTCGGGGAAGCCTGCGGCTAGAACCGCGTTGCGGGCCACGTTTAGACTCTGCTCCCCCGCCTGGACAACACATCCTGCAATAACATCTTCAATTTGCCCGGCATCAATTCCGTTGCGCTCTACCACAGCTTTGAGCACCTGGGCAAACAGGTCTACCGGGTGCCAGTCTTTGAGTTGCCCATTGCGGCGTCCTATCGGGGTGCGAACCGCATCAACAATAACCGCTTCCCTTATTATTGCCATGAGAAAACCTCCTGAAAACGCATGCAAACGCGCGTTGCTTTGTTACAACAAGCTTCTTTGTTATGTATAGTAAGTCACATCAACCTCGGCATTGCCAATAGTGGCTGCCGCAAATACTACGGCAACTCGCTTTCCAACGGCTCATTGTGTGCAAGCGGCAGTTCAACTTCAATGGTTGTTCCCTGCTCTTCGCCGGAATGCAGCGTAAGACGACCACCTATAGCCTCTACACGTTCGAGCATCCCACGCAGTCCATAGTGACCATTGAGGCTTCCATCTTCCTGAGGTTGGCATAACGCCGGAGGTAAGCCGATGCCATCGTCATGGATATACATAAGCAGCTTCTCATTCTGCTGGCTGATGCGCATCTGTACATGGCTTGCCTGAGCATGTTTTTCGATATTGGCAAATGCTTCCTGATGGACTTTCCAGAGGACTTCTTTGACAGCTTCAGGAAGCAGGTCGATGTCAGCCTGAAACGTATGTGTGACGTGGAGGCCAGTACGCTGGGCAAGTTCCCTCATAGAGTGACTGAGCGCCTGACTGATCATTTCTTGCTCCAATGCGGGGGAGCGTAAATCAGCAATGGAGGCACGCAAAGCGGTCATGGTTTCACGCGTAATTTGCTTGGTAGACTCCAGTTCACGATGGCAACGGTCAGGGTCACGTTCGCGCAGCCGCTGCGCCGCTTCGAGCTTGACAGAGATGAGCACCAGCGCATGACCGATGGTATCATGCATCTCGCGTGCCAGCCGGGTGCGCTCACGCAAGACAGCCAGCTCCTGCTCCCGCACTACAGACTGCGCGAGTTGGCGATGTGCCTCCTCTAGCTCATTGTTTCTTTGTGCCAGTTGTTCAACAAGTCTATTGCGTTCAAATCGTTCTCCCATCAGACGCTGGAATAGCATGAGAAAACCTGTAGTGCTAAAGAGTAGTAAAGCTTGACTGATAATGCTTAGCAATGCATCACCACTCGGCGGCCAGATCAGCAGACCTTGAAAGGCGAACAGCGTGAAAGCCACAATGCTCACGGTGAGCGCCGACCGCCATCCCACAAACAGAGAGATACCGACCGAAAACACTAAATAGAAATCCCAGAGAAATCCGCTATTAATGAGTGAAAGCAAAAGGACTACGCAGTACATCCCACCCCATATGCTCATAGAGATTGGCAGTGGAACAGGCCATATCAACTTCAGACTCATCATAATTGGGATGGCATAGAGCAGGAAAACGACAGTCGCAAGAAATATGCACACAATCCCCCGCCAGTCATGCAGATAATCAGGATTGCTCTTCAGAATTGTGTACGTGGATATAACGAGAGAAAAGCCGATAAGGATAGCGAACATCATCATCACACGCCTGAAAATGAGCAAGAAGCGCGCATTTTCTTTCTCTATGTCGAAATGTGCTGACATGATTTCTCCCCTTTAGAGCAATTTGCGCTCGCGTGCCAGGTAGGCGGCCTGTGTGCGGTTCTTGGTATGGAGCTTGCTCAGGATGTTCGAGACATGATTTTTCACCGTGCCCTCGGCGAGGACAAGTTCTTCCGCGATTTTACGGTTACTGGCCCCCGCCGCGAGCAGCCTGAGAATTTCGATCTCCCGTGGACTCAGTTCCTCTTGTTGCGGTGAGCGGGATGGCGGCGCCTGAGAGCGGCCTTTCCGCCCAAATTCGAGCAAGAGCTTATTGGCGATCTTAGGTTGGATCGATGGTTCCCCGGCATATACCTGACGAATAGTCGCTACCAGTTCATCAGCCGGGACATCTTTGAGGAGATAGCCCATTGCGCCGGCCTTGATGGCATCAAACACATATTCTTCATAGTCGAAGGTAGTGAGAATAATCACGCGCGCGGCAGCGTCGCCGGTGGTGAGCGCAGCAGTAGCCTGGACGCCACTCATGTGCGGCATTTGAATATCCATGAGCACAATATCAGGACCGTTGCCCAGGTTGCGGAGCGCGTGATACTGGCTTACCGCCTCCGCGCCATCGGCAGCCTCGCCCACGACCTGCAATCCCGGCTCCAGTTCAAGGATAGTGCGCAATCCCTGACGCATCAGAGTCTGGTCCTCACAGAGCAAGATTCGGATTGAATCGGTCATGGATATTCCTTTCCGCAAATTTAGCGTTTGCTAACCTGTCTCATTATGAAAAAATGCAGCGAGCTCCGTCAATGATATCGTGGTTGGAGCTCTGTTTCCGGTGAAGATCTCCACCTCGTGGAGCAGTTACTTACACAGAGCAGGTCGTCGAGCATCGCGGTGAGAATGACGGCCACGATTACGCCCACAAAAAACCCGCTCCAATGGCCGAAAGCTTGCCAGAGTAAGTATGGGAAGGACCAGAGCATCACACGAATGATATGGTAGTTCCTGCAGTGGTGGTGATACATGATATTCTCCTTCGAAAGCAACGGAATGAGCGTTTCTCGCTTCAGTTGTTATGCCTGCTCACGCGGCAAGGTCGTACACAGGCTAATGACGATGGCGGCGGAAACAATATGCATTACGATCATGGTCCAGAAAATGGAGAGGGTCATTCCAGGAGCCGGGAACAGACCAGCCAGAGCCATTACGGGACTGAGAAGCGAGATGCACAAAACAACGAGCGCCAGTAAACGATAGAACCGGATGGGACGCTGTGCAAAGCGGTTGACCAGCACAAGGGCGAGCAGCGCCGCCAGCAAAAAGACGATAGTACCGCCGATGACAGAGGGAGCCTGCAAGTATTGAAATGCCTCAGGAACCCCAAAGACCGAGACAGCGATAGAGCGTATGACCAGATTGACGATGACCGTGGAAACTATCGTCAACGGTCCAACCCATAAAAGCTTGCGCGGAGCGATATGCTCGCGAAGTAGTGTAGATGCCATAAATGTCTTCTTTCTTTAGAAACTTTAAAAACGTTTTTCTCGTGAGTGAGATGAATAGCAGTGCAGCAATGTGGTCACGCAGCCATTCAATGGCATACAGTGTAGAGGGAAAAAGCAGGAAAAAGGGAGTACAGAAAGGCACAATCTGGCGATATGTCGAAAGTAATAATCATCAATGGAGAAAGACCTATCTGAAGAATATTTCAATGGGCAGCGAAATCCGACGACTCGCATACAAGAATCGAGGGCAAAAAAAGGCCGTGAATGCTAGCATCCACAGCCTTTTCACTTACAAGCTCTAATATGCCTGCTGTTGATAGGGGTAACTGGGCTGACCAAACATGACACGGCCATAGCGGGGGCGCTTCTGCCCGAACAGGAGGTACAGCAGCGGACCAATTATCACCGGAATAGGCATCAACCAGATGACCACGAGCCAGAGAAACTTGCCTGCTGTGGAATGCTCATCCTCAAACACCATCACGGTCGCGATCAGATGGCCTATCACCGGAAACAGGATGGTCACCAGGAATAACACCGAATTCATAAAACAGCCTCTATTGCTCGACATTTGGCAAAGCCTCCTCAATATATATGTGCTCATAGCTCAACTGTTTATTTAGTGGTTGAGATAAGAACACGAACGTTCATATCTTTGCTTACAGCATCTTTTCATAGACTCTAGATATGTTACGATTGAGCGGTCAAAACGTTGCAAAAATCACAGAAAACCGTTCTGACTCCACCCACGGCTTGATGCTCGGAGCAGCACATTCCTGCGCCGCGTATCGCCTAGCGCATTCGCCAGATAGCTGATCGCGGGACTGGCTGCCGCTGGGCCAGGATTGATAGCAGCGGAAGCGACTCCGCTTAATTTTGGCCCGATATGGACAAACTCAACGCCATCGGCAGCAAGCTGCTGCCCGGAGGTGCCTGTGGCATTGCTCAGCAGGACGCGAGGGTTCATCGATTTTCTGAAGTAGTAGGTGCCGATACCGATCCATTGCGGTCCAGTGGTGACGGTGCCAAAGGGGCCCTGAAACGTGCCAATGTGGGACTGATCAACGTAGACGGTATGACGCAGTACGACCCCTTTGCGGTTCGGGTCCGCGCTGTAAACGGTATAGGGAGACCAGCTACTACTGGCATAGGTATCATCAACAAAAACGCCCACCTCATAATAGCCATCAGCCGGAATGTTCGGGCGCCAGGTCGCAGTAGCGGTCGCGGCTCCGTTCGAGGTTGGCGTCCAGTGCAAAAAGCCA
The DNA here is from genome assembly GCA_035650355.1 of Ktedonobacteraceae bacterium. Classification (GTDB taxonomy): domain Bacteria; phylum Chloroflexota; class Ktedonobacteria; order Ktedonobacterales; family Ktedonobacteraceae; genus DASRHT01. The sequence continues at coordinate 16,652 of DASRHT010000023.1, forward strand.
TTAATACCGGTCTTCGTGGGCACCCTATACCACGTTCCTGTACTACTCCAGCCCGCGCCCCCATCATCTACCAGGGTCGCGCCCGGATAAACGGCATTGCCATTGCTGCTCAAGCGGGGAATGGTATAAGATGTCGCGGGCTGATTCACCCAGAGGTAATTATCCGGCACCACGTTCGGATCAGGATAGTTGCCGCGCCAGCCAAAGGGATCGGTGGCCTGCCAGTTGGGGAGATAGTATGTTGACATATGTAAGTGCGGCCCCGTTGACGCGCCAGTCGTGCCGCTGGTTCCAATCTGCCATTGCGCCCCCACATGATCGCCCACCGCGACGGTAATCGCGCTTAGATGTCCGTACGCGGTTGCGAAGCCATTGCCATGATCGATAGCAACCCATAGGCCAAACGAACTATTATGGTCAAGAGGATTGTACCAGTTAGCTCGTATCACCACACCGGCTGCCGCACTCAATACAGGCTCAAACCACAGGTTGAGATCGTAGCCATTATGGCCATCGTAGCAACTTACGCCGCGTGTACAGTTGTAAACAGAGTCATTGGTCCAACGTTGACCATCAAAGCGCACGAATAAGCCGTCGGAGACGTACCAGGGCTTATCGTGATCGACAAACGAAACCGTACGCGATAGAATCGTCTGCTGCCCATAGTACGGGCGGTGCAAGAAGGGCGCTGGAGCTGCTGCCACTACCCGTCCCAGGGCCGCATTCGAGCGAGAACCCTGTCCCCAGGAGATACGAGCGACGATAACGGGTATGCTGAACAACAGCAAGAGTAGCGTGACGATAAATGAAGGGTAGAGCCACCGTTTCGCTAGCATGACGACACATCTTCTTTCGTAGAGTATAGTATACGTATTATCCTTCGGCAACAACATGTGAAATTGCAGGGGTAAGGGGTACCGGCTGCGGGCTACTCTGATCCTGCAACACATCGGCGGACCAGTAGCGCGGCGTACCGCCTACAACTTTGTTAGCGGGATTCATAGCCGTAAAGGTGATGCTGGAGCTATCGCTCATCCAGAGCGGATTAATGCTCATCTGTACCCCTGTTTGAGCTGGCAGGCCAACGAGCCGCGAATGGCCACTATCGACATCGACGACACCAATTGCACTCTGCAATGCTTCCTCCTGCACATCGGCCCGTTGATCGCTGACATTGGTGCGCACTACAAAAGCGATTTTGTGGCTATCAGGCGACCAGACTGGCGCGTAGCCATGCCCGCCATCGGCATCAGCCAATCGCTGCTGCCCTCCTCCCTGGCTATCCATCACCCATAGGCCCGAGGGCAGGAACGGAGTGGAACTATCGGAGATACGCTCGTAGGCAATGCGTTTCCCATCGGGCGACCAGGCAAAGAGTCCAACGACGGACTGAGCGCCGCCATCAGTGCTGAAGAGATGCACGCGATTGCTGCCATCGCTCCGCATCAAAAAAGTATCGCTGCCCATCCCCAGGCCCGGGGTTGTTGAATAGACGATACGGGAGCCGTCCGGCGACGCGGCTGCATCGATCAGGGAGGCGGACGGCGCGCCAATATCGATATTCTTATGGGCGCCGGTCGCCGCATCAACGATCCACAGCCCCGGGTTCCAGCCACCGCCATCCATTGGCGCATTCGGCCCCATCGGGAACATCGGGCGATACAGGAACGAGTGGCCGCCGGGCAGCCAGTGCAGGAAATTGCCCATCACGGCAGGCGGTTGCAGGGAGACCGTCATCCTCTGCGTATCGTAGATCCAGACCTGCTCTCCGCCCTCGCGCACGCCATCTATGGCAAGATACTGTCCATCGGGCGAGAGTTGAATCGACCCGACACTATCCGTCTCATACTGACCGAAGCCATTCCCTAAAGGAGCGAGAGGCTGCGGAGTCTCCGATGGCTCCCCATACGGGCCTTTAGCAGCTCGTGCCAGCACAAAGCCTCCGGGTCCTTTCAGCATATAGTATCGATAGTTATGAGCGGTAATTGCAGCATTATGTATCTGCGAATGTGTAGTAGAGTTGTTTCGAGAAGAGAAGAGAACAACGGCACTCATTACCAGGAGCAGCACTGGCATAAATGACAGAATCCGCCTCACAATACCCTCCATTCGCGACAAATATCCCCGCGACATGCTATAGGCACAGATAGAAATATTTTTCTCTTTGATCTTTATCGGCAGAAGTTCAAGAATATTAACCGCTTGCCATAAACCTATCAGCTAATTTCATCATCAAAGGGCGATACGCCTGCTCGTAGCCGCCGGGGAACTGGGCGACGCGGCCTCCCCAGCCGCGTTTGAAGCGGTAGACGCCTGCCATTGCTTCATCTTCGGCGTCGGTATCGGGGATGCCCCAGAAGTCGTAAAGGCGAGCGCCCTGCTGCCTGGACCAGCGGATAGCCTCCCACTGTAACAGGTAGTTGGGCATCAATTGGCGCTGCTCGTTGCTTGAGGCTCCGTAGAGGTAGATGCCCTGGCGAGCGAACAGGGCTACGAAGATACCCGCGAGCAGACGCCCTTCATGCTCAGCCAGCAGGAGGCGAGCCTTGCCGGTTGAGACGAAAAGCTCCCAGGCGCGACGGTAATAGTCGAATGTATGTACGCCAAATTGATCGCGCTGACTCGTCACCTGCAACAGATCGTACCACAATCGCAGATCATCGATAGAGGCTGCATCGCGCACCGTCACGCCTTTGCGAGCAGCAAGACGGATATTATAGCGCCACTTCTCCTTCATCTGGGCCAGCAACGTCTCCTCATCGGGAGCCAGGTCCAGCACAATCGTACGTAGAGGCTGAATAGCGAGTGTGCGACGAGCACGGCATGCGCCAAGATACTCCATTGCTAACACTCCCTCGCTTGTATCGGCCTCTGGACCGGGTTCTAGCCGTAGCGCAATCGCTCCCTGTCTGCGTAACAACGCGTGCAGTTGTGTGAAAAAAGCTTCGCATATGGGCGTCTGGGGCCAGTCTATCACCGGCCCCTTTGGGATATAAGCCAGATGACCGGCCCATAAAGGCAGCAGGGGAGCACTCCGGCGCAATATCTGGGCAGCCGCGACCATCCGGTGAGCATGCTCGTCCCAGAGGGCCAGCCGTATGGGTTGCCAACCAGCAGCGGCCTTCAGTTCGCCCCAATCCCAGCATTGCAGTAAGTGTCCATTTGCATGCCCGGCAACAAAATCATCCCATAGCGCGTACTTCTCCTGCGGTATAGTACGCAATACATAGCGTCCGGCATCATATAGAGTATTTGGTGACATAGTACAGTGTTCTCGCATTCCACTCTTCATAAGAGAATTTTTTTACCAGTATCATACCATGCTGGCAGGCCGGAAATTTTTTTTACATGCTATAATACGGGAGGTCAAAACCCATTGTATCAGGGCTTCTTGACTTCAGGAGGGTTTATAATGAGAATAGTGATCCTGGGCTGTGGTCGGGTTGGCGCCGCGCTGGCCACCAAATTGGATGACGCAGGCCATGCCGTTTCGGTCATTGACATGAACAGTGACGCCTTCCAACGCCTGGATCCCCACTTCAGGGGGGAGAAAATAGTAGGCAACGGCGTGGATGAGGAAGTGCTGCGACGAGCAGGCATCGAGAAAGCCGACGCCTTCGCCGCCGTCACCAATGGCGATAACCGCAACATCATGGCCAGCCAGATCGCAAAGGAAATTTTTCACATCAAAAAGGTAGTGTGCCGCATCTATGATCCGCTACGCCAGGCCACATACAACGAACTGGGGCTGGAGACCATCTGCCCAACCACGCTCGGAGCAGATATGGCCTTTGACTGCCTGACAGGCGCCAGGTAGCTGTAAGCACCATACTGATCTCAGACGTTCCTTCTTTGCAGCATGTATCTGCATAAGAGGACGTCGGGCGAGAGAAAATCAGATGTTTTTGAGAGAGTAGAGGCTCTATATGTATATTATTATCGGAGGTGGCGGCGATGTTGGCTACTACCTCACTAGAAACCTGCTCAACCACGGCCATGAGGTGCTTTTACTGGAGAAACAGACCGCGCGCTACCAGACATTGAGCGACGAGTTGGGGCAGGCAGTGTTCAAGGGCGACGCATGCGAAGCAAGAACGATGGAAGAAGCGGGAGCACGACGGGCCGATATGGTGATTGCGGTCACCGGCGAAGACGAAGATAACCTGGTCATTTGCCAGATGGCGAAGAAACGCTTTAACGTCTCGCGTACCATCGCGCGCTTAAATAATCCAAAGCACGAGGAGCTATTTCAAAAGCTCGGTATCGACGTAACGATCAGCCCCACAAAAGCTATTCTTTCCCTGATCGAGTCTGAGCTTCCAGGCCCACGCTTTGTGCAGCTAATGAACTTAAAACGGGCAGGACTGGACATTGTCGAAATGAACATCCCCCCACTTTCACCCGTTGTGGGCAAAAAGCTGACGCAGATTAACCTGCCCCGCAGGTGCAATCTCGTGTTAATCATCAGAGGAACGGAACCGATCTTTCCCACAGGGGATACAGAACTTATGGCGAACGATGATGTCTACGCTTTGGTGACCCGCGAGGCAGAAGAGGAACTGCGCACCGTGTTTGGAGCCGCGTAGAACAGAGGCAGCAACCAGGGAACGCCATCCGCTGCCCCTGAGTGCTGCCTCCAACTATGGGGGTTAAGGCATAGCGCCTGATCCTACCTCACTTCATTTTTCTCGTCATCCAATCGTTCAGGTGCCTGAGATGCATCCCCGGCACGTTCTCCCTTTTCCACGGAAGTCGGTTGAAACAAACTGGTATGAGTCATAGCATCGTCGGGAGGGCGCATTGTCTGCGCAACATTCTCCTCGTTCGTGGGACGAGCGACGGTTTTGGTGTGCTCTACCCGATTTTTTTTGCCCGCCGTACCCACAAAATCTCCTCCAGGGCGTCTTTTCTTTACGGTAAATTGGCCGGTAGGACGTGGGAGCACCCAGGTAGTACGTTTGCGGGCAAGCATCTGATCGGCAGTTTCGCCACGGGCTGAACGATAGATGCTGGCAATGACGACCCAGGCTGCCGCAACAATCGGCGTAGCCAGCAGGGCGCCCAGCACACCGAACAATTTGGCCCCCACCAGCAATGCCAGGATCGCGGCTACAGGATGCAGCCCGACGGCATGGCCCACGATGCGAGGACCAAGAATATTGCTCTCAATGGCCTGAAGGATGATAAAGCCCAGGATAATCTCAAAGGTGCGGGGAAACGCGCCCGGCAAAAGCAAGGAGAGGACAATCGGTGTCACCGAAGCGAGCGCGGGACCCACCATCGGGATCGTTTCGAACAGGAAGGCCAGCACACCGACAATAAGGGCATAATCCTGTAATCCGGTAAAAACACAGATGAGGCCGGAACAGATGCCCACGATCAGCGCCAGAGTCAACTGCCCTCGAATGTAATTGCCTACAACGCGATTGAGCGCATCTTCAAATAGCAGGGCGTTGGGCATCCAGCGGCGCGGCACAATGCTCATCAGGCTATCACGGATACGCTTCCCATCCAGCGTCATGTAAAAGCTCAGGACGCCCACCAGCACAATATTGACCAGCGCATTGGTGAAGATCAGGACGAAGTTGAGCGCATTGGTCGCCAGGGAACGGGCGAAGTCGGTCGCGGTGCTCTGAATCTGGCTGATAGCCGCGTTGATATTCGCCGATGGAATGCCCCCCTTTTCCAGATTGTTGATTAATGACTTGAACGTATCGGGCAGCGCGGTAGCAAAATTGGTGATCGTTGCGGAAAAAGTAACGGCCTGCTTCACCAGGGTCAGGACCAGGGCATAGCCGAAACCGCCAATTACGGCTATTACGATGATATAAACAACGATAGTTGCCAATAGACGAGGTATACTGTATTTAGTCAGTACATTCACCGCAGGGGTCAGAAGGAACGCAACCGCCATTGAGAGAAGCAATATGACAACAGCATCAAAAAACAAGCCCAGAATCGACCAGGAGGCCCAGAAGATAATGCCGATGCAGATGACACTGATCAGGATATCTCGTGTTCTTTGCCAGTTTACGTGTTCCATATGGTTTACCTTTTACATGATAATAGCTTTTTTTACTTTCTCTTGCATAGCAATTGTGACAGGTTTTGCGCAAAAGTACAAGGCCGAATCGTTCTCTACTCAGGGCCTCTCAAAAGTTGTCTTTTCATCTAGAACGGCTCGCAAGCGAACCGTTCTAGAGAGGGAGGTGCTGGCTGTGAGCACAGCCCACAGCCAGCACCTCCCTCTCCCTGTGAGCGCCGAAAGAGCGATTAGTCAGAGCGTGCAGCGACTTTTAAGAAGCCCTGGTTCTCTACTACTGATACGGTTCTCTTTAAAAGAACGCTTCTTCTCATGTATTTTTGTAACCAACCAGATAGATACTGAAACTTTCCTTTTGCGATCTTCGTCTTCTAATTTGGAAGAGGGGGCTGTTAACTTTGCTTGCTTGTTTCGTCTATGATAATACGGTAATTTTTATGCTACTTCCTGAGAGGAGAGCCCGAAAGAGGACACACCCGTGGACGCATCAACAACGATAGCACATGCTCAGTTTCTTATCTTCACCTGGACATTATTTGGCTTTCTGCTCGCCTGGCTATGCACATTCGCATGGTTGGCGCTACGACCGGATACACCAAAGAAAGCGGAACTAGAAGATTCTTCCTTCCCTTCCCATTCTCTCCCGAATACCGCAGTACCCGCAGTACTGCATATGATAGCAAAGCAACCATTACAAGTACAAACGAGCGCACTGGAGCACGAGTCAACCAGCGACATCGGCAAGGCGCCCGTGGCCTGAACAAGAGCAGCGTATAGTACTACAACGTCAAAACCAGTCGGCTCCGCAAAAATTTTATGGGGCCGACTGGTTTGAATAAAAACAGATAAGACCTCTAGAGGTGAATGTTCTCGCCAGGGTGCGGTGGACGAAACGCGCCATTGTCGTTGATAAAGACAAAACGACTATCCTGAACAATTACGATCATGTCCGGCTTCCCATCCCCATTGACATCTTTAAATGTAAGCAAGACCGGAGCTAAATCCTGACCCTGCCCGATGAGAACCGGGCCGATGTATACTTTGGCTCTGGTAGGGTCGCCGCCAGGGAATTCGATGATCTCCACATGACGATTCAAGTTCATCGCCACAAAATGGCTCTTATTGGCAGGCGAGTCATCGTGACCAACGACCGCATCAACGTGATACGTGCGCGGGCGACCATAATGCCAATCGTCCAGCGTAACCTGCCACCAGCTAGAAAACATGCTGAGCACAATCCAGCCAGCGGTCATGACGAACATAGCAATGCCAACATAGACGAGCCAGTGAAAATGCACGCCGCTCTCGCCTTTGTCCATTTTGAGATTGCCACTGCGCCGCGTGATGATAGCGCCATCGATCTCTACAGGGCGTTGCCGACCGGTCTGCACCACTGGCATGCTCGCCTGCGTCGCCGTTCTGCGCGCCGGTACGCTGCTCTTTCGCCCTGGTTGCGTGATAGGATAATTGCTCTCAGGGTACGAGGGCGCCGACTGCACATCTGCCTGCGTATAGCCTGCATCGGTCTTCACATCACTGCGATAGCGACGCGTGCTACTGGGTATACGCGAGGGCCAGATATCATCATATTCCGCGTCAAAGTAATTGTCGCCCTCTACATGCGCCTGACGCGCAGGCACATATTGTGAGCGCTGCCTTTTTTGATCCACATCATTTACCATCCTTTTCTATCATTTTTGAACAGGTGTTCTACGCAAATATATTTAAATAGTACACCAAAGAAAGCACGCTTGTCAACAATATTTTACAGCAAACGTGCTATTACATGAAAATTCCTTTATGTAATACACCATCAGACACTACATTTGCAAGCCTGCCAAACTTACCAGTACATTTTACCCTGGCGAAAAACATGCTATACTAGTTATCGTAGCGTTTGTTGCATCTTCTCTACGGATTTTGGAGGATTCGCATGGCTGTTTCTGTCACCAATTCCAGGCTGATCTACGAGGCGTTGAAGGCGTGCGATGTGAAGATCATCTCGGCCCTGCCCGAAACATGGCTTGTCCACTTGATCCGCATGGCAGACGAAGACCCGGAGATGACCCTTGTACGTATCGCCAAGGAGGAAGAGGCTATTGGTATTTCGGCGGGCGCGTACCTGGCTGGAGTCAATTCCGCGCTCCTGATGCAGAATCATGGCTTTCTAGCAGCAATTAACCCCATTGTCTCACTGGCTCTCCTCTATAAGATCCCTCTTGTCATGCTCATCAGCTACCGCGGGCATATGGGGGAAAAAGATCCCTGGCAGACGCAGGGAGGACTGGCGACCGAACCAATTCTACATGCATTGAATATCCCCATCTGGCATCTCACCGGTACAGCCGATATTTATCAACGCCTCAAAGATGCGCAGGTGCTGGCGCATGCCGCGCTGCATCCCGTTGCTGTTTTACTGCCTCGCGAGTTAATGTGGGAGGACTAATCATGCTACGCTCAGACGCCTTGCAAACTATTTATCCCAATCTGGAGCAGCATATTGTCGTCACCATCATGGGGGCAGTAGCGGTAGAATTATTTACGCTGGGGCATCGTCACAACTTTTTCTATCTTGAGCACGCGATGGGGCTCGCCTCCTCAATGGGTCTGGGAATTGCGCTGGCTATGCCGAACCAAAAAGTGATCGTTCTCGATGGAGATGGCTCGCTACTGATGAATCTGGGGACATTGAGTACGATGGCGCGCTACAAACCTGGCAACCTGTTGCACATCGTCTTTGATAACGAAAGCCTGCTTTCCGTTGGCGGCTTCCCGACCGCGACCGCGACGGGCACCGATCTCGCCGGTATTGCCAGGGCATCCGGCATCCCCTGCGTTATCGAAGCGGATACGCCTGAAAGCCTGAAAGCTAGCGTCAGCGAGGCACTGGCAAGTAATGTATTGACAACCATCATCTCGAAAGTCGAGGCGGTCGGCCCTAAATCGTTCCATATGGATCTGCCGCTGCTCGAAAATCGCTTCCAATTCAAACGCGCCCTCGAAAAAATGCGCCAGTAGGGATAGGTGGTCGCGGCAGGGCCGATGCGAGACTTGTCTTGCTATACAGCCAGCCAACGATGCTGTCGCATCTAGCTGCGCTCAGGCTGGCTGTTAGGAAGGCCCCTACTGCGCCAGGTAATACGCATGTTTGCGTGTGGCTGTCCATGCGCCCCAGAGGCTGACGGCCCCGCCGATAATGGCCCATATCAGGAGAAACACCAGCGACACGATCAGGCCGCCGGTAAATAGCCCTGCACTCACCGGGGAGTTGGTCGCGAGATTGCCGGGATAGTTGGGAACGTAGCGCGTGAAAAACGCCGCCAGGTACATAACCGCTCCCGCCAGCATACCTGCGTAGAATCCAAGCCTGCGCTTCACAGCAATTCTGCCCACAATAAAGCCCACAAAAAAACAGATGAGCAGGCTAACAAAGAAATTCAAGCACGCCAGACCTGCCAGCGTCAGGGCAGTGTTGTAGGTAAGATTTGCCCCTTCGTTGTTCGCTCTTTGAAACGTGGGGCTATTGAGCAGGGTGATCGCGACATTCAGCAGCACCCCGAGAATGCCGCCTACCGCGCCCGTAATCATCGCATGCTGGAAACCGCTGCGGGGCAGCGAAGGTGCGCTCAACGACTCAGGCCAATCATCTGCCGTTGATGGCTCCTTCAGCAGTCCGAACTCACTCTCCTCCGCATGCCCTTCTCCATTAGAGCGCGATGGCGATGACCGCTGCCTCTCTGGCTCTTGCATAAAATTTTCTTCTCTCTAGTCAGTGATTATGCGTGGTCTGAGCATACACTGTCGAATAGGTATTGATGAATTGCCAGTTCGAGAGGGGCCAGTAGACGATGGACGCTTTCCCTACAATATCGAATTTAGGGACAAAATCCCAGTAGCGCGAATCATCGCTCTCCGGGCGATTATCGCCCATGACAAAGTACTCGTCGGGCGGCACCTTCCATTCGCGGGCAATCGGATTGGACGGGGCGCTAATATACGGCTCATTCAAAAGCGCACCATTGACCCAGACATGCGTGCTATCTATGCGGACCGTATCGCCAGGGATGCCAATAATGCGCTTAATGAAGTCTACGCTCGTGTTACGAGGGAAGTGGAACACAATCACGTCTCCACGTTCAGGCGCCTGAAACAGATAGAGTGCCTTGTTTACTACCACATATTCATTATTGAGCAAACCAGGCTGCATACTCTGGCCTTCCACATGATAACTCTGAATGGCAAATCGAACCCCGAGGAAGATGACCAGAGTAATTACAATTACTTCTACCACTTCCCGTACTAGTTGTGAACGTTTCAACGTAAAACCTCGCTTATACTGCTAACTTTGGCCAGTGTATTCCCCTGACTTATTGGCCGGGTTTAATATGAGTATACACCGCCGAGTAGGTATTGACAAACTGCCAGTTTGAGATGGGCCAGTAGACAATGACGGCCTTCCCTACAATAAAATCTTTAGGCACAAACCCCCAGTAGCGCGAATCGGTACTGTCAGGTCGATTGTCTCCCAGCACAAAATACTGATTGGCCGGTACCTGCCACGTCCTGGCAACCGGGTTCGCCGCCATACTGATATACGGTTCATTCAATTGTACTCCATCGACCCAGATATGCATACTATCCGTATGGATAGTATCGCCAGGAAGGCCAACCACGCGCTTGATAAAATCCTGTGTGGTATCCAGAGGATAGTGGAAAACGATGACATCGCCGCGCTCCGGCCCATGCAATATATAGGCAACCTTGTTCACCACGACGTACTCGCTGGAGTTAAGGCCCGGCTGCATGCTAGGCCCTTCCACATGATAGCTCTGGATCGCAAAACGAATCACAACGAAAATGAGAATAGTAAGGGCTACTGTCTCTACGATTTCTCGCGCTAGATGTGAACGTTTCAATGCACAACCTCATCGTTAAAACTGCATGCTCAGATCATCTAAATCTGTACCAGGCCATTCCAGTTTGAAGGTTACTACTATCCAAAATATTATAGCTGATAGATAGAGCAGCTATCCATCTTTTGCTACTAAAAGGGGGGAGGAAAAGCCTCTGATGTTTTTTCTTTACCAGAGGCAATCCTTAAACAAACTAGAGTTTTTTCCACGTACAGGAGACTTTGCCAAAGAGCAAGGTGTCCCCATCATTGAGGGGGGTGGCCTTGTCTGGCTCCAGACGCTTGCCATTGATACGCGTTGCGTTGGTGCTATTCAGATCGGTTAAGGTGTAAGTGCTCCCGATATGCTCCAGTGCGGCATGGATGCGCGAGACGGTATCGGCTCCCTCCATCTTAGCCAGGTCTACATCGGGATGCTCGCCGCCCAGATCATGATCATAACGACCAACGACCACATGCTCGCCGCTAAGCTGCACCTGCTGACCATCATTAAACGTTAGCATTCCCCAGGGAGCCTGATTTGAGGATGGCGTCATTGTCGGCTTTGGCTGGATCGGCTGAGGCGGCGCGGGCGCTGGATGCTGTGCGGGCTGCGCCGGCATCGTCGGCTGCGCCTGAGAAGAGGGAATATAATATTGGACCTCTGGCCGCTTTGGCGGCGGGGGAGGAGCTGCTTCCTTCTCGGGGGCTCCTGGCATCAACGTTACCTTTGGCTGCGGAGGCACAGATGGCGTCTGGGTCACAGGCGGCGTATAATACGGCTCCGTCGGCTGCTGAGATGTGGGTTGTCCCGCGACAGTTGGTGCTGAATACGGCTCCGTTGCCGATGGAGTGTATGCGGGTGGCTGTGGTTGTGCAGGCGGCGTATACACAGGCGTCGGAGGCCGTGCAGGTGGCGGGGGCGGCGTATAGGTCGGAACAGGCGTCGGAGGAGTCTGGCGCGTCTGCTGACCAGACTGAGACGTCTGGAAAGTTGATGTGCCGCACTTCTGACAGAAGGACGCTCCGGGCTTCAGCTCCGCCTGACAATTGGGGCACTGCTGGCGTGCAGGAGTCAGTGAGCGGCCACAACCGGAACAAAAAGTATCGCCGGCCTCGTAGGGCGTATTACAGCTACTACAACGTAACTTCGCAGGCGCGGGCGGCTGCTGCGATGGTTGCGGTGGTGTATACGCCGACGGTGGAGTATAGGTTGGTGGAGGCGTATAGGTCGGTGCCGAGCCATAAGGAGGCGGAGCCCATTGCTGCTGCACCTGGGGCATCAAATGGCCAGGGATCGGCCCCACCTGAACGTTCGGCTGTTGCTGGCGCACCAGACCGTCAACCATGTTGAGCACCTGATTGCCAAGACTGGCCTGGCGCAATGCTCCCACGCCAGCGGTAAGCGCGAGTGGCCACAGCACCGGTAAAGCCACAATGCCAACAGCGCCAACAGCCGCTTTATCTATCCAGCGCTGTTGACCAATTAGCGCCAGCACACCGCCTGCGGTACGCTGCACCGTTAGCGAAAGAGCCGCCTGCATACCGATAATCGCCTCAAAATCGCCACCCTTCTTCAATTGCACAAGTATTTGATCTTTGCTACCTATCTGCTGCGCCTGGTATCCCTGCGCCAGGTAGAGATTCACCAGATCGGTCGCCAGCCGCCCAATATCTATCTCTTCCGAATTATAAAAACGGGCATCCATCCTTATCCTCCAATATAGTGCATTCCAGCTTTTTATCCTCTAGCCTCAGAACATCGTACCGACCCGGTTCACCGCGTCCAGCCTTGCAATTCCACCGCCAACGCTCCCACGCTGAAGCGGGGAGCTACACGCGCTAGCTTCGCTCAGGCGGTCGGCAAGGAAGCTTTAGCCCTCTTCCCCACGATTACTTTCTCCCAGAAGATATAAAGTCTGGCTTTTCTCTATTAATATCTGCTATACGTGGTGCCATCTTATTATACAGACTTTGCCAGATTGCAATCTTATTCTACCTACTTACTACGCTTTTCTCAAGACAAAGTTGGAAGCTGGACAGGGTTTCTCCAAAGTCGCTGCACGCTTTGACTCCTCGCGCCGAAGGCGTTCACAGGGAGAGGAAGGTGCTGGCGGTGGGCTGCGCCCACCGCCAGCACCTTCCTCTCGAACGGCTCGCAAGCGAGCCGTTCTGTCTGAAAAAACCACTTTTGAGAAACCCTGGAAGCTGGAGAATATATCTTTATCCACGGCACATAAAGAAGATGTTATAATGCTTATATTCAAAAACATTTGCCAATGAGATAAGACACATGCACGAACAGCTTGAAATTTTACCAACGGAAGGCGAAGAGGGCAGGGAGAACTCCTCACGCAACACGCTGCGCTACATCATCCTGGGGCTGCTGGGAGCCCGACCGATGAGCGGCTACGACATCAAGCAAGCCTTTGATCGCGCCCTCGCCAGTTACTGGAACGCGGGCAATAGCCAGATTTATACCACTCTGAAAAACCTGAACCAGGCTGGATTGCTCGAAGCGGAAGTAATCGTCCAGACGACACGGCCCAATCGCAAAGTGTATCGCCTGACGGCAGCAGGACAGGCCGAGCTTGATCGCTGGCTACAAGAAGAGGTTCCTGAACGCTTCACTAAAGACGAATTCCTGACCAAGCTCTTCTTCTGCGGAGAAACCTCCGATGAAGTGGCGCTTGCCCATTTGCGTGAGCATCGGGAAAGCTTGCGCAAACAACTGGCGCATATGGAATGGGCCCGCCAGCAATACGCCTCGCGCCCCACCCGTCGCCCACGCTTGCTCGAATATCAAATGCTGGTGCGCGAATACAAAGAAGCCATGCTGCAAGCCGATCTGGAGGTCACAGAACGCGCCATCGCGCGCCTCGAAGAGAAACGAGCCCCGTAGGGACGTGATTCATCGCGTCCGCTTTAGCGCCTCGCCTGCCTCGCCCAACATACCCCTCTTTCCATCTTCCAACGGACCAACAGCAATGTCCTCTCTGGCATTGCTTCCCCTTCCCGGGATGGACGAGCGCTAAAGCGGACGTCATCAATGCCGTCGCTACCATCCACACCGATGGTAAATCTTTAACGTCTGCTGATCGCCAGGGACGTAGCTGACCATCGAGTAGCTTGAGATGCCCGTAAACACGGTCGTGGCGGTACGTAGCGCGAGGCGACCGAGCTGGCTGTGCTGCACATGAAAGACGAACGATGGCGCTGGCTTCCCATGCGGATAGGAAGCAGCCGCGATCCGACGGAACTCGGGGTATTCACGCAAATTTTTCCACAGCGTCTTATATTCCGGCAGGTGCGTCATGGTGCGCGTATTGTAGAGGAAGTCGTTCACCAGCCGCCGGGCCAGATGCTCCCAGCCATGAAAATGCCGCCGTAAGCGCGGATCAAAGACCATTTCCAGCAGGTGTACCCGCTCTCGGCGCGAGATTTCGCCCTGCACCTCAAATAATACTGTTGCCGCCTCGTTCCATGAATGTAAGAACCAGAGGCGATCCAGCGAATGAGCAGGATAGGACGTCTTTTGTACCAGCAGCCTTGCCAGTTCACCCAGATCAAGCGGCGTGCTCTCAATCTGCTCCTGGTCGATCAAATGTCCCGTGAGGGTCGTATACGCCTGATAGAGGCGGCGCTGGTCCTCGCCGGGCAATTCCAGGACGCGAGCAATGCTCTGCACAACATGGGGTGAAGGATTGGCGCGCTGTCCCGTTTCAAGATGGTAGACGTAGGTGCGAGACAGACGGCTAGCCTGCGCAAGCTGCCCCTGTGATAAGCCGCGTTGCTGGCGAAACTGCGTGACCAGCCGCGCAAATTCGGAGATATTGCTCACCGTCATAGCCCACCTCGCACCTTTACTGAACATGCAAAACCAGAATGACGCCTCTTTTTCGTTAGCTACCCCTCCCATTATCGCGCAAAATTTGTTAGCTGGCAACCTATCCATCTCAAAAAGGCTGCCATATAATTAGAAGAAGGACTGCCCATCAGTAGGAAGAGAGCACATGCAGAAATCGGCAAAGATGCATTGATTTGGCGCGAGTAGCGACACCGTAGTCGATCATTTTCAGTATCCTCAAGCGGATCGAGGTAACCATCGACTCACATCGCTCCCCTTCAGGGGGGAGTATAGACATCAAAACCCGAAGATGTCAAGTGGAACTGCACTATGGAGAGGAGCTACAACTATCATGTCTGATCCATCACCTATTCCTAACGCTCAGGCCAATGATGGCAGCGATGGAACTACGGTAACCCATCCCTGGGTCCGCCACTATGAGCAAGGAGTGCCCGCTCATATTGATATTCCCAATCGGCCTCTGACCTGGCTCCTTGATGAAACATCAAGTCGTTATCCAAATCACACAGCCCTTATTTACTATGGCACCAAAATCACCTATGCCCAGCTTTCTAACCTGGCTAACCGCTTCGCCATCGCGCTACAACGCCTGGGAGTCAAGAAGGGGGATCGCGTTGCCATCGCGCTGCCCAACATCCCACAGTATCCGATTGCCTTTTATGGCGCGCTACGAGCCGGAGCGGTGGTGGTGCCGACCAACCCTTTATACACAAAACACGAGATGCAGCATCAAATGGCGGACTCCGGTGCGCGCGTCCTGGTAATGCTTGACTCGTTCTATCCGGTCGTGCGTGAAGTTCGCGATGAGACAGCGCTGGAGCACATTATCATCACCAGCCCCAGCGATTACCTGCCCCCTGTCCTGCGCTTCCTGTATCCACTCAGCCAGCGTCGCGCGCAATATCCCCAACCGCCACTGACTGACAAAGAGTTGCAGGAAGATGCTATGCTGCACTCGATGCAAACGCTCTTGCAGGAACAGAACAAGGGAAGTGTAGAAGCATTTGAGCTTCCGGTGCCGGTCAACAGCGATGATCTGGCAGTCCTGCAATACACTGGAGGCACAACTGGCCTATCCAAAGGAGCCATGTTAACACATCGCAACCTGCTCTCTAACGCATTGCAGACGCGCGCATGGGTCCCCAAAGCTCGCGAAGGAGCAGAGATTGCGCTGTGTGTCGCTCCCTTCTTCCACTCATACGGGCTAACTGTTTGTATGAATACCTCGATTCTGGTCGCGGCAACAATGGTGCTATTGCCACGCTTCATACCAAAGGACGTGCTGAACGCCATTCGTCGCTTTCGCCCCTCGTTATTCCCTGGTATTCCAACTATGTATATTGCAATTATGCGCGAAGCCGGCAAACATGCGCAATATCTCAGCTCAATCCAATACTGTATCAGCGGCGCGGCTCCCTTGCCAGCAAAGGTGCAGCATGACTTTGAGCAGATGAGCCACGGCAAGCTCGTCGAGGGCTATGGTCTGAGCGAAGCCTCACCCGTGACCCACTGCAACCCGCTTACCGAGGAGTGTCGCAACGGCAGCATTGGTCTCCCGCTGCCCGATGTCGAAGCCGCAATTATCGACGGCACGACGGGCGCGTTCTTGCCGCCGGGAGAAGTGGGCGAAATTGTCGTCAAAGGCCCGAATATTATGCAAGGGTACTGGAAGCGCGAGGACGAGACCAGAGCGATCTTTTTCAATGGATGGATGCACACCGGCGATATCGGCAAAATGGACGAGGACGGCTACTTCTACGTCGTCGAACGGGCCAAAGATCTGATTATCGCCAGCGGCTTCAATGTCTATCCCCGCGAGGTGGAAGAAGTCCTGTTCCAGCACCCCGCTGTACTGGAAGCCGCCGTGGCGGGCGCACCCGACGAGTATCGCGGTGAGACAGTGGCTGCCTTTGTTGTCCTTAAACCTGGATACGCGCCAACCGAGGAGACAAAACAGGATATTCTGGCTTTCTGTAAGCAAGAGTTGACGCCATACAAGGTCCCCAAGCACCTGGAGTTCCGCGAAAGCTTGCCGAAATCTTTGATCGGCAAGGTCTTGAGAAGAGAGCTACATGTCACACCGTAGGAACCCGATTTATCGCGTCCTATGCGATTTATCGCTTTACCCGATTTATCGCGTCCTAACTTACACACAAGGAGTTTCCATGTCAACCACGATAAAACCAACCGAGCAAGGAACGGCATTCTTAACAACACCGGTCAATCAAAGCGCCGAAAAAGTTTTTACGCTGGAGCAGTGCGATGAAGAACAGCGCTGGATTGCCGAGTCGAGCAAAACGTTCGCGGAGCGCGAGGTGATTCCGCGGCTGGAAGCGATTGAACACCAGGAGCCGGGCGTGATGCCAGAGCTGGTGAAAAAAGCAGGTGCGCAGGGCTTGCTGATGATCGAGGTCCCTGAGGCGTACGGCGGCGCAGAACTGGGCCTGCTGACCAGCGCCCTGGTGGCTTCGGAACAGCGCGAAGCCTCTTTCGGCGTCGCGTTTGGCGCCCATACCACTATCGGCACGCTGCCCATTGTCTATTACGGCACTGAGGAGCAGAAACAGCGCTATCTCCCCAAACTGGCCTCCGGCGAGTGGATCGCGGCCTATGCTTTGACCGAGCCGGGCGTAGGCTCCGATGCCATGAACCTGAGCACCAGGGCCGAGCTTTCGGCGGACGGCAAATATTACATCCTCAACGGCACCAAGCAGTGGATCTCCAACGCCGGCTTTGCCGATGTGATGGTCGCTTTCGCCCGCATTGGCAACGAACGCCCTTCCGCCTTTATCGTCGAGACCACCTGGCCCGGCGTCTCCACCGGCGTCGAAGAGCGCAAGATGGGTATCAAAGGCTCCTCCACGCGCCAGGTCTATTTTGAGGACGTGAAGGTGCCGGTCGAGAATCTGCTGGGCGAGCTGCATAAGGGCTATAAAATTGCTTTCAATATCCTCAACATTGGCCGCCTGAAGCTGGGCGCGGGCACCGTTGGCGGCGCACGCGTGGCGCTGGGGCTGGCCGCCACCTATACCACCGAGCGCAAAGCCTTTGGCAAGTTCCTCAATGAATTCGGCATGATTAAGAAGAAGCTGGCGCGCATGGCTGCCGAGACGTACGCCGCCGAGAGCGAGGTCTTCCGCACTGCCGCCAATATGGCTTACGCGCAACAGAGCGCGGGCAACGACACCGATAAAGTCTTCAAGGGGCTGGAAGAATACGCCATCGAGGCCAGCATCGCCAAAGTTCACGGCAGCGAAACCCTGGCGCTGGTCGTAGACGAAGGTGTACAGATCTTCGGTGGCTATGGCTTTATGCAAGAGTATCCTATCGAGAAGGCGTATCGCGATGCACGTATCCAGCGCATCTTTGAGGGCACGAACGAGATCAACCGCCTGGTGGCGGCTGGCACGCTCTTCCGCCGCGTTCTGTCCGGCAAGCTCAATCTGATGGAAAAATACGGCGAGATTGAGGCGCGGATCAACTCCGGCCAGGGCACAGCCATCGCCGATGAAACGGTGCCGGAGCCGCTGCGCGACGCGGTCAACGCCCTCGAACGCGCGAAGGATGTGACCATTGCCAGCGCGATGAAGGTCGCCATGAAGTATATGCAGGCGCTTGAGCAGGAGGAAGAGTTCATTGAATACCTGGCAAACCTGCTGATCGACCTGTACGCAACCGATAGCGCGCTGGCCCGTGCCATCCAGGCCGTGCAGCGCGGCGACGAGAATAGCGCCACCCATGTCAAGCTGGCGCAGCTCGCCACATGGCTGGCCTTCTCACGCATCCATACAAACCTGGATCAGATGATCATGACCTATATGGAAAATGCTGAGCAGGAGCTGGCGCGCATCCGTGGTTATCTGGGTGACTACAACCTGAACGGCGTTGCCATCCAGCGCGAAATCGCCGATATCGTCGTTGAGAAGCAGGGCTATCCACTCTCAGCATAATAGCAATATTCGAAAGAGAGTCACATATATGTCAGAAGCCGTCATCGTCAGTGCGGTACGCACCCCTATTGGACGAGCAGGCAAAGGCGCGCTCAAAGATATCCGCGCCGATGATCTCGCCGCTCTCGCCGTCAAAGCGGCGGTGGAGCGCGTGCCACAACTTGATCGTTCGTTAATTGAAGATGTTATCCTGGGCTGCGCCTTCCCCGAGGGCGAGCAGGGCATGAACCTTGCCCGTATCGTCGGAGCGTTGGCGGGCCTGCCGGAGACGGCGGGCGGCACCACTGTCAATCGCTTTTGCGCCTCCAGCTTGCAGGCTGTGAATATGGCGGCCCAGAGCATTATGCTTGGGTTGGGAGACGTAGTTGTGGCTGGCGGGATAGAAAGCATGTCGCGCGTCCCGATGGGCGGCTTCAATCCCAGCTTCAATCCGCGCCTGATCAAAGCCCGCGAGGGTGAAGCGAGCAGCTCAGCCTATCCACCCTGCGAACTGGAATACGGCTACTCAAGCTATATCCCAATGGGCATTACCGCCGAGAATCTCGCCCGCGAGCATAAGATCAGCCGCGAAGAGCAAGATGCCTTCGCGCTGCGCAGCCACCGGCTCGCCATTGCCGCCACTGACAACGGCACGTTTAAGCGCGAAATCGTACCCGTTCCCTTGCTCGATGGCCGCCTGATGGAGATCGACGAGGGACCGCGTCGCGACACCTCGTTAGAGAAGCTGGCAAACCTTGAGCCTGCCTTTATCAAGGGCGGCACGGTCACAGCAGGCAACTCCAGCCCGCTCAACGATGGCGCTGCCGCCGTGGTAGTGATGTCGGCAAAGAAGGCGCGCGACCTGGGCATTACGCCCCTGGCGAAGATCCGCACGATGGCAGTGGCGGGCGTCCGTCCAGACATCATGGGCATCGGCCCCGTACCGGCGATCCGCAAAGTGCTCCAGCGCTCGGGCCTGCAATTGAGCGATATCGATATCATCGAGCTAAACGAGGCGTTCGCCGCTCAGTCGCTCTCGGTCGTCAAAGTGCTTGGCATCGACATGGAGAAGCTAAACCCGCATGGCGGCGCGATTGCTCTGGGCCATCCACTCGGTTGCAGCGGCGCTCGCCTGATCGCTACGCTGACCAACGACCTCCAGACGGCTGATAAGACGCTGGGTATCGCGACGCTCTGTGTCGGCGGCGGTCAGGGTCTCGCTACCCTTATCGAGAGGATGTCGTAACCATGTCGTACCAGATTCGTAAAGCAGCCGTGCTGGGAGCGGGCGTTATGGGCGCAGCTATCGCGGCCCATCTCGCCAACGTTGGCATTCCCAGCCTGCTGCTGGATATCGTGCCTCCTGGCGAGCTCAAGGACCGCGACGTTATTGCTCGCACTGGGCTGGAAAAGGCGCTCAAAGCTCGTCCCGCCGCCTTCTATAGCAAGCGTGGCGCCTCCCTCGTCACCGTCGGCAATATCGAGGATGACCTGGAAGAATTGGCCGACGTTGACTGGATTATCGAGGCTGTGATTGAACGGGTGGACATCAAACAGAGCCTCTATAGCAAGATCGAGCTGGTCATGACGCCCGGCACCATCATCAGCTCCAATACATCGGGGCTGCCTGCTCATATGCTGGTCGAAGGACGTACGGAGGATTTCCGGCGCAACTTTTTGATTACCCATTTCTTCAACCCCGTGCGTTATATGCGCCTGCTGGAACTGGTCCCTTGCGCCGACACCGATCCCGCGCTGATGCAGTTTATGCAGCAATTCTCCACCGAAGTGCTGGGCAAAGGCGTGGTCATCTGTAAGGATACGCCCAACTTTATTGCCAACCGCATCGGCGTCTACGGGTTTATGTCTACCATCCAGCATGCCCTCGCCGATGGCTACACGGTGAGCGAGGTCGATGCCATTCTCGGCCCCAATATGGGGCGGCCCAGATCAGCCGTCTTCCGCACCGCCGATCTCTCCGGCCTGGATACGCTCACCCATGTCGCGGACAACCTGTACAACAACGCGCCCAATGACGAACAGCGCGCAACCTTCCGCATGCCGGATGTGGTGCGCGAGATGATCAAGCGCAACTGGCTGGGCGAGAAGACGGGCCAGGGCTTCTATAAACGCATCAAAAGCCCCGATGGCGAATCAACAATTCTTGAACTTGATCTCAAGACGCTGGAATATGTTCCGCAGCAGAAAGTGCGCTATCCCTCTTTGGGAGCCGCGCGCAACATCGAGGACCCGGTGCTACGCATGCTCACAGTGCTGGAGGGCGATGATCGCGCCAGCCAGCTCGCTCGCACTACTACCGCCGACTCGCTGATCTACGCCGCCAATCGCGCCGGCGAAATCGCTCACAGCATCGTTGATATCGATAACGCCATGCGCTGGGGCTTCAACTTCGACATGGGCAGCTTCGAGATCTGGGATGTGCTATTGGAGCATCCGGCAGTGCTGGAGAAGGTCTTCGCGGGCCGCGAACTGCCGGAACTGGTCCAGCGCGTCAAGACAAAAGGTCAAGGAAAATTCTATACCGGAACGGTCGGAGAGCGTCGTTACTTCGACTCCGCGCTCCTGAGCGAAGCTAGACGCGACAGCGGCGTTGGAGCGCGGAACATTTCGAAGGACTTCGACTTCCAGACCGATAGCTATAAGCCCGTACCCGCTCCTGAGGGCGTCATCTCTCTCCCTGCGCTTAAAGCTGGCAACAAAGTGATACGAGATAACGGCTCGGCAGCTCTGATTGATCTGGGTGACGGTGTGGCCTGCCTTGAGTTCCATACCAAGATGAACTCCATAGATGAAGGCATCATTGAAATGCTGCGCTACGCCGTTGAGGAGGGAGCCAGCCAGTTCCGCGCCCTGGTCATCGGCAATGAGGCGGCGGACTTTTCGGCGGGCGCGAATCTGCTGCTGGTGCTGATGGGAGCCAGGCAGGGCGAATGGCAGATGCTTGACAAAGCCATCAACGACCTTCAGCAGGCGCACCAGATGCTCAAGTACAGCCCCATTCCCGTCGTGGCAGCGCCAGCCGGTCGGGCGCTTGGCGGTGGCTGCGAAGTGATTATGCATAGCAACCATGCGCGTGCGCTGGCCGAATCTTACATTGGCCTCGTCGAGGTTGGGGTTGGCCTGATTCCCGCCGGCGGCGGCTGTAAAGAGTTGCTACTGCGTCATGGGGCAAGCGTCGAGATGCAGCAAGCGAAGAAGACCGGCGGGCCATTCACGCCTTCGCGACGCGCCTTCGAGACTATCGCCGTCGCTACCGTCTCCACCAGCGCCGTCGAGGCCCAGGAACTGCGCTTCCTGCGCAAAACGGACGCCATCACCGTTAATCGTGACCTGTTGCTGCGCGATGCGAAAGCGGATGCCGTCAGATTGGCGGTGGCAAAGGAAGCAGGCAAATGGCAGCCGGTGCAGCCACAGATGATGATCTTGCCCGGAGTAGGTGCGCGGCTGGTACTGGAGCAGCAGGTCGAAAATATGCTGCTCACCCGGCAGATCAGCGAGCACGACGCAGTCATTGCTCGCCACCTCGCCCGCGTGCTCACCGGCGGCGATTGCTCGCCAATTATGCCCATCAGCGAGCAGGCCGTTCTCGATCTGGAGCGAGAGGCGTTCCTGAGCCTGTGCGGCATGGAGAAGACGCAGGAGCGCATGCAGGCTATCTTGATGACGGGAAAGCCGCTGCGCAATTAGGGCAGCTTTGTCATACAAAAGGGGATAGAGATAGTGCAAAATATGCGCTTCGCGCATATTTTGCACTATCTCTATCCCCTCAGTGAGCGCCGCTGGCGCGAGTCCACAACCACATCTCTCGCTATCAAAAAATCGCTATCCCTGTACCGGTATCAAAGAGGTGAATCTGGTCGCTTTCCACATACAACTTCACCTTATTGCCTTGAACGACGCGCGAGCGCGGATTCAGCGTCGCGACTCCACTTCTGCCGTTATCGGTCGTAAAGTAAACTTGCAGTTCATTGCCAAGATTCTCAACCACATCCACCGTTGCATCCAGCGAAGAGCGGCTGGCGCCATTCTCTCCCATCAACGCGGCATCTTCTAAGTGAGAAGGGCGTATGCCAAAGGTCAGGTTTTTATCGGCGGCGGCCCTGGCTGCCTCTGAGTACAGTGGCGGCACGGTGATGCGACCAATCCCTTCAAGCATGATAAATGTCGCATCGCCCTCAGTCGCCACTTGCGCCCCTGGAAAGAAATTCATCGCCGGAGAGCCAATAAAGCCTGCCACAAATAGATTAGCAGGATGATCGTATAACTCCTGGGGAGGACCCAATTGCTGGATCACGCCATTATTCAAAACCGCGATGCGATCACCCATCGTCATGGCCTCAACCTGGTCATGGGTCACATAGATAATCGTGGTTTTGATGCGTTGGTGAATTTTGATAATTTCCGCACGGGTCGCCACGCGCAACTTGGCATCCAGGTTCGACAGTGGCTCATCCATCAAAAACACCTGGGCCTCTCGTACGATGGCGCGCCCCAACGCTACGCGCTGGCGTTGCCCACCTGAGAGCGCCTTAGGCTTACGTTCCAGAAATTGCTCCAGACCGAGAACGCCAGCCGCCTCTTCTACCCGCTTCTTGATTTCATTTTTGGGGAAATGACGCAGTTTCAGACCAAAGGCCATATTGTCGAAAACCGTCATGTGGGGATAAAGGGCATAATTCTGGAAGACCATAGCAATATCGCGATCTTTGGGATCGACATTGTTGACCACGCGATCACCAATGAAGATCTCCCCTTCGCTCACGTCTTCCAATCCGGCCACCATCCGTAAGCAGGTACTTTTCCCACAACCAGAGGGGCCAACCAGGACCAGAAATTCTTTGTCCTTGATCTCAAGGCTAACATCCCGTACCACCTCAACGCGACCAAAACGCTTGTAAACATGATCAAACCTGACCTGGGCCATGAAGGGCTACTCCTTTCGCTCCTAATAACAGACGCCTGTAACGCCATCTGTTACCCTTCAAACAATAAAGAAGCTCTTGCTTAGTGCCATCGTTGCAACTGATCTCAAGATCAGAAGGGAGTCAACGCGGCCTCTTCGCGTTCCGCCATCGCGCCCCGTTCCAGCGGGATACAAAAACGAACGCTAATCGGAGTATAGCACAAGTTGGATAAAAAATGGTTGGGCGACACTCTCTATCATTTTTACGTTCAATGTAGCCTATCTGGACACAAGAACGGATCTGTAGGGGCAATCCCTTGCGGTTGCCCTGCCCCTCCCAGTGCTCGCTACCATCTTTACGTTCAATGCAGCCTACCTGGACGCAAGAATGGATCTGTAGGGGCAATCCCTTGCGGTTGCCCTGCCCCTCCCGGTGCTCACTACCATCTTTACGTTCAATGCAACCTCCCTGGACGCAAGAACGAGCTGGTAGGGGCCATCCCTTGCGGTTGCCCTGCCCCCTACCGGCGCCCCATCGGCGTTGGAACACGGAGCAGTTCAAAAGTACTAACACGAGACGAGAAAAAAAAGTTCATCGCCGATGCATCGACCGATTTCTCTCTTCTTGCTCGGCTTAACGCCACTGGCCCGTGAGCGCATGCCATTTGTTTACAGATGTTCATACATCGTTGCATCAATGTAAAAATTCTGTGAAAAGTGTCATTCATGCAAAAAAAGGCTTTTAAACACTGGACAAGAACGTACATCTTCGTGCATACTAATGATGTGTATTGTATAGGTTATTCGCAACAAACGATACACAATGTATTCACATCGCTTGTAAGTCTGTTTTTTTCTTCTGGACGTACCAGAAACAAAACAGCCATATCTAAAAGGCTCAGTGGTAAGGTAAGGAAGGGAACATATGCTCGGGGCACAGGAACAACGCAGTGAAGTTGCACGCTTGCTATCGCAGATAAGTGCTGAGTACGAAGCTGCCCAGCGTGGCCTATCGGGCCTGGCCTATGGCACGTCGCAGCATGACTTCATTACAGCACGCATGGAAAATATGGGACAGCTCCATAACCAACTGCAAACGCTGGTCGGTGATGTAGCTATCGCTATGATTGCGGACCGATTGAATAACTGCCACTAAATAACGAGACTGGCAGAGCAGATAGCGGATCTGTTCAACAGCTAGAGTGCAACTATAAAAAATAACTGCAATTTGTAAGCATTACTTTATTAAAGGAGGTTTCCTTTTCCAGGAATGCTATCGATCAGGCAGCGAAGTGGAGTTAGTGATGCACCCTTGTGGGCGTCCTTATAGATGGAAGGGCATTGGGGGCGGACGTTGCTATCTTTCCTGAAAGCGAAAGATAGCAACGTTCCTACGGGGGCGCATCATTCTGTGCTTTAGCAGTAACGAACGACCGTTCCTAAAACGTATGGTCTGCGCCAACTCTTTACCACCATGAGCAAACAGCAAGGCCCGCATAGCCTGACAGACTATGCGGGTTTGCCGTAAATGATATTTAAAATTGACAACTAGTCCGGCAAAGCAACCAGCAATGGCGCTTCCTGGGGCAGCTCCTTCTCCTCGTGGAGGGGGCAGGAGCGAGAAGGAGGCGAAGCATTCCAAACGCCGGTAACTACATATTCAGTTTCTTCACAGATAAAGGTCTTTTGATCCAGAACATTTTCCGTTTCATGAAGAAAACATCGTAGCCAGCCTGTTACATCCTCTCCTGAAAGGAAAGGGGCCCCTTCGCAGACGAACCACTCAGCGATTCCTTGCAAGTATTTACGATAATACAGAGAAAGCGGATACTGCCGCGTAATACAATAGGTCCTCTCCTGAACGTCCTCGTAGCCAGCGGCCCGCAGATACCCGGCCAATTTAGAACCAACCCAGCTATCTTCAAAAGCATACCCCTCATCCACCCGCGCTTGCTCCCAGCGTTCACGCGCCTGGAACACGCGCGCCTGTAACCCAGGCTCTATAGTATAGAAACGCATCGTTCCAAAATCGATATCTTTGATGGCGAGACGCCCCCCTGGGGCGAGATAGGGACCCATAGCAGCAAACGTTCCTACCGGATCGGAAAGGTATTGACTAACATTGGCACTGAAGATGACGTCGGCTTCTCCATACGCAATAGGAATTTGTTCCATCGTCGCAAGCTTATAGTGTATCTGGTGACGATACGGTGTCTTTTTACTGCGCTTCTGTGCCATTACCAACGCTTCTGGGGAAATATCAATGCCGAGAATACGCCCCTGCCGCCCAACCTGTTCGGCCAGCAGAGGGGACCATAAGCCGGGTCCGCAGCCAGCATCCACCACAAAACTCCCCGGCTTGAGCTGCAGGTCACGAATCATCTGCCCTCGCTCAGTAGCTTTGCTCTGATGATGCATTTCCAGCCACTCTATCGCATTCAAAGGAAGACCACACTCATTAACATGCACTACTTTGTGTACAGCCATAACACTGCCCAGTCCTTCCAGCCATCGATTTTTGAAGAGTTTGTTTCCATACTCTTCATGATGTTAGCCATAATACATGTCAGGACCTGAAAAAGCAATAGATGTTTGACATTGTAGTACTTTCGTATAAACATTGTAAAAAATAACAATGCTGTCAAAAATACATTCACTACGCTCAATTTGCATCACAATAAAAAACATGTGCAAGCCTTGTAGCAGCAGGCCACGAGGCAGGACAAAAGCTGCTTCCATCTTATTTTACTGCATACGCTACAAATGCATCTATCACGATTGTAATAAGTTGTCGTAACATGTACACCTATCAGAAGATAAATCTTGTGCATATTTTCCCCATTTTCGCAAAACTTAGAATATACTGGCGTTGCCTCGAGTACATAAAATTATGTAATCGTTCAAGCGCTGTATATGTTATAATGTATGACAAAACTTCTGCAGATGTTGTAGCACTTCTAGTGTTAGCGAGGAAAGTTCCATATGGATAACGGGCAAAGATCTGGCGAACAACCCAGAAAAAAGCGTGGACGCCCACCTGGTGCGCGGAAAGCCCTACCTGCAACTGCGCATGTACCAGCAAGCCCCCATAAGCAGCCTGGTGACGTTCTGGCAAATGGCACTACCACAGCCCTGGCAGAGCAGATACCAGCGGGAGACGGCCAGCTCGATACCATTACTGAGGCCAGGCTCTCCCCGCTGAGCAAACTTTTACGCAGCATTTTACACCACGACAGGGCCGAGATCACACACGTTGCCAAAGAAATGGAAGTGACGGAAAACACCATTTATCGCTGGATGAGTGGTAGCTCAGAACCCCGCCCGGCACATCTTAAACGATTGCCTGAGGTCTTCCCAGAGCATCGCGCAACCCTCATCTATGCCATCAATCAGGCATTCCCAGGTCTGCTGGATGTTTCTTTGATTAGCGTCCGAGAAGTGCCAAAGGAAATTTATCAGCGTGTCGCAGAATTAATTGCCGCGAATGAAGAGGATGATGCACGCTTCTGGCAGGTCTCAGAGGCTATCTTTGAACAGGCACTGATACATCTGGATACAGAGCGCAGAGGGCTTGCCATCACTTACGCCAGACTTATGCCTGCTCGCGCAGATGGCATCCACACATTACGCGAGTTCATGATGCGCGGCAATGCTCCCTGGGGCTTCAATAACGAGGCGAAAGTTTACCTGGGTAGCACGACGCTGGCAGGGGCGGCGGCCATGCTTCAACGTGTGCAAATATGGAGCGATATGGAAGAAGGCCGCTTGCAGGTAGAAGCCGATGAGTTCGAACGCAGCGCCTGCGCGGCTCCTCTATTACGTGGCAGCCGCATCGCCGGGGTACTCATTGTTTCTAGCGCTCGCTCCGATTTTTTCATTGATCCTATGGCGTACCAGGCTGTGAACGACTATGCCCAACTGCTTGCCACAGCTCTGCGCGATCAAGACTTCTACCCCGTCTCGCAATTGAATTTACGACCAATGGCTAACCTGACCATTCAGCGCGATTATATCGCTCGCACTTATATTAATCGCATCCTTACCCATGTGCGCAAACAGGGCATCTCGCGACGAGACGCGGAACAACATGTCCAGGATGAGATGGAGCGGGAGTTCGAGGAATGGGGACGTTTAAGCAAAGCTGAACAACGGCAAAAGGCCGATCAGGTATAAAAATCCTTGTCATACAAAAAGCTCATCCCGATGGTCTAATCGTCGGGATGAGCTTTTTTGCGTAACTAGAGCAAACATACGAGAGATCGATTTTCCTACAAAAACGTAGCATACAAATTGGACGCTCAAGCATAGGGTAACGCACTAGTTAACAGGGGAATTTACAGGCACCGCGTGCAAAGCAGCCGGCACCGCCATCCCACGACCAACACAGGCCCGCAAATCCTCGCGGTAAAAACGCCATGTACTCCCAACTTTGTGCCCCGTCAATTGCCCAGACCACATCAGACGATAGAGAGTTGAGCGACTCACGCGCAGATAGTTCATGGCTTCTTTGAACGTTAAAAGGGCATCGTCTTGAATCATCTGTACCACCATTGTCCATTCTCCTTAAAAAGTAGTAAATAAATGCTCATGACATAATAAATGTCATTTCAAACGACGATATATTAAGGTGCAGAAATATTGTCTCATTGCATACTATAGTAACCAATGTTGATACATTTCCCCGTTAAGGAAAAGTTGCAATCTGGTTAATTTTATGAAGAACACGTTAGATATTCGCTACCTGCTTCCCTAAATATGGTTATGAAATCTTCACCATTGACGCGCTAACAGGGCTGCCAGTTCCTCGCTGCGGCAGGCGACAGGAAATATGTTCAGCCCCGTCTCACCCTGTAAGCGACGGATGCTCGCCATATTACCAGGATGCGCC
Source organism: Ktedonobacteraceae bacterium (assembly GCA_035650355.1). Lineage (GTDB taxonomy): Bacteria > Chloroflexota > Ktedonobacteria > Ktedonobacterales > Ktedonobacteraceae > DASRHT01. The sequence continues at coordinate 45,195 of DASRHT010000023.1, forward strand.
ATAGCAACGGTAAGTGTGTGCTGATCCTGCCCGACAGGGACACACTGTAGCTCGTGCGCGAGCTGATATGGAATCAGGCACTTCAGATGTTGAGCCAGTTCCTGCGGCAATGCCATCAACGGGCATGCCGGAGACGCTGCTACGGCCTGTTCGGGCTCCCCAACGGGAAAACGCTGGCATTGTTCAGGAAACTCATGCGGTGGGAACGTAATAATGGGCCGCAACGTCAGGCGGCGAACCACGCGGCCTGTTTGATAGAGCAGATCTTCTATTGAAATACCAGCGTCTGGATAGCTGCCAATGCCAAGTACAATAGCGGTCTCGCGTGTTAAAGGAGGAATCAGCGTTTCGGCCTGAAGCAGGTCGATACTGTTATAGACGCGCTCAACGATGCTACAGATCCCTTGCCGGTCCACATCGGGAAAGATAATGATCGCTCCCGCACTCTCCTGAATCATGTGCCGATCCCCCACTCTGATGACGCGGCGCACATTGATCAGGACTTGCTCTAACACTCCTGATGGCGCATGGTAGCGACGACGCTCAGGAAGTGCAGCTTCATGGGCATATTCCTGCTGGCATATATGCAGGAGCAGCAGGCTCAGCGGAGTCGAACGGGGAAACAGGGCACGCACAGCACTGCGCACCCGATTATTTAACGTAAGTGAAACAGGCACCATATGCTCGTGATCGGCGATGCCATCCTGTTGCATACTATAAAGCAAAGGCGAGAATGGCAAACAGTCACAATGCTCTAACTCCTGAGCAGGTAGCTTCGAGTCTTTGATGCAAGCTAAAGATGATACTGCCGCTGCTTTTTCTTTTCTGCTCATTCCCTTGTGCCGTGAATAGGTGCTATTTTTGTTGCAATACCCTTTACTGTTCGACAGCTACTGGCGCAGTAAACGTATAGCCCACTCCTGGTACCGTCATAATAAACTGTGGCTTATTAGGATCTGGCTCGACCTTCTGCCGTAAGTGCCGAATATGAGTTTTCACCAGGCCAGAATCGCCCGCCTCATCATAGCCCCAGACCCGCTCGATAATCATATCGGTCGTCAAAACCTGTCCCGTATGGGTGATCAACAGGTGCAGGAGCCGGCTCTCGGTCGGAGTGAGCCTGACCTTAGTACCATCGCGTGTCACTTCATGACGCATCGCATCCAACGTTACCGGCCCAACAGTGACCGACGATGAGCCTGAAACTCCCCTGGTGCCAGAGGATCGCCTCATAATGGCCTTGATGCGGGCCAGGAGTTGCCTCGGGCTGAACGGCTTTCTTAAATAATCGTCCGCCCCCAGTTCTAGCCCACGCACCTCGTCGTCTTCGCGATCATGCGCTGTGAGAATCAACACCATTGAGTTTGTTTCTGTCCGCATCTGGCGACATACTTCGAACCCGTCCAGCTTCGGCATCTGGATATCGAGAATGACGAGATCCGGCAACGTTTCACGCCAACGCTTAATCGCCTGCTCTCCATCAAAAGCTCGTACCACGTCATACCCATGCCCTTTGAGCCAGTAGCTCAGCATGTCTACCATGTCGCGGTCATCATCCGCTACCATGATCTTCACTCAAATTCCTCCTCTGGGCCTTTATCACCATACTAGGATGTACCAATATATTTTTGACGGCGCATACGCTCCAAATACTTTGTCCTTTAACTACGTTAACGCCATCCTTAGCAAGCAGTAACACTTTGACACAATTTGGGCTATTTCTGTACACAGATGGTTCGAAACAGTAATATACGAGACACTTTTCCAGGTCATTGTGTTACTATATCCTAATCGGTTGAATAGCATCTTTCCAGAATGGCTGAGCCGACCGGAAGCTTTTTCCTGTCAGGCTGCCGTTTGATGATGACATCCCCCAAAGGAGAACAACTTGATGGAACGTGAAACATTAGTATCCCTGGCACGCGAGGCAGCCAGGCATGCCCATTGCCCCTATTCACATTTTCATGTAGGCGCAGTCGTGGTGGCAGGCGGCAAAATCTTTGCCGGGGCCAATATCGAGATCTCAAGCTTCGGATTGACGTTATGCGCGGAACGCTCGGCGCTGGCAGGTGCCATTTCGGCGGGCGCCGGTCCCGTGACCCATATCGCTATCGCCTGCATCGATGCGCCCGCCAACGCCCCGCTTCAGCAGCGCATGCCCTGCGGAGCCTGTCGCCAGTGGATGGCTGATCTGGCTCCAGACGCGGTGATCTACGTTGACGGAGCCGAACCAACCTTCCGAGTAACCGATTTATTACCTTTTGCCTTTCTTTTATAAGTTTACCCCTTGACAGATTGCATAATCCTTGTGTACTCTATGATTCCTAAGTACTTTTCCATGTAGTGTCACCTTACTAGTACGGCTCATGCAAAAAGTATTTATACCAGAGGAGCTCTTATGCGGTTATGCGCTGTAGCGCAACACGATCCGCCGGAGTTGCGTCAGCCTCTTTCGGCGGTGTCGTGCGATTCGTCCGTTTTGCATTCAGGTTCTACTGTTCCTCGTATTCTCCGCTTTTTGTATGTCTCCCTTCACCAACGAAGCCTTAGAGGTCGATCCATTCTCATGACGCTACTTTGTCTCACCGGTCGGTTTTTGCAGTCATCCCGCCCTTCTTCTCCGCCAGGACAACTCGTCACTGGGAACCTCTCTGGTTTCATCTCAGTATCATCGTATCCATAGCTGTCCAGGCTCTTTAGTACGCTCATGCCCAGTGACATACACCCGGAAGGAGATTGCAATGGCACAACGCTTCACCCTGGGAATCGAGGAAGAATTTCAGATGGTAGATAGAAATACAGGCCAGCTAGCCTCGTACATTCATACCATCCTGGAAAAAGGGGAGCCTCTTCTCGGTGACCATATTAAAGCTGAAATGCTGCAACCGGCGGTAGAAATTGTTACCGAAGTTTGCCCAAATATTGCCGCGGCCCGACTCAATTTACAATACCTCAGATCAACATTGGCCGATCTGGTAGCGGCGGAGGGGCTTGCGCTGATCAGCGCCGGTACCCATCCCACCGCGCACTGGAAAGACCAGGCCAGAACCAGCAATCCTCGTTACGATAAGCTGGACGAGGAATTCCAGGATGTGGGACGCTCTATCCTGATCTTCGGATTACATGTTCACGTTGGCATCGACGGGCACGAACTGGCCGTCCCGCTGATGAATCAGCTCCGCACCTGGCTGCCCCATCTGCTCGCGCTCTCCGCGAACTCGCCATTCTGGCTTGGGCGTCACTCCGGCCTGAAATCGTACCGCGCCATTGTGTGGAAACGCTTTCCGCGCTCCGGCATTCCTAATGTTTTCACCTCAACTGCCGAGTTCGACCGCTATGTGGCCGATCTCGTTCAGACCGACTGCATCGACAATGGCAAGCGGATCTGGTGGGATATTCGCCCTCATCCCTTTTTTTCAACCATCGAGTTCCGCATTTGTGATATGCCCACCAGTATCGAGGATACGTTAGCCATCGCGGCCCTCTGCCAGGCGCTGGTAGCCAAGCTGACCTGGATGCATAAACGCAACCTCTCCACTTACGTCTTGCCCTCCCACTACATCGAAGAAAACAAATGGCGCGCCAGTCGCTACGGGCTGGATGCCGAAATTGTTGACTTTATGCAGCAGCGCCGCCTTAGCATGCGTGACGCCATTCATGAGCTGCTTGACTTCGTCGATGATGTGCTCGACGATCTTAATGACCGGCGCGAGATTAACTACCTCCGTCATCTGCTTGAAGATCCTCAAGGCACCGGCGCGGATCGCCAGCTTGCCATCTATGAACAAACCGGCAGCCCGCAGGCCGTTATTCAGTTTTTAATGCACCAGACAGTACAGGGCCTGACCCTCAACCGCGCTTATTAGGCAGGACAGATACCCAGGTTCCCGACGGCGCGACCTGGGTATCTGTCCTGTCGCCGCAAGCAAAGTCTCCCCTCAAACATCTCTGTTGCTTATGCCACACAAGTCCCCCACAAGTCCCACCAATTTGCTCATTATGATACAGAATGGTATGATTGCGGCTGAACATATTCTATGGTAAAAAGCGTCTATGCCAATGCCATGTCACGAGGCTAATCACCAATGGGCAAAAAACATGTTGTGTTGCTTCTTACCTTAACGACTCTGGTGATACTCTCCGGCGCCTATATTGCTGGAGGAGTACAGGCATATTCACGCTACCAGCAAAGCAGTCTGCAAAAGCAAGAATATTGCGGAGGGCAGGCTCCGGTGCATATCTGCATACACGCCCCCACCGCTATATTTAGCGCCTTCTACCCGTCCTACCTCGCGACGCAATATTCCCTGTTTACCGTTGACTATAGCAGCTCCAGTCCCCTTACCCTGATCATCAGTGTCTCTATCGCCCATTTCAGCCAGGTTCAGACGCAAACCCTCAACGCGACCAGCGCCAGTCAGTCGAGTACATTTATCCCACCATTGCAGGATCAGGCGCTGCGTTACCTTACCACGGAAAGAAGCAGTTCCCTGCATGTTCAGGTGACAGATACCAGGGGGTACCTGTACTATCTTAACGACGCCCCTGTGACATTACACTCGCGCTGGCTGATGCAATGGACCACAACCAATCGCTTGAAGGTGGCTGCCTGGGTTACGCCCAATGATCCGGCTGTGGTTGCGCTGGTCACCAGAGCTGCCAACCACTTAAACGAGCAGCAGCCACCCGTTCCGGCTGGCATGATTGGATACCGCTCGGCGACCGCTCAGCAGGTTATTGATCAGGTTGACGCCATTTATGATACATTGCGCCTTGACTATCACATCCGCTACCTCCAGGCGAGCGTGCCCTACAGCGCCAATGGGAGCGATAGTACGGCAACGCAAAACATCAAATTGCCAGCCGAGGTCCTCCAACAGCGTAGCGGCATGTGCGTCGAGCTGACCACCCTGCTCGCGGCTGCCGTTGAGCAAATAGGGCTTAGTGCCGAAATTGTCATTATTCCAGGACATGCATTTCTTGGCGTAGCAGTGACAGAGGGAGCGACCCATTTCGAATACTGGGACGGCGTGGATGTCAATAACAATGTTGCCGCAGACTCCGCCAATGTCGCCGCTGATAGCCTGTATCAGAAAAACCTGGATCAACATACGATTATTGATGTCATCCAGATCAGCAAGGCCAGGAATGCCCATATCGGGCCGATGCTCTAGGAAAGGGAGACCACGACGAGTACAGTAGATTTTCCAACCTGGTTTAATTTGGGCTGCTATGGCGGCTTAGCCTGTGGCATGCTTGCGATCACGGTGAACACGCTCTATACTTCCCTGCGCAAACGAGGGACAACGCGACAACTAACCAGGGCGATTGTGCTCTGTGTTCTCTCTGTCCTGCTCTTACTCCTGGCGTTTATCTGGTACAATCTGCGCTTCACCGTCAACCAGGCGGGCTTATCAATGATCGAGGTTGAGGCGGTTCTGACCTACATCGCGCTCTCCGGCTGGATATTCCCTCTGAGCATCTCGACCGCCTATTGCCTCTATACGCAGCCACAGCTCTCCAGCGCCTCGATGCGGGTTGCTCGCCTGAAGTGGAGCGCATCCCTTAGCAAAACCGCCTCGCAGCTCCCACGCTATCAACCAGGCGTCCTGCCTCTTTTTGTCTACAGCGAGGATACTCCCTGGGGCTGGCTCGAATATCGCAGTGGGAACTTTCAAGGGCAACGCCTTGCCCTCAAACGCCAGATAGCAACGATAGGACGTGGCGAGGATAACGATATCTGGGTAGACGATGAGATGGCTTCTCGCCACCATGCGGAGTTGGCCTGGCACCAGAACAATGTCTACCTGACCGATTGTGGTAGCCTTAACGGTATTTTCCTTAACGGACGTCGCGTTCGCGCCACTGCCCTGGTCAAATCTGGCGACCTGATTGAGGTGGGCGCGCACAGCTTTACATTTATCGCGGTTGAACATAAAGAGATGCCGGCAGACCTGGTTGATCCCCTTGTCAACCACAAATGGCGCTCGGCCTTTGATGAGGAGAGCGCACAGCTTCCCGTGACCGGCCTGCTCGATCATAATCAAACGCCATCCCTTCCTGATCCGGTAAAGGTTGCTTCAGGCGAGAACCCTGCCCATAGCTGGGATGAGACTGCGGAAGTCCGCTATGCTTCGCCTTTGCCACAACCGGATGCTACCGGAGGCACGCTGATCATGCTGGAAGGCCCCACGGTCGGCCAGAGCTTTTTGCTGGATCGACAGACGATAACGGTCGGGCGCGGCCACGAAAGCGATATCGTGATCCAGGATACTTCAATCTCACGCCGTCACGTTCAGTTCTCGCGCCAGGGCAACGATGACTATATCCACGATCTCGGCAGTCGCAACGGCACCCGTGTGAACGATGAGCCGCTCAATAAACCCAGACTGCTCAAGCAGGGCGATATCATCAGCATGGGCAATATTAGTCTGGAATATGTCCCCATCCAGCACGCGCTCACAACCCTTATGCCCATGACGGACTCCCCGCCGACACGCTCCAACGCGCTTAGCGGTCCCATCCCTCTCCGCCTGCCCAGTAAGACCCCTGAACAAAACCAGCAATAGTGTCTGAAACAGGAATGAGAAGCGACTGACAAATGTTTCACATTTGTCGAGAAATCTTAACATTCTGACTGCTACAATACTGTTTTTTTGGGAACAATATGTTACAATAATTACGTGGTTCGGGAAAAATAGCTCGTATGGTGTGTCATATCCAAAGCCCTGGTTTCGTTCCGCCACCAGGAATTGGGGATATCGCAAACCGAAAGCCACCGGGAAACGTGTCCCTCCGTTAGTTGCTGTAACCTGGTACACTCCTGTCTATACAACTCAGCTCATTTCACGCCAAAAGACCGTCGTTAAGCGGAACGAAGATCGCAAGAAGGGAAACTACAACCCATGATGTCCAATGAGGGCTACCGAGATCGGACGCTCACCTGTCGCGATTGCGGAAACGCCTTTACGTTCAGCGCCGGGGAACAAGAATTTTTCGCCTCGAAAGGACTAACGAACGCCCCTAGCCGTTGTTCTAGCTGTCGCGCTCAGCGTCGCGGCGCGCAAACCACTTCACGCGCCCCTCGCGGTGAACAACACGAGGCAGTCTGTGCAAGCTGTGGCCGTACCACCTCTGTTCCTTTCGTTCCCCGCGAAGATCGTCCTGTTTATTGCAACGAGTGCTTCCAGACGCAACGGGCATCACGCCCCCGCCGTGATGACGCGTATAGTTACAGCAACACAAACTATGGTGGTGGTCGAGGCCGCAATCGCCGTGATAATGGCCGCGACCACAAAGACTACTGGTAGAACTGTACTCCACCCTCATGATGACCTTGTGGATACACAACTGCGCGTTGTGTATCCACATTTCCTGCCTCCCCCTCCATTTTGAGTGAGTTCTTCAGCACAGAAATGTGTTATACTGGTCATAAAATTGCGATATACCCTCGCTATGGAGGTCTTTTATCTCATGACGTTCAATACAGAAGGGCAATGGCCCCATTATACTTATATTGTGCCGCAGGTCTATACGAAAGCGAAAGTGCGCTTGATCGGCCTGGGAAACTACGCCCCCAAAGGCATTATCACGAACGCGTTTTTCGCGTATATTTCTACCCGCCTGGGCGATCCACGCAGCGCCGATGATTTAGAGCGCGTCACCGGGTTGAGCACACGCTATGTACGAGCCAGCACGCTTGAACTCTGTCGCCAGATGGCGGGCGCCGACGCGCCCGGCCTGATTGCCGATCCCGACGCCAAAGCTGATGAATCACTGGTCGATATGGCGGTAATCGCCGCTCAACGCGCCATCGCCAGTTCAGGCCGCGATCCCGCTGAGATCGATACCATCATTGGGGCTTCGTCCTCGGATAATGAGTCCTTCCCGACGGTCGCCAGCCTGGTCCAGATGCGCCTGGGCCTGCCACCTATACGCTCGACCATGCTCAAAGGCGCCTGCGCCTGCCAGACGGAAGGCTTTCAAGTCGCGACCGAAGCCCTGGTCACCAGTTCCGCCCGCCTGGTGTTGATGGTTACAACTGAAGGGCTTTTACCTAATATTATGAATGTACTCGACTGGAAAACTAGCTCGCTCTTCGGCGAAGGCGCTGCCGCCTTCCTGCTCGAAAAAAGCGACGAAGATACTTATCTGATTAATGGCTCCGACGCCCAGCAGGGACCTTCACTCTACTATCAGACCCCCCTGCGCAAAGATGTGGTGGAAATGGCGGAAGTGGATATTAAGATACGACAGCTCTACAAAGAAGGCAAAGGCAAAGAGCTGAGCCAGCTTCTCTCTCAATATTTGATAGGCTATACGAAAATGAATGGCAAAGAGGTCTTCCGCGAGGCCCCGCGCGCTATGGCCGAAAGCCTGGACGCCCTGATGCGACACGCGAACCTGCACTATGACGAGCTCTCTCATATTATACCGCACCAGGCCAATTCACGCATCACCCGTCGCCTGGGCGAACTGCTGATCAACGACTACCACTGGCCCTCCTCCACGATGGAGAAGCTGGCCGATAATTTCCGCTATTACGGCAATCTCTCCAACGCCAGTATCGGTACAGCCCTGGTCGAACTGCTGCGCCAGAACTCCCTCCTGGATGGCCAGTGGATGGCATTGCCCGCCGTTGGCGGTGGCATGAACTATGGCTGCTGGTTGCTCCGCTATCACCAGCTCCATAATGTGGAGGCCGTGCTCAATCCCACGCAATGATGCTACATCAGTTTTTGCTCGTATGTATAGAAGCTGGCATCCTCCCATGCATAGCCAGTACCGGCGAAGGCATCGCGCACCAGGAGTAGATCGGGGGCATAGGCTCGCAGCCTATCGACCCCCAGAGCAGTTAGACGCTGGCGCAGATCATAGGCGATCAGGCTAATTGATTCGACGACTGTGCCATCAATATAGCCGAGGGAGAGATATGTCCCTCGGAAATCCTTGCTTACCTCCGCAATTGCCAGACCATCAAGCCGCTCCCAGCGGCGTAGAAGATATATCTGCCCCTGCTCGACCTTCTCTTCCAGCAGCCCGGTAGTAATTGGAATGGCTTTAAAGTTGACATAATATAAACCGCCTGTCAGAGGCATGATGTTTGAAGTATTCAGGTAATCAATCATCTGATCCATATCTGCCAGTGTCGCCAGTTGCGCTGTCTCGCGCACGCTCCTACTCTTCTGCTCGTCTTCCGAGAATGGCAGAGCGGAGAACAGGGTAAAGGTGCCTACTCTGTGCATATTGCCGCCCTGTTCAGTAATCTGGATCGAGCGGCTATTGCTTGTATCTACGGCGAGCCGTGCATACCGCGCCCCGCGTCTAATGGCTTCGGCAATCCCTACGTTGCTGAGCGCCTTCGACAGCCCCTGCCGACGAAATTGCGGATCAACGCGCAACCCTTCAAACCAGGCATCAACCTCGCTTACCATCAGCATATGGCTGATGGCGACGGGCCTCTCATCGGCTGTGGCGACCAGCAGCACGCCGTCAGGGTCATTCAACCATTCATCCCAGACACTCTCAATATAATCGCCCCACTGCCACGTATGGGCACAAAATGCCAGCACACTGTCGCGGTCCTCAGGACGCGCGGGCCGAACTGCTATCGATGGCATATGATTCTCCTTTCCCTCAAGTGCAATATAGTCGGGAAACCAGCGCTGCGTCAATAGGGGCAACGTTTTTTCGCGCAGAAACGTACTACTAACAGTATCCTGCGGGATTTGTACTCATCAAGACATATACAATATAGCATCATCAGGAGTGAATAGTGCAAAAAAAGCCTGAAAATAAAAAAGTTGAAGATACTGTACAAAATGTGGGAGAGCAGGCTCAGCAAGCTGTGGAGCAGGCACAAGAGCAAGCCCAGCAAGTGGTGGGACAGGCGCAACAGGAGGTTGCAAGGAGTCGCGCTCCCTGGTACCAGGTACTTAGACGCACGCATGTGCTGATTGGCTTCTATGCCGTGCAATTTATCCTTTTTGGGCTGCTGGCATGGTTCGTCCGTATCCATCCGGTGATTCCGGTTGATGTCGCCATCACGCGCGAATTTCAGGAGAACAGGTCTCCTCTGCTCAGTACGTTAATGGTTGCCGTCAGCTACCTCGGCAATAGCGGTCTGGTTTTCCCCTTATTGATCGGGTTGACCGCGCTAGTTTTCTGGGCGGTACGGCTACGGCTGGAGGCAGCGTTGATCGTCGTCCTCTCCGCTGTAAGCGCTGTTGTCAATGTGGGCATTAAATTGCTTGTCAGCCGGCCCCGTCCGACCGCGAAACTCGTGGAAATCATTCAACATGCTTCGGGCGCGAGTTTCCCCAGCGGGCATGTAATGTCCTATGTAGCTTTCTTTGGCCTGCTTTTCTCGTTGGGCGTGATTCTGTTGAAAAGAGATCGCCTCTGGCATTACGCCTTGCTCATCATTTCGGCGCTCTTTGTCATTCTGGTTGGCCCCTCGCGCATCTACCTGGGGGACCACTGGGCCAGCGATGTGATCGGGGGCTATCTCTTCGGAGGAATGCTGCTGGGGATCAGCCTCTGGATCTATCTCAAGCTCAAAGAAAAAGGTGTGCTGGCCTTACCACCAAAGATGAAAGCGGGGAAAATAGCTACGCACTCGAACTCAAACGGCGCGCGCTAAAATCGAACTTCCTGCGAGAACATGTGTGCATCATCAATGCAAGGGCCAGCCCGCTCTTCAGGGATTGGCCCCTGCGCTTTCAACCAATACTTTTTACCGCAGCCAGCCAGTTAAAAAAGTGAATAATCTACTGATTCTCCTCGTTCGGCGTAGCTCGCTGGTGCCGTCTGCTCTTTGTCGTTTCTCCCCCGGAATCGCTAGACTCCGCCTCCTGCTCAGAAGAGGGCACGCTTTTGTCTTCCGTTTCGGCGGATGCGCCATTAGCAGTTGGCTCGTGCGATCCCCATTCCTGATTCATCGAACCAGTCTGCTCACCGCCGACAGCCGAATCCATCTCAGCCTGCGTTATGGGCAATTCGATGAAAGGGACCGCGCCTTCGGATGTAAAAACGGTTAGTGCCTCATTCTCGTCCGACTGCGCCTCCCACTGGCCTGAGCCGTTATGCGCATCCTGGTGGGAGGAACGCAACTGCGTCAGCTTATTTTCCAGCATCTGCACTTGCGCGTTGCTGGCCTCAAGATTTGCCTGGGCCTTTGTCAGCTTTTTCTCGGCCTTCTGCACATCCTTCCTGGCCTGCTCCACCTTGAGCATCAACTTTGCCTCTTGCTTGGCCTGCTTCTTGCGTTGCTTCCGAGCCTCATCTTGAACAGTAGTGGTAGTACCTTTAGACGCTTTTGCCATAATTTCCCCTCGCCTATGTGCTAAATTAATGCTATCCACCATATCCTAAAAGATATGTTCTACATGCACTACGGATCATGCGTATATTCCGCCTCAGATACTTTGCTTCCGCCTCCGTAGGGGCAATCCCTTGCGGTTGCCCTGTAGCTTCCCGCTTCATCGTAGGAGTGTTGGCACGCGGAACATTTCAAAGCTGGCAGATTACTCCTAAAATGATCATTAATCACATAAGGGTACTGCCTCACCTTGTCCCGGTCTCGCTGCTATGATAGACTGCAAAATACACTTTTTTCGTAATATCACAATCAGACGGAACTGAACAACATTATGGAATTGAATGACACCACCGATTACCAGCGCTGCTATGCCTGCGGACAGCGTAACCCTTACGGGCTACAGATGGTCTTTCACCAAGAAAATGACACCATCGTTTCTGATTTCCAACCCCGTGAGGAACATCAAGGCTTCCCCGGCGTGATTCATGGGGGCATCATCGCCACACTTTTCGACGAAGCACTAAATCGTACCTCCATGCTGGCAGAACAACCTGTATGGTCGATGACGGGCCGTCTGGAAGTGCGCTACCGGCGTTACGTTCCCTATGGGCCATGCTTACGCCTGCGAGCCAGATTAGGACGCCAACGCGGACGCATGATCCAGGCCAGCGGCACGCTCACCCTGGCGGACGACGAGGAGGTCGTGCTGGCAGAAGCTCAAGGATCGTTCATGGCCCTTTCTCCTGACCAATTAGACACCCTTATGCAGGACTACCCACACATGTGCGCGTTCCTTGAGAACAGGAGCGCCTGAAGCAAAAAAAAGCGGCGGGCATCCCTGCCAAAATACCCAGCCGCTCTCTTGACTGCGTTATTCTATCTCCGGTGGCTGTATTGAAGGTGGTGGCGTCGGCTCGGGAGGGGCAACGACCACTCCTGCTGGCATCGGCTGGAATTGAGTTGAAGCGATTGGCGCTCCGGTCTCCTCCATGATGGCTCGCAATTGCTGTGCATCTATCGTCTCGTGACGACGCAGCTCCTGCGCAATACGATCTAATGTCGAGCGATAGGTGGTCAGCAGTTCAAGCGCCCGCGCATAGCTGGAACGGACGATGCGCTCGACCTCCTCGTCAATCAGCTCGGCAGTCTCTTCACTGTAATTGCTAGGAGCTCCGGTATCACCGCCACCCATAAAGGGGCTCTGCCGGTCGCTAAAGGAGACGGTACCCACCCGCTCGCTCATTCCCCAGCGGGCCACCATCTGGCGCGCAATCATCGTGACGCGTTGCAGATCATTTTCCGCACCCGTCGTACCTCTGCCATACACTATCTCCTCGGCAGCTCGCCCTCCCAACGCCACAACTATCTGGGTCAATAGATACTCTTTCGAGTAGTTGTAGCGATCATCGAGCGGAGTAGACATGGTAACGCCCAGCGCCTGACCACGCGGCACAATCGTCACTTTCGTAATGGGATCAGCTCCCTCTGAGAGCAGGCCCGTCAAAGCATGACCGCCCTCATGATAGGCTGTTTCGGTAAGGTCTTCATCGCTGAGCACCAGCGGACGCTCTGCCCCCAGAAGGATCTTATCAAGAGCCTCCTCAAAGGAGCGCTGGTCCACATAGTCCATGTTGCGGCGCGCGGCCAACAACGCGGCCTCATTCACCAGATTCGCCAGATCAGCTCCCACCATACCGGTCGTCGTGCGTGCAAGCGCGAGCAAATCCACATCAGGACCGAGCGGCACATTGCGCGTATGGATCTTCAGTATTGCCAGGCGACCGTTCCAGTCGGGACGATCCACCGTGACGCGACGGTCAAAACGTCCTGGTCGCAAAAGGGCCTGATCGAGTCCGTCGGGGCGGTTGGTAGCGGCCAGCACAACCACGGCCTGGCGCGTATCAAAGCCGTCCATCTCGACCAGCAACTGGTTGAGCGTCTGCTCGCGCTCGTCATTGGTATTGATGCTGGACCCACGCTGTCGGCCCACGGCGTCGATTTCGTCGATAAAGATGATGCTGGGCGATGCCTTCTTGGCCTGATCAAACAGGTCACGCACGCGGCTGGCTCCGACGCCAACCAGCACTTCGACGAATTCCGAGCCGCTCATGGAGAAGAAGGGGACGCTCGCTTCGCCAGCAACCGCGCGCGCCAGCAACGTTTTACCTGTCCCCGGAGGTCCCACCAGCAGCACGCCACGCGGGATTTTGCCGCCTAACCGCTGGAACTTCTGTGGCGTCTTGAGGAACTCAACCACCTCTTGCAGCTCGTATTTCGATTCGTCAACGCCCGCGACATCGGCGAAGGTTGTGCTGGGCCGGTCTTCCAGGATCAACTTGGCGCGGCTCTTGCCAAAGCTGAAGATCCCCTGTTGCCCCTGTGTCGCCCTGCGGCTAAAGAAGACAAACAGGCCAATCAGGAATACCCAGGGCAAGACGTTAATTAATATCGTCAGCCAGAAGCTATTATCCGGGGGAGCCTTATACGTAAACTTTGCTCCGCTGTCCCTCAACAACGGGATCAACTGCGGGTCCCCGTTGGGCAGTTGCACCACATGGTACTCGGTCTTCCCCTGGACGGGCGTATTCAGTTCACCGGTAATGTCTGTCTGCCCAATAAATGTGGCGCTTTTGACGTTCCTCTGACCTATCTGGTTGTAAAAGTCAGTATAGGTCAGTTCGACAGTCGGCGGCGTATTTTGATTCCCGGTCGTCGTGGAAAAGTAGTTATAGACATAAATGACGAGCATAATGCCAACGATCAGCAGCAGCCAGCGGTTGAGATTATTCGAAGGACGGCCTTGCTGATTCTGGCCGCCAGGGCGACCGCCCGGACCCGGTCGCATTTGCTGTCTGTCGTTACTATTTTGTAGCCAGTATTTTTTACCCGGCTCCCTATCCATAGCGTTTACCTGCTTTCTGGGCCTGCAATGTGTTATTCTTTATCTAAAGGCGAAGCGTCGAATCGTCGTTCAGTAATAACCATATTATATCCCAACGGGAGTGTAAAATGCACGCGCTAACTACTACAGGAAACATTGACAAATATCAAAGTCTCAGGTATATTTATTAGTAACGATGGTGGGAAAGGACGAAGACATGGAGCCGGAAAACGAAGTAATACAAATCAAGCCGCGCAAACGGCGCGTTGGCAAAACGGGCGGCGATATAGCCTGTTGTTCGCCTGGCATTCACCCATCACTGAACACGCAAGAGGCGAGTGATGTTGCCAACCTGCTACGCGCCCTGGCCGATCCGACGCGTGTGCAGATTGTTACTCTGCTGGCCGAACGACCTGGAGAAGTGTGCGTTTGCGACATTACCGGCAACTTCGATCTGGACCAATCTACCATCTCGCACCATCTACGGCTTTTGCGTCAGGCAGGCATTATTGACGCAGTACGCCACGGCGTCTGGGTCTACTATTTCCTGCGCGAGGGCGCGCTCTCACCCGTTCTGCGGTTGTTGCAACAGCTAGAACGCTAGGAGACGCCCACGGATTTTTTTTGTTGTAGATATGGATAGTTATCAATATCTCCCATGAAAGGACAACGAGCCAATGGCACACACGGCAAACAACGACGAAGAGGTTCGTGCGAAGGTTCGCGAACGATACGGCCAGACGGCGGTCAGGGTATTGAACGAGAACGAACCCGGCGCAAGTGGGTGCTGCGGTAGCTCCTGCTGCTCAGCAAAAAGCGATCCCATCACTAGCAATCTTTACAATAGCACTGAACTCGGGGAGATCCCCGTGGCGGCTGCCCTCGCCTCAATGGGCTGCGGGAATCCGACCGCGCTGGCCGAGCTAAAGCCGGGCGAGAAAGTGCTCGATCTGGGCAGCGGCGGGGGCATCGATGTGCTGCTCTCCGCGCGCCGCGTGGGACCAGCCGGCTTCGCCTATGGATTGGATATGACCGATGAGATGCTCGCATTAGCTGAGCGCAACAAGGCCGAAGCAGGCGTCACCAACGTCCAATTCCTCAAAGGCGTGATTGAGGATATTCCCCTACCCGCTAATACCGTTGACGTGGTTATTTCCAACTGTGTGATCAATCTTTCAGCCGATAAAGGGAAAGTGCTGCAAGAAGCTTACCGCGTGCTGGCACCTGGAGGGCGCTTCGCCGTTTCCGACGTTGTCTTCCTGGGTTCTATGCCGCAAGCTATCCGCGACGATCTAGAAGCATGGGCTGGCTGTGTGGCTGGGGCGCTTGAAGAAGGCACGTATCGTGCGCTTTTACGAGAGGCAGGATTTGTCGATATTGAGATCGAAGTAACGAGGCGTTATTCGCTCGACGATATCGATCAAAGCGGGGCAAGCGGCTCTATTGCGACCCTTTCACCAGAGGAACGAAGCGCTGTGGATGGACGCTTTATCAGTGCATTTGTGCGTGCCCGCAAACCTGCCTTGCAATCGCTATAACCGCAGCGCCATCAAAACGGTATGTCTATCCCGCGTTTTTTGAGGTGCATGTTTAGCTCTTTATGATAGGCAAAATTGGCAGGCACGCCGCCGGAATGCAGTAATACAATCTGCTGACCGGCGGACCAGCGCCCGGCAGCTTGATGCGCCAGGAAGCCTGCCATCATCTTTCCCGCATAGACCGGGTCAAGCATCACCCCTTCGGTTTGAGCCAGCAGCAGAATAGCATCCAGGCAGCCTTCAGTGGGATCGCCATAGCCGCGCCCGACGAACTCATCGTGGATTTCGAACTCGCCCCGCTCATTCTGCGGATCGCGCTCAAGCAAACGACAAAGCTCCCCCCACCACTGCTCCAGCCGCTCATAGCAGATTGCCCGCTGCTGATTAACGCTGATACCGATGAGCGGAGACCCGATTCCTTTTTCTCGCAGAGCGAGCAGTAGCGCCGTGAAGATACCGCCAGTGCCAAAGGGCGTATAGATAGCATCCGGCTGAATATGCTGCTCAGCCAGTTGAGCGGCAATCTCTAGCCCGCAACGCACATATCCCAGGCAGCTATGCGGGGTTGTGCCACTGATAGGGATATAGTACGGTTTCCGCCCCTGCTCCTGTAAAGATTGGATCACGCGCTGCACATGCGGCTCCAGATCCCAGTGGCTGGCTGTCTCAACCAGATGTACCTGCGCGCCCATCAAATAGACGGTCAGCAGATTGCCCTGAAAAGCCTGGTACTGATCGCGGCTCAGGACCACGGCGCAATCCATCCCCACCTTACGAGCCGCCGCCGTTGTTAAACGCGCATGATTGCTCTGGGCGCTGCCACAGGTCACCAGCGTATCGGCTCCCTGCGCCAGGGCGCGCGCCACCTCGTATTCCAGCTTACGCGGCTTATCGCCTCCCAGCGTAAGGTCGGTTAAATCATCTCGCTTGATGAACAGGCGCTGGCCCAGCCTTGCGCTCAGCGTTGGTAACGCTTGCAGGGGCGTGGGCAGGCGGGTCAAAGAAATTCGAGGATAGCGCTCCAGCGCATCTTCAAGGGGCAGGCTCATAGTTTGCTCCTAATCTTAGCCTCATACACTCATGAGAAAATCGTCTAGCCCGGTCTGGCCGTAAA
Organism: Ktedonobacteraceae bacterium; assembly: GCA_035650355.1. Classification (GTDB taxonomy): domain Bacteria; phylum Chloroflexota; class Ktedonobacteria; order Ktedonobacterales; family Ktedonobacteraceae; genus DASRHT01. The sequence goes on from DASRHT010000023.1 coordinate 62,048, forward strand.
CCGCAACACAATTTGTTGCGAGCCGTGAGGTGCGATATTGAGGCGGTCAGCAGGCCGGTTGAGGCCATCCTCGCTTGTTACTACAGGCTCAAAACAGATGAAATCATGATCGGGCTTCGTCACCGGTTCAGACCAGACCTGCATCGTTGAGAGCAGATAGCGTTCTTGTTGCGGCAGTTCCTCAATGATCAGCGTGCCACCGCGAGGGACTTCGATGGTCACACGATGAGGAAACGGATAGGGGTGGTCGGGCGGATTGGTATCCCACTGAAACGCGCTCACCGCGAAGCCCGACGGCCCATCGGTGACAACCTTCGCCTTATCCATCTGCGCGACTGAGAAATAGGGATGGAACCCCGGGGCAATCGGCATCACCTCATCGCCGCGATTCTCCATCGTCAACACATAGGTCAACGTCCCCTCGCCCGCAGTAATGGCCGAGGTAAAAGTGAACTCGTAGGGATAATTGGGGCGTGTCGCATCGCTGCTCATTAACTGGATGGTGATGCTGCTCTGCTGCTGTTCGATCACCGTCCAGGGCAGATTGCGCCCAAAACCGTGAATTGGCAGCGTCGTCCCTTTTTCCTGAAATATCCCATTGTTCAAGCGCGAAAAATTCGGGATCATCAGAGGCAAGCCCCAGCGTTTGACATTCCCGGTTTCCATAGGTCGATAAAGCACCTGCCAGGAACCCACCTGAAAATGGGAAACCAGACAGATCTCAGGGATAACGCCAATTATCGTATCGCCAGAAGTAATTACCTGTTCTCGTTGCATCGGAAAGTTTATAAAATCTGCCACTATGATACTCCTCACACTAACTTTTTTTTATATGTTATCTTTTTTCGTGGAACGTGTCCATGCTGGATAACGTGCTATACTACATTATAGGAAGCATCTTTATGCTTCTTTCCTCTCAACCCCAACAACAGAAACTTATGAGGACTTTCGAAACATGATTACAATAGATGGAGCTATATCACCGGAAAATACGCTATTTGTGCTACTCTGTTTCGAGGGGCCCGATGTCTATTCCACCGCAGGCGGTTTAGGCACGCGCGTCTCCGAACTCAGTGAAGCTTTAGCGATGCAGGGTTATACCACCCACCTGATTTTTATCGGCGATCCTTACAAGCCCGCGACCGAAACGCGGGTGGATGGACACCTGGTACTTGAGCGCTGGTCGCAGTGGGTGAGTAAATACTACCCCAACGGCGTCTATGACGGTGAAGAGGAGAAACTCTATGATTATAACGAGAGCGTTCCCTATCATATCTATAATGACATCGTACGCCCAGCAATTGCCGCTGGGAAAACCGTTGTCATTATGGGCGAAGACTGGCATACAGCCGAGGTGATATGCCGCACGTCGGACCTGCTGCACTGGTTCGGTGTACGTCAGAAGGTGCTCCTGTTATGGAATCTGAACAGTCTGATGTCCCTGCATCGGGTCAACTGGGGACGTCTCAACTTCGTCGCGACCCTCTGCACTGTCAGTAAATACATGAAGCATAAGATGTGGCAACTGGGCGTCAACCCGCTGGTGATCCCCAACGGTATCCCATCGCGTCACCTGCTGCCGGTCGATACCGAAGCTGTAGAACGCTTGCGCGCCATTAGCCGCCGCAACGATCCCAACCGGCTCTTCCTCTTCAAAATCGGTCGTTTCGACCCCGATAAACGCTGGCTGATGGCAATCGAAGCCGTGGCACGCCTCAAGCATAGCGGCTATCCCGTCACGCTCTTTGTGCGCGGCGGCATCGAGCCACACGGAGCGGAAGTATTCCATCGGGCCTACAGCCTGGGTTTGAGCATACGCGATGTGGTGGCGCAACGACCTAACCTTGAACAGTGCATTGCTGCCATAGAACAGGCGGAGCCAGCCGATATCTACAACCTGCGCTTCTTCCTTCCCGAAGAATTTGTGCGTACAATCTACGCGGCTGCCGATGCCACGCTGGCAAATAGCGGCCACGAGCCATTCGGCCTGGTCGCGTTAGAGGTTATGGCAGCCCAGGGTATTGCCGTGACCGGCTCGACAGGCGAAGATTACGCTGTCTCGTTTGAGAATGCCATCGTGACCGAGACCGACGATCCCGACGAGATTGTGGGATATATGCTCTACTTGCGCCGCCATGCGGAAGAGCAGGAGCGCATTCGCGAGAGCGGACAACATACCGCGAAGCAATTTCTCTGGGATCGCGTCATTGAGAATCTTGTAGGAAAACTAGAATTTCTAGGTCGTAAGCAGGATATCGTGTTTCCTCCCCCGCAGCTAAAAAAGGCGCGCGCAAAGACTGTGGAGGCGGTAAATGAAGAACCTGTCCATGTTGCACCTGGCAAGGTAGTGTGAGAGGAAGAATAGCATGGTTGCAGACCTGGCGATTTATACCGTTGTGCATCAACCACGCCGCCTGAAGTTGCCAGCCCAGCCGATCCCGCGCGGCGCCTCGGTATCGGATATCACTCACTGCCTCTTCGATGAACGCATGAACGAGCATTACTTTAGAAAAGTGGCGCGCTATAGCTATTATCCGGCGGGACGGATGTTCCTGGATCTGGTACGGCAAGGCATGCGGCTCTCGATTGGCTTCTCGCTCTCCTTTGTGCGTCAGGCCAGTATGTGGGACCCCGAATTGCTTGCCCTGTTTCGCGAGTTGGTAGCAGAGGAAAACGTGGAGCTGATCGGCGTTGAACCGTATCATAGTTTCCTCTTCCTGCTCGATATGCCCGCCTTTATGGTACGCATGCAGCAAATGGTTGACGAGCTAGAGGAGATCTTTGGCAAGCGCCCCGTCGTCACCGACACCACCGAGATGTGCATGTCGGCAACGCTTTACAACGCGCTCGATACGCTGGGCTTCCGCGGCGCGGTGATGGATGGTCGTCCCTGGGTGATGGGCTGGCGCGAGAGCACACATCTCTATCATTATGGAGATGACGGAACATACGCGCTGCCAATCGAGACGAAACAGAAAAACTCGCGGGCGAAGCAGATCCCTCCCATCGATCCTGAGCGGACTTCCAGCCCTTATCTGCTCACTCGTCACACTGAATTGAGCGACGATGTCGGCTATCGCTTCTCCAACCAGAGCTGGGCCGGCTATCCGCTCTATGCCGACACCTATGCCAACTGGCTGGCCGACACCTGGGGCGACCTGCTCTTTATCGGCTGGGACTTTGAAACCTTTGGTGAGCACCACCGGCTCGATAGCGGCATCTTCGAGTTTATGCGCTCGCTCCCCAATGAACTCACGCGCCGCAAGGTGAATACGTATACTGCCAGCGAGCTGATAGAGCGCCACCGCGAGAATTCGTATCATCTCCCGCTGCCGGTCTACCCCACCACCTGGGCCGGAAGCGGCGGAATGGAGTTTTTCCTGGGCAATAGCGCCCAGCAGGTCATCTTACAACTGATGGGCCACGTCTACGGCATGGCGAAGCTGACCGAGAATCCCGAACTGATCGATCTGGCTTACTGGCTTTCGCAGTCCGACAACCTGCACCTGATCCAGTGGTACGGTCGCAGCGGCTCGGAGGCCGAGGTCTCGGCCTACTTCACGCCTCAGGAGTGGTGGGCGCTGGGAGCCAATGGCGTTATCTACGAGCAGCAGCAAGTATACATCAACGCCCTACGAGCAATGGAGCCTTACTTGCCCGCCCGCCTGGCACGGCAGACCAAACGCAAAGTCAACAACAAAGTTCCCAGGCAAGATCAGGAGCTAGAGCCAGCTTTGAGCTATATTGCGCGGCATGCTTGATTGGTGGAATAGACTGAAAAGAAAAGTGGGCAGGCAATTTTTTTGCCTGCCCACTTTTTTACCTGAGCAAACAAGCGTTAGCGAAAACTCACGCGCTCCAGGAGGTACAGCGGCAGCTCCTTGATAGCAACGCGCACCTGGGTCATATGGTCGCGTTCGCGCACAGTGACCGTTTGATCGTCTAGCGTCTGGAAATCTACGGTAACGCAATAGGGAGTGCCAATTTCATCCTGGCGGCGATAGCGGCGACCGATATTGCTGATATCGTCGTACTGGCTGACCATCAGTGGCTGCAAGGTCTTATAGATCGACTTCGCCGTTGTGATCAGCTCCTCTTTGTTCTTTTGCAACGGCAGTACGGCAACCTTCACCGGGGCCAGCATGGGATGCAGGCGCAGCACGGTGCGCGGCTCCTTACCCGCCGGGTCCGGCTCCTCTTCGTAAGCATCGAGCAGCAGATTAAGGAAGGTGCGATCCACGCCGCCCGAAGTTTCGACGATCCAGGGGATATAGCGTTCTTTGGTGTTGGGATCAGTATAGCTCAGATCCTGGCCACTATACTCGCTGTGGCGCGAGAGGTCCCAGTCCTGCCGCCAGTGAATCCCTTCCCATTCCTGCCAGCCGAGAATGGTCTGGTACTCAATATCGAATGCCTGTTTGGCGTAGTGAGCGAGTTCGTCGCTGCCATGTTCGCGGAAGTGCAGGCGGTCCTTGTGGTTAATGATATTTTTGTACCAGTTGAAGCGGAACTCTTTCCAGTAGTCGAACCACTGCTGCATCTCGCTAGAGTGGACGAAGAATTGCAGGTCCCACTGCTCGAACTCGCGCATGCGGAACAGGAAGTTGCGCGGCGTGACCTCGTTGCGGTACGCTTTCCCGATCTGGCAGATGCCGAAGGGGATCTGCATACGCGACGACTTCAGCACATTATCGTAGTCCAGGTAGATGTTCTGGCAGGCTTCACCGCGCAGGTAGGTTTTCATGCGCTCACCTTCAACCACGCCCAGGTAGGTTTCCATCAGCAGGTTGAAGGTACGCGGCTCCGTCAGTTCGCCGCCGCATGCGGGACATTTATTCTGCTCCAGATTCTCTTTGGGCAGGTGATCAATGCGGAAACGCTGCTTGCACTTTTTGCAGTCAACCAGCCGATCAACAAAGTTCTCAACGTGACCGCTAGCCTCCCAGACGCGGGGATGGGTGATATTGGCCCCTTCAATGCCCACCACGTTATCATGGTTCTGCACCATTGACCACCACCAGTAGCGCCGGATATTATTGCGAAACTCGACGCCCAGCGGCCCAAAATCGTAAATGCCGGCGACCCCGCCATAAATCTCAGAATTGGGGAAAACGAAGCCGCGCCGTTTACATAATGAGACGATTTTCTCTAAAGGAACCAATGGAGTGTCAGTAACCGAAGGATTTTGTTCTGTTTGCGTCATGAGTGGTCTCCTCCACATAAAAAATTCCCCAGGCGCTCGATCCGCCCAGGGACGAATGTGCCGCGTAGGCCCGGGGCGACTACGTCTGATGGCAACATGCGCGGTTCCACCCTGCTTCTTCACTTCAAACAGTGAAGCCACTCATTCTATACCATTCCCAACTCCGAAGCGCCCTTCGCCTGCTGCTGATTGCCGGCCTCGCACCGCCCACCGGCTCGCTGCTACCCCTGACAGGCTACTCCTCTTCCTCAACGTCGGGAATTCATATTTTCGTATGCCCGTAGTATACCGGAGATGGCACAAAGATGCAAGTAGGGGCAGTGCCTTGCGCCTGCCCTGCTCCCCTCCTTGCGTCTGCTCTTGCTCCGCTCCTTTAGAAACTGCTTGCCGCGTTTACAATCGTTACATCAGTCAGCCCCACAACGTTTGATTGTCATACGCATATATTCTTTTTTCTCGCAAAAATCAGCCATTCCCAACTTCCATAAGCGCCTGCTGTGCCTCTTCTGTCTCCTTCGCCAGCCCGATTTTAAGCAGCAACCCCTGTAATTGTGCTGGCTCGATAACTTTACCCACCCGCTCATTCGCCAGATCGCTCAATTCAGGAAAGCGCCCTTGAATAACTTCCTGAACGATTGACACCAGTGCCTGACGCTGCCTCTGGCGTTCCTGCTCCATTCCTTGCTGTAGCCCTTGCTCGATACCTTGCTGCATGCCCTTCTGTATACCCTGCTCGATACCCTTTTACATGCCCTTTTCCAAGCCCTCTCGGATGATTTCCTGATAGACCCAGGATTCCTCCAGGATATCTTTATGCATCGCAAACCTGCCTTTCAACCATGCTTGATCATGACCCTCTTTAAAGACCAGTCCCGCCAGGATCTCGCCCCAGGTCAACAGATGGAACTGCTTGGCCGCAACGATATGCTCGATCATCTCCTCGATGACCTCGTGCCGCCCTCCATCTCGGGTGAGCGGCAGCAACGGTAGCAGTCCCACCAGCCCTGTTTGCAGGATCTCTTCGGCGGCCACTTCCCACACTTTGACGACGAGAAACGTGAAGGTGAGTACCGGTTGCCCGTTTGGCAGTTGCCACTCCAGAGGCGATTCGGCCACCGCATATCCTTTGCGCAAATACAGCACGCAGGAGAAGACCGGTCGCTGGTACTGCCTGACCGCAAGTATATTGTACTCCAACAGGCGCAAGGCCATCGTGGTGTCATCGCGGCTCTGCAATTCGAGATGCAGGAGCATCTCCGCGTCATTGAGCAGCACCTGGAAGATCACATCGGCCTCGCGCGTGGTGTTTTTCAACTCTTGAGGTAGAAGCTGCACAAAGCGCGCATCTTTGAGCAGCCAGGAGACAAAATGTTGGGGGTGAGCGCTGATGAGTCGTTTCATCGTATCATCCCACTGTTTCGCCATGTTGCCTATTCATCCCTTCCCACAAAACTTCCCTCGGGACCGACCTCGATCCCGACCTTCTCAGTGTAACATAGTTAAGATCATATTTCTAGAGTTTATTTATCAATTTCCACTTTCTCGACTGAAAATAGGGAGTTTGGCGCAATTCTTCTGTTCCAGGTTGAGCCATGCGAGAACGGGCACTACGTAATCCACGTTGGTATACAGCAACGCTTCCCGTTGCACATTCTCGCCAGCAGCCCAGGGATGATGATCGCTGGGGAAATAGCGTACAACCAGCGGGGCCGCATATGCGGCCCCGCTGGTTGTACGCTATTTCTTCTCTTTACGTGCCTGCCGTTCCCAGAGGATCGGACCCAGGATGGAGATTACCGTGAACGTCGTCACAGCCCCAATTGCCCAGGCAAGCGTCTTACCGGCAGAATGGTTTTTCATGCTAGTTTGCCCTTTCTCGCAGTTGAGTACCTATTCAAAAATGTCCAGGGGCAAGAAGGCGGAAATTAGCCAGTTGGGCGCATCCACGATCTCGCTCACGCGCAAATCTACAGTTACGCTGCACAATGCGAACGCTTCGGGCCGCGTCAGGCCATAGTTTTTACTGAGATGGTCGATCATATGGCGCGTCGCCTTCTGGGCCGCGACAAACAGATCGGGACTATGGCCCGTCGTGACATAGTAGCCCTTCTTATTCGCCTTCTCGACCGCCGACCCGGGCGTGGTATACTGGAGTTCGGGAATACTTACGCCTTTATGCAGGTCGAACCGGACCATCACCAGCATCGGGCCTTCAATAGCCGTCCCGCAAACTTCGCCATCGCCCTGCGCTCCATGCGTGTCGCCCAGCGAGAAGAGCGCACCCGGATACAACACAGGCAGGAACAGCTTAGAGCCTTTCACCAGTTGCTTGATATCGATATTACCACCATTCAAACGTGGAGGGATAGTATCGAGCGAACCCGGTTCGGCGGGAGCAACGCCCATCACGCCACAAAACGGCTCCAGAGGAATACGAATGTTGGGCTTAAAATAGGCATGATCGCCATGCAACTCCCACACATTCAGATAGGGTTCGGGAAATTCATCGGCCAGCAGGTTGAAACCGGGAATAATCGCAGTCCAGCCCCACTCTTTGACGCGAATATCCAGCACTTCGACTTCAAGCACATCGCCGGGTTGCGCGCCCTCAATCTCGACCGGACCGGTCAGGGGATGGATCACGCTAAAATCCAGGTTGGATAAGATATCTACAGAGCAGCCGGGCACGATCTGGCCCGAGGACGCCTCCTTCGTTTCCAGCTCCACCACTTCTCCAGGGGCAACCTTCACCAGAGGGGCAATGCTGTGATCCCAGCGACAATGCGTATGCTCCTGCGAAAGGCGATACTTGATGTTGATAGCCATACGTTACGCTTCCTCTCCTTCTGCATAAATAGCGCGCCCTGCCGCCAACGTTCCGGGGTTACGTAGACCAAGCAAGACAACAATAATCACGCCCAGCACCAGCCAGGCGGCACAGATTGGCCCAACCAGATTCAGCGGCGCAGCGGGTAGCGGTACGAACTGGAAGTACAGTACTATCAGCAGGAAAATAAACGGAATAACGGGCACTACAATATGACGCCAGACGTTGAATTCGTTCGCGTGCTCGCGCCGGTAGAAGAACGGTACCGAAATACAGGTAGCCATGTAGACTAGAAGGACCGGAACTGTGAGAATTGCTCCCAGCAGGGCAAATGCCTGGCTCGGGCCGTATACGAAACCGGGCCAGAGGGAAAAGATGACCGCAATAATCATTGTGAGGACGATGGCAACATCCGGCACGCGGTAACGATTAAGATGGGCCAGCGGCGTAGGCAACGTTCCGGCTCTCCCCATCGCAAAAAGCACACGCGTCGCGGCATTCACGCCTGCATTAGAGTTAGCCAGGGCGCTATTGAGAATCGCCAGGATCACGATAAATTCAAACGGTCCCCAGACGCGTTTAGCCAGCGTGCCCCACGGGTTCGCATCGTTGGCATAGGCGGCGATTTTGTCCAGTCCCCAGCCAACCACACCGGCATACGAGCAAAATACGTAGAAAATGCCGATGATGATCACCGAGAGGAGGATCGCGCGCGGCACCGTCCGGCGTGGATTCTGCGTCTCTTCCGCCAGTGGGGCTGAAGATTCAAAGCCCGCAAACGCTAGAAACACGAAGATGATGCCAAAAAGGATGCCCTGCCAGCCACCCAGTCCATGTTGGAGGCTGGAGGCCGGATTAAAGGTTTGCAGCGTGTTATGGCTACCCGCGTCAACAATCAGCCAGATGGAGAGTAATACAAATACGCCGATCTCAATCACACCGAGCACAACTCCGACATCGGCTGAAATCTTAATGCCGAAATAGGTCAGACCAAAAACGATCAGGGCGAAAATAACCGCCCAGACAGCCCAGCCATTCGCTCCAAAGGAGAGGCCAAAAGTGCTTTTGACAAAATCATCTGCCGTGGGTCCCAGGACAAGCAACTGGAAAGGGACGATCAGCAGATAGGCCAGGCTAAAGAGCCAGCCGGTCAGCCAGCCCGCATGCGTACCAAGAGAGTGGCTCACATAGGTGTAGTAGCCACCGGCAGATGGCAGATACTTCGCCATCGCCCCAATACATAACGCAATAAAGGGACAGATTACCAGGGCAATTAACACTGCAAGCGGCAGAGCGCCGCCAGCGAATGGGATAGCAGCACCCAGACTAAACGCCACGGCGGAGGCAGGGGCCATCGTTGTGATTGACTGAAATAAAACCCCTGGCAGACCAATCGTGTTTGGGCGCAACTGTTCCTGTGCAGGAGATGAGGATGAGGACTGAACTGACATGGATTGCTCCTTCCCAGATCAAGGCAGAAAGTGCATAACGTGACAGGATTATCGCAGGTCTGAATGTAGCATCCAGCCGTGATCTCGATCCCTTGCAAGACCGAGGTGGTACTTACAATGGTACCCAATGTTTCTTGAATAAACAAGGGTAGGGGCAGGATAAGGCAGAGGCGGGAGAACTCTATCAAATCAAGTGCAATTTGACGACCATGCTGATAGCGGTTATAATCACCGAGATATTAGAAATGTAGAGGCATCCCCTTGTGGGTGCCCTGCCCTACGAGGAAATACGTCAATGCCAAAATTGTATGGATGGGTGCGTGAGGTAGTGCCCGAGAGTCCCGCGGACCGCGCCGGGCTACAGCCAGGTGATCTTATTCGCACAATCAATGGTCATCTTATTCGCGACCTCGTCGATTATCGCTTTTATGTCGCGGACGAAGAACTGACGCTCGGCTTTGAGCGTCAGCAGGAGCAGCACGAGGTTCACATTACCAAAACATTTGATGAGAATCTGGGCGTGCTCTTCGGCGAAGAGCCGACGCCCTTTATTCGTCAGTGCGCCAATAAATGCGTGTTCTGCTTTATTAAGGGCCTGCCCGAACGGTTCGCACCGCAGCCCGGGCTGGCGCACGGTATGCGCTCCTCGCTCTATATCAAAGATGACGATTATCGCTACTCTTTCCTCTTTGGCAATTTCATCACGCTCACAAACTTAAAGGAGCAGGATTGGCAGCGCCTGGACGAGCAGAAATTGACGCCCCTCTATGTCTCCGTCCATACCACCAATCCCGAACTGCGCCGCAAGATGGTGGATGGCCCCAGAGCGGGCGAAGTGCTGGAACAGATCGAGCGGCTGGGAGACATGCATATCACCTGTCATACGCAGCTCGTGCTCTGCCCCACCATCAACGACGGCAAGGAGCTTGACCGCAGCATTCGCGAACTGACCGAACTGCGCCCCATCGTCGAGTCAATCTCGGTTGTGCCTGTGGGCCTGACCAAGTACAACAATATGATTAAAATAGGCGAATTGCCAGAGCTACGGCATTACACACACACAGAGGCGGAGGCCATCATCGAGCAGGTTGAAGCCCACCAGCGTCAGTTCGCGTCCAGCGATCCCGAGGGCTATCCCTTCGTCTATCTCTCAGACGAGTGGTACTATCTCACGGAGCGAGCTTTCCCACCTGCCAGCCACTACGGTAGCTATTCGCAGATTGAAAATGGCGTTGGCATGACGCGTTACCTCATCGATCAGTGGGCACGCAGTAAGCGCAGGCTGCCTGTGAGCCTGCCAGCACAACACCGAGTCACGCTTGTTACCAGCATGATGGCCCGCCCGATTATCGAGACACTGGCCGAAGACCTGTGTAAGATCGGACAACTTGAGGTTCAGGTATTACCGATAACCAACAAATTCTTCGGGGCGGAGGTCACGGTCGCCGGACTGCTCTGCGGGCAGGATGTACTGGCGGCGTTGGAGGAAAACGGCAATCTGGGAGACCTGATTTTGCTCCCACGCGTCATGCTGGACAACGAAGGCATACGTTTCCTTGACGATATGACCGTTGACGAATTCAAGGCAGCATTGCCAACTCGCGCCGAATTCGTACGCAACGCGCAGGAAACCATCGACGCGATTCGCTCGCTGGGAGGTGATACAACGAAAGCCTCGGAGCCAAAACTGGTACGCCTGCAATCACGCCTGTAAAATATTCATCCCCTCTCCATTGACAAGGGCAGCGCAAAAAAGAAAACTGAAGAAAAATCCTGACAATAGACAAACATATATTTGGAGGATCTTTTATATTTATTCATATAAGGTGTTTTTACATTTAAGTGGGGAAAGAGAATCAATAGTGGTTTCATAAGCTACTATTGGTGGAGGTGAGAAAGATGGGCAAAAAATCTCTATTATGCTGGTTGATTGGTTTGAATCTCGTGATGACGCTTGCAGCATGTAGCGGGGGAAACATCACTGATAATGGCACGCGAACAAAGGGTCCGATCATCATCACTACTGATCATGCGACCTATACCACAACAACCCCCATCAAGTTTAGTGTGATCAATCAAACGAAGAGCGCCATTTACGCCTTTGATACGCAGTCGAGCTGCACTATTCTCGAACTGGAAATCCAGATGAACGGGCAGTGGGAAACATCAGATGAAGTGGCCTGTCAGACGGGAAAGCTGCCTGTCAGGATGACAATTGCTCCAGGACAGACCTATACAGGTACGATCAGCGTAAGCGCACCCAAAGGCAAGAGGGCAGCCTTGTCGCCAGGAACCTATCGCCTGGCCCTGTTCTACAGTAACTCAACGGCGCCCTTCTCACAGTTAATCAGGTTAACCTCGGAGACGTTGAGCGTTACAAATTGAAGCATTCTCTCCTCGACGATCTGGCGTCGAGGAGAGAAAAACAAGGGATGAAGTCCCTTATGAGGCTGAATGGGTGGATACAGGCGTTAAAGCGGACGCGATCAATCTCGTCCCTACGAAGACAACTCACACCGTTGTCCAGCCGACCATATCCAGCGTTGTGCCATCGGCGATAGAGGCAATGGTAAGCGGCGTGCCCCCATGCAGATTACCGACGAGCAGGGTGTCGGAGAGAGCGTTGGTGCCAGCATTGAGCACCTTGATTATGTGCAAGACATACATACTGCCATCGCGGGAGACATTTGACCAGGGATACTGGCTGAAATTATTCAGGCTACTTGTCTCATTCGCACCATCTGTCGTCAGGCGTCTCAGGCCGGTACCATCGGTATTCATAATCCAAAGTCCGTTATGCGACCTGTCCGCGGGAGGAATACCCGTAACATTGGGAACCTCATTTCTAATCAGCACCAGGAGTTGATGCTGACCGATCACTCGCACTGCCGCCATATTGTAGGATGCATTGTGCATGATCGTATGCTGAGCGCCTCCGGTAGCCGGCATGGCGATGATATCGCTCGGAGGATTGCAGCCGCCCATGCCACAGCCACTGTGATCTATAAACAACTGCGTCCCGTCAAAGCTACTATCAAAGTCTCCAAAAGATGGCGGGCCATGAAACACCGTAGTCAGATCGCTCATATGCTGACCTGCCCCCTTGTTAGTATCAAGGATATAGAGGGTATCCGGCGGCTGATCAATAGGCGTATTGGTCAGGTAGAGATGCGTATTATCGAGCCAGGTACTGAGATTGACGCCAGACCCTGGCGCGGCGGACACTGTAAACAGCGTCTGAAGCGCTCCACTGCCAGTATTCAGCAGTTCAATGCTTTCGGTGCGGTGATTGTCGTCGAAGAGGCTAAAGGCGATCATTCTCTGGTTAGTAGACCACTGGAGAGAGCCGAGGCGCAGGCTGGCACTATTGCAGTACAGGGTCTGCAACCCCTGCCCATCCACGCGTACCGCCTGCAACTTGTTTTGCCCTCCCGTTAGAGCAACGAAAAGCAGCCATTGCCCATCGTTTGAGACCTGTCCCCCAGAAACGACGGTATGAGCCAGCTTGACGATCTCCGTTTTCTGCCCCGTCACGACATCGTAACGTTTCAACGTGCCAAAAGTTGGCGCGTTATACGGCCCCTCATTGACCTGATAGACGAAATTTTGATGTGAACCCAGAGCCAGGGGAGCCGCGACCAGTGCGCGTGCCGTCCCGGCTGCCGGACAATCGGTCTGCGTCGGCGGTACGGCAGAAGTCGTGGATGGAGCGGTCGAGGATGGGGGCGTGCCAGGTTTTTGTCCCGTAACCGTCGTCCCATTCGCCGCAGGAGTGTTCGATGATGATGACGGTGATGAAGGCGCGTTGGAGCCGCAAGCAGCTAGCAGGCAGAGGAGACAGCAGCTCAGCAGCACTCCCCAGCGGTTACGATGAATGGTATGCATGGTTGTTCTCCTTAGTTATGTAAGGATGCTCAAAGAAGGGCAATGGTTAAACATCATCATTTTTGAGAACCGGCCTGATAAATTTGGAATGAGTATAGCAGAGGCGGGCAGAAAAATAATATGAGTTATATCACAATCTGGCTAATAGAAACGGCAGTTCGATGGTGTGAAATCGAACTGCCGTTTCTGCTCTATCGGCTTACTGCGCCTCGTCCGGTTGAATGGTTCGCACAAATCGCCATGCGGTAGGCAGCAAGGCCGCAGCGATGAGCAATTTGAGCAGGTCTCCCGGGATAAAAGGCACCATCCCCTGCAAAATGGCGGTGGAAGGGCTGAGATGCAGCGTTACAGCCAGCCAGGGGACCCCAATGGCATAAATAATCAGCGAACCGGGGAGCATCGCAACAGCCGAAGTCAGGAATCTGCGGTCCAGGCCCTTCTGGCAAAGGAGGCCCACTACGAAAGCCGCAATGGGATAGGACCAGAGATAGCCCCCGGTAAAGCCCACCAGATGAATAAATCCTCCAGTACCTCCAGCGAATACAGGAAGGCCGACAGCGCCTTCAGCCAGGTAGACCAGCATCGCCATAGCCCCCCGTTTGCTGCCCAGGACCGCGCCGGTCAACAGAACAGCTAAGGTCTGCAACGTGATAGGCACAGGCGTGAACGGAATATGAAACGATACTTGCGCGCATAACGCCAGAAATGCGCTAAAACCGAGTACGAGACCCGTATCTCGCAGTAGATTGAGGCTGCGAGAAGTACTGGAAGGGGGCGCCAGATAGTCAATTAGCGTCGTACTATGGGAAATTGCCATAGAAAAAGATACCCCTTTGCTACTATGGACGACATATTATCATCCACTGACATTAGAATAACCACAAGGATAACGAGCTATCATCCTTGCCCATCATTATAGATCCAAAGGAGATCTTTTTCACAGGCCATTCTTGACTTGAAAAGTCTTTCTTTCTATGCGATCAGCTCCGGGCTATCGTTTCTGGGATTGTTCACCAGCCGCGAAACGGGCCGGGCCATCATCGCATCAGACGGATAGGGCGCGAGCAGGTGTAACAGCACATTATCGTCGTGCAGCTCAGGATCGAGCCATTCCTCGCGCGCCTCGGGTGTAAGGATAGCAGGCATACGATTGTGGATGGGCAGGACCACATCGTTAGGATTGGTGGTAATGATCGTGCAAGTGCGGATCTGCTCGCCCTCTGGACTTTTCCATGTATCCCATAGCCCTGCGAAGGCGAACGGCTCGTGATCTTTCATCGTGATATACATCGGAACTTTTCCGCCATGCTCCTGCTTCCACTCATAGAAGCCATCGGCCACCACCAGACAGCGCCTGTTGCGCAGCAATCTTTTAAAGCTCGGCTTCTCTGCCAGCGTCTCCGCGCGCGCATTAATCATTTTCGCGCTAATGCTCTCTTCCTTTGCCCAGGAAGGGATCAGGCCCCAGCGCAGCAATTCGAGGTGCGCGTCCCCATTGCGCATCACCGTCACAACCTCTTGTGTCGGCGCCACATTATAGCGCGCCGTCGTTTGCAGAGATGGTGCCACATTAAACGCCCTCGCCACTGTATTGATATCAACCGTCAGTGTAAAGCGACCACACATAATGTTTTCCTCCTAACTCCAGGAGCGACAAAAACAACCTACACTCTATATCTTCTTATATAATACGCCAAAAGCGGTTATGTAGGGACCAGGTTGACCGCATCCGCCGCCTGGGCGGGATTCGCGATGTCGGGCGGAGGCTGTAGGGGCAATCCCTTGCGGTTGCCCTGCTAGGGAACCAGGGCTTTGCGCTTGCTCGCGCTCGCATGGGATTGCCCAATCTTGATAAAACGAGATATAGCAGATCACAGGAAAATCGTATATTATACATGGCAGAGCAGCACAGCTTGGCATAACGCATTTTGTGGCAAAAAGGATGTAGCAGATGCAAAATCTACCCGATTCATCTACTAATGACAGCGACAGTTACTTTGACTCCGGTCATATCTTCATAGGGCGTGAGTCACAGATGAATCTCTTTAACATGTACCTCACGCGCTGGAAGAACCTGATGCACCGCACAGAGCCGGATGATACGCCCGTCATCGATGCTCCATCCCCCAACAACAAAATACCAGGGCTAGTCGTGCTGCTCTTCGGACGCGGTGGCTTTGGCAAAAGCACACTATTAAAGCACTACCGCAAGATGGCGCTGGAAGAGAATCATAACGCGTTGTCCAGCAAGATCGTGGTCAGCGAGATTAGAGACTGGGAATTCGCCGTTGAGGGCAAACGCGCCATTTTTAATCCACCGCAGGGGCAGGACATCGATGCCAACGAATACTACAAAATATTGTGTACGCAACTGGCAATTGCGCTGGGTAAAGAGGTTAAGGATTTTAAAGAACATCATAATGCGGTACAAGCAGTAGAAAAAGCGCGCAAAGATGTCAGCAATGCGCTCAATAGTATCCAAAAGGATGGCCGCTTTCCCTGGTTGCGAGATTTGGCGCTTGAAACGGTTGCGGCAGCCGTACGCACTTACGTCCCGGGGAGCAGCGTTGTAGTAGAAAACAAAAAGGTCCAGGAGGCCGCCGATGCCGTTGCGAAGCTGACCGGAGAGCAGATCGCACAGGTGCATGCTCGCCTTCGCGATAGGCTGGGGAGCCGCTTTGGTGACTATCTTGATTCCACTTTGCGGTTAGGGCTGGCGCTGGGCCGCGATCTGCACGATTTCGCCAGGAACTACCCTCTGCTCATATTCTTCGATACCTATGAAGAGATCGACGAAGGCGACCGCCTGCTCCGCATCGTGATGAAATCCGCTGGCTTACGCGTCGGCTGGGTGCTGGCGGGCCGCGATAACCTCTGGGCCGGACCGGATCAGATCGACCGCAGCATTTCATTCGAATACGGCTACAAAGAGCTTGTGCTACCAGACCGCGGTTTACCGATCAACTTCAATGCCGGTGATGTCGGCGCTTTTACCCCTAGCGATATCATCGAGTACTTCACACTGTTACATCAACAGGTGCAGCCTACGTTCTATTTACCGACGATCACTGCAGAGGAGGCGAAAAGAATCTTCGATGTCACGCAGGGCGTTCCACTGGCGGTCAAAACCGCGGCCAATCTTTTTCTGGAGACAGCAAATCTCGACCTGGTTACTGAAAGTATCGAGGGCCAGCAAGAAATTGTGGCCGAGATGGTACGCCGCTACCTGTTACATACTCGCTCCGACCAGGCCGAACGCGCTCGCCTGCACGGGCTGGCTATGCTCCGGCGCGCCGACCAGCCGATAGCGGTAGCTGCCGTGCTCGGTCTAACGCCGGAAGAGGCAAGAACCGGCTATAGAAGCGAACTCAGTCGCTTGCATCGCCGTTACAGTTTCGTCTTCACCGAAAAGCAGCAGCCAGCACTACACCAGGAAGTGAGACGCTTCCTGCGCCTCTGGCTGCTGGAGCGTCGCGAGGAACCAGAAATCATGGCTATCAACGAGCGGCTCAAAGAGGCTCAGGAGTCAGCCTTCACCAAGCTAGAAGAGCAACGCCTGTACAGCACGCTTGAGGAGCGATTCCAGGACGAACGCTGGACCGGCCTATATCTTGATCTGTTAGAGCAACAATTCTGGCTCGATCCCACCGAGGGCATGCGATACCTCCTGCCCTTCATGATCGCCGCCTCCATCTACCAGCGCGACATCAACCAGGACATTTTCGAGGTTGCAGCTTTCTTCGAGAGATATCTCAGCTCGCAGCCCTTTAACTGGTGGCAATGTGCTGGTAGCCTCGTCTATACAATGAATAGCTCTGTATCCGAGGAAGAACTGGCGAGTTTGCAGGCATTGGCAAAACTGGTACCTCAACGTTCTCTTACCTTCCCATGCCTTGCGCACAACTACTCTCAAGAATTAGAGGCCGCCCTCTGGTGGCGATTAGGAGAAGCCTACGCAGATGTGGAAGACGCGAAAGCGCTGCAATGGTATGAGAAAGCTCTTACCAGGCTGGGACAAGCAACTGAGTTGAAAGAGGAGGCCGCCACTACCGCTTTTAAGGCTGCCTACCAACTGAACACGAAAAAAAAGTATGATGAAGCAATATTCCATCTTAATAGAGCTATCGAACTAAATCCTTTGTATGCTTATGCTTATTACGAACGCGGCTATGCTCATTACCAGCTCAGAAAGTGCGAGCAAGCGATTACCGATTATGATCGGGCGTTGGAACTGGACCCTTTGTACGCCTATGCCTACGGCGGGCGCGGCTACGCGTATAGCGATCTCAAAGAGTATGGGAAAGCGTTTGCTGACTATAATCAAGCACTGGAACTGGACCCTTCTGCTCACTGGGCTTACTATGGTCGAGGCTACACTTATACTGACCTCAAAGAGCATGAGCAGGCGATTACCAATTATAATCGAGCGCTGGAACTGAACCCTTCCTATGCTCTAGCATACTATAGCCGTGGCATTACATATCTCCACCTGCGGAAAATCGCTCTCGCCAGGGATGACTGCAAACGCAGCCTTGAGTTCGACCCAGCGGATATCACTACAGCCTGGATGATCGAATGGGTGGAGATGAACAAGCAGCGCGCCGACGAGAAAACGGCAGAGCGATTGGCAACAATCGTCACAATTGAGCCTGAAGATTATATTGCATACCTCTGTAGAGGCGTTGCGCTCGGCTTACGAGGGAAGGGGAAAGCGGGGCTGGAAGGAATAGAGAAGGCGATCTCGTTGGAGCCGATTGCGTGGAGCGCCTATTTCTGGAAAGGAATGCTTCTGCTCTATTACTATAGGAAATCAGCACAGGACCGGGAGGCGATTGCAGCAATCGAGCAGTCCCTCGATCTGGGCCTGCCTCCCGTTTTGCTTACGCCGCTTTACTGGTTTGAGCGGGATAGGCCCGACCTGTTTGAAAGGGAGATTCGGCCATTGTTAGCACGATACGGGGTATGAAGTATGCTAATCGTGCTAGCCACCCTCATCTCCTGCCATAGTTGTACGATAGTGTTTCGTACCTCTTCCGTCTTTGGATGATGGAGACCATAAACCTGTTCGCGAATGGTCCGCGTCAGTTGATAGAACGAGAGCGCCTCCATCGTTTCTCGTTGAAGGTGATGAAAGCGAGCCAGATCATAGAGGGTTTCAGCAATCTGAGGATGTTGTAGCCCCAGATGCCGCCGACGGAGCGCCAGCGCCCGATGATAGAGCAGGTGAGCTTGCTCATACCTGCCCTGGTCTCGAAAGAGATTCGCCAATCCATTGCACGCATATGCTAGATATACATGTTCAGAGCCTAATACCTGCTCCCAAAGGTGGAGGGCTCGTCGATAGTAATCCTCGGCCTGCTCATATTTCCCCTGAACATAATAAAGGTCACCTAGATTATTCAAGGAGGTCGCAACATCGGGATGCTCAGAACCCAGCATCTGCTCCCAGATATAGAACGCTCGTCGATAGTAATCTTCGGCTTGCTCGTATTTTCCCTGCTCCTGATAGAGGACGCCCAGGTTATTTAGAGACATGGCAGCGCGGGGATGCTCAGAAAATACCTGTTCCCAGATATGCAGAGTCCGTCGATAGTAGGCTTCGGCTTGCTCGTATTTTCCCTGGTCGCCATAGAGAACCCCCAGGGTAGTCAAGGGGAAAGTAACCTGGGGATGTGCAGAACCCAAAGCCCGCTCCCAAATCTGCAAAGCTCGCTGGAGTAAGGGTTCGGCCTGCTCATACTTCCCCTGTCGCCAATAAAGGGTGCCCAGGTTGAGAAAAGAAGAGGCAATATCAGGATGTCCAGGATCTACCACCTCTTCCCGGATATGTAAGGCGTGCTTATAGCACATTTCGGCCTGTTCATACTTCCCTCGCCGAAAATAGCAATAGCCCAACCCATTAAGAGATGTAGCAACCAGAGGATGATATGCAGCTAATGCCTGGTTGCGGATGCCTAAAACACGCTCAAGGAGAGGTTCTGCTTTGGCATATTTGCCCTGCTCCAGATAGAGATCAGCCAACCCATAGAGTGCTTCCGCCACCAGGAGATGCTCTGCTCCCAACACAGTCTCTCCTATTTGTATGGTGCGCTCAAAAAGTGGTTCGGCGTCGCCATAGCACACGCACCTGGAGAGAAAAGCAGCGACATGACTCATTAAAGAGACGCGGAGCGCTTCGTCCTCATTCCACTGGTCGGCCAGCAACAGACACGCCTGCGCATGGGTAATGAGCTGCTCCCCGATTGACAGGTAGTTCGCCTGTGTTCCATCATCGGCAGGAAAAAGCCGATTCATCGCATCAATTACCCGTCGTCCCCAAATACGTTGCTCGGTCTCCGTGAGCCGTGCTTTGAGCACCGCCTGCACCAACCGATGGACAGTGATGGTGCGTGTGGGAGCGTTACGCTGGAGCAGGGAATAGGAGAGGAGCACTTTGATGGCATCAGGAAATGCCAGCGGATCACTTGCCATCACCTCAAATGCTGGGCCAAGCCAGGGTGAGCTTTCTAGAAAGAACATTTCAGGGATCGCTTCCGGCGCCAGAAAGGCGCAGGCCGTGAGCAGTTCGGCAGCAAATGGGTTACGTTGCGCTACCTGCTCAAAGGTCAGCAGGAACGTTCGGTTTACAGAGAGAGGATGATCGCTGGATGGCTCATGCTCATCCAGGAAACGGTGCTGCATCTGCCGGAAAAGATGCAAGTACTCCGACAAGCTGCATTGAGTTGCATCAATGTACGCTCCCGCCTGTTCAAGTGCCAGGGGTAGGCCACCCATCTCGGTGATGATCTCCTGAGCGGCTGCATATTCTTGCTGATTGACCTCGGCATACTTCTTCCGGTTGGTGCGAGCCAACAGAAAGTCAGAGCCCTCCTGGAGAGTCATCGGAGGAAGAGCCAGCCGCTGTGCCAGGGTTCCCAGGCTCTGAAGACGTGTCGTGAGCAGAATCGCCCCCTGATCGCTGGTGGGCGAGAAGGACTTGATGAAAGAAAGGTTCTCGACATTATCGAAGATGAGCAGCCATCCCTCATGTCGATTGAGCCAGCGCAGAACTGCCGCCACCGTCTTGCGTTGATCCTCCTCCGCTTCCTCAGGCAGTACAAGCGCCGCAGCAAACCTGACAAAGCTTGATGTCAGGGACGCATAGGTCTCTGCTTCAACCCAGAAGATGGCCTGATACGCGTAACGATGTCGATAGGCATATTCAATGGCAAGCTGCGTCTTCCCAATCCCTCCCAGGCCATGCAAAGCATAGGACCGCGTTGGAGCTGCCATCGGCGGCTTGCCTGTTAGTGCGGCATGCAGTTGCTCTAAGAAGGGATCGCGACCGGTAAAGAAGGGATTGCGTGAAAAGGGGACGCTCCATACCTTAGCTTCCTCTGGTGCGGCGTCAGAGGCAAGCCCCAATTCCTCCGCGCTTTTGCCAAAGAGTACACAGAGCTTGACCCGAAAATAGGTGCTGGGCTGCTGATAGCCCCGTTCCCAGCGCTTGACGGTCACCACCGTGGTTCCCAGTTGCTCTGCCAGGTCACGTTGGCGCCAGTTCCGTTGAATGCGTTCCTGCCGCAAACGATCATTCGCAAGCGTGCCATCAGATGTATCCATAGAAGATATTTTATACTTTCTTTTAATTTCGAGACAATAGGCAAAAAATTACAAAATACGCACCAAAGGATGAACGAACGCGTGAGTCATTTTTACATATGAATGGTACCACGATCCAATGGAACTGGATAGGGATATAATCCATTTGCCCCTGCAATTTGCTCTATGTTGTGGTAGGATAGAAGCGTATAGGCCCTTTAGCTGAAAATTTTTTAGGATAGTTTTTGATAATATAGCGATCAGACATCTCATGCCAACAACATTCGGGAACATTCAGACGATGGCATTGGCATATCAGCAGATTTGTGAGGGGGAAGGTCCCTGGATTGCACTCGGCAATTTCACTAATGCCTGGTACGGCTATGCAAAAGATATACGTAGCACCTTAGTGAGTGAACCTCTGGCCCTGCCAGCTACGAGCACAGATTATACACACCACTGGGCAGCTTTTTGCGCGGCCTCCGTCGAATTTTTATGCGAACGCTATGGCGTACCATGTCCATTCTGGGTACACAATCCATATTACATACTATCACATCCGTGGTATGGCGATGAGAGGGAAAATATATCATCATCAGCGCAACAAGAACTTATGCGGACAACGGCAGCGCCTTTTGCAAAGCGCAATATCTTCTGCGGCAACCGCATTTTCCAGAACAAATATGAAATGAGTGCCTGGGTTCAAGAGGCAAGGGCTAAAGGCATAACGGACCCGGGCGAGATCTGGCAATACGCTCGTCAAAAAGAAATTAGCATCCACGGCGGGTAGCCACCCCTAATATACCTTTCTTCTACCTTAGCACCTCCTTGAACCTTCCCTCACCAAAAACTCCTCCAAACACACGACAGAAAATACAGCGTTTACCTGATGGGGGTAGCAGCAGCCTGCTATAGTATATAGAGGTGATATCTCATAATGAGATATGGTTTGATAGCTATGGCAGAGGAGAACAATCGATGCAGCGAATTGCACCGGAGGTTGTGTCTATCGCGGGCGCGTGCCTCGGTGGTCTGCAAGGCCGGTCGGCGTTGTTGGTTGGGCCAGAGGAGCAACGAGCCCCTTTTATCCAGTTACTAAAGCGCGCGCAGATGAAATATATCTATGAGGAAGATACCCCCAGGCGCCTGCCCGATATTCTTCCCCATGTGCAGTTATTGATTAGCGTACCAGCACTTTCTGAGCTAGAACCGCAACGCCCGCCGGAGCCGCAATTAACGGCTGCCAGCATCGCACGGGGATGCGCCGGGCGGCGAACTCCTCTGCTCATTTTTGACCTGGCGCCCGGCTCTTCGGTTGAGGAACTGGCAGGACTGCTTCCATCCGTCTGCCTCTACACCCCCAACGACCTGCGCCACATCCTCTCCAAAGCCGAGGTAAAAGCCTCTTGATTTTATCAACTACCATCAATGTAGGGGCTGGTCTTGCACCTGCCCTGCTCCCTCTTGATCGATGACATACAATAGATTAGGTAGTGAAAAAATATAGGAACAGGTCTTATATCTGTTATGTAAAGAGGACGTATGGACGTTATCAAAATATCGCCCCGGGGCTACTGCTACGGAGTGGTTGATGCTTTAAAGATCGCGCGGCAGGCAGCGAAAGATCCTGAACTGCCGCGTCCCATCTACATTATTGGACAGATTATTCATAACCGTCACGCCATCGATGAATTGACCGGCATGGGCGTGATTACACTGGATGGCCCCAACCGCGAGGTGATTATCGAGCAGGTCAGAGAAGGCACCGTCATTTTTACCGCTCACGGCGTCTCTCCCCAGGTCAAACGCCTGGCAGCCGAGCGCGGATTGCACTGCATCGATGCCACCTGTCCCGATGTTACCGTCACCCACGACCTGGTGAAAAAGCTCGTCGCGCAGGGCTACTATATCCTCTATATTGGCAAAAAAGGCCATCCTGAGCCGGAGGGCGTGATGGGCGAGATACCCGGGCATGGCAGCTTGATCGAGACCGAGCTCGATGTAGACGCGCTCACCCTGACGTCCGAGCAGGAACGGAAGATCGCCGTCTCCACCCAGACCACGCTCTCAAAATGGGATACCCAGCGCGTCATCCAGTACATCAAAATGCGCTACCCACACGCAGAGGTCCACATCGATATTTGCGCCGCCACGCAGACGCGCCAGGAGGCGGTAGCGGAGCAGGCCAGAGGGGCGGATCTCACCATCGTCGTCGGCGATCCGCGCAGCAACAATACCAATCGTCTCGTCCAGGTCTCCGAAGAGCTGGCTGGCGTCCCGGCCAGACGGATCGAGGATCTTTCCCAGTTGCAGACCGAGTGGCTCAAGGGCAAAAAGCGCGTTGCCGTCACCGCAGGCGCCTCAACGCCAAGCCAGTTAACGCGAGAAGTGATCCGCTTCCTGGAACAGTACCAGCCGGAAGAGCAACCGATTCAATAAGCGCTTACATACATTTGATTTACTTGCGACAGGCTTCGATCAATTGCATTGCCTGATCGGTGGCATCGAGCGCCCTCAGCGTCAATACCTGCTGGAAAATGGCATGACGCAGTAGGCTACAGCGAAACTTGTGCTCACTCTCATCGCCGCCCGCCTCGTGCCGCTGCTCAAGCTTGCGCAGTTTGAGCGCGAAAAAGGCCAATCTGAGCAACTCAAACCCGCGTATCTGCTCCGTCGTCTCTAGCTGACTGCACCTCGGGAAGGTCGAAATAGAGATCGGATCTCCGGCGGCGTAATAGTAAATCGCATCTCTGCCAGAACTGAGCATGGCACTGCCCTCCTGTTTTCTCATAAGAAGAGGAATAAAAACCCTATTCCCCAGATGTGTACTTGTACACTGTACCAGCTACCAGGCCATTTTCAGGTTGAGAAGACATGGGAGCGCGGTTGAGAAACAACACCGCTCCGTTGTAGTTTCAAAATGTTCCACTGTGTCACGTTTTGTTTAAACATACTATGCGGACACACCATCATTGTGGGCCAAGCAGCGTGTGACGGATCAACGTCAGGTGGGTTACGGGTCCGATGCCACCGGGAACAGGCGTGAGAAAGGCCGCCACCTCCTTGACCTGTGCAAAATCGACGTCGCCGACGACTTTGCCATTCACCGTCGTGATGCCAGCATCCAGCACCACCGCACCGGGCTTGACCATATCAGCCGTGATGATAGAGGGACGGCCCACGCTCACAACCAGGATATCCGCGCTCCTGGTAATGGCGGCGAGACCTTGAGTATAAGAATGGCAGATGGTCACGGTAGCATCCCTGCGCATCAAGACAAGCGCGATAGGTTTGCCACCGATGTTACTGCGTCCGACGATAACCGCGTGGCGTCCCGCAGTCGCAATGCCAGCATCTTGCAGGACGGTCAGGATGGCATCAGCAGTGGAAGGGATAAAGCTGGGAAAGCCGAGCAGCAGATTGCCAGCGTTGCGCGGACCAAGCCCATCGACATCTTTCTCCGGTCGCAAAGCTTCGGTCACCACGCGCTGGCGAATGTGCTCTGGCAGCGGTAGCAGAAGCACCACGCCATCGTTATGGGGATCATCGTTGAGCGTGGCAACTTCGCGCTTCAGTTCGGCCTCCTCCATTTCAAAGGGATAGCCTATCGTCGCGCAACTCAGGCCGATGGCGCGACAGGCGCGAACCAGTTGCCTGCTATAGACTTCCGCCGCCTCGTCATGCCCCACAATCACCTGAGCCAGGCGCGCCGGACGATTGTGCTGCTTACGAAATTGCGCCGCCTCGTCACGCAGTTCATTCATCATCCGCGCCACCAGCGGCTTACCGTTGTAAATCGTCGCTGTCATCGTCGTTCGCTTTCTGATTTACGCCATTTCGCTTCTTATTTTTATCATATCACAGCTTAAAATCAACAACCTTTTTTGTTGGTATGTGCCTCTTGGGGGATAAAGTGGCAACGAATGAAAAAATGCGCTACAATGCCAGGGAAGGCTTACGCTAGTATCAAAGAAGCGTAGCGCATTTCTCAGATCGCCATTTTGTATCATTGCAATACGGGAAAGAGGAAATTGATGGCAGGTGACTGTTCATTTGACATAGTATCACAGTTTGACGAGCAAGAGCTCGTTAACGCAATCGACCAGACGCGCCGGGAAGTGCATACACGCTACGACTTAAAAGACACAAAAACCGAAATTACCCAAAGTAAGGACAATATAACCATTCTCACGGATAGCACGCTCACCCTGAAAAGCGTTCGTGATATCCTTGAATCGAAGGCGATCAGGCGCAACCTATCGCTGAAGATCTTCAAGCCGGGGAAAGAGGAAAACGCGGCAGGAGGGAAGGTCCGGCAGGTCATTCAGTTGCAGCAAGGGATCAGCCAGGATCTGGCAAAGGAGATCAACAAGTTTATTCGGGATAGCTTCCCAAAGGTACGGCCTCAGATCCAGGGAGAAGCCATTCGTGTGGTAGCCAGAAGCAGGGATGAGCTGCAAGCGGTAATTTCCGCGCTCAAACAAAAGGATTATCCGGTCGCGCTCCAGTTCATCAACTATCGGGGGTAGGGTACGCAATCAGCTCCCATCGTTGATGGGGCTGCGAGCAAGGCAAGCCAACATGCGGGTATTCACACAGATACTTTGAATCCGCGTTCCGTAGGGGCCTGCCTTGCCGCCCGCCTGAGCGAAGCTAGACGCGCTAGCGGCGTTGTCGTTCGGAATTGCAAGACCGAGAGCGGCATTGGCGGGCAGAATTGCAAGATATCCCTTGCGGTTGTCCTGTTGCAGCTTCGTGGGAACGCGGAAGTTATCAAAGATACGAGCAGAAGGTACTTTAGTACCAAAAAAGTGTCCCGGTTCAGTTTTTGTAGTACCCTAGTTTTGATTAGACTAAGCTTACTGGCGTGTTTTTGCGGAGAGGCCCTGGCAGGCATTACGGTCTGTAAACTCCGAATTGCGCTCATTTTTTGAGAAAGTAGATCTGGCATGCCTGGGAACAGCCAAATTTTTAGCGCGGCGATCAATGCAGCCGACCGCCATCGCTGGGAAAGCCAATGGACGGATGCGACAGGGGAGTATCAAAAGGCGCTGGCGGAGTTCCCAGAGGACACAACGGCCCGCAGTGGGATGGGGTTCTGCTACATGCAGATGAAGCAGTGGCAGAAGGCGCTTGACCAGTATGAGAGTATTCTGCGGAGCGAGCCGAGCAACGTGATTGCCCTGAGCAAAACGGCGGAACTCTACGGTATTCTCAACCGGCGAGCCGATGCGTACACCGCTTACCTGCACCTGGCCGACCTCTATTCGCAGGCAAGCCAGGAAGCAAGGGCGGAAGCTGCCTGGCAAAAAGCGGTTCAGTTGTCCCCGGACAATCCTGAACCTCATGAACGGCTAGCCAGCTACTACTGCGAGAAAAAAGATCTCGCCGCGGCGCTTCAGCAACGCCTGGCCGCCGCTCAAGGTTATCTTTTACATCAAGATTATGGAGCTGCACGGGCACAATGTGAAGAGGCGCTGCGGCTGGATAGCGCCAACGCTCGGGCGCAACAATTGCTTTCACAAATTCTTGGGGGGCCGCAAGCCTCTCAGGATTCACCTCCCCAGGGAGGAACATCTTTTTCGTCATCGACCGGTTTAGCAAACGGAGCAGGACAGAGAACGGCGATGCCACCAGCAGCACAGCAGCTCACCGGCCTACAGGCGCTGGCGGGCAATCCTGCAACCGAAACAGCGACATCAGGAAATACAAGCGGAGGGAATACTGGCATCATGGGTAACATGGGTAGCGCGGGCAACTTTGGTGGGGTAAGTAATCCAGGACCACCCCTGGCTATGCCAGGAGGTGGTGGAGGGATGAACTCTGCCCCTCACAAGCGGATTACTGCCAACCAGGTCACAGGGGCTTTGAAGCAGGCGCAAACATTTCAAGCCCAGGGGCGTTTCGATGATGCTATCGGCCTCTGTGAACAAATTCTGGAAAGTGGCTTTGACCGACCTGACGCCCGCTACTTCTTAGGTTGGCTTTACCAGGAAAAACAGCGCTGGGATGATGCGATCCGCCAGTTCCAGATGCTCTTAAATGATCCCGACTATGCACTTTCCTGCTACTATGCATTGGGACAATGCTATCGGGCGCGCGGCGATCTGCGAACGGCGGCGGTGCATTTCGATGAGGCTGTTGACCGCGTCAATCTCGATGCGCTGACGATGGAGGAGTCGGATCAGCTCTTACAGCTCTGTCAGGAAGCAGCAGAAGCGCATCGTGCCCTGGGCGAGCAGGAACAGGCGCTGACGGTATATAATGCGCTCTTAGGTTTCCTGCGCAGCCGGGGATGGAATGATAAGATCGCCCAGGTTGAGTTTATGCTGCACCAGGCGCAAAATGTTGGTATGCCCTCCCGCCCCACGACTCCTCCCCAGGGGATGCCACAAGCGCCAACGACGCAGCCGCCAACTTCGGTTTTTCAGGCACCACAATCAGCTTTTCCTGAAGCTCCGACAATGGCCTTTAATGCTGCTGCTATGCAGCCGGCTGCGCCTCCCACGCAAAATTCTTCTTCCGGTGAGCTGCCCGACTGGCTGACCGGCATCTTAACCGAGGGTGACAAAACTCAGCCCGCTGGCAGGCAAACGCCACCACAGGGATCGCGGCCAATCCAGGATGCTCCTCCGCGCTCTCCATCGGGCGCGCTGGCAAATCAGCAGGTTCAGAATCCTCCCTCTTCGCCATCATGGCTGACCGAGGGGGCCAAACCGGCTGCTATGCCTAATGTTCCTAATGTCGCTCAGACCTTCCCACCGGAAGCTCCAGCGTGGGGAGGGACGGGAAGAACTCAAACACCTCAGCCGCCGGTACCACCAGCTCAATCGTCACAGCCCCCGACTCAATCGGTGGACCTGGCAGCCCTGCTGGCTCCCGGTGCGCCGCTCCAGACCGATACACGCGATCTGCTGAGCCAGATAGCAGGGACCAAAGGCGATCCCAATCAGGATGCTGATGCAATCGTGGCAAGCGCCGCTACCCTGCCCGAGAATGTGCGGGCGCAGGTGATTCGCTCAATGCGCGATATTCACAAGTATATCAGTCATGGCCTGTTAACTCCAGCCACTGAGGAGTGCCTACGCGTAATCGATATGGCCCCGCAATACCTGGATGTCCATCAGGTGCTGGGCGAAATCTATGTCAAGCAAGGGAAAATCGAGCAGGCCATCACAAAATATGGCATCCTGGTCGATACCTACGTGGTCAACGGGCGCATTGATGATGCCGTCACGACCTATCGCCGCATTCTGCAACTTGACCCGAACAACCTGACGTACCGTATGCGCCTGATCTCCCTCCTCTCGTCGCATGGCAATAAGGAAGATCTGCTGCGGGAACGTACGCAAGCGGCGGAAGCTTACCTGCGGCTTGGCTATATGGATAGAGCCGTGACCGAACTGGAGCAGGCGTTACAGGAGAGCCCGACCAGCGTACCGACGCGCCTGAACTACGCTCTGGCGCTGCAAAAGCTGGGGAAAACTCAGCAGGCGGCCACCGAGTACCAGCGCGTGTTGCAGGTCGATCCTCGCAATCTCACCGCGCTGGTGCGCTGGCATCTTGCTATGATTACGGCCATCGGCGCCCCGCGCGCCACTTCGCTGGAAGTGTTGAGCCGCGTGCGCTGGCAATTACGGGGCGAGGGGCAGAAGCATGCCGACGTGGTGATACGCGAATATCAGCAGGCCGTCGACAACTATCCCAATAATGCCGATGTACAGTTCTCGCTTGGCCAGATTTATCATCAGTCGGGCCTCTTTGATAAAGCTCTTGACTCCTACCTCCTGGCTATGCGCGATAGCTCGGTCGAGATCATCGCCCGCACCAGCTCGGCTCAAACGCTGCTGTTACAGGGCAAGCCCGAAGCGGCTATTCAACAGCTCGAACAAGCCTTACAGGTGGTACGACGCTCTCCTGCGAGCATCGATCCCGCGACCTGGGCCGCTCGTCCACGCGAGGAAGGTGAAGAGCACCAGGCACCTGAAATGGAGATCTCCCTGCTGCTGGCAAAGGCTTACGGGCGCACAGGCCGGCAAGACCAGATGCAGGCCATTATGCGCAAGGTGAAACAGGCCCGGCCCGGTCAGGGGGAGATTGCCTCGACGATTGCGGAAATCTCGGCTCGCCAGCAGGGCGACGTTGAAGGCGCGCTGCGCGAATACATGGACCTTGTCCGGCACTATCGTGGCAACCGCCAGACCGATAACGCGCTGGGCGTCCTCAACGAGATGGTACGCCTGGCCCCGCAGGACCCACGCGCACACGAAGAGCTGGCCGATATCTATATCAACCGGGGTATGCTGGATGAAGGCATAGCCGAGCTGCGCCTGCTGGCCGATATCCATCTGCGTTATAACCGCATGGATGACGCGGGCAACGCCATTCAGCGGATCGGCAACCTCTATGTTGAGATGGGCAACAATAGCGAAGCCCTGGTCAACCTGTGCCGCGCCGCCGAGTTGAAGCCAACCTCAATGGATCTGCTGCGCGAAGTAGTGAGCTTCTGCCTGCAACAGAGACAGGCCCAGCCACAGCAATCTAACAAGTTCCAGCAAGAGGCGGTCAAGTACCAGATCATCATTGCCCGCCATTACGTTGATACACGCCAGGTCAAAGAGGCCGTGGCAGCCCTCCAGCAGTTGATTAGCATTGATCGTAATAATTACGATGCCTATGATATGCTGGGGCAGGCGTACCAGTCGGTCGGTGAATATGAGCAGGCCAGCCGCGTCTACCGCAACCTCTCGAAGGTCAATCCGGGCAGTAC
Organism: Ktedonobacteraceae bacterium; assembly: GCA_035650355.1. GTDB lineage: Bacteria > Chloroflexota > Ktedonobacteria > Ktedonobacterales > Ktedonobacteraceae > DASRHT01. The sequence goes on from DASRHT010000023.1 coordinate 91,765, forward strand.
CGTCGCCCGCGAACGCCTGGCAGCGTTGCAATCAATGCGCCTGCGTTAGTACTTAGAGCAGAAAAAAGCAGGATGGGAAATAGCCCCATCCTGCTTTTTTCTGCTCTTACAATCTTCTATTGCGGCGTCGCTCATCGCGCCACCGCTTAATATCGAGCATTTTGCGGTACACGCCGTAGATCAGAGGTTGATAGGGGAGATCGTGAGTCTCCAGAAAACGCATTGCTTCGCCGCCAAAGCCACGCTTGAAAACGTACACACCCCACAATTCCTGTCCCTCTTCGAGAATATCGGGGATGCCCCGGAAGTTATAGTACCAGCAGCCCTTCGATTTAGCCCACTGCATGCCGGTCCATTGCAGCAAGTGATTGGGCATTCGCTCGCGAAACTCGTTGGACGAGGCCCCGTACATATACCAGCTCCAACGCCCCAGCCAGAGCACAATCGTGCCCGCGATAGCCTGCCCCTCGCACTCGGCGAGGAAGAGCGCAGCCCGGTCGCCCTCACTGTACAGGCGCATCACGTCCTCGTAGTGCGATTTATTGTGAATAAAAAACTGATCGCGCTCGCTGGTCGTTTCGTAGAGGTGATAGAAGGTGTCAAGATCGGCCTGCCCCTCGCCACGACGCACCGTCACGCCTTTGCGTCCGGCCAGGCGGATATTATAGCGCCACTTCTCCTTCATGTTCGCTTGCAGCGTCTTCTCATCAGGCTGAATATCAAGCACCCACTCGTGCCGTACATGCATAGCGTACGGCATGGCGCGAAATCCCCATCGCTTGAGGGCGTTTAGCCAGCGTTTGTCACCGTCCAGCACGCTTGGCTCGACTTTGAGCATAAAGGCATGACGTTTGCGCGCCTCAGCTCTGACATAATTGAGCAGTACAGTCATGGCGGGCGAATCGGGATCGTCGATTACGGGACCCCGGGGCGCGTAGAAGTAGGTTTGTTTGAGAATGGGCGCGCGGGAGATGAGGAGCAGCATAGCAGCGCAGAGCTTCCCCGACTCGTCCACGACTCCGACCGGTAGAGCCTCCGCCCCCAGATGCGGCGCAAGCTCGCCCCACTCGTACGATTGCGTAATATTGCAACAGGCCGATGAGGCAACGAAATCATTCCATTGCTGACAATCGGTAATAATTTGAGCCTCCATACTTACCCCTTTTTGCCCTCTTTATCCTCTTTTTTCTCCATCTTGCCCCGCGCCGCCCGCTCCAACTCGACTTTCTGCCGCTCTCTATGCCGTCGCGCTCGCCGCATCTCTACCAGTTTACTCCAGCCATTATAGATCAATGGGCGGTAGACATAATCCTGAGTAGGCATGTTTAAACGCGAGAAGCCGTCAAAGCCTTTCTTGTACTCATACACGCCCCACATTTCTTCGCCTGGCTCAAGCACCTCGGGAATGGTACGAAAATCGAAATAGCTACAACCACGTTCTTTAGCCCAGAGGATGCAGCGATATTGCAGCAGGTAGGTGGGCTTCAGGTTGCGTTTATGATTGGACGACGCGCCAAACATATCCCAGCACCAATCGCCGAAGCGGATTAGCATCTTGGCCGCGATAGGCTCTCCCTCGTGCTCCGCCAGGTACAGCACCGCATCGCCTTTGCTGGCGAAGTAACGCAGGATCTCTTTGTGATAGTCTTTGCTATGGATAAAAAAAGCGTCGCGCTCACTGGTGATGGAGAGCAGGTGGTAATATGCCTCGAAATCGGCGTCGCTGCTGGCTTCGCGGATCACTACACCTTTGCGCTCGGCGGCGCGCACATTTTGCCGCCACGTCATTTTGAAGCTGGCAAGCAACTGATCAGCGCCGGGACGAATATCAAGTACCCAGCTCCGCCGCCCATGTACTGCGATAGGATTGGTGCGAAAGCCGAGCTTGTGATAGATGGCAAGCCAGGCATCCATAGCGGGATCGTCGTCGGCGATATTCGGCTCTACGCGCAGCACAACCGAACGTTCCTGTCGCGCGATATCGCTGGCGCGTTGCAGGAGTTCTGCCAGCGCAGGCGAGTCCAGCCGCTCCACAGTGGGGCCGCGCGAGCAATAGAGCCAGTTCAAGCGTATCCCTGGTATCACGGCGGGCAGCGGGACGGGAGCTACCGAGAATTGCATCGAACCGACCATCCGCCCATCGTCCAGAGCGCCCAGGCGATAGATGCGCCCGCCCAGGTACTTACCCAGTTCACCCCACTCGTACGATTGTAGCAAGTGACCGCGCGGCTGGCTGGTCAGGAAACTATTCCACTGCTCCCGGTCGGTGATTTCCTGGATCGTAATCGTCATAATGAGCTACATATTCTCCATAAATTCTCTTCTAAGCAGGCTATAGATCCGCACATCATGGAACTTACCAAAGCGGGGGATGACCTCGCGGATCGTGCCCTCATATTTAAAGCCAGCCTTCTCATCGGCGCGCCAGCCGCCAATATTCTCCTCCATATCCTGCGTCTGGATACGATTGAGGTTCAGTTCCATAAAGCCGTAACGCACCATCAGTTTCGTGGCTTCCGTTCCGTAGCCCTGACCCCAGGCCGAACGATCACCGATAATAACGTAAAATTCCGCGCTCTGATTAAGCACATTAATATCTTTCAGGCCCACCAGACCGATCAAGCGATTATCGCTATTCAGGGCAACGCCAAAGATGATATGCCTGAAGTCTTTATAGAGGTTCTCCAGCCGCTCCTTGCCGCGTGCGTCGCTGGTGGGATAGATGGAGAACCAGCGGCGAATCTCCTCATCATTCAACCAGGTCGAGTACAGATGATTATCCTGAGTGGGCTCCAGCGGTCGCAAATAGAGGCGCTCGCCCACCAGAAACGGATTTTGCATATGCGATGTATCCTGCATAAATAAATATTCTCCTTCCTCATTGCCTCGTGGGCAGTATAGCATAGCAACAAACAAGAGGCAATTTGCCAACTCTTTAAAATAGCTCTTTATTATGGTACGCCCCAGACAAAGTGAACGATGAGCCTGGGGAAAGACGCAGGCTTTCTATCTCCTCCCATAATTTCTCTCAGAATGCGCCTGATTCTCGGCACGCTCCTCTGCTCCTGGCCCGGCGTTGCACGGCTTCGCCGTGCAAAAGAGGAGAGGGATGGTGCAGCAGACGCGCGAAGCGCGTCTGCTGCACCATCCCTCTCCCCAACGTGAGCGCCACAGGCGCGAGCACGCGCATGCCATGAGAATCAGACACATTCTCAGCCGAAAGGAGGTCTTGCGCCTGATTCTTGATTAGCAAACGCGATAGGCAAGCTAAAAATACCTCTTCAATCCTATGAAAAGAATCATAATTTCTTCTCATGCATTCTATAGCAAGTGATGATATGCTTGACTTATCGGGCCAGAGAGATGCGGGCCGATAACATCTATTGCTGCAAACAACGCTTCTATAGCGATACGAGGAGGATATTAATGGTAAATTTTCTGCCTGCCGTGCTGGTGGGAGGACCGCCAAACGCGGGAAAATCTGTACTATTCTACCGCCTGACGCAGGCTCTGCGTGAGTGCGGAGTCACTCATTACCCTCTGCGTGCCTGTCCCGATGGTGAGGGCAACTGGTACCACGAAGGTGAAGAGAAGCTGGTGGAGGAACTGCGTAAGGAGATCAAATTAAAATTAAAAGAATGGCCGCCAGCTTTTATACAATTAACCACTCAGGCATTGGAGTATCGCAACGTGCCCTTGCTGGTGGATATGGGTGGTCATCCTAAAGCCTCTCAAGGATGTCTGTTACATGGCTGTACACATTCTATCCTGCTGGTAAGAGAAGATAAACCGGACGATGCCCGGCTCTGGCAAGACCTGATCGAGACCCATAACTTGATTCCGCTGGCGCGTATTATCTCGCGGCGGGAAGGTGAATCGCTGATCACGGCAGAATCGCCGGTACTGGAAGGGATCATCACCGGGCTGGAACGGGGCAAAGCCAGGAAAGGTGCTGGCGCTGGACCGCTTTTTGATATACTGGTGGAGCGCATCGTGGCTCTTTTTACCTCCTACGACTTGCAGGAAATCAAGGAATCTAATCTTAAACGCGCCCCCACGGAACTGGTATTGGACGTTGAGCAGGAGTTACGTACAGTTACCACCAGTTCAATCGATTGGGAACCCTCCATGCTCCTGCCATTTCTGGAGCGTGTACCTCAACAGAGTCCACTTTCTGTAGAGGGTCGTGGTCCAGGCTGGCTATATGCGGCTCTAGCTGCTTACGGAGATCAGCAGCCGTTCTACCTCTTTGATACCAGACTACCCTTCGTCTGGGTGCAGCCCGTGGCCGTTGCTTTAGACAAGGATTTTCAGCAGAGAGAAGACTTAGCTATCAAGCTTATGCAGACTCAAGAGGCGGCGGTCCTCAAAATCCGCTTTCCTCAAGTTCGCCTCGAATACCTGCAACCCGATCCGCTGGTCTTCCCGCCCGTATCCTCGGAACAGGGGATAGTCTTTGACGGCCCGCTTCCCTACTGGCTCCTGACAGCCCTCACGCGCCTCTATAAATCCGCTGGCATGGCCTGGATCGCCACCTATTACCCCCCACTGGGCAAAGCGGTCGTCGTCTATTCTCGTACCGAACAATACCGCCCGGGCGATCTTGTGGAGAAACCTCTTATGTAGGTAGGGGCAGTGCCTCGCGCCTGCCCTCGCCCCGCCGGTCTCGTGGAAGAAACCTCTCACGTATGGTAGGGGCAGTGCCTCGCGCCTGCCCTGGTAGCACATTTCACCGTCGAGGAGGCTGCCGGGAGGGCAGGGGCCAGCCCTGCCCCTACGCAGGGCTATTTAATTCTCTGAAGAAAAGGGGGTCAAGGGGCATAGCCCCTTGCGGGGCGTGGGGTGTCCCCGCTCATTCTTCTCCCCCCCTCGCCCCCGAAGGGGGCAAAAAAGAAGAATTAAATAGCCCTGGCCCCTACGGGGCATCATTGACGAACGTGAAAACCATCGGCTAAGATGACATAAACATGAGGAGAAAACAAATGAATATTGCTATCTTTGCCGATGTTCACGGCAGGATCTTGCTGGCATTCAAGCTCTGCGCCCGCTGGCAGCGCGAGACGGGAGAGACGCTGGACCTGATTTTACAGGCTGGCGATATGGGCATCTTTCCCCTTTACTCACAACTTGATAGCGCAACCCTGCGTTATGCCCAGCGGGACCCGACCGAGCTGGGGTTTATGCAGCATTTCGTCGCCCATACCGATGAAGTTGCTGCTGTGCTGGCACAAACTCGCTGCAATCTGATTTTTGTACGCGGCAATCACGAGGATCATGCATGGCTGGATGGTCGCGAACAACAGGCGCCGGGCGCGATATTTCCGGTCGATGCCTATCAACGCCTGTATTGTCTCAAAACCGGCGTTCCATATACCCACGCGACGGGAAACGAACGCATCTCTGTGCTGGGCATTGGACGAATCGGACAGCGGTCCGCTCCGTTGAGTTCAAGACATATCCAGCCGGAGGAACAGGCGCGCCTGAACGAGCGGGACGATATCGCCATCGATATTCTCTTGACACACGATAAACCCGCTCTAGCTGACAGAGGAATGGCGGAGATTAGCACTGCTTTGCAGCAGTATCGCCCACGCTATCACTTCTACGGACACGTTGGCGGCGAATGTCTCAGCGGCCTTTCCGATAATGGCGTTACCCGGTTCTGCAAACTGGCCGACCTGCACTGGGATGGCCCGGAACAGAGACTCCATCCTGGCTCGATGGCGATCCTGCGCTGGCAGGACCGCGCAACCCATTCCCTCAGCATCGTCTGCGACCCGTGGTATACGGAATATAACGCCAACAACTGGCAATATATCTCGTAGGGCTGGCGCAAGGCACAGCCCCTACAGAGTTTCAATCATCCCGGTTACGTTTTTCATGTTTTTTAGAGAAAACCTCATCCTGAAAGGCTCTCCGCCTCGCAATATCCCTGGCAAGATTGGCTCTTGACCTCCTACCTCTTGTAGAGTATGACTCTCTATAACAGTGTTGTATGCTCTGCATGAGAACTGAAAGCGAGGCTATTCCCATGTCCATCCCTGAGTTGCAGGATGTCCTGCAAGCGCAAAAACGCATCCGCCCCTATCTGGCGCGTACCCCTCTTCATAGCTACTCAGCTATCAACGCATTAGTCGGGACAACGCTTTTTATAAAGCACGAGAATTACCAGCCCGTGGGCGCCTTCAAGGTGCGCGGCGGCATCAATCTTGTATCTCAGATGAGCGCGGAGGAGCGGGCCCGGGGCGTTATTTCAGCCTCGACCGGCAATCATGGACAATCGGTGGCCTATGCCGCTCGTTTGTTTGGAGTGAAGGCGCGCATTATCGTGCCGGAAGGAGCCAATCCCGGCAAAGTTGCCGCCATTCGCGGGATGGGTGCAGAGGTTATCGAGCACGGCGCCACCTTTGATCAGGCCAAACTCTACTGCGAAGCGCTGGCTCAGGAGCATGGATACCGCTATATCCATTCCGGCGACGAGCCACTATTGATCGCGGGCGTGGCGACGGAGGCGCTGGAAATGCTGGAGGACGCGCCTGGGCTTGAGGTCATTATTGTGCCCATCGGCGGTGGTAGTGGCGCGGCGGGGACCTGTATCGTAGCGAAGACGATCAACCCCGCCATTCGCGTCATTGGCGTGCAGTCCGAGGCTTCTCCCGCCGCATACGAGTCCTGGCGCCAGCACAGTCTTGTCACAGCTCCCAATCGCACCTTCGCCGAGGGGCTGGCTACCGGCATCGCCTTTGAGCTGCCACAGACGATTATGCAGCAAAGCCTGGATGATTTTCTGCTGGTGAGCGAAGAGGAGATTATGCGAGCCACGGTCTGGATGATCGAACATGCTCATACCCTGGCGGAACCGGCGGGCGCTTCCGCGCTCGCCGCGGCGTATCGCTTACGCGATGAATTGAGTGGTAAGCAGGTGGGAATTGTCTGCTCGGGCGGCAACACATCGCTAGAACATCTGAAACGCGCACTCTCACTTGCTTCGTAATAGTTACAAGGCATATGCGGCTTGTTCACGCAGGCTCGACATGTTACAATAGGAGGAAAAGGAAATATCAAACAGGACGAAACATGGATCAAGAAAACATGGACGATGTGGCGAATGGGTACGGGGGCGGCATAGATATTCAGGCGTTTGTAGCGCGTTACCCCTTTCCTCTTGATGCGTTCCAGTTGGAGGCCATTGAGCAACTGGCACAGGATCAATCGGTGCTGGTCGCAGCTCCTACAGGTACAGGAAAGACGCTGGTAGCCGAGTTCGCGATCTGGCTGGCGCAGCAGCGTCACCAGCGCGTTATCTATACGACACCCTTAAAGGCGCTCTCAAATCAAAAATACCGCGACCTGCGCGCAATTTATGGCCTCGATGCCGTCGGTCTGGTGACTGGCGATATCGTCGAGCACAGCCGCGCCTCGATTGTGATTATGACAACCGAGGTTTACCGCAATATGCTGCTGGAAGAGGGCAGCGAGCGCCTGACGCGTACCTCGCTCAACGATGTGGGCTTCGTTGTTTTTGATGAGCTACACTATCTCAGCGACGTGGGCCGTGGCCCGGTCTGGGAAGAGGCCATCATCTGTTCACCCGACCATGTGCAACTGGTGGGTCTTTCCGCGACCGTAAGCAATGCCGAAGACCTGGCAAGCTGGATCAGCCGCGTGCATCGCCCTATCTCGCTCATCACGCACGAACAGCGAGCCGTGCCGCTCGAACACTATTATTTTCTTGATGGCAAGCTTCATCTCGTCCAGGACGCCGAAGGCAATCGCGGCGAGCGTTTCCCCAATATTGGCGGCGAGGCAAAATTTGCCAGCCGGGGGCGGCGTAACTTCACCTATGACGTGGATGATGAAGCAGAGGCGATTGAGGAAGAGGAGGAGCTGGCTGATATCTGGGAAGAACGGCGCAGAAAGAGGCGAGGCGAGCGTCGGCAGTTCAAAGAGGAGCGAGCCAGGCCCGACGTAACGACAACGAGCGAGAACGGAGCAACATCGTCGGCTCCCGCTCATCAGCAGCGCCCGGCGCGCCCTCAACAACGCAAAGCGCCCGAACCGGGCGAGGTGCTGACCGCCCTGCGTGATGCCAACCTGCTGCCATGCCTCTACTTCCTGCCAGGACGACGTGTGGTCGAGGAAGGCGCAATGGGGGCGGCCCTGCACCAGTTTACCAGCCCCGAAGAGGAAGCTCAGATTCGGGCCGAGATTGAGGTCTGGCTGGAGCACCTGCCCAAAGAAGATCGCAACTTGCAGCAAGTCCACTTTCTGCTCAACCTCCTGCCGCGTGGCCTGGCATTTCATCATGCCGGTCTGCTGCCAGGCTTAAAGGTGCTGGTCGAGACGCTTTTTGCGCGTGGCTATCTGCGTGCAGTCTTCGCCACCGACACCCTGGCGCTGGGCGTTAATATGCCCGCCCGCTCGGTCGTGGTTGGCAGCCTGAGCAAATTTGATGGGCAGGAGATGCGCCTGCTCACCCCCAACGAGTATCGCCAGTTGACCGGTCGAGCCGGCAGGCGCGGAATGGACGTGCGCGGAGCCGCCGTGATCCCCTATTCCCCCTGGGAGCCCTTTGAAAGCTCGTTCCAGCGTATCACCGACGAGCTATTACCCGTGACAAGCTCATTTGTGATCCGCTATAACTCTGTTCTCAACCTCTGGCGACCCGGTGATATGCGACACCTGCGCCGCATTTGCGCCTCTAGCCTGCGCGAATACCAGCGTTACCTGATCTGGGAACTGAACAAGCTCCATCATCTTGAGAAACGTTACAAGAAAGCCAAAAAGCCTGGTAAGAAAAAGGGCGCAGCCTCCGAGAGCGCCCTGGCAGCCCTGGAGAAGCGGCGAGCGAAGATAGGCGCATTTCCTCTGAGCCGCGCCGGCGCCGCCGAACTCGACGGCACAGTCTTCGCATTGCGCGCACTTGGCTATATCGGGCAGGACGATCAGTTGACCTTAAAGGGGCGACTGTTGCGTAGCATCTTCCATCCGGCAGGCATTGTTATTGTCGAGCTTATCACGCAGGGAGTGCTTGACGAACTATCGGCGCACGAGCTGGCCGAAGTCTGTAGCTGGTTCACCTTTGATAGCGACCGCCGTCTAAGCAACCGTAGCACGCCGTTGCCCCGCATAGTCAAGGTCCGGCGAGAACTCTGGCGCATCGCCCAGCATATTCACGGCATTGAAGAGCGCGCCAACGTGAACTTCACACCTGGCATTGTGCCCGAATTTCATGGGCTTGCCCTGGCATGGGCGCGCAACACCTCGCTTAGCGGCCTGCTGCGCCAGATCGACCTGGCGGAGGGCGATATTCTGATGCTGCTCAACCAGACCATCGACCTGTTGCAACAGGTGCAGGCGGCTGTTGGTCAGTTGATGGACGCGAAAGATGTCTGGGAGCAGGCTTCGCCGGTAATGACCGAGGGCGTCGATAACAGCGGCAACGCCTCGGTTCGCGCCAAAAGGCGGGTCGCGTTACTGCTTGCCCAGCGAGAACGCCTGGAGCGCCTGCGCCCGCTCTTCTCACAGGCGGCAGCCTCATTGCTGCACGGTATCATCATTCAGAGCCGCACTGTCCCCTCGATGGTTGCGCGCGTTGGTACAGAAGAAGTGCCGCTTGACGCTGAAGAAGACCGGGATGCGCAAAGTTTCGGTGATCGCCAGGCGTTTGTCGGCGACTTGTAGAGTTTACATCTACTCTTAACACTATCTCTCTATTGATCTTTTCTGCCTTTAACAGCGGGTAATCTCGGAATGGAGACATTACTTTGGTCATGCTTATGAGGCTAATACATTGTCATGAGCATGGAACTTGATTAATATGTACAGAGGTATAATCTGTTACAGCGAGGGTTGGGGGGGATAAAGATAGTACAGGCTGGTACTCCGTAGGGGGCTGGGCTTGCCTTCTTCGTAGGGACCCGATTGATCGCGTCCGCGCTGGTTGGCTACATATTAAGACCCTGCCCTATGTCAACTAAAGAGGGGTAAAAATTTTCATGAACGCAGAAGCATTGATAGGCACAGTGTTGGGTACCTGTACGTTGCAGAAACTGGTAGGACAGGGGGGGATGGGGGCCGTCTTCCTGGCCCAGCAATCCCGGCCCCGGCGTCAGGTCGCTGTCAAGGTGCTTTTACCGATGACACCCCTGAGTCCTAATCAGCTATCAGCGTTCCTGGAGCGGTTCCGGCGCGAAACGGACGCAGCAGCATCACTGGAACATCCCAATATTATGCCAGTATACGAATATGGAGAGCGCGACGGACTGGCCTACCTGGTGATGCCTTACGTGAGTGGTGGCACACTGCGCGATGAGTTGGAGCGCGAGGGAATGCTTCCTCTGGCAAAAGTAGTCAACTACCTGGACCAGATGGCGGCTGCTCTTGATTGCGCTCACGAGCGCGGCGTGATTCACCGTGATATAAAGCCTGCGAATATTTTGATGACCCCGGAAAAACGTTTACTGCTCACAGATTTTGGGCTGGTGAAGATCGTGGCCGAGGGACGAATGCCTCAGATGCGTCTTACCGGGGCAGGGGCGCCCGTCGGTACACCGGATTATATGGCGCCAGAACAGGTCATCGGCGAAGAGGTAGACGCGCGAGCAGACCTCTACTCCCTCGGCGTCATTCTCTACCAGATGGTAACGGGCACGACGCCGTTCCAGGGGGAGACGCCGATGCAGATCGCAGCTCAGCATTTACAAATTCCCCCTCCTTCTCCTCAGATGCTACGTCGAGACCTGCCTCCCGCGGCTGAAAAGGTGATATTGCGCGCACTGGCTAAACGTCCTGGTGATCGCTACGCCAGCGCCCAGGAACTGGCGGACGCCCTCCGTATGTCCCTGATAGGCACGGGCATTCCCCTGAACACAGGTATGACCGGAGCAATGCCCGCCATGAACGGAGCGAACGGGACGCTTTTCGGTACCAGTCGCGCGGCAGAGCCAGCATGGCAAACAGGCACAATGCCAGCAGCCAAAGCTGGCGGTGGTCTGCTCAGTAGAACTGGTATGTTCCCATCAGTCACTGGCGGGCTGCCGAACAATGGCAGCGGCTCGACTATGGGAGGCGGCCTGCTATCTCGTACCGGGAAGTTTCCTCAAGTCGGGGCAGGCACCGGAGCGTTCCCCCAACTTGGCACGGGGACAGCATTCCCGCCCGCTATACCGGCTCCAGGTAGCACATTCACCACGCCGCCCGCGAACGCCTTAGGCACTCAGCAGCTTCCAACGACGACAATGGGAACTGGTCAGCAATTGAAGACCAGTACCGGAGCCCTGGCCGTCCCCGGTCAACCTGGCTCAGGCAATACCGTCAAGCTCACGGGTCCGGTCAAAGTCGTGAAAGTGCCTGTCGCGGGTCAGCCTGGTCGCTATCTCACAGGGATATTACCTATGGCTCCGGGAACTCAACAAGCAGGAGAGGAAGAACGAAGACAGCTTAGACCCTGGGTAAAGACTGTTGGCTTGTTCGTAGCAGCCATCCTGGTGATTTTCTCCGCCATCGGTACCTACTGGCTTACGCGCCCCCATGCGGCTACTCCCACCCCCACTACACGTCATGCTCCGGTGGGCACTCCGAACGTGCAGGCGACCGCGATGGCACAGGCGACTCAGGCTGCTCAGGCCAATATCATCCTGTCCGATCCGCTGGACCGCAATATTCACAACTGGCTGGAAACTCCCCCGGATGTATACGCTTTTAAGAATGGTGCCTATCATATCACAGATCATGGCGGCAGCGGGCGAGCAGCGATCCTGACGACAACCTCGTTTGGGCCAACCCTTGCCTATACGCTCACTATGCAGGAAATAAACGGCGACGACAACTCCGCCAATAATTCCTTCGGCATGGTGTTCCGTTTTAACCAGCAAATGAAGAATGGGACCAACATCTCGACCTTCTACAGCTTTGAAATCGTTAATATGAAGGGTGGCGAGTATCAGTTCTGGAAGTACGACGACACCAACAGGGCCAATGGCGCCAGCCCCTGGACATCTCTCTGGCACGCGCCGTTCGGCAACGAATTCCATCAGGGACACGGTGTTAACACCGTTAAAGTGATCATGAATGGTAATGCCTTCAACATTATCGTTAACGGTAAAAAGCTGGACAAAACCGTCAACGATGGATCTTTTCAGAATGGAACCATTGGCATGATCGTGAACCTGGATGGCACCGAGGTCGCTTTTAGCAACCTGTTGTTGACCCATAATTAAACTAGCTGCAAACCATTATCTGAGGTAAAGTATTGATGAACGCGGAAGCATTGATTGGCATGGTCCTGGGTACCTGCAAGCTGCAAAAGCTGATTGGACAGGGGGGAATGGGCGCGGTATTTCTTGCCCAGCAATCTCACCTTGCCAGGCAGGTTGCTGTCAAGGTACTGTTGCCTGTGGCGCCGCTCGCGCCTCATCAACAAGCAGCATTTTTAGAGAGCTTTCGCCGCGAGACTGTTGTCAGCGCGGCGCTGGTCCATCCCAATATCGTCCCTGTTTATGAGTATGGAGAGCAGAACGGGCTACCCTACCTGGTAATGCCCTATCTCGACGGCGGCACATTGCGCGATGAACTGGAACGCTGTGGCCCGCTGCCGCTGCCACAAGCCGCTGCTTATCTGGAACAAATGGCAGCCGCTCTTGGAGTGGCACACGAACGCGGCATTATTCACCGAGACATTAAACCGGCCAACATGATGAAAACCAGCGAAGGCCATCTGGTCCTGACCGATTTTGGCCTGGTCAAAATTATCGCCGAAGGTCAGTCAACTCAGTCCCATATCACCAATCTGGGCGGATTGGTGGGAACGCCAGATTATATAGCTCCTGAGCAGGTGCTGGGCGCTCCGCTGGACGCTCGGGCCGACCTGTATTCACTGGGCGTTATTCTCTACCAGATGGTAACGGGCACTGTCCCGTTTAAGGCCGACATGGCGATGCAAGTGGCCATGCAACATGTCCATGCCGCTCCTCCATCCCCGCGCTCGTCTCGTCCCGATCTTCCCGTGGCCGCCGAACAGGTGATACTGCGCGCCCTGGCGAAGAATCCTTACGACCGTTATACTCATGTGCAGGAACTGGCCCAGGCGTTTCGTCAGGCGCTGGTGACGACGGGCTTGCGCGCGAATGCGCGTCCTGGCCCTGTATTTCCCTCGTCAGCAGCTACAGGCAAAACTGTGCCTGAACGACCACGCCTTCGTCGCAGCCTTTTCGATCCCGCGTGGCGCAATAGCAGCAATCCAGATCTTTCATCTGACAACGACACAGCGCAAAAGGTACCGCTCACCCCATCAGCAACGGACGCATTCCCGCCACCAACTCCAGCAACGCCGGTGACCAGCACAAATCTTTATGTACCTCCTCCCGTGCCCGCGTGGCCGTCAACGACGAATGAACAGCCGACAACCGGAACGGGCTACTTCAACCAGGTTTCCTCCGCCCTGGTACCCACGACTCCCACCGGAACCCTCGGCCTGGGAGCCAGTGGCATCTATATGGCCTCCTCCAGCGTTACCGGGGCGCTGATGCCGCCCGGCGTTGAAAGACCCACCAGCACCATGAAGCTATCACAGCCGGTAAAAGTCGTAAAGGTTCCTGTTGCCGGACAACCTGGCCTTTATAGAACCGGCATGTTACCGGTATTAGAGCCAGAAGAGCGACCTTTGCCCTACGCGGAGAAGTTCGTGGGGCTAAACACTTTTATCAGAAAAAATATGCGGCGGCTGCTTCTTATTGCTGCCGCGCTGGTGCTGCTCTTCAGCTCAAGCCTGTTCTGGCTGGCCCATGTTGCCTCCGATCAGGCGGCGAAGAATGCTCTCAAGCCCGCCTCAACTCCCAATGTGGCTGCAACGGCCACAATGGCGGCTCAGGCCACGGTAAACGCTAATACCATTCTTGTGGATGGGCTTAACGAAAATATGCATAACTGGCCCGTCTCTACCGACAAAAATCCGGTGTTTGTCTTCAAAGATGGCGCCTACCACATCGCCCCCAACGACAATGCGCACTCTGGCATTGCGCTCCTGCCGGACGAGACATTCTCCAGTCCGTTGGCCTATACGGTGACTATTCAGGAGGTCAATGGCGACGATCAGTCTATTTTTAACAAATTTGGTATGGTTATGCGTTATAATTCTGTGCAGAAAAATGGAAAAATGGTCACAACTTTCTATAGTTTTGATGTGATCAACCTGAAAAACGGCGAATACGAGTTTCGTAAATTCGATGACAGCTTTGGTCCCAATGTCAACCCGTATACGATGCTCTGGAGCCATACTTTTGGTCCCGAGTATCATACAGGACATGGCAAAAATACCTTTGAAGTGATCATGAATAAAGACAAATTTACGTTTATAGTCAATGGCAAACAGGTTGGAACAACCCAGGATAATGCGTTGGCGGACGGCCAGATAGGCTTGTTCGTCAATCTCAAGGGCACTGAAGTAGCCTTCTCCAATCTGCTTTTGACATATAGCTAGTTATCCAGACAGCCAGTGCTCCCACGATGAATCGGGGAGTTACAGTTCAGGCTGTCTGCAAGGAAGTGCTAGGCAAACAACGATTAGCCCTGACTCAGGGCTGCTATTCCGGGTGGAGGTATCTTTTGTTAAGTTTCATTGCTCTAATTTCGGTCACTCTGGTTGTGGCTCAATTGATGGCAGTTACGGTGAATTTGATGAGTATGGTTGCCCTTACGCTATGGATCACCGGGTTTCTGTGCTTGCTGAATGTGGTGCTTGCTATCATCTATCGCAAAAGAGATATAAAGGAAATTGTATCCTATTATGCCGCAGGCAGCGTTGAGCTGATCATCTTTATTTTCGCGTTCTTACTCTCCATCGGCGTTATCTCTGCCGTTCCCTACCACCTGCCGCCTGGCTTACCGGTGAATCGCGCGGAAATTGGCGCTGCTCTGGCGTTCGGCATCGGGCTATTTCCGGCAGCCTACTGGCATCGCATCAATTTATCGGAACTGCCCAGGCGAATCGCGGAAGATAAGCCGGTCATTAAAGATCGGGATGGGGGCGTTCGTGTCCGCAACAGCTCACCCGGCGAATGGATGAATTAGCGATGTTGACTAAAGTTCGTGTTATTCTACGCAGCGGGAACGCCTGGAAAATGCACATTATCACGCTGGCTTTGCTCGTGATCTTTATCGGGGGAGGGTCTCAGGTTCTTGCTAGCGCCGCGGCTGCCAGCATCAAGCCTTCTGATCTCAAGCCGATTAAAATCATGGCCAAAGGTAAAATAGACGATGGCGATCCTGTTATAATCAGTACTTGCATTTTCTTTGCCAATCAGCGTCACGTTCTCACAAAGCTCGTTGAGCTAAACGGTGATGGCAGCGTTCTTATTCGCCGTTGTGATTAAAAAAGCTATTTTGCAGCACGCGAGAAGGCTATTGCGCTCTTCTCGCGTTTCCTCTCTCCGGGAGGGGTATCGATAGCTGCATGATAGCCATCGGCCAGGAGGAGCATCAGAGCATGCGCCATCTCTTGCGGGGTTAATGGCAGGTCGTTTTCCAGCCACCAGGTGGTGATGCCGATTAGCGCGCCGGCATAAAACTGAGCAAGGATGGGGAGTGGAACCGAGAAATGCAACCCTTCCTGTCGCTGGCTCCGCCGCAATCGGGCTTCGCAGCCTTCCGCCAGATAGGTGCGCATCAAGGTTTGGAACGAACTCGTCCCGGTGCCACAGAGCAGCAACCGGTAAATGTGTTGATTTCTGGATATATGCACAAACACACGCACAAAATACTGCGGAAGGCTCTCGTCCAGCGAGGTAGCCTTAGGCAAACCGGTCTGGCCCGCCAGCGAATCGTGCATCTCTTTCATGCCACGCAGCAATAGATCGTGCTTATCCTCGTAGTGTTTGTAGAAGGTCGTGCGATGCACCATCGCTTGCTCGCAGATATCTTTTACGCTGATCTTCTCAAAATCCCGCTCGACCAGCAACGTCATGAGCGCGTCCCAGAGCAGCTTGCGTGTGCGCCGGACGCGTAAATCTTCCTGATCCTTTGCTGAGTTCATAGACATATCCTGTTCCAGTGTCGATTATCTAACACCCGAAGCATTTTTGTTCCTTGACACTCTTCATTTCACATATTATCGTAGAAATAGCGACAGAAGTAAAGGTAATCGACACCTGTAGCAGAAGCTGCCGCCTTTTATTAGCGAAAAGACTCAATAACAACATATTCTGGTCAGATTTGTTTCCCAGTCATTCAACAGGGAAGGAGCATCTCTTATGACAACATCGCAACGCCGATCCTACAGCACGCTAAAAAATGGTGGACTGCGCCATGATATCCCCCCCATGCGTCTCTATCACAAGGCGAAAAGACTAGGCATCTGGGACCCGCGCAGCATTGATTTGACGCAAGATCGACTGCACTGGCAGCAGATTCCAGAGGACCGGCGAGAAGGTGTGCTACGCTTGATCGTTGGCTTTCAAGCCGGTGAAGAAGCGGTTACGCTTGATCTGTTGCCCCTGATTCTGGTAATGGCAAAAGAGGGCCGCCTGGAAGAGGAAATGTTCCTGACCACCTTTCTCTGGGAAGAGGCCAAACACACGGAATTCTTCCGCCGCTTCCTCGATGAAGTCGCAGAGGTAAGCCAAGATCTTCATGAATATCGCGCAGGCGGCAACGCGACAGGTCGCGATCTCTTTAGCGACGACCTCTCAGAAGTAATGGGCGCTCTTATCATCGATCAATCACCAGCCGCCCAGCTAAGGGCCTCGGTCCTTTACAACATGTTTATCGAAGGCGTACTGGCGGAAGCAGGCTACCAGCGATTCGCTGGTTTGCTCGATCAGACCGGCATGATGCCAGGATTGCGAGAAGGGCTGGGATATATCAAACGCGACGAGTCCAGACATATCGCCTATGGCACTTTTCTGGTCTCTCGCCTGCTGGCCGAGCAACCGTCGCTCTGGCCCCAGGTGGAGGAGCAGATGAACGAGCTGATTGGCCGCTTCCAGGTCACCCCCGAAACGCCCAATCCCGAATTTATCAATGCCGCGCACTTCCAGTTCCAGAAACGCATGGCTATTCTTGAACGCGTTCGCGGCAAGACGCTTGAACAGGTCTACCAGGCGACCGACGCAGAGATCGGAGTCGCAGAGGCAGAATAATGACGAGAATAAGCATCACCGTCTTTTCCATGAGGGGCATGACGGTGATGCTTATTCTGCTTCCAACCAACTGAGATTGTGGTTCTCGCTTCGCACCCCGACGACATTCAAGAAGATATCTTCGAGGGTCGCATCTTTATGCTCCCCACTGGCGCGCTCGCGCAGTTCCTGTAGCGTCCCCTCGGCCACGAGCATACCTTGATTGATAATGCCAACGCGCGTGCAAAGCCGTTCCACAACCTCCATAATGTGGGACGAGAAAAAGATGGTCGTGCCATGCTGCGTTAAGCTGCGCAGAATATCGCGGATAACGCGGGAGGCAATCGGATCGATGCCTTCGAATGGCTCGTCCAGAAAAAGAACCTGCGGACGGTGAATCAGGGCCGCGGCCAGCGCGATCTTTTTGCGCATGCCCACCGAATAGTCAACGATCAATTTATCAGCATCCTCTGTCAGGGTCAGGACATACAGCAGCTCCTCCGAGCGCCGCTTGATATCGGCATTGGAGAGGCCGTACATATGGCCAGCAAAGGTCAGAAACTCTCGACCCGTCAGGCGCTCATAAAGATTCAGATACTCGGGCAACACACCCATTAGCGAACGAGCGGCCAGGGGATCTTTCCAGACATCTATCCCGCCAACCCAGGCAACTCCAGCCGTGGGACGCAGTTGGCCCACTAACATCTTGATGGTCGTCGATTTACCCGCCCCGTTAGGGCCAAGAAAGCCAAAAAACTCGCCCCGCCTGACCTGCAAATTGAGGTTATTTACGGCTACCTTCTGCTCAAACACGCGCGTCAGATTGACGGTCACGACTGCCGCCATCGTATTAGCGGATTGCGCCTGGAGCATGTCCATTTGCTCTTGCGGTACCTGCGCCTGCGGTTCTGGATACATTGACATGGTTTATCTATCGCCTTCCATAATTTTATGACGAGTGCTTCTATGTAAGCATACGCAAAAACTATGATAAAGTTAAGTGTGGCATAGCATTAACCCTATCATAAACCGTACAATGAGATATCTGGTACTTTTCTGCGTTCTATCCATATATGTGTAAGTTAAATCAATGCTTATTGATAAGTAGATGTATGCAGAAAATCATACGCTTGCAATACGAGGAGGAATGATGGTCATTCACGGAGATAAGCTGCGCTGGCTGTTCTGGTTGCGCTGGAAAATGCTTGTTCGCGGCTATGCGCGCGATAAGAGCCGCATTATCGGCGCCATTTTCCTGGTGCTATTCGGCCTGCCCTTTATTGGCGGCATCGCTGTTGCGACATTTTTCGCCTATCACCTGCTCCCCCAAACAATGGCTGCGGAAGTGCTGTTCCTGGTGCTAACTGCCATTTATCTGATGTGGATCGTCCTGCCCCTGCTCGAATACAACATCAACGAGGGGCTGGACATCTCGAAACTGACCCTGTTCCCGCTCACAAGGGGCGAGCTGATGGCAAGCCTGGTCCTTTCCACCCTGCTTGACATTCCGACGGTGGGACTGCTCCTGGTCTTTATCGCCACTATCGCGGGCTGGGCCTTCTCCCTCCCTCTGGCCCTGGTGACGCTGCTGACTATAGTGATCTTTTATGTCCAGCTCGTCGGCATCAGCCAACTGGTGCTGGCGCTGTTGATGCGCACGTTACAGAGCCGCCGCTTCCGCGATCTGAGCATTATTCTCGTCGCGCTCTTCTCATCCAGTTGCTATCTTTTGCAGCAACTCGTTTTTCGCGGCGTGGGCACATCAAATCTCATCGGCGCCCTGCGTCACGCTTCTTTCTCGCCTTACCTGCAATGGCTGCCCCCCGGCATGGCTGCGCGCGCTATTCAACAGGCAGCCGTGGGCAACTGGGGCATCAGCTTTGCCTGGTTAGGCGTCCTGCTGGTTCTGAGCATGCTGGTGCTCTACCTCTGGCAGCTTGTTGTCGAGCGCGGGCTGAGCACGCCTGAGAGCGGGGGCGTCAAACGCAGCCGCCGACCAGCCGCGCAATCGATGGCCGCAGGCACAGGCGTTACTTCAACCGGCTTCATTGGGCGCCTGCTCTCGTCCCAGACCTTCTCTATTGCGCTTAAAGATTTGAAATACTTCCGGCGCGATCCCCAGTTGCAGGCGCTGCTGGTCCAGTCACTAGTGACGATGGCCATTTTTATCGTGATCCCCTTTATCAATTCAGGCCGGGGAAGCCTCTCTTTCCTGGGACCCTGGATTGTCATGATCATACCAGGCGTTGTGCTGTTCTCGCTCTACGCGCTCACCTATAACGTGCTGGGCTTCGAGCGCCAGGGATTGACCACACTCTTTCTGTTCCCTGTTGACCCCAAACATATCCTGTGGGGAAAAAACATGGTGGTGTTCGCGATAGGCTTCACGGAAATGCTCCTGCTGGTGTTTATCGCAGCGTTTATCGCGCATTCCTGGGAATTCGTGCTGCCTGCGCTGGTGATAGGGCTGGCTGGTATGGGCGTCATCCTGGGCTGTGGTAACTTCACATCGATTCTGCTCCCACAACGGATGCGCCAGATGCGGCGCGGCTTTCAGACCACTGGCAATCAATCGTTTGAAGGAGGATGCTTGCGTGGGATGATGTCAATGATGGCGTTTTTTATCATGCTTGCCATCCTGGTACCGGTCTTGCTGGCCCTGATCTTGCCTGTGATCTTCGACCAGCGGTGGATATGGATTTTCTCTATTCCGGCCTCGCTCCTCTATGGCCTGGCTTTTTACTCCATTGTCACCATGCTTGTCTCTCCCCGTATGCTTAATAGAGTGCCAGAGATTCTGGCGGTGGTGACACGAGAATGAAGACTGAGAAAAAAGAGCAACGCAGTTCGCTTACCGAAGTTGCGACATTGTTTCTGCGTCTGGGCTTTACGGCCTTCGGAGGTCCCGCCGCCCATATCGCGATGATGCGCCGCGAAGTGGTGGAACGTCGCCAGTGGGTGAGCGATGAACGCTTTCTTGACCTGTTGAGCATTATTAACCTGATCCCGGGGCCGAACTCGACCGAACTGGCGATCTATCTGGGCTACCTGCGCGCCGGATGGCCCGGTCTCGTCATCGGCGGCATCTGCTTCATCGGCCCTGCGATGCTGATTGTATTGACGCTGGCCTGGCTCTATGTCCACTATGGCTCGCTGCCCCAGGCGGCCTGGCTTTTCTATGGCATCAAGCCGGTCGTGATCGCCATTATTGCGCAGGCTCTCTGGGGCTTGAGTCGCCGCGTGTTAAAGGGAGTCATGCCCGTCATCCTGGCGTTAGTGGTGATGGCCTGCTATCTGTTGGGGCTAAACGGGCTTATTCTGCTCGTCGCCGCCGGCCTCTTGTTCGGAGCGATGCGCTGGCTTGGGCAGCAACGCAAAGCGCACACGCTCACGGCGGTTCTCCCCTTTTCTCTCAGCAGCATCCGTGAGTGGTGGCGCACGCTGGCGGCGATCCCCTCCGGCTTCGTCCTGACGGTGGTCCCGGTAAGCCTGACGACGCTTTTCCTGACCTTTCTTAAAATAGGGGCCATTCTCTACGGTAGCGGCTACGTCCTGCTGGCATTCCTGCGCAGCGATTTTGTGCAGGGACTTGGCTGGCTCACGGATAAGCAATTGCTCGACGCGGTCGCGGTCGGCCAGTTCACGCCGGGGCCGGTTTTCACGACGGCAACCTTCGTCGGCTATCTGGTAGAGGGCTGGCAGGGCGCGCTTCTTGCCACCCTGGCTATTTTCTTCCCCTCCTTCGTTTTCATCGCCATCATTCATCCCCTGGCGGCCACGTTACGCCGCTCGCCCTGGACCTCGGCTATCTTAGATGGCGTCAATATCGCGGCTCTGGCGCTCATGGGTGGAGTGATGCTGCAACTGGGGCAGAGCGCGCTGATCGATCCGCTGACATGGATCATGGCGTTAGCCGCCTTCGTCATCCTGCTGCGCTTCCAGATCAACTCCGCCTGGCTGATCCTGGCAGGTGCGCTCGTAGGCGTGTTGCGGTTCTGGCTATGATCAAAACAGTTTCGTCACTGATCGACCGGCCAGCTACTGACATTGCCGTTAGCATCGCCGGTCAAGATATTTTGCCCATCAGGAGACCAACCTATAGCGATTGGCTGGTTTTTCAACTCGGGAATCTTTTGTGGCTGTAGTTGGTCGGGAGCGTTCCATATCTCGATAGTTTTTTCCCGACCAATAGCCAGCCGCGTCCCGTCGGGCGACCATGCCATCCCCAAAAACGTCGAATCGAGGAAACCACTCAGTAAATATGCAATCCCCTTTACAGGATCGAGCATCCATAAACCATCCTCGGCAAAAGCTATCCAGCTCCCTGAGGGCGACCAGAGCATCTTAGAGCCGGGATACGCAGAAGAACCGGGATATCTCATAGAAATAGGTCCGGTAATATTCCTCATATGCTGGTTGTGGACGACATCCCATATCGCTATAGTTTGTACGCCTGTTGTAACATCAATGGCATCAAGAAAAGCGAGATATTTGTTATCAGGGGACCAGGCAATCGAAGAGATAAGCGACTGAGAAACCGCAAGCGGTTTAGAGTCGCCTGCCTCACCCGTGGTAGGCCAGACAAAAAGGTTGTTTTGTTCACTCGTGGCGATATGCGTTCCGTCTGCTGACCATACCGCGATAGAGGCATCAATCTTCCCCGGTGGAATGAAATGAGCAACTCGTTCTCCACCCGGCACGGTCCATGTCTCCAGGTAATACTGGTCAGTTACCGTGAGCAGGCGCGTGTCGTCAGCGGACCAGTAGAGATCGAGAGAGCTAACACTGCCCTCCACTGAAAATGAACTGATAACATTTTGAGCATGCGGATCGTAAATTTTTACTATGCGTGTGCCGGGATAAGTGTATGCGACCAGTTGGAGTCTATTTGACCAGAAAACAGCGCCGGGAGGTTGCGGGATCGGCGTTGCCTGATCGAGATCGGGATGACGATGCTCCCCTCTGAACCGGGAAGTTCTGAACATAGGAGATAACATGCCACCGAAGAGCGTCAGGCCGGTGACGACGGTCGCCCCAGCAATAAGCGCCTGGCGGCGCGAAAACGCTGCGCGCTGCTGTTGTGACTGCATCTGGAACTGCTGCTGTCCCCCACTGCCCGAGGGGATATAGAGCGGCTTTTGCCCCGGCTTGAGCGGGGGCGCCGGCACACTCTGCGTCGGCGACCAGATCCGCGTCCCTTCCGCTTCGATCTGCACCTGTTTGATATGCCGCAGTTCGTACTCCACATCACGAATGCTTTGCGGACGTTCGCTGCTGACCAGTGCTTGCATTCGTCGCAATAATGCATTGAGCGCGGTATTGACCTCTACTCCGGGCAAATTGAGCGGCACAAAGGTTAGCGGTCGCTCCGATGGCTCGATCTGCGAGAGCATGCGATGCAGCAGCGCACCCAGGCTGTAAATATCGGCCTGCGGCGTCGTCTGCGCTCGCCCGTATTGCTCGGGAGCCGCATAACCCGGCGAGCCAAGCGGAATGGTGTCGCGCTTCTGTCCCGGCTTAAAGTGGCGCGCGATGCCAAAATCGATCAGATACAGCTCCCCGCGTGGCGTGCGCATCACATTCTCCGGCTTCAGATCGCGAAAGATCACCGGCGGCTGCCGCGTGTGCAAATATCTCAACACATGGCACAGTTGCAGCCCAATATCCAGCGCCTCCAGCACCGTCAGCGGCTGACGACGCCCCTCGCGCTCCTGCAAATACTCCTCCAGCGTCTGCCCCTCGATGTAGTCCATCACCACATACCAGTGCTCGGGATCGCTGAACTGATCGTAGATGCGGGGCAGTTGGGGATGGCTCAGGCTCGACAGCAGCTCCACCTCGCGATTGAAGGCCGAGGTCGCCTCGATGATCTCCTGCGGGGACAGCTTCTTCAGATTGATCTGCTTGATGGCGATCAGCGCCTCGTTAGCCTCTATATCCAGCGCCTTGTAAACGGCACCGAAGCCGCCACTGCCTATCTGGGCGAGGAGCCGATAGCGCCCTAGCAACACCGAGGACTGGTCCGCTTCATTAGCATCGGCATCAAGGGGCTGGTGGCAGGCAAAGCACAGGTCCTGCTCAATCCTATTGGCAGCGCCACAATGAGAACAAAATTGTGTGTCTTCCATCATATGTTTCCCAAAGCAGGATACGTTTGTGATCGATCTTCTAATCGGTCATGAGCAGTAAAAAGAGACTGTGCTCACCGGCACAATATTTATGTAAATAAAACCTTTGCTATCAGTATATACACCACAGGAGAAAAATGCAATGACTCATGCAGACGTTTAGAATCTTCTTATGGTGTTTCTGGACGGATCGAGATTAGCCTATTAGGATAGGAGCAGGGCGGGGGCAAGCCCCACCCCGGTTTCGCGTTAGGGACGCGTTGGCATAGGAGCAGGGCGGGGGCCAGCCCCGCCCCTACGGGTTTCGCGTTAGGGACGCGTTGGATACGATACAAAGATGCTTTTCAGTTCGCTGAATTCGTCAACGGCGCCGGAGCCTAGTTCGCGGTGACCGTTACCGCTCTCTCTGGTGCCACCGAACGGCAGATGAATTTCTGCTCCCGTGGTGGGCGCGTTGAAGTAGAGCAGGCCGGTTTCGATATCACGCATAGCACGGAACGTCAGACGGGAGCTTTCAGTGAAGACCGACGTGGAGAGGCCGTAGCGCGTCGAATTAGCGACCTGCACCGCTTCTTCATATGAAGAGACGGGCAAGAGCGAAATGAAGGGGCCGAAAACCTCTTCGGAGGCGATGCGCATCTCAGGACGCACATCGGTAAAAATGGTTGGCTGGTAAAAGGCTCCCTCTTCATATATGCTCTCGGAGAGGCGCGCGCCGCCGGTCAGCAACTTTGCCCCCTCCTGCCTGCCAATCTCAGTATATTCATGTACCGCCTTCACACGCCCCATATTTACCAGCGGCCCCATCTCAATCTGCGGGTCAAGCCCATCGCCAATGATTAGCTTCTCGGCTGCCGCAACCAGGCGATCAGAGAATTCGTGCAGAACGGCCTTGTGAACAATGACGCGGCTGGTTGCCGTACAACGCTGCCCTGTGGTGCCGAACGCGCCCCAGACAACGCTTTCGATAGCGAGATCGAGGTCGGCGTCTTCCAGCACGATCACAGCATTTTTGCCGCCCAGTTCCAGCGCACAGCGACGCAGGTCACGTCCGCAAATCTCCGCCACACGCCGCCCAACCTCGGTTGAGCCGGTGAGCGAAATCATATTTACCCTCTTGTGACTGGCTAACGCATCGCCCAACGAGCCTCCTGGCCCGGTAATAACGTTAAGAACGCCTGGAGGCAACCCCGCTTCGTTCAATACTTCAGCCAGTTTAAGCGCGAGCAGCGGGGTATCGCTGGCAGGCTTGAGGACGACGGCATTGCCCGCCATGAGCGCGGGAAAGGTTTTCCAGGCGGGAATGGCCAGAGGAAAGTTCCAGGGGGTGATAATACCAACGACGCCAAGCGGTTGACGAATGGTCATGCAGAATTTATTGCGCATGCCCGATGGTAGCGTCTCTCCTTCGGCTCGCCGACCTTCGCCAGCGATGAATTTAGCGACATCGATGGCGGTCTGGACATCGCCGCGCGTCTCCTTGAGGATCTTCCCCATTTCGCGCGTCATCAGGGTAGCAAGCTCTTCCTTGCGTTGCTCCAACAAGAGGGCCGTGCGCAGCAGGATCTCGCCTCGTTCGGGAGCTGGAGTCGCGGCCCACCCCGGTTGAGCCTTGCTCGCGGCCTCAACAGCAGCATCGAGATCGGCTGCGGTCGATTTCTGGTAATATCCAATCACCTCACCCGTATGTGCCGGATTGGTGCTAACAAACGTCTCCCCACCCCTGGACGCGCGCCACTGGCCTCCAATGAAATTTTGATAAACGCGGCCCTGTTCAGTCGCATGGGATTGTGACATAGCAACATCTCCTCAATGAGCTAACTGTCTTCATTGACAATGATAGCAGCTCAAAACCATAGAAATACGTATTTATACGGTCATTATAACAGGCGTATGTGCTGGAAGTCGAGCGCCGCAACCATCGCTCCCAGGGCTTTTCCGTGTTCGTCATGCTCACAGGGCGAAGCCCTGCTCGCAAGAGGAGAGAGGAGAGGAACACTGAAAAGCCCTGCTATCGCTCCTTTCGTGCCTGGAACATGAGCAAGCGCCGGAAGGTGCTTCATCTTCCGGCGCTTATAATTGGTACTCGTAGAGGGGATTTCAGGCCGTTTCTATGGGGCCGCTGCCCTGGGGAGGCGGCG
>DASRHT010000024.1:0-95645 GCA_035650355.1 Ktedonobacteraceae bacterium
CCTTCGACCGCGACGACCAATCTCGATACCGTCATTGACCTGAGCAAGTTTAACGATCCCGTCACGATCACGCCGCCCACCAATGCCACCCCCACCAATAACCCTGGCGCGATCTTCGGCTTTGGCCGGCCCTAGTTTGCAATACATTGCGGGGATGCAAAACAACTTTGCATCCCCGCAATGTCTCTCTTTTTTAGCGCCCCTCAACCCGCAGCAGGGCAAGCACGAGGCCCCCACCCAGGCCCATCCACTACCCCTTGCCCCTACCGTCCCTCCCCATGATCGTCTATTCTGCTACCTTCTTTGTAGGCTATTCGATGATATCGGCACCTTTCCCCCAAAAAATCCAAATGGAAACTGCAATGCTGGACGGAGGCGTAGGGGCAAGGGGAAGGGAGTGGGTTGGGCGGGGGCCTCGTGCTTGCCCTGCTGCGGGACCGAAGGGATAGATGGGCTTCTGAGGAAGAGAGCACATCCATTCCTCTTGCTATTTGACACTCTCGCTTGCCTGTGCTACGATACACACTGAGGAAGTGTACTTTGGACACTAGCTAACGCTGTGCTGGTCGCTCTGATTGCTTATGTAATAGGCATCAACGTTCATCACAAACATTTTTATAGAGTATAGTAGAGAAATGAAGGGTCCCGCATATGGGAACAACGCTCCCCATCTTTATCCTGGTTACGTTGGCTGTCCTCTTCGGTCTTCTGGTGATGGCTGTTACAACCGTTATCGGCCCTAAGAAGCCAACGCCGGAGAAGCTGGCTCCGTACGAATGTGGCATTCAAGAGATTGAGCCGCCGCGGCGGCGCTTTCCCGTGAAGTATCTCTTGACGGGTATGCTTTTCATTGCCTTCGATATCGAAATTGTTTCTTTTTATCCCCTCGCCGTACTGCTCCGCCAGTTGCAGCTTTTTGGGCTGATCGAGCTACTCGTATTTCTGCTGATCTTAATGGTGGGCTATGTCTATGTCTGGCGGAAGGGAGCTTTTACATGGGAGTAACAAACCCCTGGGAGCCGGTTCAAACCTATTCAAATACGCAGACGCCGCGCGGGCGCGAGTTGCAGATGCACCGCAAGGACGGCGAATTCGGTATTCTGACGACGCAGGTGAGCAAGTTGATCGACTGGGGACGCAGCTCCTCGCTCTGGCCCGCTCTCTTCGGCCTGGCCTGCTGTGCCATTGAAATGATGGCAACCGGAGCTGATCGCTTCGACCTGGCGCGCTTTGGGGCCGAGGTTTTCCGCGCCTCCCCTCGCCAGGCCGATCTGATGATCGTCGCCGGGCGCTGCTCGATTAAAATGGCCCCGGTCCTACGCCAGATTTACGATCAGATGCCCGAGCCGAAATGGGTCATCTCGATGGGCGCCTGCGCATCGTGCGGTGGGGTCTTTAACAATTATGCAATTGTGCAAGGGGTAGATAAAATTGTGCCGGTCGATGTCTTTATTCCTGGCTGCCCCCCAACGCCCGACATGCTGCTTTTTGGCTTTAACGAATTGCAGCGCAAGATCCGCGAAGGCGTTCCCAATCCGCCCGATCCGCTCAAGGCCAGTGGCCTCAAGCTGGTCGGTCCGGTAGGCGAAGGTCTATAGGTCAGGACGCAAGACGCGTACTGGGGGCACCTCTTGCGGGTGCCCTCTGGTGCTTTAACGACATAACATACAAGGGGCGTTAACAGACACCCGCTAACGGTTGCCCAGCCCCGCAGAACAATGGGCAGTAGGGGCAATCCCTTGCGGTTGCCCAGCCCAACAGGATGAATGTAAGGGGCAGTAGGGGCAATCCCTTGCGGTTGCCCAGTCCGACAGGATGAATGTAGGGGACAGTAGGGGCAATCCCTTGCGGTTGCCCAGTCCGACAGGATGAATGTAAGGAAACGTACGAGTATGGTCATAACAGCAGCATCGACGGTCGAAACGGTGCAAAAACGATTTCCTCAGGCGATCATCGAAACGGTCGATTTTCGTGATGAGCAGACGCTTGTGCTCAAGCCAGAGTCACTGGTGGATGTATGCACGTATCTTAAAAAGAATCTGCAATACGACCTGCTTGAGACGGTGACGGCGGTGGATTGGCTTGAGCGCGTTCCTCGCTACGACGTGATCTATCAACTGCTCTCCATGCCCAATCAATGCTATGTGCGCTTGAAGCTACGTGTGGGCCAGCGGCGTGAGGAGCATCCGGCGGTGCCGAGCGTAATGGGCGTATGGGCGGGCGCCAACTGGTACGAGCGCGAGGTCTACGATCTGTTCGGCATCACCTTTATCGGTCATCCCGACTTACGGCGTATTTTGATGCCAATGGACTGGACCACTCATCCGTTGCGTAAAGATTATCCCTTGAACGGCTTTGACCTGCCGGAGCCGCATTGGGGCGGACAGGTGCCCTA
The DNA here is from genome assembly GCA_035650355.1 of Ktedonobacteraceae bacterium. Lineage (GTDB taxonomy): Bacteria > Chloroflexota > Ktedonobacteria > Ktedonobacterales > Ktedonobacteraceae > DASRHT01. The sequence continues at coordinate 2,396 of DASRHT010000024.1, forward strand.
TACTATCGATCCCGGCGTCGGTCAGCAAACGCTGCGTACCCCTCAGGGTCGCACACTGGACGAACGGCGCGAGAAAGTCAACCCTAATCAGGAGCCGGGCACGCTCAAAGAAGATAAACAAAATACGTAAATACCCTTCGTGGGGACCTTCCTTGCCGATCAACTGAGCGATCCCACGATGAAGCGGGGAGCTACCAGCCGTGAGAGCGGCGTTGTTGATCGGAATTTCAAGCAACGATTGATCACGTCCAATTGATCGCATCCATGCGCAAAGGAAAAGTTATGCAGCAGCAAGAAATAGCGAACCAGTATACAATCGATGGCAGCCAGCAGCTAGACGGAGAGCGGCGCGCTGATAGCATGACCATCAACATGGGACCACAGCACCCGAGCACGCATGGAGTGTTACGGCTAATCCTGACCATTGAAGGTGAGACGGTCGTTAAAACGGTGCCCGATATTGGCTTTCTGCACACTGGCATCGAAAAAACCGCCGAGGCCAAAACATACCACCAGGCGCTGGTGCTCACGGACCGGATGGACTATTTAGCCCCGCTCAGCAACAATCTGGGATACGCCCTGGCAATCGAGAAACTGCTCGATATTGAGGATGAAATAACCGATAAAATCAAATATGTTCGTGTCATTCTGGCCGAGTTGCAGCGCATCGCCAGCCACCTGGTCTGGCTGGGGACGCATACGCTTGACCTGGGCGCAATGAGCGTCTTCCTCTACTGTTTCCGCGAACGTGAGATGCTGCTCGACATTTTCGAATATATTTCGGGTGTGCGCTTGATGACAAGCTATATCTGTCCGGGCGGCCTGCAAGCCGAGGTTCCCAAAGGCTTCGATGCGAAGGTGCGCGAGTTTACGAAAGTCTTCCCGGCGCGCTTGCAGGAATATCACGACCTGATTACCAACAACCAGCTCTGGCTTGAGCGTACAAAGGACGTGGGGTACCTCAGCAAAGAGGATGCGCTGGCCTATGGCGTGAGCGGGCCAACGTTGCGTGGCAGCGGCGTCGTCTGGGATATTCGCAAGGTCTTTCCCTATAGCGGCTACGAGCAGTTCGATTTCGATATTCCCGTTGGCTCCAATGGCGACGTGTACGACCGCTACCTGGTGCGTATGTTAGAGATGGAACAGAGCCTGAAGATCGTTAATCAGGCCCTGGATGGCATGCCCACGGGCGCGTATCGCGTGAGCAATCCCAAAGTTGCGCCGCCGCCCAAATGGCAAATTACTGGCAGTATGGAAGGGCTGATCCACCACTTCAAACTATTTACAGAAGGCTATCGTCCTCCTAAGGGAGAAGTGTTCACGCGTACGGAATCACCCAAAGGCGAGCTTGGCTACTACATTGTAAGCGATGGGAGCGCAAAGCCCTATCGTATGCACGTACGCGCCCCCTCGTTCGCTAATCTGGAGGCGCTTCCGCGCATGACCGAAGGCTGCTTCCTGTCGGACGTGGTGGCGGCTATTGGCAGTATTGATATTGTTCTTGGTGAGGTTGATCGATGATATCAGAACAGGCTAAACAGCGCATGCGCAATCTCGCTGCCCGCTACCCCGTAGCTCGCTCGGCGGTGATGCCCGCGCTCTACATCGTGCAGCAAGAAGAAGGCTATATCACACAGGAGGGGCTGCAAGCGGTTGCCGACGCGATTGGTATGACGGTTGACGATGTGGAGAGCGTGGCTACCTTCTATACAATGTATCACCAGCAGCAACCAGGGAAAAGGGTGATCAAGGTTTGTACGAGCATCTCGTGTTATTTGCGCAACTGTGATAAGCTGGTGGAGCATCTTGAGCAGCGACTAGGCATCAAGCGCGGTGAGACGACGCCCGATGGCAATTATACGTTGCTGACTACCGAGTGCCTCGCATCGTGCGGTACCGCTCCCGTGTTGCAGGTAAATAATGAATTTGTCGAAAATCTCACCCTGGAAACAGCCGACGCCCTGCTTGACAAACTGGATCGAGAGTTGAAGGCAGGGCAGGCGCGAGGTACAGCCCCTACGGAGGCGGAGGCGCGCCCGTACGTTCGCTAAAGGAAATTTATCTATGCCAGAACTGATAATTACAAAAAATATCGATATTCCGGGAATCGATACGCTTGCGGTCTATCGCGAGCATGGAGGCTATCAGGCGCTGGAGAAGGCGCTGAACCAGTACCAGCCGGATGAACTCGTCGAGATGGTGAAGCAATCGGGGTTGCGCGGACGCGGCGGAGCTGGCTTCCCGACCGGAATGAAATGGAGCTTCCTCGCCAAAAACGATAAACCGCGCTACCTCTGCTGCAATGCCGATGAGAGCGAGCCGGGCACCTTCAAAGATCGCATGCTGATGGAGAAAAATCCCCATATGCTGGTCGAAGGGGTCATCATCACCAGCTACGCCTGTCGCGTCTCGACCGCGTTTATCTATGTGCGCGGCGAACTGGCGCTGGCCGGTCGGCAGGTTGAGCGGGCGGTACAGGAGGCGTACGATGCCGGGCTGATCGGCAAAAATATCCTGGGCAGCGATTATAGCCTGGAAGTGATCGTGCATCGCGGCGCGGGCGCATATATTTGTGGGGAAGAGAGCGCCCTGATGGAATCGCTGGAAGGCAGGCGCGGCTATCCTCGCCTGAAGCCACCATTCCCCGCCGTGATCGGTCTCTACGGCGGCCCCACCGTGATCAACAACTGCGAGACGCTCTCCACCATACCCGCGATTGTCGAGAACGGCGCCGAGTGGTACGCCGGTTTCGGCACCGAGAAGAGCAAAGGCACGCGTATTTTCTGTCTGAGCGGCCATGTCAACAAACCAGGCAATTATGAGCTGCCCCTCGGAACGCCCCTGCGCACCCTGATTTACGATGAACAGTACGGCGGCGGCATCCCGGGCAACAAAAACCTGAAAGCAATCATCCCTGGTGGTTCATCGACCTTTATACTTGGCCCGGACAAAGTGGATACTACCCTGGACTTTGAAGCCATTGCCGCAGCAGGCTCGATGCTTGGTTCGGGAGGCGTTATCGTGCTCGACGAAGATACCTGCATCGTCGGCGCTATTTTGCGCATGACCGAGTTCTATCGTGACGAGTCATGTGGCAAATGTACGCCCTGCCGCGAAGGTACCTACTGGATGACCGAGATCCTTGAACGTCTTGAGCACGGACATGGCAGGGAAAAAGATGTCGATCTGCTGATGGATATTTGCGACAATATCAGCGGTAAGTCATTCTGTCCCCTGGGCGATGCCGCCACCAGCTCAATCACCAGCGGCATCAAGCTGTTCCGCGAAGAATTCGAATATCATGTCAAGCATGGACATTGCATGGTTGGCGCAGGACGAACGGTGCCAGATACAGAGTCAGTCCAGGGAGCATCACTGCACGCCGGCGCCCGCTAATTCGGGACCGATGACCGGGACCACCGTACCGACCCGATTTATCGAAAGCCTCGGGAGATCCGTAGGGACCCGCTTTAGCGCGTCCTCCGGCGATTAATCGCCTAGCCTGCACGAACGCGGATGTGATAAATCGAACCAATACAAAATAACGTTGTTTTACCTGCTAGATAAACGGTAGAAAAATTATGCCAGAAGAAAAACAAGAAGAACTGGTTCACCTGACCATCGATGGCATTCCTGTCGAGGTCCCGGCGGGAACGCTGGTGTGGGCCGCGGCCAAAAAGGCGGGGATAGAGGTGCCAATCTACTGCTACCATCCCAAAATGCCGCCGCTGGGTGCGTGCCGCATGTGCTTCGTGGAAATTGAGAAGCTACCGAAGCCCCCGCAGACTGCCTGCACCACGCCTGTAAGCGAGGGGATGGTCGTTCATACTCAGACGGAGAAGGTGCTCAAGGCTCGTCGTGGTACGCTGGAGTTCCTGCTGATCAATCACCCGCTCGATTGTCCAATCTGCGACAAAGGCGGCGAGTGCGATCTGCAAGATTTCACCCTGCGCCACGGACCTGGCAAAACGCGCTTTGACCTCTATAAACGCCACTACCAGAAGCCCATTCCGGTCAGCAAAGACATCATGCTGGATCGCGAACGCTGTATTTTGTGCCAGCGCTGCACCCGTTTTAGCTCCGAGATTTCGATGGATAACGGTCTGGTGATGATCTCGCGTGGCTACAAAATGGAGGTGGGCACGGCTCCTGATCACGCCTTTGACTCGGTCTTCTCCGGCAATACCGTTGAAATTTGCCCGGTCGGCGCGTTGACCGCCAGCAGCTATCGCTTCAAAGCGCGCCCGTGGGAGCTGAAACGCGTGCCGAGCGTCTGCAACAACTGTAGCGTTGGCTGCAATGCGCTGGTCGATGTGCGCGTGGATAAAATCATGCGCCTGATGTCGCGTACCAATGACGAAATTGATGATGGCTGGCTGTGTAACCGTGGGCGCTGGGAATTCGGCTTTGTGAACAGCCCGCAGCGGCTGCGCACACCGATGATCAGGCATAATGGCAGCCTCGTTCCGACGACCTGGGACGAAGCATACCAGCATATCGCCATTCGCCTCAAAGATATTGCTGCCCAGCATGGCGCGCAATCAATCGGCGGCATCGGCTCAACCCGCGTCACCAACGAAGAATCCTATCTCTTCCAGAAGCTCATACGCGAGGTCGTGGGAACGCCGAATATCGACCACCATCACGGACGTTTCGAGGGGCCGCGCGATAAGCTGACCGGCAGGCCCTGGATGATGACCAACAGCATCGCGGAGCTTGAGAAAGCCTCGCATATTGTGCTGATCGCATCCGATCCCTACCGGCGCCAGCCGATCCTCAACCTGCGCATCAAAAAAGCCATGAAGCAGGGCGCGCGCATCTACATCGTCAACTCGCAGCCAACCGAGCTTGATCGCTTTGCCGCCAGCAAAATTACTGTTCCTGAACATGGCGCAGGCATGGCGGCGAAAATGCTGCTCCAGCAGGCACTGAATAATAGCGCGGTCAAGCCGAATGCTGAGATCAAAGCAGGCATACAGTCGCAGGAAAAGGCGATCAAAGCCGCTCAAGAGAGCTTTGGCCTGGAAGTAACGACACAGCTCGCAGCCCTGGCAGAGCAGATCGTCAGCGCGAAGGGCGCGGTTATACTTTATGATGAGATGGCGACACTTGACCCCGGCTGCGAGGATCTGGCGGCAGACTTGCAGGCGCTGGCTGTGCTGACAAACAATATCGGGCGTCCTGGCGCGGGCGTTGGACCGCTCTTTGAGGATGCTAACTCGCTAGGTGCGCGTGATATGGGCGTCTTGCCGGATGCATTGCCGGGCTATCAGCCTGCCGCGCAGAAGGGCATGGCATACGCCGAGATGCTGAGCAATCCGCAGATCAAGGCGCTCTATATTATGGGCGCCAATCCAGCTCGTCACTTGCCTCAGCCGGAGCTATCCTCGACCCTCGAATTTGTCGTTGTGCAGGATATTACGCTGACCGAGACGGCGCAACAGGCCGATGTTGTGCTGCCCGCCGTGACATTCGCCGAAAAAGATGGCAGCATGACCAACGTCGATCATCACGTCCAGGCTATTCGTCGCGCTCTGCGTCCATTGCCGGGTGCGAAGGCCGATTGGGAGATCCTGATGGAACTGGCAGACGCTATGGGGCATCCCTGGAACTATAACGGCCCCCAGGATATCCTGCTGGAGATCGCAGCGAGCAATCCTTTCTATGCTGGCCTGACCTGGGAAGATCTCGGAGCGCAGGGAGTACGTACGCAAGAACAGGAGGTGGCCCATGCCTGATATCTGGGTGATTATCTCGGCTGTCGTCAAGAGCGCCATCGTGATTTTCGCGCTCCTGACAGCCTTTGCCTACATGACGCTCATCGAGCGGCGCGTCGTTGCCAAAATCCAGGGCCGCCTGGGACCGAACCGCGCGGGTCCGTTTGGCCTGTTCCAGCCCGTAGCCGACGCCATCAAAATGGCTTTTAAGGAACAGATTGTACCGGCTCAGGCGAAAAAGCTAGTCTACCTGATCGCTCCCGTAATCTCTGTCATCGTTGCGCTCTGCGCCTTTGCCGTGGTGCCAATCGGCGCGAGCTGGGTCGCGGGCAAACCGAGCATTTGGGACCCGATCATTGCTGACATCAACGTGGGCCTGCTCTGGATACTCTCAATCTCGTCGCTGGCCGTTTATGGGATCGTCCTGGGCGGCTGGGCCTCAGGTAATCGCTACTCGCTGCTCGGCGCTCTGCGCAGCGCCGCTCAGATGGTCTCGTACGAAACAAGTCTCGGCCTCGCGCTTAGCGGCGTGCTAATGTGGGCCGGCACACTGAGCATGGTGGGCATCGTGCATGAGCAGCTTAACCAGGGCATCTGGTTTATCGTGGCTCAGCCCCTCGGCTTTATGATCTATCTGATCGCGGGCATAGCGGAGGTCAACCGAGCGCCCTTCGATCTGCCGGAAGCCGAACAGGAACTGACTGCGGGCTACCTGACCGAGTATAGCGGTCTGCGCTGGAGCCTTTACCAGATGGCCGAATACATCAATATGATTACCGTGAGCTCGGTCGCTGCGACGCTCTTCCTGGGCGGCTGGAGCCTCTTTGGATTGGAACGCATTCCGGGCCTGTCGATTATCATCTTTCTGGTCAAAGTATGTCTTTTCCTGTTCCTCTTCATCTGGCTACGCGCCACCCTGCCACGCATTCGCTATGATCGCCTGATGCGTCTCGGCTGGCAAATCCTGCTGCCATTGGCCGTACTCAACGCCGTCATCACGGCGACGATAGTCGCGCTGGGGCTGCCCTGGTGGATAAATTGCATCGTCGGTCTGGCAATCATTGGCGCTCTCCTCTTCGGCATCCAGCGCCGTGGAGTGTTAAAAGGCATTCGCTACGAAGAGAAGCAGGGCGTCGAAGTGCTGCCCTCCTCCGTACGCCTGGCAAAGTTCGAGCGCGTCGGCTCGCCTGCTGTTGTGAGTGAGAGTGAGGATGAGAAGGAGCAGAGTCAGAAAGCAGTCCAGGTATGAGGCGTAGGAGCATAGGATGACAAGTATGCTTTGCTCTGGTATGATTCAGTGCATAAATAGAGAGCATTTTCCAGAGAGAGCAGATGTCAGCCTATATCTATCGTAAGGTACTGAATCAGATTCAACATCTGACACTCGATGAGCAATTTCAATTGCTGGAAGACAGGTAGGGGCAGGTCTTGCACCTGCCCTCTAATAAGGAGTCACTCATGTCTTTTGACATCATCAAGGGGATGGCAACAACCCTGAAAAATATAGGTAAAAAGCCGACGACCATCTCTTATCCAGAGGAGGAGCGTCCACTGCCGCCGCGATTCCGGGGTCGCCATGTGTTGCACCGCTACGAGAACGGCCTGGAACGCTGCGTTGGCTGCTACCTCTGCGCGGGCGCGTGTCCGGCTGACGCCATCTACATCGAAGCCGAAGAGAACACCGAAGAGAATCGCGTCTCCGCGGGCGAACGTTACGCTAAAGTCTTCGACGTGAATATGCTGCGCTGCATCTTCTGTGGCTACTGCCAGGCCGCCTGCCCCACCGGCGCAATCACGCTGGAGCAAAACTACAAGCTGGCATCCTATTATCCAGAGGACCTGGTCTATCATAAAGAACAGTTGCTTGAACCAGAGGGGCAGGCAACCATTGGCTCCAATGAGGTCTGGGCTGATCCCGCGCCCGCAGAGGCCGCGCAGCCGGTCCCGCAAGTACAACACGTCTTCGATGGCTCGGAGGCCAGCGCCGCCGCCGTCGGCCTCGGTACTACCCATACCGAACGCCCAGTCTTGCTGGTCGATGAAGAGCAGGACGAGGATAGAAGGAAACTGCCATGATAGCCACACAGATCGCGTTTTTCGTGCTGGCAGTCGCCAGCACCGCCTCTGCTATAGGGGTCATCGCTTTCAAGAACGCCGTCTATAGCGCCTTGAGCCTGATCCTCACGCTGTTATTTCTGGCGATGTTCTACCTGCAATTAGGGGCGATGTTTATCGCCATTGTGCAGATTTTGATTTACGCAGGCGCAATTATGGTGCTTTTCCTCTTCGTGGTGACGATGCTCGCGCCCGAAGCTGGCGGTACCGAGGAACAGGACCGCATGCCCTGGCAACGCATCGTCGGCAGTGTATTGGGGCTGACACTGGTGGGAGCCTTGAGCTATTTGATTTTTACAGGCACCATCGCCTCGGGCACGAAGGCCGATCCGGCCAATAGCCTCTCCGCTATGGTCGCGAAACAGGGCGATATCCAGGCGTTCGGCCTGGCCCTTTTCCACGGCTTTCTGTTCCCATTTGAAGTTACCAGCCTGCTGATCGTCGTCGCGATTCTCGGTGCGCTCATTTTTGGTCGGAGGGCGTAACGCCGTTTCTATGTTGGAGGGAGCTGAACCATGCCGCTATCCGCTTACTTGATCATGAGCGCCATCCTATTCACTATCGGCAGCATCGGCGTGCTTGCCAGGCGCAACCCGTTGATTATCTTTATGTCAATTGAATTGATGCTGAATGCCGTCAATCTCGCATTTGTGGCTTTCTCAAGCTTTCTCGATTCTGCGGATGGACAGATGTTTGTTTTTATCGTATTGACTGTGGCGGCTGCCGAGGTTGTGGTTGGCTTGGCTATTATTGTCTCCATTTTCCGCACACGCCGCAATATCGATGTTGACGAGATGAACGTATTGCGAGGCTAATGATGACAAATCTGAGTTTTGGAGTGCTCATCCTGCCCCTGCTGGGATTTATGATCCTGGGCGTGCTGGGCAGATTTATGTCGCGAGGGGCGATCCTGGCGGTGGCGTGGGGGGCCTGCGGGCTGGCCTTCGTATTCGCCGCCCTCAGCTTTTTATCCATGATCGGCACCCCCGTATCCGGGCGCGTCAGCGATCCCACTATCTATACCTGGGTCGTCTCCGGCAACCTGCAAATTTCCTTTGGCCAGCTCTTCGATCCGCTCTCTGCCACCATGCTGATGATCGTAACCGGCGTTGGTCTGCTGATCCATATTTATTCAGCCGGATATATGGAAGACGATCCTGGCTTCTGGCGTTTCTTCGCCTACATGAACTTTTTTATTTTCGCGATGGTTCTGCTGGTCACTGCCGATAATTTTCTCTTCCTGCTGGTCGGCTGGGCGCTGGTTGGTCTGGCATCATTCCTGCTCATAGGCTTCTGGTACCAGCGCCGTGCGGCGGTTGCGGCGGCGCAGAAAGCCTTTGTGATCAACGTCATCGGCGACTTTGGCCTGATGCTGGCGATTTTCCTGATCTTTATCAACTTCGGCTCGCTCAACTATCAGGATGTTTTTGGTAAACTCTCCCCTTCTGCATTGGGAGGTCCGACGGCAACTGCCATCACGCTGCTGCTCTTCCTGGCCTGTACCGCCAAATCGGCCCAGTTGCCGCTCTATATGTGGTTGCCCGATGCTATGGAAGGCCCGACGCCCGTCAGCGCGCTGATCCATGCCGCAACGATGGTTACTGCCGGCGTCTACCTGGTTGCCCGCGCCAATCCGCTCTTTGAACTGGCCCCCGTTGCCCTCAATATCGTGGCTGGCATTGGCGGCGCTACCGCCCTCTTTGCCGCTACCATCGCTCTTTTCCAGCTCGACATCAAGCGCGTCCTGGCCTATTCCACCATCAGCCAGCTTGGCTACATGTTCATGGCTGAGGGCGTCCATAACTATACCGGCGGCATCTTTCATCTCACGACGCACGCCTACTTCAAGGCCCTGCTCTTTCTGGGCGCTGGCGCTGTGATCCATGCAATGGGCGGCGAACAGGATATGCGCAAGATGGGCGGGTTGCGTCAGCGCATGCCGATTACCTTCTGGACCTTCCTGATCGCAGCTCTGGCGATCAGCGGCATCTTCCCGCTCTCAGGCTTCTGGAGTAAGGACGATATTCTTGGCTCGGTGCTGGCTCAGGCGAACGCAACCCAGAACCCCTGGTTCTATGTCTTATGGGGCGTTGGCCTGCTCACCGCCGCTCTGACGGCCTTCTATATGTTCCGCCTCTTCTTTGGCATCTTCACTGGCAGCTATCGCGGCAACGTCGTCACGGCTCACAACGAAGAAGAGGAGGAAGACGAAGAGGATGGTAGGGGCGAGGCTAGCCCTCGCCCTGGGCATCACGCGGGCCGCGTCGGTTATTACGATATCTACGAAGCGCCTGCGGTGATGACCGTTCCTCTGGTGATTCTGGCGGTGCTCTCCGTTATCGGCGGCTTTGTTGGTTCGCTGGCCCTGTTTGGTCGTCCACAGTGGCAGCCGCTGGCCAATTTCCTGGCCTCCGTCTTAGCGGTGAAAGCGCCCACGATCTCCTTTGCTCTGGGATGGCTCTCGACTGGCCTGAGCCTCGCGCTCGCGCTTGGAGGAATTGGCGTCGCATGGTTGCTCTATCGCGGCGGTTTCGAATATAAAGAGAGCAGAAACCCGCTCTATCAACTGGTCTTCCACAAGTATTATATTGACGAGATATTGACCGCCGGGCTCGTCAATCCCTTGCAGGCTCTCGGACGCTTCGCCAGTCGCTTCATCGAAGGCGATTTGCTTGATGGGGGCAGTCGTGGTCTGGCGTTCCTGTTCCGCTTGAGCAGCACGGGCTTGCGGCGTTTACAGACGGGCTACATGCGCAATTACGCCCTGATCATCCTGCTCGGCGTCGTGCTGATCGTCATTTATTACGCGGTGAGGGGGTAGAGGTCATGTTTCCTATTTTATCGGTTATCACATTGCTGCCTCTGGTGGGCGGGATCGTGCTCCTGTTTTTCCCCAGAGATTTCCATAACACGATTCGCTGGACGGCGCTGGCTGTGGCGGGCGCGAATCTGGTGCTCACAGCCATCCTGATGCTCATTTACTCGCAATCTACTGTGAGCGCAACCTTCCAGGGAACCTTCCTGTTCAACGAGGAGGTGACATGGATTGCTCCGCTCGGCATCAATTATAGTCTTGGGGTAGATGGCATCAGCATCTTGCTGGTTGTGCTCACTGCGTTGCTGACCGTGGTATCTATCGCTGCATCGTTCGGTATCGAGCAAAAAGTCAAAAACTACATGGCCTTTATGCTCCTGCTCGAAAGTGGCATTCTGGGCGTCTTTCTCTCGACCAACCTCTTCCTGTTCTATATTTTCTGGGAACTGATGCTGATCCCGGCCTATTTCCTGGTTGGAAGCTGGGGAGGTGAGCGCCGCATCTATGCCGCCTTCAAATTTGTGCTCTATACCTCCATCGGCAGCCTGCTGATGCTGGCAGGCATTATCGCGCTTGGTTACTACCACCAGGTAGCAACCGGCGGTAGCTATACCCTTGACCTGGCAAGCCTGCTTGGCACAAAGCTTGACGGCACAATACAGATCTGGCTGCTGCTCGCATTCTCCGCCGCCTTTGTCGTCAAAGTGCCGTTCATCCCGTTCCATAGCTGGCTGCCCGATGCTTATAGCGAAGCGCCAGCGCCGGTAACTGCCATGCTCGCTGGAGCGATGTCGAAGACGGGAGCGTACGGCTTTCTGCGCTTATGCATTCCGCTTTTCCCACAGGCCATGCAGAATCTGGCCCCGTACTTCAGTGGATTGGCGGTGGCTGGCATTCTCTACTGCGCGTTGATGGCGCTGGTGCAGACAGATTTGAAACGCCTGCTCGGTTACTCCAGCATCAGCCATCTTGGTGTTATCATGCTCGGCATGTTTGCTTTCAATGTCCAGGGAGTGGAAGGATCGGTGATGCAGATGGTCAATCACGGCATTACCATCGCTGCCCTCTTCCTGATCGTCGGCTTTATTGAGCAAAGGGTAGGCACGCGCCGCCTCAGCGACTTCGGTGGTCTGGCTGCGCGCATCCCTGTCCTGGCAACGGTAATGATCATCACGGTGCTCTCGTCGCTTGGCCTACCCGGACTGAATAGTTTCGCCGGCGAGTTTTTAGCCTTGCTGGGAGCGTTCCGCAATAATATCTGGTTTGGTGTGCTGGGGACGCTGGTCGTTATTCCGGCGGCCTGGTACATGCTGCGCTTCTTCCTGGGCATCATGCAGGGGCCGCGCCAGAATGAAGGCTTCTTTGCCGCCCGCCTGAGCGAAGCTAGACGCGAGAGCGGCGTTGGCGGGCGGAATACCAGGACTGTTGTTGGGGCAAGCATCCGTAAAAACACACTGCCTGATCTGCACATAAGCGAGTTCGTGACCATCTTGCCCCTGCTGGCATTGATCTTTTATCTCGGCTTGCAGCCCTTACCCTTGACCTTTTTATTAGAGCCTTCGGTACTGAACACGCTGCAAATTCTCGGAAACGCGATTGTGCGGTAGGGACCCGATTTATCGCAACCACCTGAGAGGTGTACATATATGACGTTTACATTCACAGTTTCCCCCGCCGATTGGGGGCGGATCGCGCCAGTGCTGGTCCTGGTAGGCATGATCCTGATCATCATGCTCGTTGACCTGGCGCTGCCGCATGCCGGCGAAAAATCGAAGCACAGCGGCCCCGCCAATTTCGTCGTGTTGCCGCTCTTGAGCCTGCTTGCCGTGCTCGGAGCAGTAGCCGCAACGATTGTGCTCTGGGTCATCGGCGATCATCAGCGCGCATTTAACCAGATGATCGGCTCCGATCCGGCAACGCTTTTTGCTTATCTGATCATCTTGAGTGCCAGCGGGCTGGGCATTCTGCTCTCGCCTGCCTATCTCAAGCGGCTGGGGCTGGTTCACCAGGGCGAATATTACGCCTTGATGCTGCTGGCTACCACCGGCATGATGTTGCTGGCGGCTGCGACCAGCTTCTTGATGATCTTCCTGGGCATCGAGATGCTTTCGCTCGCCCTCTACATCCTCTGCGGATTTGTGGCCCGGCGCGCATCTTCTCAGGAAGCGGGCATGAAATATTTCCTGCTCAGCTCGTTCGCCTCGGCCTTTTTGCTGTACGGCATAGCTCTGATCTACGGCGCAACGGGCCACACGTCGTTTATCGACATCCTGCACGCCTTCCTGCTTGAACCGGGCACGACGACCGCGCCTCTGCACGCGCCAACGCTCATGCTCATCGGCATGGGCCTGCTCACAGTCGGTTTTGCCTTCAAGATCTCGGCCATCCCCTTCCAGGCGTGGACCCCCGATGTCTACCAGGGCGCGCCAGCTCCCGTCACGGCTTTTATGTCGGTCGGCACCAAAGCCGCGGCGCTGATCGCCTTCACCCGCGTCTTCGATATCGTGCTTGGTGCTGTCAAGGTAGACTGGCTGCCTATCGTCTGGGTGATTGCTGTGCTGACTATCGTCGGTGGCAATATTATGGCGCTGGTGCAAAGCAATGCCAAGCGCATGCTCGGCTACTCCAGCATCGCCCACGCTGGCTACCTGCTCATTGGTATCGTCGTTGGCGGCACGTTGGGGGTCTCGGCCATTCTCTTCTATCTGCTCTGTTATGCTTTTATGAATCTGGGGGCCTTTGGCGTCGTCTCCATGCTGGAACGAGCCGATAACTCGGGCAACGATGCTGACGACCTGCGCGGGTTGTGGTATCGTCGTCCCGTGCTGGCAGGCTTCCTGGCATTCTTCTTGCTGGCCCTGGCGGGCTTCCCACCAATGGCGGGTTTTGCCGCCAAATACTACCTGTTCTATGCTGCGCTTGTCGGCGGACATCCCGAACTCTTGATCATCGGCGTCCTCGCCAGCGTGCTGGGTATATACTATTACTTGCGCATCATCGCCACCATGTTCATGGAACCCACAGCCGCCAGCGTGGCTCCTGCCCAGACTCCTTTGCCAGGCGTGCCAGTAACTCCAAGAGGAGGTTCAAGAGTGGCAGCAAGTTCAGTTGCAGCCGCCCGCACATCCGGCGCTCTATCGGCGGCTGGAACTGCCACCGCCGTGGCCCCAGCGAAACCCCCCGTAGGGACACATGTAGGGGCCAGCTTTAGCGCGCCCGCCTCGGGCGATTTATCGCCTGCCCCTGCTGCATCCAGGTCGGGAGCAAGTTCCGCTTCCACAACAACCGATCAAGAGCAGGGTGGCGAATTGACCTGGCTATCATGGAGCGCCCTGGTAATTGCCGCGCTTGGTACCCTGGCGATGGGAACGCTGCTCCCATTCTGGCTAACAAGCCTGCTCCAGCAGGCGGTGCCACTAATGTTGAGGTAATACCGTTGTATTTATTGCGATTCCGCGTTCCACGGGGATGCGATAAATCGCGCAGGACGCGATAAAGCGGGTCCCTACGGAGCGCGAAATAGCGTAGGGACCTGCCTGAGCGCGTCCTGGAGGGAAAGGAAACTAACATGACCAACCCACAAATTGCTCCCTATGGCTCCTGGAAATCCCCTATCACACCGGATTTGTTCCTCTCTAAAGCAAATGTTTTAGGGCAAATCATCCTCGATGGGAGCGATATTTACTGGAGTGAAACCCGTCCATCGGAAGGCGGGCGCGTTGCTATCATGCGCTACACCGCCGATGGCGCTACGACCGATGTTCTTCCTCTTCCCTTTAATGCCCGCACTCGCGTTCATGAGTACGGCGGTGGCAGCTTCACCGTCAGCGAAGGAACGATCTATTTCTCAAATTTCGTCGATCAGCATCTCTATCGCGTCTCCCCAGGTTCTACACCCGAATCGGTTGCCTCCCAGTCCGGTTTGCGCTACGCTGACATGGTGATGGATCGACAGCGTGGACGCTTGATCTGTGTGGGTGAAGACCATGCTAATCCTGGGCAGGAGGCGATTAATAAGCTCATCAGCGTTTCCCTTACGGGAGCAGAACGCGTCCAGACTCTTGTAAGCGGCAACGACTTCTACTCTTCCCCGCGCCTGAGTCCCGATGGCTCGCGCCTAGCGTGGCTAACCTGGAATCATCCCAATATGCCCTGGGACGGCACCGAGCTATGGGTCGGCGAATTTGATCAGGATGGCCTCATCAAGCACGCTCAACTGATTGCGGGCGGGCCGCGCGAATCGATCTTCCAGCCCGAATGGTCCCCGGATGGAACGCTCTATTTCATCTCTGACCGCACCAACTGGTGGAACCTCTATCGGCTACGCGACGGCAAAGTCGAACCGCTGCACCCGAAAAATGCCGAGTTTGGTACGCCGCAGTGGTCCTTTGGCATGTCCACCTACGGCTTCGTCTCAGCTCAACGCATTGTTTGCTGGTATGCTGGGGAAGGCGAGGCGCATCTAGCTTCCCTTGACACCGTTACTTGTCAGCTCACGCCTCTTTCGGTTCCTTATAAAACCATGTCCAATATCCGAGTCAACGCAGAGCAGGTTGTGTTTATCGGTGCCTCGCCGACCAATAGTGGCGTCGTCGCTCGTTTCGATATCGCCACCGGAACCAGCAAGGTCTTGCGCTCTGCCAGTAACCTTGAGATAGATCAACGCTACATCTCCACCCCGCAGGCGATTGAATTCTCCACAGAAAATGGTCTTACCGCCTATGCTTTCTTCTACCCACCTTGTAACCCCGATTATGTGGCTCCCGCCGGAGAACTTCCGCCGCTGATCGTCGAGAGCCACGGCGGGCCAACCAGCGCGGTCTCAAGCGCCCTCAGTCTGAACCGGCAGTTCTGGACCAGCCGCGGCTTTGCTCTGCTGGACGTAAACTATGGCGGTAGCACGGGCTATGGCCGAGAGTATCGCGAGCGGCTCTATGGACAATGGGGCGTTGTTGATGTCGATGACTGCGTCAATGGTACGAAATATCTGGTGGCGCGCGGCCTGGTTGATGGCAATCGCCTCGCTATTCATGGCGGGAGCGCCGGCGGCTATACCACCCTTTGCGCCCTGGCCTTCCGCGATGTCTTCAAGGCAGGAGCCAGTCATTTTGGCGTGAGCGACCTGGATATATTTGTCAAAGACACACACAAATTCGAGTCACGCTACCTCTTCAGCCTGATCGGGCCCTACCCCGAAGCGCGCGACCTCTACTATCAGCGTTCCGCGATCAACTTTATCGACCGCTTCTCCTGTCCAGTAATCTTCTTCCAGGGCCTGGAAGATAAAGTGGTGCCACCCAATCAGGCGGAACTGATGGTCGAGGAGCTAAAAAAGAACAAAGTCCCGGTCGCATATCTCCCCTTCGAGGGCGAACAACACGGCTTCCGTCGCGCTGAAAACATTAAACGTTCGCTCGAAGCCGAACTATACTTCTACTCCAGAGTGTTCAATTTCGAGCCTGCCGATAAGATCGAACCCGTGACGATTGAAAACCTTTAACAGGGGTGTGTCTCGCGTGCTTACCTCATGAGTGAGCGCGCCCGCGGGGCTCTTTTTGAGGAGGGAGGAGTTGCAGAACATGCGCATTGCGCATGTTCTGCAACTCCTCCCTCCTCTTTTGTGCGGCGAAGCGGTAGATTAGCGTTTTCACTAAGATTGCGACAGTATGGCGTTTCTAGTCATTTACCTGGGACCATTGTACTTTCTTCTGCATCAATGTAGTGTAACATTATCTCGTATAAGTCTATAGACCTCTTCTGTAGAGCAGGATAATCTATTCGTCTTGTGTCTGACGAAAAGAAATCTCTATTGATCTTTCTCTTGTCATCTCGATTGTTGTATAATGAGATGCTGCCAGGCTTATCCAGCAACTCTTTGCACAATTTTCGTGGTGGTATCCTATTTCTCTACAGGTGTTTTGAATTGAATGCATGAAAGGATTTGCTATGTCATTCAAGAAAAGTTGGTTCCTACGTATTTCCCTCGCAATGGCTCTGACACTCGTTCTGGTAGGAACAATTACTGTCTTTGCCCAACCATCTGCACAGGCCGCGCAGAGTAGTGGTTTTCCCACCATCAGCCTCGCTCAGCTACGTGGACGCTACCTGTCGCCCTCGCAAATGCACACGGCGACGCAGATGGCGAGCGTCAAACGCGCGGCTGGCCTCTCCGGGGGAGGCATACAGTTTGTGCCAACGTTTAATGGCTCGTTTACGTTCAATAACACGACCTTCCCGTTCACTATGGTGGGGAGCGACCCGGCACTTGGTTCGCATACCACCCACATCAAGACCATCGTGATCCCTGTCGCGTTCCACTTCCCCGATCAGAACGTCACCTTCTCCGGCGGTGGGCAGAATACAGACACTTTGCTCGACTCGCCGATTTTTAGCAAGAACCACATGCTGACGGGCTCGCGGGCGCAGTGGTCGGACGCGCTCATGCGCAACCAGTTCAACAACTTCGTCACCACTACTAGCCCGAATTATCATGTCTTGCTCAATCAGCCCGATGTGAGACCCACGCTCCATTTCACTCTGCCGTTTAACACCAGCAATGAGGTAGCTGACCTGGTCTTCAAGACGACCACCAACATCAGCATCGGGATTGTGGACATCAACGTCTTCATTCCCTGGATTGAGAACGAAGTACTGGCTATGCATCTGCCGGCTGATAGCCTGCCGGTCTTCCAGTTCCGCGACGTCTACCTCAACTTTGGCTCAATCGATCCCAAAAACCTCCAGTGCTGTGTACTGGGCTTCCACGATACCTTCACGTCCGCCACGAACCCGAACGCCATCCACACGGAGATCTTCGAGAGCGTTTCCACTCCTGGGATCTTCTCTGGGGTAGCTGGGATTACCGCGATGAGCCACGAGACCGCCGAATGGCTGGACGATCCCTTGGGCAACAACCCAACGCCGCCCTGGTTGAATGCCGGTGGAGGATGTCAGAATAACCTGGAGACGGGCGACTTCCTGGAAGGGAATCCTATCGCTCCTATTCTGGTCGACGGGTTTACCTTGCAGGATGAGACCAATCTCTATTGGTTCGCCAGGACACCCCAAC
The DNA here is from genome assembly GCA_035650355.1 of Ktedonobacteraceae bacterium. Lineage (GTDB taxonomy): Bacteria > Chloroflexota > Ktedonobacteria > Ktedonobacterales > Ktedonobacteraceae > DASRHT01. Next base: position 20,112 of record DASRHT010000024.1, read on the forward strand.
CAACGCCCGCCAAATTCGGCCTTTACGACTTTGCGGGCAGACTAAACACTTTCTCAACTGCCTGCTAACGCTTACGCCGACATAGCAAAAAGGCTCTGACGCCTGGCAGAGCCTTTTTGCTCCTTCAACCACACCTCCTTGCTCCAACGAAGGCAAAACTCATCACTACATCTCACAACCCAATGGTAAATGCCTTGAATGTGATTTGGCAACTGCACATAGATTTGCTGGTACGCTCTCTTTACTCTAACACCTCGCGCACAATATAGAGCGGGCGGGCGCGCACCTCGTCGTAGATCCGCCCCAGATATTCGCCGATGATCCCCAGGAAGATAAGCTGAATGCCGCCCAGAAAGAGGACCAGGATAAGGGTCGAAGCCTGGCCGACAATCGCACCCATGAAGATGCGCAGGATGATAGCGATCAAGATACCTATCAGGCTGAGACCCGCTAGAAAGAAGCCCAGGCTGGTCGCCAACTGTAGCGGTACGTAGCTGAAGCTGGTAATGGCATCGAGTGAGAAGCGAATCATCTTTTTCAGCGGGTATTTGGTGGAACCCGCGAATCGCTCGTGCCGCTGGTACTGGACAGCCTCCTGGCGAAATCCTACCCAGGAAGATAGCCCGCGCATGAAACGATGATGTTCCCGCATGCTTGTTAACGCTTTTACCACCCGCCGGTCCAGCAGCCGGAAATCGCCTGTATCGGGCGGAATGTTTATCGAAGTGAGGCGGGCAATCAGTCGATAGAAAGCTGCCGCTGTTGCCAACTTGAAAAACGTTTCGCCTGCGCGCTGCGTGCGCTGCGCATAGACTACTTCCGCCCCATCTTTCCAGCGCGCGATTAATAGCGCAACGACCTCCGGCGGGTCCTGTAGGTCCGAATCAATAATGATGACGGCATCGCCCCGTGCATAATCAAGGCCCGCCGAAATAGCAATCTGATGCCCGAAGTTGCGCGAAAAATCGATGATCCGCACTCTTGCATCCTCTTCGTGCAGTTTTCGCATCACTGCATAAGAACCATCGGTGCTCCCATCGTTAATGAGGATAAGCTCAAACGGCTCTCCTATATCTTCCATGACGCGAACCATGCGTTCATAAAAGTGCGGCAGCGTTTCTACTTCATCAAAAACGGGCGCAATAATGGAATACGTAAGATGCTCCGCTTGCTCAAGTTGCTGAACAGGCTCTTCTTTGACATCCATTGCGGTAAACATCCTTTCTGCAAATGCTTTCTCTGTCCGGGCTGTAGCGAACGTTGTATGCCTTTTTATGTCGTCTTTCCCTGAATTCTGTACGTTCGTCTGGCTTGCAGGTTGTCGGAATACAAGACGATTAAAGACAAAGAAGTTGATCAAAGCCGCGCTACCAATGCCCAGTGCTGAAGCCAGCAGCGTCGGTACAATGGCGCTGGCTATGATAAACACCAGTTCATTGAGTAAGGCTGTTCCCGCAATAGAGCCGTGGAAAGAGAGCCAGCGTATAAAAATGGCTTTGAGCCTGCTAGCTCCACTCTTTACCTGGCGATCATGCCAGGTAAAGAGTGAGTTTAACAGGAAGTTTACCTGCGCCGATAGCAAAAAGGCTATCAGGTTAGCCACAACTGCGCTCCACCCATACTTCGCGAGCAACTCGAGTATGCTCAACTGGATTACTCCTGCAATGCCTCCAATGCATACGAAGCGCAATGGACGAGCGGCATCAGAGAGCAGCAGCGGACGTAGTGTTTGCAAATGTTGTCTGATTTCCAACTCTGTGATCCGATCTACTTCGATTCCGCACTCCGTAGGGGCCTTCCTTGCCGTGCGCCGTAGAGGCAGGGCTTGTCCCTGCCCTGCTAGACGCGGTAGCTCCCCGATTGATCGTGGGAGCGTTGGCGGGCGGAATTGCAAGATATCCCTTGCGGTTGCCCTGTCGCTCCCCGATTCATCTATGGATTGGCATTGCCGCAACTGTACAATGTCTGTTGCGCCAGGCCCCTGAACCTCCCTGCCTGACCGGTAGTGGAGGGCGTTTGCCACTGATCAGTTGGAACTACAGTGCAGTGCGTGCTCACCCAGTTATTGATGGCCTGGATATTACCGCCGCCGAATCCGCCAAATCCTCCTCTATTGCCACCTCCGCCCAGCGCTTCTAGCGTGTCTCGTATCTGGGGAGGCAAATTGTTAAAGCCCAGCGAAGGGATCAGGAAGTAGCGCACGGTGCCGTCGGCGACCATCGCGGACAGTTTGCTAGCATCCACGATGGGATCGCTGCCGGAAAAGCCGCCAAGAGCCATAACAGGTTTTCCTGTGTCCAGAATAATGGGAGACGCTGACATGGCATTGGTGGTTGCGACGAGGTAGCGGGTATTTCCCTGATGGGCCAGCAGGTACTGTTCCAGTTTTTTATCCGCAGTCGAAAAAGGGTCTATCGCCTGCCCTGCCCCAATGCCTGCTCTTCCCCCAAAGAAGCCCGGGAACTGACCATTACTCGGGGCGCCTGGAAATTGCCCGTTGCGAGGGCTGCCAGAAAAGCCTGCTACATTGCGGCCATTTCTACCACCAGGGAAGCCAACGATAGCAAGCGAAGCCGGACCTGCTCTGGGAATAAGCGCAATCGATGGGAGCACCAGCGAACTGCTGGTCCAGACCATTGGCGCTATCAGTAGCCCGAACGTACCAATAGCTATCGCCGTCATCAATACCCGGCGGCTCTGTATCCGCGAGATAAAGCGCGCTAGTAGCAGCAAAACAGCGGCTACGATAGTGAGAATCAGGATGGACGGTATCAATATCTGGCGAAAGCCGTTATAGGGCAGCAGCATAACGACCTGCACCGTAGCCGTAATCAGCAGCGCCGCAGATAGCAGCCAGCCGCGCCAGTTGTTCTGCTGGTATTCCTGCCAGAGGGCGATCAGCCCTATCGCGGCCAGCGCGCAGATGGCCGGCGCAATCATGACCAGGTAGTAGGTGTGGAAAAAGCCAGCCACGCTAAAGAATATGCCCATCGTGAGCAGCCACATTCCCCACATTAACAGCGATTGTTGTCGCCTATTGAGCGGCAAGCGTATTCCGGCTCGCCAACCGGCCAGGATGAGGCCAAGAATTGCCAGCGGCAGCAGCCAGCTCGTCTGACCGCCCAACTGCGTATTAAAGAGGCGTAGCGGACCCGGATTCCCGGTTTCAGCATTGCCCAGGAAACCAACTCCACCCTGCGGGGGTTGACTGGCCTGATCGGTTGCTCGAATGTCTCTTCCTGCCCCTCTCACCAGACCGGTCAGACGTTCGATGCCATTATACCCAAAGGCTAGCTCGATTTCCGAGTTGGTCTGGCTAGAGCCGACATAGGGACGTTGCGAGGCCGGAACAAGATCTACCACCACTGCCCAGGAGAGCGAGATGGTCAGCAATACCAGCAGGGCCAGCGTCAGGTGCCAGATGCGCGTCCACCAGCTCTCAGGCGCGCCTAAGAGGTACATCAAGCCAAATGCCGGTATGACAAGGTAGGCCTGGAGCATTTTAATATTGAAGCCCAATCCGATCAGTACCGCGCACAGCAATAACCAGCGTAGGCGTCCCGTTTCAGTCGCCTTGCTTACGGCCCAGGCTCCCAACAGCACGACCAGTACCAGCGTGCTATCGACGATATTATTGCGGTTAGCAACCACGCTGATGGGCGTTATTGCCAGAAAGAGAGCTGCCAACAATCCCGCGCCAGGGCCAAAAATGCGCCGTACCAGGTAATAGAGTACGGCCACCGAAAACACGCCAGCTAACGCCTGAGGCAAAATGAGGCTGAAGCCGCTAAAACCGAAAATTTTCGCGCTTAACGCCTGTAACCAGAAACCTAGCGGTGGTTTATCAATCGTCACAAAGCCACCGGGATCGAAAGAGACATAAAAAAAGTTATGCCAGCTCTGAAGCATGCTTTTGACTGCTGCCGCATAGTATGTGTTGCCATAGCCGGCGCGATCAAGTAGCAGAAAGTTTAAGCAAGTTGCTAACAACAATATAGCTCCTAGCACAATGCGCTGCCAGGGTTGTGTCGTCCGTACAGATTTTATTTCGGGAACTGTGCTCGATTCATCTTGAGTTACATAACTGGTAATGCCCACTAGAAAATCCTCCCAGTAATAGATGGGTTCTATTTTTATATCAAGTAACATAGCATGCACCTGACACGGCATAGCATACCAACAATTTGTTGAATTTTTTTAAAAAATGTGTATGATTACTTTGACCTGTTACACGATGGGGTGCTGAAGGGGATAATGGTAAATGACTCCTGGTGGCGATTGAACCTGACGGGGGAACTGAAGCAGTTATTGTAGCGCATTTGTTTGCTCCGATGCAGGCGCTATTCGAGCACATAGCGCCTGCATCGGAGCAGTGTTACCTTTTTTATTAAAAAGCTTGCGCGATAGAAGTTTCTCGAAAAAGCCCCATCGGCTTCGCCAGTAGTGCGTAACCTAGCAGCACTCCTGCGCATTCTAAACTAATGAAAATAGCAGTCACGAGAACAAGCCTTCCAACCTGTGGCGGGCCGCCTCCTTCGCCCAGAGTCTCCCCCAGCACCAGCACAATCCCCATTGCAATCCCCAGCAAAATTGCAAAATTCCAAGTATGCTTATGCGGATTGATCCAGTTCAGTATCGGGCGTACAAAAGACCAGACGGCTATCGTTTCAAACACGTTACAGAATACGACAAAAGGACCTGCGTGAGCCTTCAGCCAGCGATGCATGGCCGCAAAATCATCTATACAATCCTCAAAGAATGTTCCTGGAGAGGGAGAAATAGCGATTCCTACAGCCCAGAGCGGCACAAACAGAAATGCGATCCCGACCAGAACCGTAAAAAGTTCCCCGTGTGTACTTTGTCGCCAACTTTCCGGGTAAAGAGCCAGGATCAGTATACTCACAATAATAACGCCAGCCGCTCTGAGCCAGGCGTTGCGTGCGGTAGCTGAACCCGTATTGGGTGCTGAATAGTGAATCAGCCAGATCCCAAGAGCCGCTAGAAACATCAATCCTCCCGTCAGCGCAGCCAGGAGGTAGCCGGCGGGAGAGCCGATCCAGGAGGAGGGATGGCGTACCAGCGCCACGATATCCGCTGCTAGCGTTATCATGACCGATAGGCACAGCAGATATTCTCCACGTAAGAGAAGCAATTCCTGATTCTTTAGCGCGTCGATTGATTGATAGGGACGAAAAGCGCGCACGAGCGAGAGCAGCCCTGCGAACAGCGCAAACTGGACGCCAAACGATCCTACAGCATCGTAAGGATCGTCGGCGAAAGGATTCACCTGAGATAAAGCGGTATTATGCTTACTGATCTGAAAAAACGCGTAAAATAGTACGGCCAGCACCAACGTAAATAAAGCATTGATTTTCAGTCGTCCAGACATAATAAACATTCCTTTCTAAAAGTCTTTCGGATAAGAAAAGACGCGTAGCATTATATTGCTCGATAATGCTACATGAAAGGAATATACCCGGGAATGAGTGGGCTGGTCATTGGTCTGCGTCCTTTTGCTATGTTCCCTGGGTGCATGTGCTATAGCACTCAAGTGTACAGAGTCTATTGACCAGGTAGTTGCTGGTAAGGAGACCTCTGCGCTTGTATTCTTTTCCGAAAAAGAGCGGTGACCAGGAACAGGAAGATCAGACCGGGTAGGGCGCCGATGACCATAGGGATCAGTATTTCTATGCTCAGCAGGACGCTACGGAATGATGTATAGTAGTAGGTGGCGATGAGCATGCCAGGTCCGATCAGCACACCAGCGATGCCCGCAACATACCAGTATCTCAAATTTGTCGCAGCCAGGGTTCCGCCGATGGCTCCCCCAACGACGGAGATGACAAGCCAGGTGATGAAGCTAACACCCAGGCTCCTGAAGCCGGGCAGAAAACCCGAGAGCCCTAATGCGGGTAATACTGAAGTACACACCAGTACAATCAGTCCTATCGTCTGGCGCGCATTCATTTTGCGAACAGGGCGCGGTTTATACTGCATTATATTCTCCTTATATACGGTAATATTGAAAAGGTGCCTCCTTATTTGCAAACAAGCTCCATCGCTTTTCATAATTCGGCAGATTTATTATCATACATTTTTCCTCGCCTGCTTTACGAGCCTTCCTTCTCTTGAGAGAAAAGTACTACAACTGATGGGTTTAAAATTATGACAGGTGTCGTGCATATCCGAGGATATGTTGTAAAGCGTTTTTAGCCAGCCGAGGAAGTAGAGCAGTTAAAATTGAACTTCTTCGGCGTGTTGTTGGAAGTTTTCTTCCAACGCCTGGAAGGTCTTTAGCAGCTTGTTATATTCTGATGTGCCTGCGAAGGCGACGATTGCTGCAACATCATGGGCCGAGATTTCTGTAGTATCGTCCTTGAAATCCGGGTGGTGGGGTTGATCCTGGTGTTCGTAGAGGTACCAGCCCATACAGAGGACGCGATCATCAATCTTTATCGCGCTGACGCTGGCCGGTGAGCGATATTTATAGAGCTTGAGATTATTAGACGTCGATGAACGCTTGCCTAAATCACCTCTCAAGCTCCTTACTCTACTGATGATCCGGTCTGCTTGAAATGCGCTGCCGATCTGGTTAGCCGTATCTTCATGCTGAATATAAACGGTAGCCTGAGCTCCTTTACGCATAAGCGCACGTACGACGCTCATGCTCGTATTGCAACTATATTGAAAGAGAACCGCCTTCTTTGCTCCATATTTGTCGATCCAGTCGCAAAGAAATTGATATGCTTGCTCTTGCTCATCAAACATCTGATTAGTGACCAGAACGTGAATATCTTGAGACATAGCCTGCAATTCCTTGCCGAACCTGTTTTCGATCCCTCGTTGCCTCCGTAAGCCACCTGCCAGGAAGCCAAGAACAATCAGGGTCAAGGAGGCGATCATCCCATTGGGGATACCGAAGAGACCCAGGAAAAGGAAAAGGATACTTAACCCAATCGTGGTGTAAAGTTCCCAAGATTCTTGAAAATCTTTCCATAATCGTGCTAGCATGTGTATTATTCCTTCTGGATTAGAAAAATGTACTTGTTGCTACTTGTCCAACTTCTACTTGTAAAGACGTGTAATCACCTGCCAGCTCAAATTCCTTAGACGCTATAGCTATAATGTTTGATAGTGCTCCCTGCTCTTGCCTTCCATGATATACTTGCATCATCATGGAACAGTTTGTGCTTGATACTCAAACAGAGCTAGAACCGGTCGATAGGCAGCTTGGGGCAGCGATTGAAAGTTTGCTGTTTGTCTCCGGGCGTCCACTGGAGCGAACGGAACTCTGCAAGCTGCTTGACGTGGGGGAGGAGCCTTTGCGTCGTGGTCTGCTAGCTCTGGAGCGGGATCTGGTCACTCAAGCCCGGGGTATACGGTTGCAGCGGCTTGGCGAGCAGGTCCAGCTTGTTACCGCCCCTGAACATGCGCGCTACATTGCGGCCTTGCTTGGTCTGCCGATGACCGCAAAATTGACTTCCGCCGCCATGGAGACGCTGGCGGTGATTGCTTATCGCCAGCCTATTACGCGCAGCCAGATCGAGGCTGTACGCGGCGTCAACAGTGATCGCGCGTTAGCCAGTCTGATCCAGCATGGCCTGGTGGCTGAGATCGGGCGGGCTCAGACGGTAGGACGCCCAGCCCTTTTTGCGACTACCGCCGAATTCCTCCAACTCTTTGGGCTGACTGCGCTTGAGGAATTACCCGGCATCTCTTTTGGAGAGCAGCCGAGCCTGCCTCCGCCAGTGCAATTGTTTGATGCTACGGATAGTGAGGAATAGCCTTCATGCGCATCGGTCGCCATATGCCCACCCATTCTAAGCTTGTGAAAACCGCCGCAATTGCCCGGCAGATTGGTTGTGATGCTATGCAAATTTTTGCCAGCAACCCGACCGGGTGGCGACCGCCAGCGATTGACTCTGAAGGGGATGCCGCATTTGCTTTGATAGCGCGCGAGTATGACCTTGATCCTGTAGTAATTCACGCTCCCTACCTGATTAATCTTGGGACGCTGGACGATACCATCTGGGAGAAGTCAATCGCTCTCCTGACCTGGACGATGCAGCGCGGCACCCTTCTCGGCGTGAAATATGTCGTCTTTCATACCGGCAGCCACCGGGGAGCTGGCGTGGAGGCCGGGATTGCCCGCGTTGCTCAGGGGGTTGTGCGCGTGTTGCAGGAATCTCTGCCACAGGTTATGCTGTTGCTAGAGAACGATGTGGGGGCGGGCAACTCGCTTGGGCATAGCTTTGAGCAGCTCGCGGCTATTCTCGCGCTGGTGCCGCAGTATAGCGAGCGGCTGGGAATTTGCCTGGATACGGCCCACTTATGGGGAGCCGGCCATGATATCTCCACAGCAGAATCCGCCCGGCTGGTGCTCCAGCAGGTTGATACAACCATCGGACTCGCGCGCCTCAAGGTTTTGCACCTCAACGATACCAAAATGGCCCTGGGAAGTCATCGCGATGTCCATAAACGCCTGGGCGAGGGAGATATTCCAGAAGAAGGCTTGCGGGCGATATTGACTGATCCCCGTCTTAAACATATCGCTGTTTTACTAGAGACGCCCATTATGAGCGATGAGAGCGGAAAAGAAGACTGGACTCACGATGCGGGCCAGATCGCAAGGGTCAGGGAGTTGACGCAGTAGATTGCAGGACGAAGAAAAGAGGGACTTCCCTGCCTGATAGGATCTTCCTTGATGGGCTGAGAGTTATCTGGGCATTGTTATTGATTGGAGCTTCTTGGTCGAAGTTGGCGTCCCCGAAAGAGCGGTTGCGGTCGGTGTCGTTCCCGGTGTGGGTGTTGGCGGTCCTGGCCCGGTAATAGTGAGCGAGACGGTCACTGTTATTGGCGAACCCACCGAAGGCGTAATCACCACGGTAGCTGTATATGAGCCTGTTCCCATGCTGGTTATACTGATTGAGAATGTAACCGTTGATGTTGCCATAGAGATATCGCTGTCACTGAGCGGGCTGACCGACAACCAGCTCTGCGAGGGCGTTCCCGCAGCCCAGTTTAATGTATTGCCACCCATATTGCTAATCACTATGGCTTGTGCGACCGGAGCGCCGCCAGCGGTGGCATTATATATCAGTTGTGTAGTGCTTACCTGCATGCTTGGAGCCGCGATATTGATAGTGACCGGCAAGGTTATTGGACTACTGCTTGCAGGCTGACCGGTAGCGGGATCGATGGCGCTAATAATCACATTTGCCTGATAGGCGTTGCCGCCAGTAACACCTGTGGCATTGACGATCAGATTAACAGTCGCGCTCCCCCCTCCTGCGAGATTGCTGCCGGCTCCGGCTGAAAGCGAAACAAAAGCGGGAGATTTGGCATCCAGGGTTGCCGTCCAGTTAAGGGGCATACCGCCACTATTGCTAATAGTGAAAGGCTGAGACACCGTTCCAGTCGTAGCATTGATAGTGAGCGAGGCGGGGTTTAGCGCCAGCGACGGCGGCTGCATCACAGTTAATGCCACGCCGACCGCTTGAGGGCTGCCCGCGATAGCCGTTCCGCCGTTGACAGCCGCCAGCGAGATCGTGCCGGAGTACGTCCCGGCTGCGAGCGCAGCGGATGTGATGTTGACGGTAAAGGTCTGGCTATTGCCAGCCACGATAGTAGCGGAAGAGGGCGAGACAGCCAGCCATCCGGTCCCCGTTTCCAGCGTCACAGTGGGCGTAATGGTCACGTCCCCGGCGCAGGTTCCGGTAACGGCGACAGTAAATGTGCTGGCGGACGGATTCGTTCCTGCTTCGACGGTGTCGTTGATCGTCGAGATGGATGGCGCTTGCAGCGTACACGGCGGTTGTATGACCAGCGTGACCGGAATATGCAGGGGCGCTCCAATGGAGGCATGGCTGACGCTATCCGTTGCCGTGATAGTGATAGCGCCATTATAACTGCCAGCTCCCAGACCACCGGTAACAACGCCGACGTTCACCGTCGAGGGACTGGTAAGTGTGACCGTGCCCGATGTTTGTGGTACTGCCAGCCACGCTCCTCCCGTGTTTGTGGCGATAGCCGCCGTCCAGTCAAGTGTATTAGCGCAGGCACCTCCAGCCGTGATGGTGATGGTTTGCGCCGCGGGATTCTGGCCGTTGCCTCCGCTAAATGCAAGCCCGGCGGTATCTGCACTAATGCCGCAGGCTGCCTGAACCACGAGGCTTACAGGGATTATCTGCGGGCTTCCTGTCGCGGGCTTGCCCAGCGCATCGGTCCCTGTGATAGTGATGGAGCCTGTATAAGTTCCAGGCGTCATTCCACTCAGCAAGGTGGGAGTCACACTCAGCCCGGCTGTTTGATTGGCTGCGAGGATGCCGCTACCTGGTATAACCGCCAGCCATGCCCCGCCGGTTGTGGTAGCCGCCGTTGCGCTCCATTTTAGCACGCCCCCTCCTGTATTAGTGAGAGCAATCGTTTGTGATGCAGGCGCGCTACCCTGTCCTTCCACGTCATTGAAGGCCAGCGAAGTAGAAGGCGTGGAGATCACAGGTGTGGATGGTGAGCCTATAGCCAGGCTCACTGCTAGACTCTGCGTTCCTGCCGAAGTACTGAAGTTGATCGTGCCATTATAGGTGCCAGGCGCTAGATTGCTAGTATTAACGCTCACAGCAGGATGAGCGGGAGTTGTTCCATGAGTCGCACTGATATTTAGCCAGTTTGCATTACTGATGGCACTCCATTGTAATGGGGCCGTACAGCTCTGGGATGTCCCCAGATTGATGGTTTTTGGAGGCGGCGCTGATTGAAGATCGCTGCTTGTGAACGCCAGTAAGCTTGGCGAAATCTGTAATGAGCAGCCAGGAATGATAGTGATGCTGACATTGACGCTTTGCGGGCTATCTTTTACCGGCCCTGCGCCAGTGCCATCAAAGGTAACTATGCCGTGATACATACCAGGCAATAATGTACTTGTATTGACGCGTACGGCTACACTTTCGCTCTCGGATGGATTGATTATGCCAGAGTTCGGCGTAATGCTAAGCCATTGCTGGTCCGTTGCGGCGCTCCAGGACAGAGGCAGGACGCCAGGGTCGCTGATTGCGATAGGTTGCGCCGCTGGTGATGCGCCACCATCAACTCCGGTGAAAGAGAGCACGGCAGGGGATAGCTGTAGTACCGGCTCCTGCCCGGCAATAAGCGGCGTTACCTGCATAGTAACCGGCAAAGGAGTATCCCCTGCATTTGATTTAAAGAGCAGTTGGCCGCTATAAGTCCCCGGCTGCATATTGGAGCGATCTACTGCTATCATCACTCTGGAAGTCTGTCCGGCAAAAATAGTCCCACTCTGCGGGCTGATCTGTAGCCAGGAACGGTCAGGCGCTCCTTGCCAGTTGATCTGGCCGCCGCCAAGATTTGATAGGATGATCGTCTTCGAGCTATTGGTTGCCTGGTCCCCCAGGCCCAGATCCAGCGTATTGACCGAAAGCCGCAGGTGCGCAGGTCGCGAAGAAATATTTTGCCCGATGACCAGAATAGGAAAGGTCGCAATTTTATGGGTAACAGCATTTTCCGCGTTCAACGTGTGTGGCCCGCCTCCCCAACTGCCATCAACGATAACTGTATCGGTGAAGGTGCCATTGGCGTTGGCTGTAATGATTTCGTTCCCGCCAGTATCCATTACAGGAATAGAGGCGTCACGGGTCAATCCCACCGCGCCACGAGGGTTAAAATGAGTGCCTCGCAGCGTGATTGTACCGCCGACATCGACAGTATTAGGCGTGACCTGTAAAGAGATGCCATGATTACTGGATGAAAGGCCCTGGCCGAGACTTGCCACGATACCAAAAATGCTGCCGAGCACAAGGACTAAAAATAGTGTCAGGCTAATCCAGAAAAAAGCGGCTGGCGTCAGGCGGCGAGGCGGATATAGCACATCGTATGAAGGCGCGGGAAGCCTGAGAGGGGTCTGAGGAGGACGCGGCAAAGACGTGACGGGTTCGCGTCGGGGCCGGTATTCCACATCTTTATGCCATGTGACCTGATGATCGGAGTCCGGTAACTGGTTGGTTTTGCGGGCCTCCCAGGAGCCTGTTTCCTGGAATTGCTCGGCTTCAGTAGGCGCATCCCATGCGGCATCGGGTGCAATGGGCGATTGGCGCACAGAAGCAACTACCAGCCTGCCGCAGGTAGTGCAAAGTTTTGCTGTATCTGGTAATACCTCGTCACAATTGGGACAGTTTATCAGGCCCATCAGTAACACTCCCCGCGCCAGGCGTCGTCAGTCAATCCTCCTAACAAAAAGTGTACGGAATAAATGGATGGCTGTCAACTCTATAACTCCAAATAAACGCATGCGTTGCTGATTGATGATTGGGCTATTACGATATTGTACAGATTACATGATAATCCCCTGTTAGAGGGATATAAAGAACAAAAGGGAACAAATATATCACGTTTTGGGGCGGAAAATAGCTCATTAAACGGGAAAATCTTCCCGAGGGCAAGGATATGTATATGGGAGATAGGTAAATGTGCCGTTTTGGTGTTGCCGATATGACCTGGAAAAAACCTGACTTCACCCATTCACATCATTCTGCGAATGGGTGAAACGGGTTCACATAATGAATTATACGGCTACATTAGTTGACCTGCCGTACGGCTTTTCTGGATCGATCAGCACGTTGATGCAGGCGGGGAGACCGGAGGCGAAGGCGCGTTCGAGCGCAGGACGGATGTCTTCCGGGCGCTCGACTAGCTCGCCGTAGCCGCCAAGAGCTTCAACCATTTTGTCGTAACGGATACCGGGCGCGAGCTCGGCTGCCGTCGCATGTCCGATAATCGCCTTCTGGGGATGTTTGATCTGGCCCCACGCGCCATCATTGCCGATGATCGAGACCACGGGCAACTTCTGGCGTACCATGCTTTCGAACTCCATCCCGTTCAGCCCAAAAGCGCCATCGCCATGCAGGATCAACACTTTCTGGCCGGGGCGAGCAATCTGAGCGGCCATAGCGAAGCCTGTGCCGGTCCCCAGGCAACCCATCGGGCCAGGATCGAGCCAGTAGCCGGGCCTGGCGACATTAATCACACGCCCGCCATAGCTCACGATATCGCCGCCATCGCCGACAACAGTGGTCTCTTCGTCGATAAAGTCGCGAATCTCGCGGCAAAAACGCATAGGATGGATGGGGACGGCGTCGGAATTGAGGGCCGCACTATCCCGCTCAAGCCCTTTGCGCTCTTCGGCTCGTATAAAGGTGAGCCAGCCTTCATGCTGTAACGGCTTTGTCGCTTCACAGATCTGGAGCATGCTCAGCCCGACATCCCCGACCAGTCCTACCGTCGCGCCTCTGTTAACGCCAACATCCTCACCCGCCAGATCGAACCACAGGATCTTCGCCTCCGCTGGAATAAGCGGCGGCTGCCCATGATTCAGGCGGAAGTCCATCCGCGTGCCGATAGCCAGAATGGTATCGGCTCCCTCAAGAGCTTTGCGGCGGGCGGAAGTAAAGAACAAGGGATGAGTGGGTGGCAGGCAGCCTCGTCCGGCCCCGTTGAGAAATACCGGCGCCTGGATGCGTTCGGCCAGTTGACGCAGAGGTTCGGCGGCATCGCACCACCAGACCGCCGTACCCGCCATGATAACGGGGCGTTGGGCCTGTTCCAATACAGCAGCAGCTTTCTGAACCTGCTCGGGATCGGGAGCCGTGCGGCCTCCTGCGCGGTAGTTCGCTGGCTCACCCGGATCGAAGAGCGTATCGGTATCCGCGAAGTTGTTCAGGATATCCATCGGCATTTCGAGGAAAACAGGACCGGGTTTTCCGCTCAACATCTGGCGAAAAGCCGCCGCTGTGTATTCGCCCAGGCGCGACGTTTCATGGACCGTACGCGCCCATTTGGTGATGGGGCGCAGCAGGTCGATCTGGTTCATCTCTTGCAAGGCTCCCCGATCCCATAGGCCGAGCGGGGCAGCTCCGCCAATCACCAGGATGGGGCTATTGGCAAGAAAAGCGTTCGCCACCCCTGTGACTCCATCGGTCACACCGGGGCCAGCCGTCAACAGGGCCACTCCAGGCTTGCGCGTACTTTTGGCCCAACCTTCGGCAGCGTGAACCGCCGCCTGTTCGTGGCGCGTATCGACCACGCGAATCCCTTCGCGCATGCAGCCATCGTAGATAGCCGCGATATGGCCGCCGCTCAGCGTAAAAACAACCTCCACCCCTTCCCTTTTCAGCGTCTTTGCGACCAGCCAGCCGCCATGTATTAGACCCAAGATCAGCCTCCTTTTTTAGGAGGGCAGGTGCAAGACCAGCCCCTACCTTATGTGTAGTAGGGCAGGTGCGAGACCAGCCCCTACTCTACGCCTATATCCCAGGCTTGTTGCAGGTCTGCGCGTGAGTAGCATTTGAAGGCCATCAGCGTATGGGTTTTGGTGATGCTGGCGATCTGCTGCATCTGCCGCGTCACGACATTGGCCAGGTCTTCATATTCTGGAAAGCGCAGCAAGGCGATCAGATCATATTCGCCGGTGACGGAATACACCTCGGCAACGCCTTCAATCTCCAGCAGTTGCTGAGCCGTCTCGTTCACTTCCCCGCGCTGTACGTTGATTAAGACTAAAGCGGTGATCATAAAAAGCTCCTTTGTTAATCTGCATCAGCGGGTCCCGGCGCAGCGGGCGGCGGTGGAGGCGGCGGCATAACCGGCAGCTCCATGCTCAAACCAATCACTCTCAACTTCTTTGTTAACGATTCAACTGCGTAGCGAGGTGTCAACCAGGGGTCCTGCCCCTGCTCCAATATTTGCTGGACCTGCTCCTGTGGAGGAGAGATTGCCTCCAGCGCCGTTGGTACATACTTATTCAAAGTGTCATGTACGACCGTCGCATTGGCATGATCCTGCTGAATCATATCACGTAAAAACTTTACTCCGAAGATGACATGACGCGACTCATCGCGGGCGACGGCGGTAAAACCGGCGCGGAAATTCGGGAAAAGGTTGAACTGCCGGTAATTCTCCAGAATGCTCCGTTGACCAGCCAGCGCCATCATTCCCTCGATAGTTATATGATACAGCGTCACCCCTTCAATCAAATGACTCAGATGAGACGGTTCCTGGCGGATGCGCTCAGCCACATCATTGAGCGATTCGATCAAGATGTATTTAAGCCCGTCGTTCATATTTTGCTCGACTACCTGCAAGGTATCTTCCAGTCGTCCGTGGTCGAAGCCCAGCGCCTCCTTGAAGAAGCGCGAGAAGAAGACGGTATGGCGTGCCTCGTCAACCAGTTGCGTGGATAAGAAAATGCGCATCTCGTCTTCTGGCATGGCAGTTACGTAGGGAGCCAGCGTATTGGTGACGCATTCCTCTCCTTTGAAGAAAGCCGAGAGGCCCTGGAGACGCAGCTTATGCTCATCTTCTGCCATGCCTTCCCACTGCTGACGATCTTCTGTGAAATCGATCTCCTGCGCGCTCCATTGTTGGCGTTCCCAGCGATAATACAGCTCCCGATAGGTTGGCAGGTTGACCAGCCCTTCGTCAATGATATTCATCACGCGATCAATGGGGGTCTGCTGCAACTGGGATAAGGGGGCGCTTTCCAGTGGCATTTCAACTGACATGATGTTTTCGTAGCTCCTTCTTGTCAATCTTGCCGATGGCATTACGTGGCAACGCATTGATGAACTCGATCTGGCTCGGGGTTTTGTAATTGGCTAACTTTTCGCGACAATACGCCATGAGATCCTCGGCATCAACCGCCGTGCCGGTGACAACATAGGCTTTGACCTCCTCGCCCATGCGTTCCGAAGGCACGCCAACGACCGCTGCCTCGATCACCGCAGGATGGGTAGCCAGCACCTCTTCAACATCGCGGGGATAAATATTAAAGCCTCCACGAATGATCAGGTCCTTCTTGCGCTCAACAATATAAAGATACCCATCTTCATCGAAGCGACCCATGTCGCCGGTGTGCAGCCAGCCATTGCGCAAAGCGGCGGCGGTCTCCTCGGGCATGTTGTAATAGCCCTGCATGATATTGGGGCCGCGCGCGATCACTTCGCCAATTTCGCCGACGGGTACGTCATTATCGTTTTCATCGACGACGCGTACCTCGACATTGGGTAGCGGCTTGCCCACCGAGCCGGGTTTCTGCTCCATCGTCAGCGCGTGCCCCGTGAGTGCCGCCGTTCCTTCTGAGAGGCCGTAGCCTTCGCGAATCTGGCAGTTAAATTTCTGCTCGAAGCCCTTCAGGATCTCGACCGGCAAGGGAGCCGAGCCGCTGACGCAGAACTGCAAGCTGCTGGTATCGTATTTCTCTGCATCCGGCGTATAGAGGAGCGCCACAAACATAGCAGGCACGCCAGCGAAGGCCGTGATGCGATGGCGCTCAATGGCTGAGAGGACGGCATTGGTATCGAAGCGGGGATGCATCACGATGGCAACGCCTGAAAGGTAGCCCACGCTGAGGGCCACAATCCCATAAGCATGGGCCAGGGGCAAAACCGCCAGGTTCTTCTCGCTGAATCGCTCTGTCTGCTCAACCCCTCCCCGCCCGCTCATAGCGTTGGAGACGAGGTTGCGGTGTGAAAGCACAACGCCTTTGGGACGCCCGGTAGTGCCGGATGTATAAAGGATCACTGCTCGATCATCTGGATCTGGTCTGCAGCCGTCCAGATCAGTCGTAAATTGATCCGCTTTATCGGCCCCTTTTGCCACCACATCTTTGTAGGGGATAACCTGGGGAGAGTTGGGAGCTGAGGGAGGCTGTCCCTCGTTGATGTCGGTCGAGATGATGTAATGCATAGAGGGCAGGCCAGCTAACGCTTGACTGAGCAGTGGCAGGAGGAGCGAGCTGGTCAGAATCGCTTTGGCCCCGGAGTTTTCGGCGATAAAATGGACCTCAGGCCCTTTGAGTAGGGGCAGGACGGGGATAATGGTGGCTCCGGCGCGCGCGATGGCCTGGTAAGATATGATCACTTCAGGGCTATTTAACATCATTACGATGATGCGGTCTCCTCTCTCTACCCCCAACGCCCTTAACCCTGCTGCCAGTTGCGTCGCTTCTCTGGCTATCTCCACATTGGTATACTCGCGCGTCTGCTGCTGGTCTTCGTAAATGACCTGTGTATACTCCCCGAATTGCTGATAGTTATAGGTCGCAAGGTCATAGAAAACCTGTGGGTCCTGTGCTGCCATTGAATTGGCGTCCGTCATGGTCAGCTCTCCTATCTACCTGTGTGGAAGCAGTACGGTGGCTTCTCCTGTGGTAACTTTATCACCTCTCTGGTTCTGCGCCCAGCATTCGATTTTGACCAGCTCATGGCCATCCTCTGCCTTGCGCTCCTGCACTTTGCCCTGGCAGGTGAGCGTATCACCGAGCCGCACCATGCTGTTAAAGCGTACCTGAAGGTTGGCAATGGATGCATCGGGGATATCGGCGATTTGCTGGGAAACAAACTGGCCCAGGAAGGCCATGCTGAGCATGCCATGCGCGATCACGCTATCCAGCCCGACGCGACGTGCTGCCTCTTCGTCGAGATGAATAGGATTGAAATCGCCTGATGCGTTGGCGTAGCGTTGCAATTGCTCCTGGGTGATAGCTGGCTTGGCCAGCGAGGGAAGATCGCCACCGACGGCTACATCGAAAATGCTCATGACTTGCCTCCTACAGATGCTCAATGATGAGCAAATAGTTTCGTTGCGGGATAATCTGGTACGCGAAGGTCGCATTGCGTGTTCCAGGTTATCCAGGTTGTACCTACAACACTAGCGGGAGAAATTCTTTCAGCTTAAACTAAACTGTATCATGATTGTTAGACAGAAGGCAAGGGGCATTCCATGAGGAATACCGCAGGGCTGTCTTGCCCCGACGCTGCGAACGGGGCACTGTGAAACGAGGGCTAAAAGGCCAGGCTGGCTTTGCGCCACGGGCCTGAGAGAGTGATTTTGATGGCCGGTTCCCAGCCCGGTTCGCCGTAGAGAATAGTGCTATCCCAATGCGGATTTTTGCAGCAGTAATTGTAGCGAATCTGCCAACCCTTGCCCTTGTCCGCTTTCTGTTTGTCCTGGTAGGCTGTTTCTATCCCCAGGTGGAAGGTGAGCAGTTGGGCGTAATAGGATTGCAGGCGATACTCCATTGAGTCGGTGTCCAGCTCATGGTCCACAAACGACGTTTGCATGTCAAAGCGATAGGGATAGCCTATAACCTCAGGGTCGCGATCTTCGTCTTCCGCCACATGAAGAAATATTAGCATGCCTAACATCTCAAACTGGTAATATGGTTCTCCGGTGAGCATCTCCTGCTTGAACGGGGGTAGCGAGAGGATATCGCGTATCTCCGTGGCGAGTTTAGGCAGTGGTTTGTCCGTTTTGATCCAGATTTGAAATGACATACAAACGGCTCCTTACGGGTACGCTGGTTTGTGTAAACTTCTTCTTCCATCTTACGCTTGTTAAGATATGGTGTCAAGATGATTATCCCCACTCTTGCATCTACGCACCCCACTTGATATACTGATGAGGCGATTTAGCCCAATGATTTGCGTTTGTGCATAAAAATCATCACAACAGCTTTTGCGGCTGTTTTTACTAGAAATAGAAGGGCGGTCATGACCACCGCGTACGAGTCGGCACGTTTCAGACGTTCAAATATACCCGCGCCCCCTCCTCAACAGGCGCAACCAATCATTCATGGTGACCAGGAGACGCTTCAGCGTTGGTTGACCCACTATTGGCAGAAATTGAAGCTGCCAGCCCAGGAATTGCCTCTGCTGGCAATCACGCAGGATCGCCAGGAATTTATGCGCTGGACTGGCAAGCGCCTCAACCTTATGACGCTTGGCTGTTATTGCTATATTCCCGCGCCTCCCCCCCATCCGCGCAAATCGTCTCCCTCATCTGGAGAACGTATAACGTCCGCGCACCGCCATTTGATCTTCATCGAACCCGACATGCAGGCAAAATCTATCGAGGTGACGGTTGCCCACGAGTTGATCCACCTGGCCGACCGTGTAAACGGGACCCCACGCCGTCACCGCCACCACGGCTACGATTCCATTGCCGCCGATGAAGCCGCGATCACCGGCTACGGCCTGGAGGAGCTGCGGACGCTATTGCATGAAGAGAGCTTGAAGCGCGAGCAGATGCGCCGGACGCGTCGCCCCATTCGCTATCTGTATGAATGCCCCAATTGCGGCAAAAAATATCCCCGAACAAGGCGCTATTCGCAGGCGGTATCATGCAGTAGCTGCGACAAACGGTACAACCCTCGCTTTAGATTGTTGTTATCGTCACTGCCAGGCTAACGCGTCCCGGCCAGCTCTTCCTGTAATTCATGCAACCAGTCAAGCAGAGAGCGTGTCTGGTGAATGCGGCTGCGTAACACGATATGATCGAAGAAAGCATCATTGCTCGTCCCCTCTTCTGGCGCGTGCCTGGCCTCCAGATGCTCAAGGAAGCGCCGGCATGCGCTGATCTGCTGATCAACCAGGGCGGCGGTGTGGGCGGGAAGAAACTGCTCCATAAAATACAGTTTGATCAGGAACAGGATGCGAATATCGCGCGGCTTCTCGACCGGCTCGGTTAGCCAGCGCAGAAAAACATCATGGCCGGTGCGCGTAAGATGGAAAATCTTCCGCGGTGGTCGCGCCCCCTGCGATTCCAGCTCAGCCTCGATAAATCTCAGACGCTCCAGCTTCTTCAAAAACGCATACATCTGGCTCATTTCAAGATGCACAATCTGTCCCGGCGTGCCGCTCTCGAACTGCTGAAACATCTCATAGCCATGCATCGGATGCATCTTGAGTAGACCGAGAATAACATATTCGGCTGGCTCGCTAATCTGCATACTATCCCCTCTCCCTTCCCGAAAAACATAAAATGCCGCCAAAATTAAAATGCTGTAAAATATCGCACGAACCCGCTTGAGCGCGTTCGCTTGAGCGCTCCTACACACCTTGACCAACAAAAATAGGTTGCAGCAACCGCCGTAGGGACGAGATTGAGCGCGTCCGCCTGATCGCCCCTACACACCTTGACCAATAAAAGCATTGCTATTATAGTGTACCAGGAAGAGGAGGGCAAGCCTGACGCCGGAAATGTCGTAATTGGAGCAAATCATGAGTATAGATAATCGCGAACAACTGTTACAAACGCTCAGCGCGATGCTGAGGCAACTAAGTATGCTCCAGACTGTCATGCGACCCGAGGCAGCAGGAACTATTCCGCCTGATATGTCTGCTATTCGTAATGGACTGCAAGAGTTGGAGCGGATGACGCGGGAGGCGCTCTCTGTAATCCTTGCCTCGACCGATGAGGTTTTGCCTCAGCAACTGGAGGAGATGACGCTCCCCGAAGCACTCTCTCGCCTTGTTGAGGAGACGGCGGAGAAGTTGAACCTTTCCAGTCGCGTCTCGTTTGCGGGGATAGATGAAGAGGGAAGGGCAACGGACCGTGTCCTGTCTCCTATAATAGAACGCGTCCTGTATATGATCGCGCGCGAGACGCTTTATCAGGTAGAGCAACATAAGGGAGCCCGCAAGCTGCGCCTCTCACTGAATTATGGACGAGACGAGGCGCAGATGAGCATTGAAGATGACGGAGCGAGCGGCGAGGCTGAGGCGCTCGCCCCACCTTTTGCCGGGAGTGCCGCTGCTCACACGTTCTCTATCATGAATGAGCTGCGTTTCCGCATTGGGCAGCTCGGTGGCTCGCTAGAAATTGGCTCGTTAGGCGAATCGGGTACGCGAGTCGTCGCCCGTATACCTTATCTATACGAGACGCAGACTGTCCAGGATCAGGTTAATGTGGAAGCTGATCCTGTAGCGGGCGAAACCGAGCCCATTCGTATTCTGATCGTGGCTGCCCAGGCGGTGACACGGGCAGGGTTGCATCGCCTGCTGGAGTCCTACCCAGGCTTGCAGGTAGTGGGTGAGGCGGCGGATGGCGTCCAGGCCGTAAGTGAAACACTGGAACTTGGGCCGCGCGTAGTCTTGATGGATACGCAACTGCCCGAAGGGCAGAGCCTGGAAGCGTTGCGGCAGATCAAGCAGCTCAACCTGGATACAAAGGTCTTGCTGCTCTCCTCGCAGGAGCGCGAGGAGTATATGTACGAAACCTTGCGGGCGGGCGCTAACGGCTACGTCTTGAAAGATATCGCTCCAGATGAACTGGTGTACGCGGTTCAGGCGGTGGCGCGAGACGAGATACTGATCCAACCGCAACTGGCAAGTAAGCTGCTCTCTCGCTTTGGCAGGCAGGGACGCGGAGCCCATTCTGATGCCCTGACCGCTCGCGAGCTGGATGTCTTGCGCTTGCTCGCTCGTGGGCTGCGCAACAAAGAAATTGCCGCCCGCTTATTTATCAGCGAGCGGACGGTCAACTTTCATCTGGCGAATATCTATCAGAAGCTCAATGTCTCGGGGCGCACCGAAGCCCTCAGCAAAGCACTTGAACAGGGCCTGATTACGGCCTGAGTACGCCTGCGTGCCAGGTATCAAGATAGTGCTTGAGGGAAGAGATATACACGGCTTCATTATTGTTGTCGCTGTTGGGTGCGTATCTCGGGATGATCTGATCAACGGTGACTAGCCCCCACTGCGCCACATACAGGTTGCGGATCAAACGATACCACGCTTCAAAGCCATCTTCCCAGCTATTAAACCAGGCGTAGCCATCCTGACACTTGAAATTCGGGATGCAGCGCAGATTGCCAAGTGAAAGGCTTAAACGAGCCTCGCCGGCTGTGCCAAAGGTGCTTTCATGCATAAAGAAGGCGAGCGCGAAGGCGGGATCGATGCCGTACTTGACCCCCAGATCATAGAGCATCTGCCCCTTTCCCGCGGCAGGTGATTGATAGCTGGCAAGCACCTGGTTGATGAAATCGACGGTGATAGTTGGTTTGCCCAGGACTGAATAGGGGCCTGCCTGACTGGGAATCGGGACTTTGGGTGCAAGAGGCTGGCTGGTTTGCCAGGTATTGGCGAGGCTGCCTCCCACCTGCACGTCATACACCTTCCCTCCCCAAAAATCGACCAGTTGCGGATCTCCCGGTCGCTGGTACACTGCTGCCGAGATCAGGACCGCCGAGAAGACGATGGTACACACTATACAGATGACCAGCGTTTTCATCCAGGGCTTGTGTCGTTCCAGAGGATGGGGGATAAATTCACTGATCATGCGGCGGAGCCTGGGAGGAGCTACCTCAGTGGTGGACTTCACGAGTTGTAATGCCTTCGTCTGACGAGTTGAAACCAATCCTTTCTCGGCTGCTATCGCTGTTACCTGGGTCTCTGGCAGTTGGCGGGTAGCGCGAGCGCGAAGGGGAACGATAGATCCAGTTTCAATAGGCTCTTGTGGTACAGACTTCCTGGCATAGTTACCACTCGCCATGGGCGACCTCCTTCAAAGGTGACAAACATTTGTTCTATTTTAGCACAGTGCCGCTCTTAACACAACAGGCTTTACATCCCTGCCGCCTCTTTTTCTTCGACGAAGTCCTTGAGCAGCATCCTGATGCAAAAAAGTACAGCTAGCTACAAGCTATCATACCATTAGAGAAGCTGCTAATATATGAGTAAAAAGTACTAATACTTGCGATTTTGTTGCAATACTATAAAAATTGTGCAGTGTACATTGCCTGGTTGCGCTGCAATTCCAGGATCAGATATAATATTCTCCAAGAACGTGTCTGATTCTCGACGCTCTCACCTGCTCCTTGCCAGGAGTCGCGCGGCTTCGCCGCGCAAAAGAGGAGAGAGGTGTTGCAGGATATGCGGGAAGCGCATATCCTGCAACACCTCTCTCCTGAAAGTGAGCGCCACAGGCGCGAGCAATGAGAATCAAATACATTCCAAAGGTACGAGCTTTCCACGAAGGGGTTTTTATGGTCGAGCAACTCAATATTATTCTGGTACCACACACTCATTGGGACCGTGAGTGGTACCAGACGTTCCAACAATTTCGTATCCGCCTGGTGAAAACAATCGATAAGTTGCTCGATATCCTGGATCAGGACGATCAGTTTACCTATTTCATGCTGGATGGGCAGACCATCGTGCTTGATGACTATCTGGAGATCCAGCCGGAGCAGGAGGAGCGGCTGAGGCGCTACATCCAGGCCGGGCGCATTCTGGTCGGCCCCTGGTATCTCCAGCCCGACGAGTTCCTTGTTAGCGGCGAGGCGCTGATCCGCAATTTGCAGATTGGCCTGCAACGCGCCTCCCAGTTTGGCACGCCGATGCGCGTTGGCTATGTTCCTGACTGCTTCGGGCATATTGCGCAATTGCCGCAAATTCTCCAGGGATGTGGCATCGATAGCGCGGTCTTCTGGCGCGGCGTGGGCGAAGAGGCGCGCCAGAGCGAATTTAACTGGCAGGCGCCCGACGGCTCGCAGGTGCTGGTAGTCTTTCTGTCCGATCCCATCGGTTACTCTAACGCTCGCCAGATGCCGCTGAACCCGCGAGAGTTTATGATGCGCACCGAGCTGCTGGCCTCGAATATCCTGCCAAAGGCCACCACCAATACCCTCCTCTTCATGAATGGCTCTGACCATCTGGAAGCGCAAGCGGGTTTGCCCGCAACCATCGAAGCCGCCAATCAACTGCTGGGCGACCTTGATCCCAGTCACGAGCAATTCCTGACACGCTCTATCTCTGGCCAAGAGAACGGGAGCGCGAAACATTATGATGCCATCCATGTGCAGATCGGCACCCTGCCCCAGTATATCGAGCGCATTCGACAGCAAAACGTCCAGCTCGATACGCTCCACGGAGAGATGCGCAGCAGCCAGCACGCGCACCTGCTGCCTGCCGTGCTCTCGACGCGCATGTGGATCAAGCAGCAAAATACCCTGACCGAACATTTGCTGGAACGCTGGGTTGAGCCATTGACCGCCTGGGCCTCGCAACTAGGCTTCACATATCCTCGCGGATTGATCCGCATGGCGTGGCGCTACCTGTTGCAAAATCATCCGCATGATAGCATTTGTGGCTGTAGTATCGATCAGGTCCATCGCGAGAACGCCGTTCGCTTCGCCCAGAGCCAGCAGATCGGCGAGAGCATTGTGGCCCAAGCCATGCAGCAGATCGCAGCAAAAGTGGATACGCGCGCCCCCTTCGCAGCCTCTCTTCGCGGCGATCAGCCGGTTCCGCTCGTGGTTTTCAATCCCGCACCCGGTCCGCGCAACGCAGAGGTGCAGGTCACCGTCCAGTTGCCCGGATCACTCCACAATGCGGCGCTTGTGGATGAACAGGGGGAAGCGTTACCGTATCGCATCGTCAATCGCTGGCGACAGGAAATCGGTTCTATGCCCGTGTCGCGTGAGATGCTGGCCGCCAGCATCGCTCTGGCAGATATCAAAACTGGCAAAGATCTGGTCCAGATGGCGCATTCTATGATTAAGACTGCACTGGCTCAGGCGGATGATACGCGTGTAATTTCGCACATCTATATTGAGAATTACACGAATTCGCCCATCCATCATATCCATCACACTCCCCAGCCGGGCGTCATCTATGTCGAGGTAATGATTGCCCCGCGTGGACGCGTCGCGGTGAACGAACAGGAGATTGAAGACGCTGGCGAGTATATCCTCAAGCTCCTGGAGCGGGAGGACATTCACACGCTGGAGGCGACGCTGGTTGACCAGGCGCGTGAGACGATTGATTTTATCGCGACCCGCCTCCCCGCCTATGGCCTCAAGACCTTCTGGCTCTACCCAGGCGGCTTGAAAGATGGCAATCCAATGAGGCGAAACGAGCTGATCACCCAGGAGAACAGCATTGAGAACGAGTTTTATCGCGTCGAGGTCAATGCTGAGGATGGGAGGCTCAACGTAACGGACAAGAAAACCGGGATGGTGTTCGCTGGCCTGAATCGTTTTGTGGATGGGGGAGATGTGGGTGATTTGTATACATATTGCCCGCCAGAACGTGATATACTCATCGGGGAGCCGGTGGAACCGCCTAAAATCGAGCTGGTGAACGCGGGGCCGGTGCGCGCCACTCTGCGTATCAGTAGCCGTTGGGCGTTGCCCAGCACCTGCACTGCTAATCGCGCCGAGCGCAGCGCTCGTTTAACGACCTGTCAGATCGTCAGCGAAGTATCACTGCTTCCTGGCGTGCAGCGTATTGACATTCATACCAGCGTAGAAAATAGGGCCAGGGATCACCGCTTGCGTGTGCTCTTTCCTGTCCCATATTCGGTTGAGCATGTCGCCGCTGAAGGCGCATTCGAGGTGCGGACTCGTCCTATAAGCCAGCCACGACCTCTTAACGTCGCGGAATGGGCTGAAGAGCCTGTCAACGTCTTCCCACAGAAGCGGTTTGTTGATCTCAGCAATGGAGAGGCCGGCTTAGGCGTGCTCAATCAGGGTCTACCGGAATGCGAAGTGGTGCAGCATGGACCCGGGCTGGATAACACAGAGGCGCAGGCCGCGATAGCCCTGACGTTATTGCGTTGCGTTGAGTGGCTGTCGCGCGGCGATCTCAGCACGCGGCGCGGGCATGCCGGGCCAATGGAGCAGACGCCGGAAGCGCAATGTCTGGGCCGTCAGGAGTTTGATTACGCGCTTGTTCCGCATAGTGGCGATTGGCAAGCAGAAGAAGCTCTGGTATTGCGCGAGGCGCAAGCTTTTAACACTCCCATCTTCACGCGCGTCATTGTGGCCGAGCAGCATGAGGGACCGCTTTCCTCCTGCTCAACGCTGGTCACAGTGGAGCCGCAGGAACTGGTCGTGAGCGCCGTTAAACGCTACAATAATGGGACGGGTCTGGTTGTGCGCGTTTATAATCCGCTGGATCGCGAAATTGATGCCACGATTCGTCCAGGGCTTGCTTTCGCAACTATCCATATGGCAAACTTATTAGAGGAATGTCAGGAGCCGGTGAAAGCTTCTTCAGTACTGAAAACGGGGGATGTTGGATCTGTACAGGTGCGGATACGTGGCGGAAGAATGATGACGCTCGTTTTTGAATGATGGCGGGAGAATTCCTTAGCCCATAGTCCTATAGCTGTCATCACTTCAGTAGCGAAACGTTGTAATTCAGTGTAATGTAGCTAAAAACATAGCTTGCGTAACAGTTACGTTATAAATGTGGTCGCTTATTCTCTATTCGAAAGGGGCGTTTGTCCTGTGAGCATATTAAGTATATTCCTGGCTCCTCTTGCCGGCCAGCCTACTGGCGGTTCATCGGGCCTGCTGGGTGTTTTAAGTGGGCTGGTGGGGCCGCTTATAGGTTGTACTGTAGCGTTTGTCGTTATTTTTTGGCTGAGCTTAGTAATCTGGACATTCCGTGATATTCGTTCTCGCACGCAAGATTTTGTATCGCAGGTACTCGCGACGGTCCTGGTAGCTGTTTTCTTCGTCGGCGGCCTCTTCATTTATATGATTCTGCGTCCCCGTCAAACTCTTGCAGAGATTTACGAACGTCAATTGGAGGAAGAGTCCCTGCTCGCCGAGATGACCGAGCGCCAGACGTGCAACAACTGCCATGCCCGTGTGGAGACAGATTTCCAGATTTGCCCATCTTGCGGCCAGAAACTCAAACGCTCATGCCCCAAATGCGAGCGTCTTCTCGAACTGCGCTGGACATTCTGTCCCTATTGCGCTACCAATATCGGCGGCGCACCTGTGCCCAGCATGCCAGGCATGCCAAATATGGCCGCCATGCAGGGCATCCCTCCCGGCAGTGTCGCAGGCATGCCTATGGGCGGACCCGTTCCCGGCAACCGCTACTAAATAACGGCCCGCTCCCGGCAATCGCTAGATGATCGTAGGGGCAGGTCTTGCACCTGCCCCGTTCGGATTGCCAGGGTCAAGACCCGCCTCTACATCGGTTGTCTGTTGGCAGGGCAGGTGCAAGACCTGCCCCTACAGCGGTTGTCCGTTCACCCTATTGGCTTTGTCTGCGCCGCAAAATGTGATATAATGGGAGAGCAAAAGGTGGCATTGCCGCTTCTTCTATGTTCGATTAGAATAAGTCGCTAACTGCAGTACCCTCAAGCGGGTCGAGGTAGCATTAGCTCCTGCCCTCTCCTTTGAGAGGGAGTGTATACATTAAACCCTAAGATGTCAAGTGGAAATACACTAAGGCGTTGGGCAACACTCGGCAACTGCATCTACCTCCGTCTCAGATGGATGGCCCCGGCTGCGTTTTCTTTGGCTACTGAAAAAAGGAATGTACATATTCTATGGCGAAAACGAGAGAATCAACGATGGCAGAGCAATTCCCGAATGACTACGAGGCTCTACCCGATCAGCATACACAGATACAAGAAAATGGCAATGGGAACGGCTACGGTGGGCAGAATATCCAGATTCTCGAAGGGTTAGAGGCAGTACGCGTACGTCCTGGTATGTACATTGGCTCGACCGATCAGCGTGGCCTGCATCAACTTATCACCGAAGTGGTCGACAATAGCGTCGACGAGGTCATGGCCGGTGAAGCCGATACCGTCAAAGTCACCATTCACGCCGATAGCTCCGTCACCATCGAGGATAACGGGCGTGGCATACCGGTGGAAGAACACCATCAGCGCCCGGGTCTCTCCACGCTTGAGGTCGTCATGACGGTGCTGCATGCGGGCGGCAAGTTTGGCGGCGGCGGTTATAAAATCAGTAGCGGTCTGCACGGAGTTGGCGTCTCCGTCGTCAACGCGCTCTCCGAATGGTGCCAGGTTGACGTCAAGCGCGACGGCCATCGCTATCGCCAGCGTTATGAGCGAGGCTTCCCCGTCACCGAACTGCAAGATCTTGGACCGGAAGAGGGCCAGGGGACCATCACCTCCTTTCTAGCGGACCTCGAAGTCATGGAGACGCGCGATTTCAGCTTCGACATCCTGGCGCAGCGTTTCCGCGAGATGGCCTATCTCAACCGGGGCATGACCATCAGCCTGATCGACGAGCGTACCGACCGTGAGGCGACCTTCTACTTCGAGGGTGGCCTGGTCTCGTTTGTGCGTTATCTCAATAAGAACCGTGGCAAATTGCAGGCGCGTCCAGTCAGTACATTCCGGGAAGTAGATGGTGTAAAAACTGAGATTGCGCTGCAATACAACGATAGCTGGGCCTGCACCGAATTCTCCTTCGCCAACGGCATCAACACCGTCGATGGTGGCATGCACATCACCGGCTTCCGCAGTGCCCTCACGCGTACCCTCAACGACTACGCGCGCAAGGTCAATCTGCTCAAAGAGAAGGATGGCAACCTGACAGGTGAAGACGTGCGTCAGGGCCTGACCGTCGTTGTCAGCGTCAAAATCCCCAACCCGCAATTTGAGGCGCAGACGAAATCCAAGCTCAACAATGCCGAAGTGCGTCCCATCGTCGAGGCCATTACCGCCGAGATGCTCACGCAATACCTGGAGGAGACGCCGAGTGAGGCCAAAGCCATCATCGAAAAATGCCTCACCTCCGCCCGAGCGCGTGAGGCGGCCCGAGCTGCCCGCGACCTGATTCAGCGCAAAAACGCCCTCGACACCACCCTCCCCGGCAAACTCGCCGACTGTAGCGAACGACGAGCCGACCGCTGCGAGCTTTACTTGGTCGAAGGAGATTCGGCGGGTGGGAGCGCGAAGCAAGGGCGCGACCGCCACTTCCAGGCCATCCTCCCCTTACGCGGCAAGATCCTCAATGTCGAGCGTGTGGGGCTGGACAAGATCCTCAAGAACGAAGAAGTCAAGAACATCATTACGGCCATCGGAGTCGGCATCGACGAAAACTTCAACATTGCCCGCCTGCGGTACGGGCGCATCATCATCATGTGCGACGCCGACGTGGATGGCGCGCATATTCGCACCCTACTGCTCACCTTCTTCTTCCGTCACATGCAGCCCTTGATCACCGCCGGCCATCTCTACATTGCGCAGCCGCCGCTCTACCACATCAAAATGGGCAAGCAGATCCATTACGTCTACACCGAAGAGGAGCGGGACGGGCTCATCGTCGAGTACAAAGCGGCGCACAACGGCAAGGAGCCGGAGGTTGGGCGTTACAAAGGTCTGGGTGAAATGAACCCCGAAACCCTCTGGGATACCACCATGGACCCCGAGCACCGCACCATCCTGC
The DNA here is from genome assembly GCA_035650355.1 of Ktedonobacteraceae bacterium. Taxonomy (GTDB): domain Bacteria; phylum Chloroflexota; class Ktedonobacteria; order Ktedonobacterales; family Ktedonobacteraceae; genus DASRHT01. Next base: position 49,129 of record DASRHT010000024.1, read on the forward strand.
AAGTCACCATCGAAGAGGCCGTAGAAGCCGACAAAATCTTCAGCATGCTCATGGGAGACGAGGTCCCCCCCCGCAAACGCTTCATCGAAAGCCACGCGCGGAGCGCGAATTTGGACGTATAAGACCAAATGTTATAAACTACTTGTAGGGGCAGGTCTTGCACCTGCCCAGATGGGACCTATACCTTCTCAGGCAGCATATACTGCCCAGGTAGGCCCTGGTAAATCTGCCCAGATGGGCTTTCCCTTTTCTGAAAACTTCGATGAGGATTTTTTTCTCATAGGACGGGCAAAGGCGGCAATCCAGTTTGATAGATGGGGAAGTGAAAAGATGTCTAGTGAAGCGGAAGTACGGCAAAAACTGATTGATAAGCAACTGGCAATAGCAGGCTGGAGCAGTGAGAGAGGAAACCTGCGTACCGAAATATTTATACTAGGCACAAGAAGGCAAATCAAGGAAGCGGCAGAAGATTATGTACCTCCTCAAAGATTCTCACCTGCTCAAGATCATCCGCCCCCGCAACGGGATGGCTTTGCCGATTATGCATTAATTGGATCTGATGGCAGTATTCTGGCGGTTGTAGAGGCGAAACGGGATACACGTTCCCCGCTCGAAGGCATGGAACAGGCTGCTGAGTATGTGCGAAATATTTATCACCAAACAGGCAAGCAACCATTTATTTTTCTGGGCAACGGTGACGAACTTTATTTCTGGGAACTCGATAGGTATCCCCCAAGAAAAGTTAGCGGATTTTATACCGTTAGAGATCTTGAAGATCTGGCCTTGACACGTCTTTATAGCCAGCCTTTGCATCTATTTCGACCTGATCCAGCCATCATTGAACGCGATTACCAGATACAAGCTATTCAAACCGTTATTGATGGCATTAAGCAGAAAAAGCGTAAGTTTTTGCTGGTGATGGCTACCGGAACAGGCAAAACGCGTACAGTGATTGCTCTGGTCGGTTTACTGATTCGCGCTGGCTGGGTGAGGCGGGCGCTCTTTTTAGCTGATCGCCGTGAACTGGTGCGACAGGCGGAACTGGCTTTTGAAGCCCACCTCCCCGATGAGTCTCGCGTTCGTATTGAGGGCGGCGTTATTGGGGAAGGGGTGGATGCTCGTATTCATTTTGCTACCTATCCCAGTATGATCCAGGTCCTCTCGAAACTCTCAGTCGGATACTACGACTTGATTATCGCCGATGAGAGTCATCGTTCGATTTATAAACACTACAAAGCGATATTTGAGTATTTTGACGCCATGCAGATTGGTCTGACCGCTACCCCGACCGACTACATTGAACATAATACGTTTGCTCTGTTTGACTGCTTTGATGATTTCCCTACCTTCGACTATCCCTTTGAGACCGCCGTTGAGAATGATTACCTTGTGAGCTTCCGTGTGCTGGCGGCAAGAACACGTTTTCAAATCGAAGGCATTAAAGCTGGTGAACTCCCGCCAGAGTTGCAGCGCCAGATTGAAGAGCAGGGGCTTGAGCTAAGCGAGATTAACTTTGAGGGGAGCGATTTAGAGCGCAAAGTGACGAATACGGGGACAAACGATGCTCTGGTTGATGAGTTTATGGAGCGGTGTTATAAAGATGCGCGTGGATTGCCACAAAAGAGCATTATTTTTGCTGTCAGCCACAATCATGCCCTGGAACTGCTGGCAAGTTTTAATCGCCGCTATCCCGATCTGCAAGCCCACGGTATGGCGAAGGTGATTGATAGTCGCATGGAACGCGCAGAGCAGTCATTGGCGGATTTTAAAGAAAAAGATATGCCTCGTGTTGCTATCTCTGTTGATATGCTTGATGCCGGTATCGATGTTCCTGCAATTCAAACCCTGGTTTTTGCCAAGCCAGTCTACAGTCAGGTAAAGTTCTGGCAAATGGTTGGCCGTGGGACGCGCCTGTGGACCGATCCCGTGACGCAAGAGCGGAAAAATGACTTTGTGATTATCGATCACTGGGAGAATTTCAAAACATTTGAGCGCAATCCAGAAGGAAAAGTTAGCCATCCCAGCGAACCTCTCCCAGTACGACTTTTCCGTATACGTCTGCAAAAGCTTGCTGTGTTACGCTCTCATAATGATCCCTTCATGCTTGAGGCAACGCTAAAACAGCTTCATGAGATGCTTGCAGACCTTCCTGAGACAAATGTCCAGGTACGAGCCTATGCAACCGATCTGGTTACTTTTCGCGATGATCCCACATGGATCAAGCAAGATATTTCACCAACTGGCAAGCTCTATCGCTTTATTGCTCCCCTGATGAGCTTCCTGCCGGGTGTGGATGCCGCAACGCTGCTTTTTGAGCTGCATACGGAGCAGCTTTTACTCTCTTATCTGCAAGGTCAGCAGGAGCAAGTTGTTCGCTTAAAAGAGCAGATTAAAGATGAACTGGCTCGTCTCCCTCGCGATCTCCCTGAAGTGCGGGCGAAAGCGCATATGCGCACATGGGTGGAGAGTCCTGATTTCTGGACACATTTAAGCGGACAGCGTATACTTGACATGCAAAAGGAGTTGGCTCCGGTAATGCGCTACCGTGAGGCGAGACCTCGCTCGATTGTTAAATTGCACCTGCCTGATAGCATGAAGCAACGACTCTGGATTACCTATGGCCCGGCAGGAGAAGGAACGTTCGTTGAGGATTATCAGGAGCAGGTAGAGGTGCGGGTGAAAGATTTAGCTGAGCAGGTTTCTACGCTAGCAAAAATCAAACGCAATGGGCGACCGGATGAGAGTGAGATGCAGTCTCTTGCTGATTTGTTGAACAAACCGGATCTCTTCATCAGGGAAGAAATTCTGAAGCAGGTCTATGGCAATCCAGATATGCGCCTGCTCGATTTTATTAAACATATCCTTGATGTAGAACACCTGCCGAACAAGAAAGAGCGTGTCACAGCCGCAGTTCAGCGTTTTTTGCATGAACATCCTCACTTCTCTCCCATCCAGCGCCGTTTTGTGTTTGCATTGCAGTCCGTTCTTTTGCACGAAGATGGGGGGCAACAGCAGCAAGGAGTATTCACTCCTGATTATCTTTTGCAAGCTCCTTTTAATCGTATTGGCAAGGCTAACGATTTATTTAACGCCCACGATCTCGCTGACCTCCTACAGTTTGCCAATAGTCAGGTGGCATAAGGGTGGAGCAGCGTTACCTATGTATTGGAGATAGCTATGCTCTCACCTAAACTGAAGCAAAAGGTTTCTAACCTCTGGGATATGTTCTGGTCCGGCGGCATGACCAATCCTCTGACCTCTATCGAGCAAATTACTTATTTGATATTTCTGAAACGTTTGGAAGAATTCGATGCTGAACGTATCAGCGAAAAGAAATATTCATTATATGGTCGCCGCCCCCACTGCGAGCTTGATCATCACTCTAAGGACAAAATTGGCATCGATCAGTCGCTGCCGCCAGACGCTGATCCGGCGGATTATGAGAAATGTCAGGGGCATGGCACCTGCCGCTGGTCCTATTTGCGCAGGCTTTCGACAACAGATGATCCCGAAACCGGACGCAAAATTACACCCTATGACCATATGAATGGCTACGTTTTTCCCTGGCTGCGCGTGCTGCATAATACGCTCGATAGCCTCAGCAACGGCTCCAATGGAACGGGCGTATTGGATGCTCCAATGGAGGATGCTTTTTTCCAGTTCCCTAAAGACAAAACGACGCTCTTTCAAAATGCTATTGAGATGATCGATGATCTTTTCAATGATATCAGTCACGCAAGCGCCAGCGATCTGATGGGCGATATTTTTGAGTACCTGCTCAGTGAGATTGATACCTCCGGTAAAAATGGACAGTTCCGCACCCCTCGCCATATCATCCGTTTCCTGATCGAGCTTGCTCAGCCAGAAGCAGGTCAGCGCCTGATCGATCCTACAGCGGGCACAGCGGGATTTTTGATTAATACAATCCAATACTTGAAAAAAGAGTTTACTTCTGAGGAAAATTACCTGCTGGAATGGGATGGCACTCCCCACAGGACGATAGGAGACAAACTGCCAGAAAGGCTCTGGAACGCGGCTTTGAAGGGCGAGAATTTTGTTGGCTATGATAATGATCGTACAATGGTTCGCATTGGCTGGATGAACATGATCCTTCACGGGATCGAGAATCCGCATATTGTGTTGCGCGATACGCTTGGTCGCTCGCTTTCCCGCGAGGAAAGCGGCTCTTATAATCGCGTGCTGGCAAATCCGCCTTATACCGGCACTATTGATAAAAATGACCTTTACCTCGATATAGGCCGTTTCCCGAAAAATCCACGCAAAGTCAAAGAGGCAATCACCTATAAAACCGAGCTGCTTTTTACCTGGCTGATCCTTGATCTGCTGGTACCCGGCGGTCGGGCCGCGATGATTGTGCCCGAAGGCGTGCTTTTTGGCTCAACTGGCGCTCACAAAGAGTTGCGCCGCCAGCTCCTTTTCGATCACAATTTACAGGGTGTGATTTCGCTCCCTGCTGGCGTTTTCAATCCATATACGGGTGTGAAAACATCCATACTGGTATTTGAGAAGGGGGGCGATGTGACAGCAAAAGGGCAGCCACCACGTACTGAGAGTGTCTGGTTCTACGATGTAACTTCCGATGGCTACACGCCCGGCGCGAAACGAGAGCCAGATTATACACAAAATGATCTTTGGGATGCCCTTTACAAGTGGAATGAGAAAATTGTTGATAATACAGATTACTATCAGCCGGATCTGTATGATGCTCGCTGGCGGCTGGTAGACGAGAAACTCCTGGAAATCTTTCCTGAACGACGCGATTTGCGCGGGCTGGTCGGCCAAGAGCTAGGAATCGATGAATTGTTCGGCTTCCCCGTTCCTACCGATCCCAAAATTATTGAGCAGCAGGTTGTTGAGGAGCAGGAGCCACGGATCGCGATGGTTTATGGAAGGCGTCTAGCCTCCACCGAAACCAGGTTAGCAAAAGAGAAACATACACAGAAAATCGCTTATGATGCCTTCGATCAGGATCTCAAACGCTTGGAGCAATTATTTCGTGAAGCCATCGATAAGCTGTTAGAAAATAAAAAGCAGTTCAAAACCAATCCGACTTTTGGCCGCGACCGCCTTCAGCCCCTCTTAGAAACAGCGAGAAACTACTCCCACGAGAACCTGCAAGAGCGAGCTGTGCAGGCTGCCAGTAACGCGGGTCTGTTCGCGAGAGACCTGCCTCTGGTGCCAGAGCTGGATTGGGCGGAAGAGGTATATTTAATCGTGCGCGAGTTTGCGAAGCTGGACGGCTACGATATCAAACTGCGCACCCTCGAAGTCAAAAAACAGGAAAAGCCTCTCAATGAGACAAAGAGCTGGTCTGCGCCCGTGCGCGTGCTGCTGCGAAATGATGAATGGAGCAGCGCAGATGGACGCATCGAAGGAAGCCACGATAGCTATGGCAATGTACGCCCCGCATATCTTGCCGATCCCCAGTTATACGAGGACGAACAAAATAACATCATCAAGAAAGAGTTCCTTGATCCCAACTGTATCGAGGCCAACGACTACAACCTCTCTTCCGGTCGCTATAAACCCTTCAAGCCCACTACTGTCGTATACGACCCGCCTGCTAAACTCATCCGCGAGCTTCAAGACCTGGAAGCGCAGATCATGACACGATTGGGGAACTTGCTGGAGATGGTGGAGGGAAGAGAATGAGCGTAATTTTACAGCCAGAGTCATGGGTTACAAGCACTCTTGGAACGGTTTTAACACGTTTGGATGAGAAAATTGACCCACTCACTTTATCTGGTAGAGATACATTTTATATAGGACTAGAACATATTGAAAGTGATATAGGTAGATTAGTTGATATAGGAAACATTGCCGGAGAAGAACTGAAAAGCACAAAGAATGTTTTTTATGCAGGCAATATTCTTTATGGAAAACTCCGTCCTTATCTGAATAAAGTTTATTTTGCTGAAGAGGATGGAATTTGTAGTACCGATATATGGGTTCTTAATGCTACGAATGTCATTGATCCCTTATATGCAGTAAATTATTTAAGGTCATCTTTGGTAGTACAACAGGTAAGTCAGTTGACCACCGGAGCTAATTTGCCTCGTATAGCTCCTCAGTCTTTTGACAAGATATCGATCCCCCTCCCCCCTCTTCCCGAACAGCGTCGCATCGCCACCATCTTGCGTGAAGCCGACGAGATACGCAAATTGCGGAGGGAGGCGGACGAGAAGGCGCAGAAGATTGTTGAGGCGTTGTTTTATGATATGTTTGGAGATCCGGGAACTAATCCCAAAAAATGGAGAATAACGAAAATTGCAAATCTATTGCCGAAAGATAAAAAGGGCATTACAACAGGACCCTTTGGCAGCTTATTAAAAAAAAATGAACTTGTTGATGAAGGTGTACCAGTTTGGGGGATTAATAATGTTCTTCCAAATGAATTTGTTGAGACTGGTGCATCCTTCATTACAGCAGAAAAGTATAAACGGCTTTTAGCATATACAGTACAATCAGGGGATATTTTAATCTCACGCGCTGGTACTGTTGGTCGGGTATGTGTTGCTTATCCATCTTCTGTTTCTATTATAGGGACGAATCTAGTCAAAATTACTTTAGATACCTCGCAAATATCACCGGAATATTTTACTACCTTATTTACATTTTTTAGTGATAGAATTGGCAATTTACGTGCGAGTGGAGAAGGGAACTCATACTCGTTTCTCAATCCCGCCACATTAGTAACCTTACAAATTCCGGTTCCTCCTCGATCCTTACAAAACAAGTTTATAACATCTTTAGTAGAGATGCGCAGACAAGTAAACATACAAAAACAATCTCGTCACCACTTTGACACTCTTTTTCAATCCCTCCTCTCCCACGCCTTCAGCGGCGAACTTACCGCCTCGTGGCGCAACGCTCATGCTGCTGAACTGATTCAGGCGGCGCAAGAGCGGGATGAGTTGCTGCGGGAGCTACGCGGCTCGTTTTCTGCAAGGGTCGCTGAGCCGCATGTGCAGTATAATCTAGCTCAAGAGCGAGAAGAGCTGAGAAGCGAACTTACACCATTGCAGAGCGCTCTTGTGACCTTGATTGACTGCCGACCTGAGAGTTATGCAAGCGCGTATGGGCTGCATCAGGAGATTATAGCGAGCCAGGACGAAGAGGGGGCCTATTTACCTGACCTGGATGAAGAGAGACTGTTTCGAGATTTTGATAGACTGGATTGCTCCCTGGATAGCATACGGCGCGAGCTGCACTTTCTGGCTTCGGTGGGATTGGTCAAAGAGCTATCCCGGTCTGACCAGAATTACATTACGCTCTATCGATCATTGCTGATGGACGACGATAGCCAGGAGGAAGATCTCGCTCTGCTGGGCGAAGAGGTTGTAGAAGAGGTTTCTGTATGAGGCTGCGTTACCTGCATATTCCCGAACTGCCGCCACTGCATGACATTGAAATCACTTTCGGCCATGAGCAGATTCTAGGTCGCCAGTGTACTATTCATTTTATCGCAGGCGTTAATGGCAGTGGTAAAAGTCGCCTCCTACGTGCCCTCGCAGAAATATTTCTTTCCCTTGATCAGGCGGAAGTACCACCTTTCCCCGTCACCATCGCATACGATCTGGAGCGCGGACAGGGGACAAGCCAATCACGTCACACCATCTATTATCGCTATACCGGACGAGGCAAAAACAGCTCGTATATGGTGGTGCTTGAGCAGATCCCCTTAAATGAAGAAATAAACTGGTCTGGCTTCCATCTGTTCGATTGGACCACTTCCGATGATGAGGCGTTGCCATATCGCAAACGTAGATATTTGTCTGATGATAGTATCGCTGAAGTGAAATCATATCTGCCTACTTGTGTCCTGGCCTATACCTCTGGATCAGCGCATGAATGGGAAAAGCTCTTCATGCCGCCCGCGCGCAGCCTGGAAGAGCGTCAGGATCTCCAGCTTCCCCAGGTTGAGCAGAATGCAGAGGACCGTCGTCAAAACGAACGACCGGCCAGATGGAGCAACTACAAAGAGGCTATTTATAGGCAATCTCAACAGGTAGAGGAGTCAGCAAAAATGTTGCCTGCCTCACTCCTTGAAGTGCAAAGCCAGGAGCGTAATCTATCTCCCGGCGAAAACCTGTATCCAGGCGAGCATGTATTTCCTGGCGATGGTCAGCAGCCGGGCATCGGCATTTTTATCCAGCCGGAGATGCTCAAGCTTGTTGTCTGTGCGGTTGCCCTCAGTCAGGCTCTGGAAGAGTTCCAGCAGTATCCAACTGAGCGCGACCGGGAAGCTTTTGAGCAAACAATAGAGCGTGCAGTGGAGCAGAGGGAATATATGGGAGGGATGCGCGCAATCTTTAATGCCGTCGATTGGCTCTGGCCCATCACGGTTGGCCTGCAAATTGTATGGCAGCCCGAACGTCTGCAAGCGATGAAAAAAGAGTCCTCGTTATTAAGGAAACTCTACCTCATCGCCTCAAAAGTGATTCGAGGAAGCGAGCCTGGCCCTACCGAAAGCCGCACCTTATACTTCGACCTTACGCGCATCGTGCAACTGCCCACCCACAAGCAATACCATCAGAAAAGCACATTGGAAGCACTAGCGGACATCCTGGGCGGCGTCAACACACAGGCATTTGATATCTTCAAGCAATTGCTAGAATTGCAGAAGCGCAATATCCTTGAAGACGCCACTATCGCCCTCAAAAAGCGCAAAGTGGGTGGTATTTTGCTCTATGATCAGTTAAGCGATGGCGAGCGCGTCTTGCTGGGAAGAATGGCGCTCTTCCACCTGCTCAAAGGTACCGATGATACCCTGATTGTACTTGACGAGCCAGAAACGCATTTCAACGACGTATGGAAGCGCGAGGTCGTAGACATGATCGATAACGCCTTACGCAATGACACCAGCGAAATAGTGCTCAGCACCCATTCCAGCATTGCGCTAACCGACGTATTCAACACCGAAATCACCCTCCTTCAGAAAAATTCGCGGGATGCCACCGTGTACGCGGTTCGCCCAACGACGCGTAGCTTTGGAGCTTCGCCCGACGACATCCTGCACGATATTTTCGGCGCATCTGATAGCGTCGGGCAGCGGGCGAGCGAGTTTCTTGATCTGATCCTTATTGCCACCGCCCACTGGGAGCAAGCGCAGCAGATCTTGAATGGGGACGAAAAAAGGCGTGACGAGGCATTCGATCAACTAAAGCAGTCTATCAGAGAGCAATCCAGCATATCCATAGCTATGCAAGAGGAAAATGAATTACATGCCTACCTCTTAAAAACGTTGGAGGCTGTTCGTAGCTATACTCAACAGAAACGCGGACAAGTTAACGCGGAAAGCATCCTAGACGTGCTACAGGAGCGCCTGGGCTCCGGTTACTATCAATTTGAATTTCGTCGCCGTTTACGAGCATTGAGGAAGGATTCAAATGCTGCATCAAATTGAGCTACCCACTTATGACGGGAAATTAGATCGAATTGTAGAGTTTCAGCAACAATTTATCGCTATTCTATGCACTTCCAGCATATCACTTTGCCCCCAAGAAGACGATTTTAAGCAAGCGTTTGCCGATGATCAGTGTGGTGCATGGACCTTTACCTGGCTCCAGAAGAAAAGCAAGAAGGGTACTTATTATGAAGAACTCTGCAAATTGCTTATTTACTTCGCTGCGAATCCTGGCTCACGACAACTCCTTGTAGATGCATTTAAAAACGATGCCGATTTCTATGCCCACAAGGATGATGCTCAGTTTAAATTTTTATTCAACACCGGTTTTAACACAAAAAAGTATACCGAGTTATCTAGTATAGTAAAGTCGTTGATGATTGCATTTTATGAAAAATTGTTTTCCGATGGTTTCCCTCCTTATGTTGCTGATATTGATCGAAAACGTTTTCTTAAAATCTTTTGGGATACCAATAAAAAGCTTGGAGTATGTCCTGCCTGTGATGGACAACGACCTGATATGGATGATCGTTGTGACATTGATCATTTTTTCCCCAAAGCTCTCTACCCTTTCCTGTCAATGCGAGCAGCTAATCTTGTCCCTATCTGTGTCGAGTGCAATCGTGTGTACAAGAAGGATAAAGACCCATTAGATCATTCCCTGCCCGCTCCATTAATAAACACATTTCACCCATATGGTAGGCCAGCTATCAACGAAATCAAAATAGTAGTCTATCGCGAGGTAAACGGAGAGCGTAAGGTATTGCTGAAGGAGCCAGATGATACCATATCTCCTCGGATTAAGCAGATGAACCATGTCCTTGAGCTGGAGAAACGATGGAACGAGAGGCTCAAGCGAGTAATTGGCAATATTGAGCAACAGGTAAGACGATCAGCTAACAAGCGCAGAAAAGAAGGAATTAATCTAACTGCTATTGTAGAGGATGTCTTACGAGATAAAGCAGACAATGCTGATATCGGTAAAGAGCCGAATAGCGTTATTACCGGTAGCTACGTTGATTATGTTCTACTTGACCTGGAAGAGCGTTTAACCCTGGCAGGACAAATAATTGCCGAGGATAATGTAGAAGAGGTGGGAATATTTGAAGAACAGATGAGTGCAGTATTGGCTATCACGAAGCCCGAAAAAGATATTTCTCGTTAGCCAAAAACAGTATGCTTGAAAGTAATTCTCAGACCTTCTCCATCTCTACAACCCCGCATCCGATATATCGTATACAGAAATAGAACGATGGTCCATCTTGTTGTAATAGGTAAACGATATATTGTTTGAATGACAGGCTCACTGTTGAGGTGATATGCTAGCTTGCCAAATAACGCCGCCGAGGCATTCGCAAGTACGCTATGTTGCTTCACTTTGAGCGTATATACAGAAGAAAGTAAAGAAAGAGAGCATTTCCATGTTGTGGGGATTTGGACACGGCCTATTGTTTTTGCTGCCGTTGTTCTTCCTGGGCAAGGTTTTCTGGATCGTTATCCTTGCGCTCCTCATCGGGTTCGCAATTCGCCGCTTTGGCTTCAGGCATAGATATGCCCCTTACGCCCAGGCTCCGTTTTACCACTATACCGCTCCACAAAACCAGCCGTCAGCTTTAGAGGTTCTGCGCCAGCGGTACGCGCGGGGCGAGATTGATGCCGTTACCTTCGATCAGATGCGCGAACGGCTCCAGGCCAGCGAAGGACCACGACAAACACAGTAGGCTAAAATACTCGTTTCCAGACGATAACATTAAAGGATGGAAACGCAGCATATGAACGGATGGAGCATTGCTTCCTGCACTCGAACGTGGGGAGTCAATGCTCCTTCTTGCTTTATTGCCGGCAATTCCCGGGTCAATCGCTGTTGAAGCTTGCGAGGGTTTTTGTTAGTATAGGCTGCAATCAGATTATTAAAATGGATGGAGCAGCATCATGAGCGTGTTTGAGCAAATTCTGGAGTTGCTGGAGCAGCATAATATACCATATAAGCTGACCGAACATGAAGCGGTGCGAACGAGCGAGGAGGCGGCTAGAGTACGCGGCGCGGCCCTCAAGACCGGAGCGAAAGCGATGATTGTACGCTGCAAAGATGACTACTATCTGCTCGTCTTGCCTGCTGATAAACGCATTGACTGGAAACGCTTGCGAGCAATTTTGCATGTGAGTAATGTCAGACTGGCTACGGAGGAGGAAGCGGAGAGCGTCGCTCACGTTAAAATGGGCAGCGTGCCTCCCTTCGGCAATATACTCGGAGTGCCAACCTATTTCGATGAAGGTCTTTTCGAGAACGAAGTGGTCAACTTTAATCCTGGCAGTACCACGCATTCCATTGCGATGAAAAGCGCCGATTTGCGTGCGCTCGTCTCGCCTGTCGTTGCCGCTTTTGCTCTATAGGAGTGAGGCCGCCAATGCATTGCTGACTTAGCGAGCATCAACATATTTTCTTACAAACCAGAGCGAGCAGCCATGCAATAATAGCGATATCAGCACTGCCAGGCTGAAGGCGATCACGATCCCCTCCCTCTCCAGGGTGGCGGCAATGATCAGGAAGAAAACGGCAAAGGTGAAGGTGCCGATAAGTACGCCGCGTAACAAGCGACTGGCCGCTTCTGTACCCTGAAAGTGATGGGTGAAGGTACCCAGGATCGTGGCATAGATCGGGAATGGTGTGAGCAGGCCGCTTAACTGGGGACCTAATAGACCCGCAATCCCCGTTAGCGTTAACACGAATGCGGCAGCCGTGACCATGCGTAACCATACTTCCCCGCGAAGCTTCGGAGGCAGATCTGTCTGAACATGATTGCGGGGGAAAAGTTGTAACGAGACGGCAAGGGTAGCGATTACAGCGATAAAGGCGATGAGCAGGGAAAGTGAAAGCTGTTCTAAAACAAAGGTCATGATAAAAAATGCGCACCAACTTATCAACAAGCTGCCCAACCAGCCGAGCCGCAGCGAAATCCAGCTATACGCCAGGCAAAAACTGGCTACGGAGATCAGGCCGAGCATAATGTTTTGAGCAGCCAGGGCCGCGAATGTTGTACCATGATCAAGAGCCAGGAACAGCGCGATTGGGCCTGATGTCAAAGGCAGCCCGACGAGCCAGCCGCTTATCGATGGTCCCCAACGACGACCAGCGAGGCTAACAAGGCCGACGAGCATGGGAGCTAAAAATAATTTAAATGCTAGCATGCCTGTTATTTCTAATACATTTCTGTTTTACGCTTTAGAGTTTGATGTATATATATACCTGGTCCTTTTGTTTTAGAATCTTTTGCCATTTTCTTACCTTGTAAGATGATACTTCTGAATTATAAAATAAGCATAATGCTGCTGAATTTTCTTGTCAAGAAAGGAAGGGCCGACGATGTCGATGATAACAACCGATGCCGAGCTGAATGCGCTATATAACGATATGGAGGCGCGTCATTTGATGGCGCTCTGGCGGCTTGAGGGCAATATTATGCCGCGGCAGCCCAGCTCCAGGGCCATACCCTGGCTCTGGAAGTGGCAAGAGCTGTATGCCATTGCCGAACGAGCAGGCAGCCTTGTGCCGGTTGAACGCGGCGGCGACCGGCGTGCTATCGCGCTGGCGAATCCAGGGCTGGCCCCCGAGCCGTTTGTCACGCCTACCCTCTGGGCAGCGGTGCAGTGGCTCAACGGGCGGGAAGTGGCTCCCGGTCATCGCCATACTGCTCAGGCTGTGCGCTGGATTATCGATGGGCGCGGCGGCTATAGCACTGTTGAGGGCGATAAGGTCTACCTCGAACCTGGCGATCTCGTGCTCAACCCGCCCTGGTGCTGGCACGATCATGGCAGCGATGCCGACGAACGTTCGATCTGGATGGACGGCCTTGATATTCCGATCAACAATTTTCTTGATGCGGGCTTCTTTGAGCCCTATCCGCAGGAGCAGCAGCCGATTACCGAGCTGCAAGACGGTAAATATTTGAAGTATGGCGCAGGTTTGGTGCGACCGGCCTGGGAAGAGCGCAAAGAGGCATATCCGCCGGTATCAACGTATAAGTGGAGCGATACCGAGCGGGCGCTGACCAATCTCGCCAAAGTGGATGCCAGCCCTTTCGACGATGTCGCGCTGGAGTTCACCAATCCCCATACCGGCGGTCCCGTGATGAAGACCATGACCTGCTGGATACAGATGTTGCGGCCCGGCATCAAAACCAGGGCGCATCGACAGGTCAATAGCGCCGTCTATTACGCGCATGAGGGCCAGGGAGCGACCATTATCAACGGTATCCGCTTCGAGTGGCAGAAGGGCGACTTTTTCGTTGTGCCGAGTTGGTGCTGGCATGAGCATCATAACGGCTCAACCGGCGAGCGGGCAATCCTCTTCTCCATTCAGGATACACCGATCATGACGGCCCTCGGTAAGTATCGCGAGGAAGCTTACGCCGAGAATGGCGGTCATCAGCCTGTTACGGGCGACTTTTCATTTCAATCCCAGACGGGTCGAGAGCATTAGTAGTTCCGTCGCCTTCGCCGAGGGCAGTATGGACAGTATACCTTAAAACGTCAAGTGGAAATGCACTAACATATTGCATCGTCCGGCTGGCCTCCGCGCCAGCCTATAACATAATGGACGAATTGCCTATGCAACAAGAGCCAGTCGTCATTGTAGGCGCGGGACCGGTAGGCTTGACCGCAGCAGAGATCCTCACGCTGCAAAATATCCCCGTGATTGTGCTGGAACAGCATGGCGTGCCCAGTCCCGAGTGGCGGGCCTCGACATTTCACGCAGCCACCCTGGAACTGCTGGAGGCGACGGGACTTTCCGGCGAACTGATGGCAAGAGGATTGATTGCCGACAAGATCCAGTACCGCGACCGACGCACGGGCGTTTACGCCGAATTCGATACCAGGCTCCTGAAAAACGATACGAAATATCCCTTTCGCCTCCAATGCCCCCAATCAACCTATGTGCAGATCCTCGCCGAACGCCTGCAAACACGTTCGTCAGCCGATCTGCGTTTCAACTCGGCGCTGATCGGGCTTGAGCAGGAAAACGACGGCGTGAAAGCTATCGTCCAGACGCCGGAAGGTAAGTACACGTTACATACGCCGTTCCTGCTGGGCGCGGACGGAGCGAAGAGCATTGTGAGGAAACAACTGGGCATCTCTTTTGATGGGATGACGTTTGAGGAGCGCCTTTTGCTGGTCGGCACGCCGGTGCCATTCGATCAGTTCCTGCCAGACATCACCTATGTCAATTATATCTCCGATCCGCAGGAGTTCCTCTTCATCCTGCGCGTACCAGAGGCGTGGCGTCTTTTGTATTCCGTCCCTGCCACCCTATCAGACGAGCAGGCGATGAGCGATGAGCGGATTCAAGGCACCTTGCGCCGGGCGTTGCACACCGAGCATTATTTTCCTATCGTTGAGCGTATGATCTACCGCTTTCACCAGCGTGTAGCGGCGCGCTTTTATGATGGTCGCGTCGTGCTGCTAGGTGATGCGGCCCACGTCAACAGTCCATTTGGTGGACTGGGCCTCAACAGCGGGATTCACGATGCCGTCGATCTGAGTATGCGCCTGGTGCGTATCCTTACGGGAAGTGCTACTGTGGATGTAGAGGCCGAGCTACAGACATATGCGCAGCGCCGTCGCCAGGTTGCTATTCAGTACGTCCAGAACATCAGCGGGCGCAATACGCGTCTGATCGCCGAGCAAGATCCGCAGGAGCGGCTGCGTTTGCAGCAGGAGCTGGCCGATGAGGCCAACAATCCTGAGCGCGCTCGCCAATGGCTGCTGCGCTCCTCCCTGCTCACAAGTGTGCGCGACCAGGGCATTGGCGTTGCACCTTAGCAGTCGCATGCGTCCAGATTCTAATGTTAAGAAAGGAGGTAGTTTTCCCCCCTGTTACCACCGCAATTATAGTCGTTGTCGTACCCCGTTCCCCAGTGCAAATGGCAAGGAGGCTAAACATGCAGTTGTCTCGCAAAGCTGAATGGACGACCATTGTAGCGATGACTCTCATATGGGGATTTGTTGGCCTGAATCGCGTCGGCATCTCGTACCTCTTCCCCATTCTGAGGCCATTATTTCACTTGCAGTTCACGCAAGTCGGGCTCCTGATCTCCGGCACATCAATCACCTGGGCCTTCTCAACATTGATCGGTGGCTATCTATCCGACCGGCTCGGATTAAAACGTATTTATCTCATCGGCATTCTATCCGCAGCCGTTTTCAGCGGTCTGGTTGGTGCCGCGTGGGACTTCCTTTCGCTATTCGTCGTCCGTGATCTGATTGGTCTGGGCGATGGTATCGGATGGTCCGTGGGACAGGGCATCGTGGGCAAGGTTTCTCGTCCGGCTCAGCGAGCATTCAATCAGGGATTGGTGTCGGCGGGTTATACCCTGGTAGGAGTGGGGGTAGGCGCATTTCTTATCACCCAGATCGCCATTAATTTGGGGTGGAGAAATGTCTACTGGATACTGGCTCTCCCGGCTATCTTGCTGGTGTTCCTGCTGATAAGGCTGCTACCAAATATCCAGCCCGCCCATCGCGAATCACAGGGCAGCGTGCAGGCGACAAAAGCGCAATCGCTCAAAGCCTTTCTCAGCTTGTTTAAAAGCTGGCAAATGGCGGTGCTGATCATCCTCAACGTCGTTGTACTGGTATGGATATCAGGTTTCCTCGGCTTTGCCCCGCTCTTCTTGCAGAATCTGCACTATTCACTTACCACCAGTGGACTCATTATAACCGTCGTAGGATTGTGCGGCACTGTCGGACAGCTAATACTCCCATATCTCTCTGACGTGATTGGCAGAAAGCCCATTTGTACCGGGGCTTTAGTAATCTCGGCCCTCTGCCTCATTGCCGGGAGCCTCGTCGCTATGCCGGCGTTTGCATTGGCCAGTCTTATGGCGCTGAGCGGATTTTGCAGCTTTGGCTCGCAGCCTGTGATTACCGCGACGATAGTTGCCGAATCTGTTCCAGGCAGTCAGACGGCGGGCGCGCTGGGTGTGACTAACTTTTTCGCCGTATTTCTCGGGGCTACTTTGATACCGGTCGCCCTGGGCGCGATTGCCGACAATGTGGGTATTGCGGCGGCCATTATGTCAATTGGTATCATCCAGGTGGTCGGCGTGGCGCTCGCTCTGGCGCTGCGGGAGACAGCTCCTCGCATCGTTGGGGTGGCGAAAGATCTGCTAAGCGAACCTGAAGGAGCAATAGGAACCGCACCATAGTCAGTGGTTAATGCTGTGGAGTTGGGACTGATCAAGATCAGTTTCAACTCCATAATTTATGAAGCATTCGAGCAAGAGGAGATCTTCAATAATTACTGGTAAGTTGAGAAGCTTCATATAGAAATTCAAATAATTTACTGAAAATCAACCGTATTAATACCGTTTTAGTCTTGATTTGATGGGCTATTTTACTTTACAATACATAGTAGCTTTACGCATATTACATAATAAAACCGTTTTCTCGTGGATGCGGTGGAGGCGCCACAGCGTGAACAGCGCCGCGAGGTCGTAGTGTGAAGGAGAGGTTCGTGGGTATTTTGTGGAAGTGGAACGGTTTAAAATGGCGACAGTTTCACCGGCTGCGTCAGATGTTTGAGGTAACTCTTGGCCTGGGCATTGTGCTGGCTGCGAGCTGGTATGCGCCGAGTACATGGATAACCTCGCATCTCATTTTCTGTACCGTGTTCCTCATCGTTTTTGCCACTGCTATTCGTTACCATACGATGGCAGCCTACTATGCCAGTTTACTTGCTGCGGTGATGTACGGGTTCTTACTCTGGTGGCGGCCCGAAGCGTATGCCCAATTTAGCTTTTCCCATATAGTATTGGAAGCCTCCTTGCTATGCGTTGGTGGTATCCTTGCGAGCGATCTTTTACGAGCGCAACGCCGCCGGTTTAGCATGATGGCACGAAAATATGCACGGGCGGAAAAGAGGCTGCAAAAAAAGACCCGGAGTTATCAAACGTTACTGGAAGTGAACGCCGGGTTAGAGCAGCAGGTCTCCGGGTTGCCGGCTTCGGTGGCAACCATCAGCGAGAAGATGGTGCAACTGTGGCAAGTGAACGGGAAAGAGCGTTATAGCGCGGTGCTGGATATGATAACGTATGCAATTGAAGCACAGTCATGCGCATTGTATTTGCAATACAACGATCTGATGCAGCTTTGTGTTGGCCACTCGATTGATACATGTACGCATGCAACTATTTTAGAGCTTGATGATCCTCTGATCAGCCGTGTGGTGCAACTGCGTCACGTCTGTACCGTGTGGGATTCGCTCCTTGAAGAGAAGATGCTCTCGCCAGATATTGCTGTGATGGCTGGCCCGCTATTTGATGACAATGAGCGGATTATGGGAATGGTTGTGGTGGATAGTATGCCTCTCTTGAAGTTCACGCCCGGCACCGTTCAACTTTTTAGCTCACTATTGCGGATCGCCTCGATTGCGCTCCAAACAGTTGCTACCGGTTATGATACGGGTCAACTCAAACGTCTTGACCGAGACGCGTTTGAGATGTTGGAGCCTGTTACCCCCATTCCTGCGTTTCTTTCATCCAAAGATAGTATTTCCTGAAAAAGCTTATACTGGCATCTGGGGTTGTTGGTAAAAGGGGAGAGCTTTATGCAAAATGTTCAAAAACATTACTATGTATGGACAGGTATTGGTCTGCTTCTGCTGGTAGCTGGCCTTGCCGTGGATTGCTTTACAGGAATGGCTTTGCTAGCCCATCCCGGCAAAAGAATATTGCTGTGGCATATTCCTGCGGCTCTCACCTGGGCACTGGGTGTGAACTTTATATCTTTGTGCCATACCAGGCCTGAGGCGATCTCTATTGAAAAGCATTTAAAACATAAGTGTAGCAGATATATACGCTGGTCAGGATTGGTGGCGCTATTTCTCGGCCTGGGCACATTTCCAGGTTTTGGATCGCTAGCGTACAGTATTGCCCTGGTGGTTGGAAGTTTTTCCCGTCGTCGTCCCAATACAGAGGCGCAGGAAGAGCCATTTTTGCTTGCAAAGATGCCGCTGCTTCCGGTTGAAATACCGCCGTCCCTTGATCGGCTGGTTCAGCCTCTGGTGGATCATCTCCAGGTTGCAGATATTGAGACCAGGCGCGCGGCTGTGGCAGTATTGGGCCGTTATGGAAACCCGCAGACAACGCGACTACTGCGCCAGTTGCTTTCAGACCCGCAGAGCGAGGTCCGCTCCGATGCCTCGATAGCGCTCTCCCGCCTGGATGATGCATGTTCGCAATCACTCAATCGTTCTCTTGAGCAATGGTCCGTCAATCCGACCGATAGCAAGCTGGCTCTAATCCTGGCTGAAGAGTGTTACCGCTATGCATGCAGCAACATTCTTGATCAGACCAGCCAGCATTTTTATCTTGAGCGTGCGCGCGACCTGTTATTGCAAATCATTGTTCAGAACAGCAACAACGCCGAGCTCTGGCTGAAAGTGGCCCATGTGCGTGCTCGTCTCGGTGAATCTCACGCCGCATTGCAAAATGCCCAGGTTTCTCTGCGCCACAACCCCGCATCTATTGAAGCTGCTGTCCTGGCAATGGAATTAGCTTTTCGTTTGCATGCCTGGGATACGCTGATTGCCCTGGCTGATAGGCAAGCCGCAGCTTTGTCACATGCAGCGGCCTCCACAGCCTCTCTACGCTGGTGGAGAGAGCTGAACCTCGAACTACAGGGAGAAGTTTCTCATGGCTGATATCTGTCTGTTAGTTGAAGGCGCCTACCCTTACGTGTTAGGAGGAGTCTCTGCCTGGTTGCACGCTTTGATAAGCAATCTGCCCGACTTAACTTTTTCGCTCCTATCGATTGGGACGCGTCCTGAACATCGGCAGGCTGCATTGTACCGTCTGCCCGACAATGTGGTCGAGTTTCGTGAAGTGTTCATCAACGATGCCCGGCGGCTCAAAAAACACAGAATCGCAAAGCGCGTATCTCCAACCTGGGACACTTTTCACACGCTGCACGAAGCCGTTGCGCTGGGCAAAACATATGATAGTGCGACTTTGCAGCCGCTGTTGTGCGAATCAGGTTTTGCGGGGCTGACCGCTTCAGATCTTTTTCATGGCCGCGCAAGCTGGAAACTTCTGGTGAGGCTCTATGAGCTTTATGCGCCGCAGATGGCATTTGCCGATTTTTTCTGGACATTCCGTTTTACCTATCTTCCCGTTTTTACTATTTTTGAGACGCTGCTGCCGCAGGCGCAGGTCTACCATGCTGTAAGCACAGGCTATAGCGGCCTGCTGGGCGCGCTGGCGAAAATTCGTACCGGTCGTCCCTTTATCATTACGGAGCACGGGCTCTATACAAGGGAGCGCGAGATTGAGATTGCGCAGGCGACCTGGATGGATCAGCCCGCCTCGCTCCATGATATAAGCAAGCAGCGTATGGGCTATTTCCAGGAATGGTGGCTCAATATCTACCGCTTTATGGAGAAAATAGCCTATGATTCGGCTGATTCGATCATCTCAATCACCGCTATAAACCAGCGTTATCAGCTAGCGCACGGGGCTGATCCTGAAAAAGCGCGCGTAATTCCCAATGGGATCGATATTGGACGTCTGGAAAACCTGCGTGAGCAAGGGGCGTTGGTTGCCGATGCCGCTTATAGTGCTTCAACTGCTAACGGGACAGCTATTCCTGTTGTGGATATACAGCAAGCTGCGCTTCAGCCGATACCCCAAAATGGCGCTTCCCGGCCCTTCCTGGTTGGTTTTGTAGGCCGTGTTGTTTCCATCAAGGATGTGAAAACCTTTATTCGCGCCATCAAAATTGCTCAGCAGATGATTCCTGATCTCACATCATATATTATTGGTCCGACAGAAGAGGAACCGGCATATTTCCAGGAATGCCGCCGTCTCATAGAACTGCTCAACCTGGAAATGATCATTCACTTTACAGGCTCTGTAGATGTACGGACCTACTATAGCAAGCTAGATGTGCTGGTGTTGACCAGCCTCAGCGAGGGGCAACCGCTGGTCATTCTGGAAGGAAACTGCGCCGGGCTACCTGTGATCGCGACCGATGTCGGAGCTTGCCGTGAACTGCTGATGGGCATCTCTCCCGAGGATCAGGCGCTAGGCGAGAGTGGCATTATCACATTTGTCGCCAGTCCACAACAGACTGCTAACGCTATAATCCAGCTCTGGCGCGATGAAGATCTACGTCTGAAAATGGGACGCGCCGGTCAGAAACGCGTCCGCCGTTTTTATCGTCAGGAGCAGCTCTATCATGCCTACGATGAGCTTTACCGGCATTATATGACGCAAGCATTCTTTGTTTAGATCATAATGCAATCTCTTGATGCTGTATCTCGCTCATAACAGACAAATAGATCGGGAGATTGTTGAGAATAGATAGGAAAGGAATCCAGATGGCTGGCATTGGCTTTCGCTTACAGACCCTGGTCTCTAAGGGATCATACCTGGAGACCGCAACCGCTTATGTATATTCTGCCATCATCTCGACCGGTCCCTGGTTATCGGGAGTACTCGCTCTCGTTGTTTTGAGCAGCACAACTTCCGCGTATCTGTCGCAGGCTGATCGCTCTTTTTTGCTGGCAACCATCATCTCCGTGTTCGCTGCCAGCCTGCTCGTCACGGGAGGGCCGCAAATGGTAGTAACGCGCTACCTGGCTGATCGGCTCTACCTCAAGGAAAGAGATGATTTTGCGCCCACATGTACAGGTGTGCTATTTTTGATGATCCCGTTCTCCCTGCTGATAGCCCCATTTTTGCTCTTCGCTCCCTTCGGTATCGTCTATCGACTGCTGACGGCGACGCTTTTTCTGGCGCTGACGATGATCTGGATGGTGGTGGCGTTCCTGTCAGCCGCGCGGGAGTATATACGGATCGTGCTGATCTTCTCGCTATGCTATGCATTGGGAGCGGGCGTATCAGTGATGCTGGGTTATTCCTATGGCTTAATTGGGAGTCTGGCCGGGTTTGTCCTGGGACAGGTGCTCTGTCTCGCTTTGCTGCTAATGAGCGTGTACTGCGAGTTTCCCTCGACACAAAGCTGTAGTTTTGCCTATCTCAACAACATTCCCAAATACTGGGATTTGTTGGTGATCGGCGCTCTCTATCCTCTAGGGATCTGGGCGGATAGTATCATTTTCTGGTTATCACCGGAGGGAAGAAGCATTCAGGGCTTTTACCATCTTTTTCCTCCCTACGATACGGCAAAATTTGTCATCTATCTGTCCACTATTCCCGCGGCAGCGATTTTTATGATCGCTCTGGAAACCGATTTTTACCGTCATTACAGGGACTACTATCTTTTCATTCAGCAGAAAGGAACGCTCTCCGACCTGACTCGTGCAAAAGAAGCCATGATTGCCTCTGTACGGGCAGGGATGGGATTGATCCTCAAGGTCCAGGGGATAATAGCCCTCTTTCTTTGTCTGGTGGCGCGAGACCTGGCGACCTTTGTGGGCATTGCTCCCCAATGGGTATCGCTCCTGCGCATACAAACGCTGGCGGGAACGGGGCAATTTCTGGTGTTTGTGATGATGTTGTTTTTGCTTTACATTGATCGGCGACGCGCCACGCTTCTGACTGTTGGCACGTTTACGGTCTGTAATATTAGCTTGACCCTGCTATCCCTTTACTTTGGGCGCTCTTTCTACGGCCTGGGATATCTGGGAGCAAGCATCATTGGGGCCGGTCTTGGGTGGATTTTGCTCATGTCCCGCCTCAAAAAACTGGAATATCTGACTTTTATGGACCAGCCTCTGGTGTAAGAGGTCAGTATTTCCTGATACCAGGGTTGATGATGTAAAACAACCCTTATAAAAAATTTGCGCTAAGGAAAGGCAAGGTTTTTCTATGAAGTTTTTGGGTCGTACGTGGGCATCGGGGAGGTTCGGTGTCATTACCATCACGATTTTAGCACTGGTGATATTGTTCACTCCAACAGTATTTACCGGGTCCGCAGGAGCAGCAGGGCCACGTCCAAAGGGACCGCACAGTAAAACGCAGCTAAGGAAAGGACCGCCTATGCTACCTTTCGGTAAATCAAAGCCGCTTCATCCGGTGATTAATCCACCAAAGCCGGTGACGATTTTACCACATTCAGCAATCAAAGCTGCCTTACCAGCCGGTTGCACAGCTATAAACATCGATCTGAAAGTGCTGATTATCGCGACCGATGGCACCGAGGCGGATTTACCGGCAATTACGCAGACATTAGACTATCTGGGCACCCCTTACACGCTTTACCTTGCGGCCAAAACCCCCAACGGGCTGACCCCGGATAAATTGAGCAATGGCTGCCACGGGTTTTATCAGGGCGTGATCCTGACCATCGGCGATCTCGGCTATTTCAACGGCACAGCCTGGATCAGCGCGCTCTCACAGCAGGAATGGACCAACCTGTGGACCTATCAGGCAACAATGGGGGTACGCCTGCTTAGCTGGTATACATATCCGAATGCGAACTATGGCTATCAGCCGCCAAGCGGAGCCATTGATACATCGTCTCATCCTCTGGCAATCCAGCTCACCGCGCAGGGGAAGACGACTTTCTCCTACCTGAATCCGACCGCGATGATTACAATCCAATATGCCTATACTTATCAGGCAAAGCCTTTGACGGATGGTGCCACAACGTCGCTATTAACTGATGCCAGCGGCAACACTCTGGTAGCTATGCATGCCTATCCCGATGGGCGTCAGGCGCTATCGCTCACCTTTGATAGTAATCCGAACCTGCTTCATAGCGTCATGCTGTCCTATGGTCTTGTCAACTGGTTGACAAAAGGACTTTTTCTGGGAGAGCGCCATACCTATATGTCCGCGCAGATCGATGATCTCTTTATCGATGATAGCGAGTGGTTGCCGACTACGCCCTGCGGCACCCCTGTCGATAATACCGGCGCAACATATCGCATTACCGGTAACGACCTGCAAACGGTCCTGAACTGGCAGGCGAGTAAGCAGGCAACAAGCGTAGGAGCTAATCTTACCCTGACGATGGCATTTAATGGCTTCGGAACAGAGCCAGGAGCGTACACCCCTGATACTTTGACGCCGTTTGCCAGCAATAACGAGGATCAGCTTAACTGGGTTAGCCATACTTACGACCATACCAACCTGGATAGTGTGAGCTATGATACTGCGGTAGCGGAAATCACGCAGAATGTGCAGGCAGCTTCGGACCCCCTGGGGTTGACGCACTTTAGCCCGCTCAATATGGTCACTCCCGATGTCTCCGGGTTAACCAATGCCAACTTCCTCAAAGCGGCGTACGATAATGGCATCCGCTATCTGGTGACGGATACATCGAGGGCCGGCTATAACAATCCTTCTCCCAATGCGGGGATCTATAATTCGCTGCAACCGCAGATTTTGATGATCCCGCGCCGTCCCAATAACCTGTTCTACAACGTCTCTACGCCTAATGAATGGGTAGCCGAGTACAACTGCATCTATCAAAGTTTCTGGGGCCGCTCGCTCTCTTATCAGGAAATCCTTGATATCGAGAGCCAGACGCTGGTTACTTATATGCTGGAAGGCGACCTGGACCCCTGGATGTTCCATCAGCCAAACCTGCGCGCTTACGATGGGCAGCATACGCTGCTCGGCGATCTGCTCGATCTGATGATGAAGAAGTATGCCCAGTACTACAATCTGGTGGTGACAAGCCCGACTATGGATGCCCTCGGCCAGACGGTAGCTAACCGGATGCAGTATAATAGCGCGGGCGTTACAGCCAGCATTGTTCCCGGAGTGTCCATTACTATTACCGCACAGAAGGCCGCCCGCGTGCCCGTGACGGGGCTGAATACGATTGGAGCGGAGAACTACGGCGGCCAGTTCATTTCGTACATTAATGTGGCTGCCGGGCAATCGGTGACGCTACCTCTGAAATGAGGGGTTGCCACTATTAAGGAGGCGTTGTTCCCTATGCCGAATGTTATCAGACAAACGGCATTGCGCATACTCATCGCTACATCTGTAGCGGTGAGTATGCTACCCCTGGCCGCTTGCAATGCTGCGAATGGAGGAAATATGATGTCCACTCCCGATGCGGGAAGCAGTGCCCAGCACACAACGCCGACCGCAGCGACAAAGCCTGGCTCTATGCGCAGGCCCTGGAATGCAGTGCATAACTGGGCGTACTGGCTGGATAATCCCAATCTCGATCAAATCAGCCGCTCGAATTATGAACTGGTGGTGATCGACTATTCGGCTGATGGGTCCGCGGCGAAAGCGTTTACTGCCCGCCAAATTGCGATGCTGCGTAATTCATCGTGTCAACGTCGGGTCGTGGCTTACCTGAGCATAGGACAGGCTGAGTCATATCGGGGATACTGGCAATCAAACTGGAAAGAAGGCTCTCCTATCTGGTTGGCGGCGCCCGATCCTGATTGGAGCGGGAACTACTGGGTGCATTATTGGGACCCTGATTGGCAACGAATTATCTACCACTATCTCGATGCCATTATCGCCGCCGGTTTTGATGGCGTGTATCTTGATCGCATCGACGCTTACCAGGAGGATTATGCAGCCGGGCACGAAGAGGATATGGTGCGCTTTGTAAGCAATATTGCGCAGTATGCCCGCTCGCATTCGCCGCTAGGTGAAGACTTCGGCATTATCGCTCAAAATGCGGAAGACCTGGCGCAGTATCACCCCGAGTATGTACGCTTGCTTACAGGTATCGGACGCGAGGAGGTATATGTGCAGGCTACCAATCAGCCGACCTCCTCAGCGGTTCGGGCTGCCGTAGAACACGACCTGGATATCTTTCGTCAGAATAGCCAGGCAGGGTTGGTATTGACTGTTGACTATGCGACTAACGCTGCTATGATACGTACAGCGTATGAACACGCCTATGCTAAGGGATATATCCCCTATGTGACGCAGGCTGCTCTTGATCATCTCCAGATCAATGCTGGTTATGAGCCTGGATGTCGGCCTGTTACGCCATCTTCATGACTGGCTATCGTAGTTTGTTCTAGTTCAAGGAGGCTATTTGTGCAGATTCGACGCTTCGGCCCCGAGCTCAAAACTAAAATTTCCGGGAATCATCCTGGCCTTTATGGCGTTCCCATCCAGATGAACCGCGCCCGCGTTCCCTCCGATAAGCTGGAGGAGTTTGTCCGGCGCGTCAACGGCATGCCCATATTGCTGGATGCGGAGCTTCAGGTAGAAGTGATGTACTTTGATCCACATGCTTCCATAGAAGAACATTCGACGGATCACCCTGTCCTCTTCCTGGTCATCAGCGGTCAGGGGACAGTGCGCATCGGCGGTCCAACAGGCGAAACCCACAAAATCCAGGCCAACGATGCAGTCCTCTGGCCTGCCTATATTGACCATACCGTCTGGGCCGACGATGAGCCGCTCTGCGCCATTGTGATAAACGCTCCTGGGGAGGAGATTGCTTAGGTTAATTTCTCAATATCCTCAAAAGGGTTGAGGAAACATGGGCTCCCTCAACCCTTTTGAGGGGAGATAGGTAGGCATCGAATCAGGAGATGTCGGGCGTAAATGCATTAAAAAGTTGGAGTATAACTGCTTTGCATTACTTAAAGTTGGGAGGGTATAAGCTATGAATGCTTCACCGGATTTTGAACGCATCAAACAAGTCAATATGCTAGGTCGAGAATACTGGAGTGCGCGCGATTTACAGGTTGCGCTGGGCTATGAATCCTGGCAGAATTTTGAGAAAGTTGTCAAGAAAGCGATGATTGCAGCTACTTCGTCGGATATCAATCTCTTGCTTACTGATCATTTTAACGAAGTCATTAAAATGATCAGTATTGGAAAAGGTGGAAAGCGCAAAACTAAAGATTACTTCCTCTCAAAACGTGCCTGTTATCTCATTGCTCAAAACGGAGATCCTGAAAAACCAGAGATTGCAGCAGCTCAGAACTTTTTTGCGTTTACAGCAGAAGTTTATGATATGCAGCAGGCTAGGCTCGAACAAGAACAGCGGTTGGCACTGCGCCTTAAAGTTGCCGACGAAAATGTACATCTCTCCTCAACGGCAATGCAAGCAGGAGTGCAGTCAGAAAACATGGGGCTTTTTCACGATGCTGGATATCAAGGCATGTATACGATGACCTCTGGAGAACTCGCCATTTTCTGGAATTTACCGGAAGGGACTGAAATATTAGATGTAATGGGTCCCGAAGGGCTGGCAGCTAATCTTTTTCGCATCACTCAGACAGATGCAAAGCTCAAACGTGATCAGGTAACTGAAGAAAATACTGCTCTTCTCACTCATCATGATGTCGGCCAGGAAGTCCGGCGGGCCATTGAGAATATTCATCAGAAAAAACCGGAGGATCTACCACGCGCTGCCAGCATTCGTAAACTTGTCGAGGAGAAACGCCGCCATATACGCAAAGGGCTTAAAAAAGCGCCACCTGATGATTCAGAGACGTTATTTTGATGTTACCGGCAGAAAAAGCAACGCGCGAGAATGCTCTGCTCATCTCCATCAGCCAGCTTTGCGCACTTGACGTCGCACCCATACATACCCAAAGGGGATGATGATGGCGAATGCCGCTATATAGATCGCGATGGTGCCCCAGAGGGAGCCTGCCAGGAGCGTGGAAATTTGCTTTTCCTGCACAACCAAGTCCGCGGCGGTGATGGTGAGGATGATGGCAGCCACCAGGATCATCCAGGGTAAGCGTTCGATGATGGCGGATACGAGCGCGCTGGCAATCAGCAAAAAGGTGATGCTGAAGAGCAGGCCAAAAATCAATAAGAGCTGATTGCCCTTTGCCAATGCTGCTACGGCGATGATATTATCGAGGCTGGTTGTGGCATCGGCTACAATGATCGTGAGCATTGCCAGCAGAAGGCTTCTGCGCATTTGCGGTGGCTTGATGCTGATCCTGTTGAAGAGCGTAATGGATTGGCCCGCCGGATTCGTCTTCTCTGCCGGATCGTCTTGATGTAAAAGGAGTTGCGCGGTGATCGCCAGCAGAAAAATACCGCCAACGGCCTCTAAAATAGGGAATTGCAGCAGCAGAGATATGGGATAGGTGAGCGAAATACGTAGCGCGATAGCTCCCCCACCCCCGAAGAGGAATGCCGCCCAGCGCATGCTAATGGGCAATCTGGCAGCCACCGCGCCAATCACCAGCGCGTTGTCGCCGCTGAGAATGAGATCAATCAGAACGATACTACCAAGTATCGGTAACCAGCTAATCAAACGGACCTCCTTATCGCGTCAGTCGGCTACTTCTTCGCGCATAACTTGCTCAATGGTTTTTTCCTTGCGTAACCATTGCCGGATCAGACCAACAGGGATGCGATAGCGTATGTGGTCCGAGCTATGGCCGTGTTTTGTATCCGCGACGCTTTCGATGATATCGGCCTCAATCAGCGATTTCAAGGAGGCCAGGACGCGTTCACGTTTATAGGGTAGATGGTAGCGCTGGTAAATCTCTTCAATTTCAATCAGGGATAGCCGGTGGCCTTCGTTTTTCCCACCATGCCCCAGGATGGAGAGTGTAATGCGTTCCTGTTGCGCGATATTATCCCAGATCCAGTTAAAGTGAAACTGACCGGTCTGCATCACTTCGTGAAGGACGATATTAACATCGTTGATCGTCACGTAGTTTTTGCGTTTGTCGTTGCAATGATCGACCAGAGCACGGCAGAGCAGATGCAGCAGATATGGCTGGTCTGCTGTTAATTGCCGAATCTTCTCGACGGTATGCGGACCGTATTCCAGATATCCCGCCACTGGCTTCGTAATCAGGTCGATAGCTCCCTGGGTGCTCAACTTGCCAAGCCGGTAATGCAGCGCGATGTTGAAAAAGACGGACCAGTAACCTTTGATAAGTTGTTCAATTTGATGTGTGCCGGAAAGCAAAAAATTGAGATACTGCCGATGCTGCATCAGGCTCCGCAGGTAGCCGAAGATCTCTGCTTCAAGCTTGCCCTTGATGACAAGATCTTCCAATACCTCGAATTCATCAATCAGAATAATGACACGCTGATCCTGCAATTGCGCCTCCACATCGTCCAGAAACATATCGAAAGCAAATGTAGGGTCGGCTTCAAAGTTCTTTGGCTCAGGCTGGTCTACAAAAATGTCCCTTTTCTTGAGTTCTCGATAGATGTTGAAGGCAATATTATGAAAAAATTTGCTGACACTGATCATGTAAGCGTAACGCTGCATATCAATAAGAATAGGGATATGCCTCTCCAATATCGGCGTACTGGTCATGTGATGTAGCAGCGTGGTCTTGCCTGAACGGCGTTGGCCATAGAGTACAATCACCGTTTTGGCTGAAGTACGAGTGAGATTGTCTTTCAGGAAGGTGATATCTTTCTCGCGCCCATAGAACATGCTGCTATCATGCGTTGGGGTGCCTGTGGAGTACGGGTTGGGGATATATTGAAAATCCTGCTGCGATACCTGGAGTTCCAGCCGATCCCCATAAAGCTCGACGTTTATCGCATCGGCAGAAGCGCCGTGAGCGATTTCAAAAACGAGGTTTGGCGAGCTAATACGAGGCTTGATGATAAATTCTAGTTGGATATCTTCCTGCGCGAGAATCGTTTCAATATCGTATGTACGCTCGCTAACCATATCAAAGTCGTTGCTGTGGAGCAGCGTTATCTTGGCATTATTGGCCGAGCTGCGACCCATGTTGCTCACCACCAGGACGATGCCCACCTCTTCTTCGTGCCAGACCTGCTTCGTTTGCAGCTCCGCTTTAAGCTCGGCCTTTCCTCGCAGCTCGCTCAGTTGTGTCATGACGATAGCACGCCAGCGCTTGAAAAGCCGGATGAACATGTAACGGTCGGGGAGGCGCTGCAGCGGTTCTCCCTGCACCTGCCGGGTGTATGCCTGTTCCGCGTATTTGCTGACTTCTTCAATCGCCTCGATTGCTTCCAGCAGCCCGGCCAGCCGATCATCAATACTTTCACGGGTGAGGTAGATTCTCAATTTGCGCGTAATCGAACTAAGCTGCTGGAAGATGCGCAGGGCCACGGTGAAATGTGCGTTGGTAGAGCCTGGCTGTTGGGTTAGCATGCAGCGATATTGGGCCATATCCGCCACTGTGTACATGGTGAGGAGGCGGTGCAGTTCGTTGTAGATCTGCCAGGTTTCCTCTCCATATTTGAGGGAGCGCGTTTCTTTCAGCGCCTTGACTGCGAGCGCCAGTTGCTCCTGGGCCTCTGCTTCGTCGTCCAGGTCTGTCATCAGTGGGACGAGGTTTTGGAAAATTTGCTGGGTTGATGTGGTCGAGGCGCTATAGCTGATCTGGTAGAGAATAGCAGTTGCAATCCCTTTCGCAATCAATACATAGGTGTATTGCAGCAGGTCTCCCTGATAGATATCGAGAAAATGGGCCAGCGTGCGAGCCGCTTCCTGCCGTATCCACTCGGACTCTTTATCCTGAGCGTAGGTGAGCAGCAGCTCAAATATCTTGTCCCTGGACTTCTCATAAGGGGCGTCGATCAGGCGGTACAGCGTTCTCAGCACAGCTCGCCGCACGAATCTGTCGGGATTGCTGGAGAAGCGTACCATATATTCAAAACCTGCATCAGAGTCATAGCAGAAAAGGATGAGCAGATTTTCGATCAGCGTCAGCTTGATGTCCTGTTCCTGGTCCAATGCCAGATGATTGAGGATGATACGTGCTCGCTGGGCATCAAGGGGATAACGAGCAATGGCAGTGCGGATAAGGGCTTTACGCACCTCGGATGCGCTATCATTAACGAAATCTTCGAGGCGTTCAAAAGTGAAGTCGGGTTGTTCAGCGTATTTACTCAGCCCGAACGCTCGTAAGAAGGGGTCGGACTGGTGCAGGAGTTCTTCGATCAGGTTCTGGGGAGATGTTTGGCGCTGCAATTCGTACCAGCAGCGATTGATGATCTCGCGCAGGTGGTGCTGGTTGACCACTTGCAGCACGTCCAGGCGATCCTCCGATCCCAGTACAATCTCGGCGCGCCTGTCTTCATTGATATCTTCTACACGGATCTCGCGGATGCGGTCATTCGACTTATGTCGCCATAACAGATCGCCTTCGCGGCTAAGCACGTACATATTGCCATCGTCGCAGCCCGCCAGGATCTCCATCTTCTTATCGCCATCGATATCCGCCGCCTCAACTGCCAGGATGCGATCAGGCAAATAATAGCGCCAGCGGAGATGGCCCTTGCAATCCAGCACATGCAAGTTGCGATCTTCTGAGCCGACGATAATCTCTACTTTCCCATCGTCATCGATATCGCGAATAGCTATGGCCTGGACGCGGTCCTGGGTAGGATATTGCCACAGCAGAACGCCCTTTCTCGTATAGGCATAGACATAGGGACCCAGGCTGCCGGCGACGATTTCAATATCGTCGTCGTTTTCGGGGGTGTGCGCGCTCAAAACTTTGATACCCTGTGGAGTGGAGATGATCTGGCTGGGCGTGTCCAGATTATCCTGGAAGATGTAGATTTTCTTGTCCTCGCAGCCAACAATCACTTCAGCCGATTCGTGACGACCTGGCGCGTTGACATAGATGCTTGACATCCATTCATCGATATAATGCGTGCTTTCGGCGGTAGGCTTAATCTGGCGCGTTCTACTCGTTTGATGAATGCCACTCAACATATGGATATGGTGATCGGTAGAGCAAACGAGGATGTCGGCCCATTTACCGTGGTTAATGTAACCTGCCTGCGTCGCCAGAATCTGGCTGCCGAATACACGCGACCAGAGTAGCTTGCCATAAGATGTGTATGCCTGGATATCTCCTCGGTCCGTTCCTATGAGAATCTCTAATTTCGAGTCCCCTGAAATATCCCCTATGCAGAGAGTACGCACATGGCCGATACTTTCTTTATGCCAGAGAATCTGCGTTTTCTGCTGCTCCAGCTTGAGCGCGGTTTGTAATGCCAGTAGATATGCTTTCTCCTCTAGAGAGGTTTCAACCTGTTTGAGCGTTACCGGCCTGACCTGCTGCTGGATCTCTTCTCCTAGAATATCTTCCAGCAGAGCTCGCTCTTGTTGTGATAATGCGGTCAGGTCGTTAAGTGGAGGTTTGCCCAGCGCCTGATAAAAACGGCGAATTTTACGGTCCAGCCCCCGTATCAGGCCAACGCGATAAGCATGCACTCGCCCATCTTTAGCTCCTGCGATGACCTCGTACCGGTCGTCGTTGTCAATATCACGAGCAAGCACGCTGCACACGCCCGCACCAAGATGGTGCCGCCAGATGGTCTTTCCCTGCCCATCCAGAAAGTAAATATGTTTATCTTCGGAACCCGCAATAATTTCGTTATGCCCATCTTTATCAATATCGATAACATATAATGAGTGGAGGCGGTTGTCGAAAGAGCGGCACCAGCGAGGGCTAAGCGTACAGGCATCAAGAGCGATAAGGTCTTTTGCACCGGTGCCAACGAGAATTTCGAGTCGTCCATCTTCGTCGATGTCGGTACAGTACAGCGTATAAATCTGGTGTTGCATATCGTGGGAGGCGATGCATTGTCCGCTTGCGTTGAGGATATAGAGGTAGTTATCGCCTGAACCAACCAGCGTTTCGATCTCGCCATCGCCATTGATGTCATAGGGGAAGATGGTTCGAACGCGCCCTCCAGTCTGAAATTGCCAACGTAACGCTCCGTTTTCGGGGTCGAGCGCATAAACGCAGCGATCCTCAGAACCAAAAATAATGGCGTCAGCATAGCAAACCTGACGGATGACGTGATCCGTGTGATACCAGCGAGCCGCTTTATCTGCCTCGGTTGGCCGTTCGTTTTTGTCGAGCGCGTAAAGATTACCTTCTCTATCAACCGTCTTGCCATGCTGGTCCAGGGCGTAAAGATTGCCATCACGCGTGCCTGCTATGATGCGTACGGAGCTGTTCAACGGTCTGGTCGAAGTGATGCCGACCAGAGTGCCAACCCAGGTTTTATTGCCGAGGACTCTGCGCCAGCGCAGATCCCCTTCGCGGTTGAGCACCTGGATGCGGCCATCGCATGAACCGGCCAGTATTTCGATGTTGCCGTCATCATCAAGATCGGTTGTATCAATACTGGTTACCCATTTTTTGGCTTTATAATTCCATAGTTCCGAAACCACGGCGAGGCCGAGGCGGAGATTTTCTTGTAGCTCAGAGAGTGCAGTCATAGC
The DNA here is from genome assembly GCA_035650355.1 of Ktedonobacteraceae bacterium. Taxonomy (GTDB): domain Bacteria; phylum Chloroflexota; class Ktedonobacteria; order Ktedonobacterales; family Ktedonobacteraceae; genus DASRHT01. Next base: position 81,662 of record DASRHT010000024.1, read on the forward strand.
GCGTCCTTTTCGGCTGGCACACATATCCCTTCCAAGCATACAATTGACTTACTGACAGACACTGCCAGAAATATGCCAGGAATTCCTCAGAACGAGCGAAAAATTTATTTTCCGCTATTGAAATAGTCATATTTATAGACTAGTATATAATAACAGGAGGTTCTTATACATATATTCCACGCATTAATTCGTTGCAAAAGAGGGAGAAATAGCGGAAGATACGCATTTTTAAACTGTTGGGGTAAGTTAAAAGGTTGGCTTTTTCTGCTTGTATGAAAACGTGAGGCGCACGATGACAATGGGACCTTCCAATCCTTATTACAATATGGCTGCGGTGCGTGACCCGCAGATGTTCTATGGACGCAGCCGCCTGCTCAACACGCTCTTTTCCGCGCTCACCAATCGCCAGTGCATTTCCCTGGTTGGCGCGCGCGGCATCGGGAAATCCTCGGTGCTGCAATATATGAAGCTCGCGGAGGTTCAGCAGCAATTTGGCTTTGATGCGCGCCAGTATATCCTGGTGCTCATCGATCTGAGAGAGTACTTGCGCAAGAGCGCCGACGACTTTTTTGATACGGTGAGCAAACATATCGTCGCTCAGTGCCTGGGACGCCTGACGGTGAAACTGCCAGAAGAAGAGGGCGTGGACCAGTTTAGCAATGTGATCGATCAGGTCGCCGATCAGGGCTATCATATCGTGCTGCTGATGGACGCATTCGATAATATTACGCGCAACGACAACTTTGATCCCGAATTTTTCTCCTTTCTGCGCGCCTGGGCCACGATGGGGAAGGTATCGTATGTCACCGCGTCCATTGCCCCGCTCTACGAAGTATGCCATCGTGGCATCAAGGATTCGCCATTTTTCAATATCTTCGCCACCTCGCGCGTTGAGCCGCTCACACTGGAAGAGGCGCAGAGCCTGGTACAGGAGCCTGCGCAGCGGGTTGGCAGCCCCTTCTCGGCGTCAGAGATGGAATGGGTCGTCTCCCTGGCCGGTCGCCACCCCTACTTTATCCAGCGCGTTTGCTGGGTGTTGTTTGAAGAGAAGTATGCGCAAGGCAATGTCGTGGTAGATCGCGGCAGCGTCCAGAAGCGCGCTTACGAAGAACTGCTCTCCCTCTTCAATCATATGTGGGAGCGCCTGGATGACAGGCAATCGCAGCTATTAAGGGATGAGGCCAGGCGCGAGGATAACCAGCGGCGAGAGATGCCCGAATTGAGTGAAAGCGCCCTCTTTCGCGCATTTGTGCGCGAGAAGTGTAATATCCAGCTCTTCCAGATGACGGTGGATGAGATAGAAAAAGTACTCGACAGGATAGAGGATACGCGTTTTCTTGGCGAGAGCGACCTGCGGTTTATGAAGGTCGTGGCGACGCGGATCAAGACGATGGCTACGCCCTCACTGGTAGAGCGTGGCATAGCGATCCGCGAGGTGCTTAACGCCGCGCTTGAGCAACTCCGTGGCGCTGGGCCGCGCCGTGACGCCGCTTCAGATTGGAGATTGTATAATATTCTTTACTACCGCTACTTTAAGTACCAGCTCAAGAATGAGCAAATCTCGGCCCGGCTACAATTCACCAGCATTCGGCAGTATTACCGTGAGCGCAGCAAGGCGCTTGAGGCGTTCCTGAACGCTCTCTTCGAGATGGAGGCAGCCGCAAATAGCGTTGTACGAACTTTGTAGCAGCAATGAACGCAAGCTGACGCTCGTCCTGATGGCGGGACTACCCGGCGCCGGAAAAACAACGCTCGCCTTGAAATTAGGAGCCACGCTGCACTGGCCTGTGCTGAGCAAGGACACATTGCGGTCCTCGCTGATGATGGTAGAGGTCGTGGAGCGCGTTGCGGGCTTTGCAGCTTACGAGCTGCTTTTCGCGCTGGCTCACGACCTGCTGGTGCAGCAGCAGATTTCCATTATCCTGGATTGCTCATCAGTCTACCCCTTCATTTTGCATCGTTCCGCCGAACTGGCGCGTAAAGCGAACGCTCAACTCCGGGTGGTGCGCTGCGCCGTTGATAGCGCCGTGCGGGGCCAGCGGCTTGATGAACGCAAAAATGGAACAACGCCAACCGCTCCGTTGTCACCTGCTTTAAGCAGCGATGAAGAGCAACTCCTGTTTACCCACCTTCCCCACAATACGCTCGTTCTGCAAACAATTGATCCTCTAGAAGAGTACCTACCAGAAGTCATAGCGTACCTCTTCCAATCAAGTTCCGCTTGAGTATTTTCGATAAGTATCCATGTCACCTTTTTCTACTTACGTGAGCCATGAAAGAGGGCCGAGCCAGTAGATGATAGCTCCAATTGTCACATTTTTGGCAATATCTGGCAGATGGTAGCCGTTATCCTATAAACAAAATTTGTAACTCGCCAGCAAGATGGGGATGTTACCGGTTGTTAGAATGATAGTGCGGGAGGATGTTAGTAATGCGCACAGTCTGGTTTATCAGACATGGAGAAAGTGAGGGCAATGCGGGATTGCCGACAACCGAGCCTGCAAGTATCAGGCTCACTAAAAAAGGCTATGAGCAGGCGCAGCATATAGCTGCTATGTTTGAGGAACCGCCATCATTAATTGTTACCTCTTCTTATATAAGGACAAAGCAAACGGCATGGCCGACCATGATGTACTTTCCTGAGACCCCACAAGAAGAATGGCCCGTTCACGAATTCACCTACCTCTCGCTGACAAACAGACAGCGTAGTACCGTTCAGCAGAGGCGACCCCTGGTCCAGCAGTTCTGGCACCGCAACGATCCCTTCTATGTCGCTGGCGAGGGAGCCGAGTCGTTTGTGCAATTTATGCAGCGCGTGCAGGTTGTGGTAGAGCGGATCAGCAGGCAGGAAGGCGGTTTTATCGCTATTTTTAGCCATGAACAATTTATTCGCGGGGTCATGTGGTCCTTATTGCTGGGTACCGCCGAAAAATTTTGCAGCCTGATGAATTTCAGAAATTTCCTGACCGCATTTTCCATGCCCAATGGCGCAATCTGGAAAGTGGAGTTCCACGAAAAAGGAGAGATCTGGTGTAGCAATTTTGTTCATGCTGCTGTGAAGGCTGATGTCAGTTGAGAATGACCTGCACCAGCCTTCATTTTCTCACAGATGTCCCAGCCTCTCAGGCGCTGGTAACAGCGAGATGCATGCCCGGTAAAAGTATGCTGTTTGTCTGGATAAATTGATCCACCTTCAAGTTGACATTTTTCATCACAATATGGTGTACCGTACCTCCTGCAAGCAATACCAGCAAATCGGCAGGATTGGTAAAGCTTCCCAATGCCGTTTTCAGGTCGCTGAAAACAGAAGTTTTGATGGCAACTCCCGAACCCGTGACGTTGCCTGATGCAGTAATCACTACCGAAAGATTCACGGTAATGGGATGGCTTAACCTCATCCCTTGCATACTGACCGCTGAGAAAACAAGAATGGGTTCAAGCAGGTTAGGAAGGATCTTGAGATGTGCATCGGTGCCATCGATCTCAACGGCCTGTAAGGTATAAACTCCCTTGATGAAATAGTGAGTCGTGCTAGAGCTAGCCACGGTTTGGCTATCTGTAGCCTGGTTAACTTTAGAAACTGCCCTGGAGGCAGTATTTTCAGGAGCGGCTCTCGCCGGTATTATATTGAGCAGTTCGACTAGCAAAGCAATAACTAGCAGCGCCGCCAGCGATATTTTCAAAATACGCACGCTTTTCTGCTCCATTCTATCTTCTGGCTACAGCCACTCCATCGTCTGAATGGCTGTAGCACTATTGCTATGCACTCATAGGCATCCGGGAACTAATTGTGGGTGATTGAAAGTGAAAGTCCCGGCAAGGTAATATTGCTCGCCATCAAGAACGGTGAGCTAATGGTGGCGTTGTTCAGGGTTGCGCTGGCGGCAGTCTGGTCAAGCCCGGTTCCGGCTGTGCTGAAGGCCATGTTGCTGAAGCTTGCCGAATCGGTGTTCAGGCTTGAAATATCGGTAGTCAGGCTGCTGATATTGACCGGCGTGCCTTTATTTCCTGCGGTCAATGTAATGGTAATCGTACCAATAACCGGAACGGACACAGATTTGGTGATCGTGAGGTTAGTGATGGTGGCATCCATCTGGTTGACGGCGACGGGCGTTGCGTTATCAGCCTGAGACAGCCCTGGGAAAAGGTGGAAATTGGTGCCTTGCAATGTGCCTGCCTGCAATGTCATCGGTACGGGAACCGCCGCCGCCATTGCGATTGCCCCCTGGCTAATGGTGCCAACCATGATGGATAGCACAACCAGAGAGGCCAGGAAGACGCCCCAGAAGATTTTTCGGTCGGTTGTGCCAACCTCTATTGTTTCGTTATCGTCATTTGAGTTGAGAGAGGTCTGGATTTCAGGATCGGTATACTCCATGTGTTTCGCTCCTGTCTTGCAAAATAAGCTCGCAACTAATTGACAGCTTTACCCGGCCTGGTTCGCTTTTGCCAGCGCGGCCATTGCCTGGTACGGGTATTTGCGCTCCGATTTTTGGAAAGACGTCGCCCCTTAGGCTTCCAGGCGACGCCTAACGCTCCGCCGATGAGACCTAAGATCATGCCGAGGCCAAAGCCTCCCAACGCTACAATGAGTGAAATAAGAGAGAGGACGATACCAATAGCGCCCGTGATTAGCGCATAGGATGGCGCGAACAACTGAATAAGGCCCATTGTGACGAGCAAGGCCCCCACCAGCAATCCGGCCCATATAAGATTGCCGGGAAAGAGCGCGAACCTCATTAAACTCACTGGCCCCCAGAGTACCAGCAGCCCGGCAAGGATCATCAAGATCGCACCGGCAAAAGGCCGCTGGCGCCGCCAGAGCCGGAAACGGGACCAGATTGCCTTGATCGCCGCTGCTATTCCTCCAACATTCAGACCAGAGCCAGAAGATTTATCAGTGATTTTGGCTCCTGCCTCATTCAAAAGGCTGTGTTCCGCAAACTCTCTCTTGCCCGGACTCCGAGAACTGCTCATCCTGGGTTGCCTCCTTTTCTTCGTTTTGAGAAAGCCTCAAAAAGAACGGGTAGACCGGCACTTTCATATTCAAATCAACAAAAGGGGTGAGGAGACTTGCTGGCGACCATGTCCTTTCAGCACTTTCTACTATTTTAATGACTGACTGTCAGTCACAACAAGAGATATAGATACTATACGTGAGGTTATAGCAATTGTCAAGCTAGAGAGTACTAACGGCTTTGATCCCTCACGGGGTCTACAAGACCCCTAAGGCGCGGCGAATAAAGAGGATCGTTTCTGTAATATACGCTTCCGGTTTGCTCTCCTGGTTGTAAAGGTAGCATTCATCGGCGGAGTAGAAAACGAGGCCGACGATCAGCATGGCGGTGATTGGAGGATCGATGGCTGGGCTGATCGTGCCGCGTCCTTGCTGCTGGCGAATCAGATCGGCGATAAAGGCATAGTATGGTGCGAAGATGCGTTCACGTTCATTGGGAGCCTCGATCCAGTAGACGCCCGAATGGATAATGCCCAGGACATCACGATGCTCCCCCATAATTTCGAAGGCGGCGCGCACACTTTTCTCCACAAACTCGCCAGCAGTTTCTGCCATCGCATATGCCTGGCTAATTGCCGCCGTAATTTGTTCCTGTATCTCTTCGGCAAGGGCAATTACCAGCAACACTTTTGAGGGGAAGTACAGGTAGAACGTGCCCTGGGCAACACCCGCTCGTGAGACGATCTCTGAAATAGTAGTCGCGGCATACCCCTTCTCGGCAAAAATTTCGCGTGCGGCCTTGAGTAGTTCAGCGCGACGAGTGTTTTTGTTTCTGGTTGTCTGTGTCATAACCCGCATCTAGCACTATATATTCGGTCAATTGTTGTTACAGGATAGCACAGGAAGCCATAAGAAAGCAATATGGGGTTTTAAGGGGCGCAGGGCTTCTCCAAAGTCACTGCACACTCTGATTCCTCGCGCCTTCGGCGCTCACAGGGAGAGGAAGGTGCTATTCGCCGCCGCAGGCAGCAGACGATACTCGCATATATTTTTAGCATCCTAAGGATTTTTGTTACAAAACAATCATCTATATAATTCAATAAATGATCTGAATAAATCGGTAGAAAATAAATAAGATGAATAAAAGGAATGATGATAGGGTTGTTTTATAAAATAATAACCTTTTAATATTGACGCGACAAAATAATGTTATGTATACTTTGATTACCTCGGTCGCGTTGGTATGTTTGGCATCAGTACTGCTCAGTGCTGGTAAATGAACATGTCCCTATCTGACGGATGAGGTTCAACGGTAGCGTCCTCTTAATGTACATTATTTGGAGATAGTCTCCCTTACTGCGTCCTCTTGAGAAGTAAAGATAGTGTAGCTGTGTAGAAAATGCAGAGGAGCATGTTATGGCCGACATGTATGAAGCGATTCGGGCGAGAACTCCCTCAGCCACTATTCTTCATCCGCTAGACCCTCTGGTGGCTGAAGAGATTACAGACGCGGTTGATATCATACGAACTGAGCGCAAGCTGGGCGAGCATGTTCGTTTTGTGTCAGTGGCGCTGCATGAACCCCTCAAGAATGTCGTTCTCAGCTTTAAAAAGGGCGATTCAATCACGCGAGAAGCGTTCATGATCTTGCTCGATAACAGCGATGGATCAGCTTATGAAGCGGTCGTATCGCTTACTGAAGGGAAAGTGACTTCGTGGCGTCACATTCCCGGCGTTCAACCTCCCATTATGCTTGATGAATTCTTTGAGTGCGAGCGTGTTGTAAAAGCTCATCCTGATTTCCAGACCGCGTTGCGCAAGCGTGGGATTACGGACTTTGATCTTGTGATGGTTGATCCCTGGTCCGCCGGCAACTACGGTACTGAGGAGGAGAATACCCGGCGACTCTCGCGCGCCCTATCGTGGGTGCGCTCCGATCCTGCTGATAACGGCTATGCTCGCCCCATTGAAGGCGTGCTGGCCCTGGTAGACCTCAATAAAATGGAGGTCATCAGAATCGAGGATACCGGGGTTGTGCCCTTGCCTCCTGAAGCTGGTAATTACACTGCTGAAGCAGTAAAGCAGCTCCGTACAGACCTCAAAGAGCTGGCGATCAATCAGCCTGATGGACCGAGTTTTAGCATCGAGGGCAATGAGGTTCACTGGCAGAAATGGCGTTTCCGCGTCGGCTTTACGCCACGAGAAGGCCTTGTCCTGCACACTGTCACTTATGAGGATCAGGGGCGGGAGCGGCCCGTGCTGTACCGCGCTTCGCTCGCGGAGATGGTAGTTCCTTATGGCGATCCCACGATCAACAACTACCGAAAAAATGCGTTTGACGTGGGCGAGTATGGCGTGGGCATGCTGGCAAACTCCCTGGAGCTGGGCTGCGATTGCCTGGGGCATATCCATTACTTCGATGCTGCAATGACCGATAGCCGTGGTAATGCAGTGAAAATGCCCAAAGTTGTCTGCCTGCACGAAGAGGACTTCGGCATTCTCTGGAAACATATCGACTGGCGCAACAACCAGACCGAAGTGCGCAGATCAAGGCGTCTTGTTATTTCGTTCATTGCCACCGTAGGTAATTATGAGTATGGCTTCTTCTGGTATTTCTATCAGGATGGCAACATTCAGTTTGAGATCAAGCTGACGGGCATTATGAATACCGGCGCGTTCCTGCCGGGCGAGAAGCCTGAGTATGGACAACTCGTCGCACCACAGTTGAATGCTCCGATTCACCAGCATTTCTTCAGCGTGCGGCTCGATGCGATGATTGATGGCGTGAATAACTCTGTCTATGAAGTCAATACTGAGGCCGTCCCGGTGGGACCGGAAAACCCTCACGGCAACGCGTTCCACGCTATATCAACGCTTCTTTCCACCGAGAGCGAAGCGCAGAGAATCATTAATCCTCTATCGGCGCGGTACTGGAAAGTGGTCAATCCTGCGGTGAAGAATCATGTGGGAGAGCCTGTTGCCTATAAATTGATGCCAGGAGAAAATGTTCTGCCTTTCGCTCATCCTGAGTCAAGCGTGATGAAACGAGCTACCTTCACTACCAGGCATCTCTGGGTGACCCCATATAGCCGTGAAGAAAATTATCCCGCGGGCACCTATCCCAACCAGCATCCAGGGGGAGCCGGGTTGCCCGAGTGGACGAAGGCCAATCGTTCTGTTGAAAACACTGATGTCGTGCTCTGGTACACCATCGGCGCTCACCATATTCCTCGTCCAGAAGATTGGCCCGTTATGCCTGTTGGCTATATCGGCTTCATGCTAAAGCCTGTGGGCTTCTTTGACCGCAATCCCGGGCTTGATGTCCCACCTCCTGCTCATGGACATTCTTGCGAATGCTAGCGCCCTGGCAGGCTGGCGCAATAACTATTTTTGCGCCAGCCTCCGTCTATTCTCAAGTTGTGTTTGCCAGCTCTATTTAACAAGAGAGGACCAGACGAATGTCCGAGATCGTAAAAGGGGATTCTGGCGCTCAGGAGCCTGTACCCTCAACCATCGCTATCACCACGACTGAAGACACTGCTCTGCGAAAGGACGCCCTCGGTTTATCCGAAGTGCTGTTCCAGTCGATCACGGCTATGGCTCCAGCGGCGGCTGTAGCGACCGCTCTTTCCCCTGCCGTCGGCTTTGCAGGAGCCTCACTGCCGCTGGCTGTGCTGCTTGCCACCATAGCTTGCGCTTTTATTGCGGCAAGCATCGGCCAACTGGCGATCCATATCCCCTCTGCTGGCGGAATGTATACGTACATTAGTCAGGCTATGGGGGCGAAGATCGGTTTCCTGTCCGCCTGGACGTTTTTACTTGCTCAGCCACTACTCTTACCCCTGGTCGCGTTGATCTGGGGGCCGTATGCGGAGGATCTTTTCAAGCTTCTCACGGGCGTTGATATCCCCTGGTATCTCTGGACGATTCTGGGCATTATCCTGGTATTCGCTCTAACGTACTATGGTATCAAACTTTCGGCTGATGCGAGCGTGATCCTGGGCGCGATTGAGATTGTGATCATTCTGTCGTTGAGCTTCACCATGATCTTTGTTTCCAGTCAAAGTAACACGCTCTCCGTCTTTACCCCAGTGCATAGTGTGCTGGGTGGCTTAGGCGGCTGGGTTGGCATTTTCCAGGGGATGATTTTCGCATTCCTGGCCTTCGTCGGCTTTGAGACGGCGGCGCCACTGGGGGAGGAAACCCACAACCCGAAACGGAATATTCCGCGCGCTGTGGTATATTCGGCTATTGGCATCGGCCTGCTCTATACGCTGGCCTCGTATGCCGGTATGATCGGCTGGGGTATTCCTAAAATCGCTGGCTACGCTGCCTCGGCGGCTCCCTGGGCGGATCTGGCTACGCGCTATTGGGGAACGGTTGGACCCGTGATTGTTAGCTTCGCCATCCTGAACAGCGCCGTCGGCAATGGCAATGCGGGCATTAATGCAACCACGCGTGTCGCCTACGCGATGGGTCGCATCGGGACTTTGCCATCCTTTTTTGCCAGGCTCTCAAAGCATCGCACGCCGAGCTTTGGCATCATGTTCCACACGACGATGGCGCTTGTGGTCTCCATCGGCTGCGGGCTGATCTTTGGCGTCGCTAATGCTTTCGGTCTGATCGGAACAATCCTGACGCTTGGATTGGTGTTACTCTATATCGCTTCCTGTGTCGCTTCCTTCACCTACTACCGTAGTAAGCGCCCACAGGACTTCCGCATCGTGCAGCATGTGATTGTGCCGACGATACCACTGATTATCCTGCTCTTTGTAGTGGCTGCTCAGGTGTATCCCGTGCCTCCTTATCCGCTCAATCTGGCAGTGCCAATTCTGATTGTCTGGATATTGATTGGCGTTGGATACATGATGTATCTGGCACGTACTAAGCCAGCCGCGCTTGAGCGTGGTAAGGATGTTTATCTAAAGGATCTGGAGACCGAGCCGACCGACCTGGCACGCACGCTATTATAACACTGGCTGGTTGAAGGGAAAGGCACTCTGGGGAGAACTTCTCTCAGAAGCTCTCCCCAGAGCGATCCATCGGCTAGATGGGCGGCGTGACGCGCAGAACGGGATCGGGCATGGGAGGATCGGCGTGGAAGAAGCTGGGCTTGCCCCATCGCTCAGCCGCCTGCCGCCACGCACACATCACGGTTTCCAGGTCTTTGATGCGCAACAGAGCTTCATTACACCAGGGTTCATTGTGGCAGTAGGGGTAGCCCGAACCATCTGCCGTCACCAGCTTTAAGCGTGCTGCAACATCAGGGGCGTTGGTGAGAACGCTCTCCATACCCTCGATATTCTCTTCCAATTGGCCCATCAATACCAGGAAGCGCACCCACCAGTGATGGTCGAAGTTGAAAGTCTCCGGGTTAGAAAGTATCTGTCCCGCCTCCTTCCCTTTCTCCACCACCTGCTCAATAATCGGAGAAGGCATGGCAAGGTTTAGCCCTCCCTGGTTATCATCAAGGCGGATCTGGGCGACGCGCTCGCGGTAACTTGGCAAGTTAGCCTGCATCGTATCGCGGTAGTTCTGGGATGTGCCGAAGATGGCACTCAAAAATGGGAAGAGTTGATTGATATCAGTCCATTCGGGATCTGGCCGGTCTTCTGCTGGTGGCAGATAGACGCTCTGGCCGATGGCTTGCGCGAGGGCAGCGGTAGATCTCCGTGAACTGTCAGGCTCAATCGTGCTGGTCGCGGCAGACATTTTAGTCAGGTTAATGCCAAAAGTGGGATGGGTTGGCAGCCAATCGTCAAAAAATTGGATTGGAAAGTTGCTACAAATCCCCCCATCGCTAAACCAGTTTTTTTGCAGGTGGAGTTCTGGGTCCAGATGGAAATTCGGGTCCTGCGTCGGAAACTTTCCTTCGCGCCATGCGTTATATGTCGCCGTGCTGACGGTATAGAGCGGCACGGCGCTCAAAAGCAGCGGAAAGCTGAGGCTCAGGCGCGCACCAAAGACTACTGGGATTTGCTCTTGATCGGGAAGAAAGTAGTAGTCTTTGGGAAGGATTCTCGGCGGTACGGGATAATCCTGATCCTCACATGGCGCTTGGGCAAGCAGGTGTTTGACAACATAATCAGGAAAAAGCTGCTGCATGTCGCTTTTCCTATATATGAAGTTTTTTAGCTTTTCTGGCAGCACATATGGTTGTCCATGGCTCAGATTGGACGTTACCATTTTGAGGTTAATATCTTTCTCGCTCAATTTGCCAAAGGTGAGCGGGCTGCTCTGTGGTGGTAGTCCGGCCATGTTGTCGATAACATCGCTTAACCAGTCGGTGAGATTGGTGCCATCGGGTTGCGCGCTATGCCCTGTACAAATACCAAAGTAGTTGTCGGGCATCTTTTGGGTGATCTGTTCAGAGACAGCGAAAAGCGTCGTGACAATGCGACCAATCCACATGCCGAGCCAGCCAATAACCAGACTGTACAGCAAAGCGAAGAACAGGAATGAGGCCGGGAGGAGCCAGAGGTTGCGCGCACCGCCGAAAATCGCCGCTATCCCCATTACTGTCAACGCGGAGATGATAGCCAGAAACGTTGCGACAAGGATGCCGCCGCCAATGCCCGTACGCCCCCCATCCTGAAATTGCTTATTCGAGCCGTTCCACTTTCGAATCAAGCGACTGGCGGTAAGCAATGCTGTAGACGGTATGGCGGGTGCCAGACGTTGCACGATCCGCAGAAAAAAGGGCAACTGGTTGAGTTCAGCCGGATCGTCCTTGCGGTCCGTTGCGGCATTGAGAATATCTAGCAGAATCTGGGTGTCGGCTGTGGCCTGGAAAAGATTGCGCAAGTGGTCGTCCTGGCTCAACCACTTTCGCACATCCTGGAGGCGGTCAAATCCCCCCTGCTCACGGTTATACTCGGCGGCAGCCGTGCCTGCGGCAGCAATGGCACCCGCCGATGTGCCACCGATGCTTTCAAAGGTGTAGGTTTTCTGTAGTTCCAGGACGGCAGGAGGGTAGACAATCCCGCTGGTAATGCCCCCCTTCATCACCAGATCACATTTCTTTACCATGAGGAAGGCTCCTTTGATATGATGCCGCTTGAAATGATGCTATTTCTATTATACTACCTAAAGTGGTGTGATCATCATTAAGTGCATGCATTTTTGCTGGTATATGATAAACGTTCCAGCGTACTATTTTTAACTGATGATGTTGCGCACTCTAAGTAGGTAGACAAAAGAAACTGGAAGCGGGGTCCAGGGGCGGCTGCCCCTGGTGGGGCACCGGGTACCCCCGATTTTTCTCATTTTTTCATGGAGACCTACTTAGCGGGTTATTCTGGGGAAAGACTTGTCGCTCAGGTTTACCTTTATGCTAGAATAGGAGAAAACGCGCTGATCCAATCTCGAAGAAAAGAGGAGATTTACGCATGCCGCGCATCCCTCCCGATGAACATGTACAGCTATTTTCGGAAGAAGCGGCGGGTAGCTCTACCATGTCTACCCTGTTTCGCGTCATGAATCACCGTCCCGCAATTATGCAGCACGCCAGGGAGCTGGTCGAGGCTACTATGAGAGATGGGACGGTTGATCTAAAACTAAAAGAGCTGCTGGCGATCCGCGTCTCGCAGGTTAACCACTGCTCCTATTGAATGGCTGCGCATACTGCTTTGGCAAAGCAGCTCGGAGTAAGTGAGCAACTGCTGGACGCGCTCTATCACATTGACCAGCATCGTCATCTTTTTACTGCGTCAGAGCTGGCAGCCCTGCGCTACGCTGAGATTATGACGACGAGCGCACGCGCGGTGGATGAGGAGCTATGGGACGAACTACAATCCCATTTTGACGACGGGGAACTGGTGGAAATCACCACCGTGATCGGGCTGTTCAACTTCTTTAACCGTTTCGCGGACGCCCTCCAGATCGATCCGCCTCCAATGGGCAAAGCCAGAGGCCAATAATATCATAAGGAATGATTACCATGTCAGACAACGAAAACAAGCTACCAGCTCTCTTGAACGATCTGCGGGAACTGCGAACCTATCTGCACGGGCGTGGTGAGAAGACGCACGCGCTCTCGCTCAAATTCGCCGAGAATGCCAGGAAAGACTCCTCGAACCGCGAATTCGATCTCAACCAGTCGCGCATGCTGGATTATCAGCACCACCTCTGGCACGAGATCGGGAACCTGGTAGATAAACTGATAAAGCAGTATGAGTAAGGTATAGATCGTCCCTCTTAGCTTAATCTAGCGGTATAACCAATTTCCAGGACTTTTAGAAAAAGAGTCTCAAAACGCTTGACATTGCGCAATACCTGTGCCATAATGACAATGTCATCGATGTGCAAGGGTATGTAACCTCTGGTTAACAAACCTCCCACACGATTTATCCCAAAAGCAACGCTTTTAGGGGATTTATGTCCTGTAAAAAGGCATGATGTACATTCACAATTGAATAAACTTCTTACTTCAATTTTGCCGTAGGGCAAATGAGAAACAGAGAGAAACTCAAACAAGAAGAACAAGCTACACAGCGTACGGGGTGGATGCCTAGGCGCCAAACGCCGAAGAAGGACGCGGAGACCGGCGAAACGTTCAGGGGGAGCTGCACGCAAGCGATGAGCCCTGAGACTCCGAATGGGGCAACCCCTCCAGAGTGATGTCTGGAGACCCCTCACTGAATCTATAGGTGAGGCGGAGGGCAGCGGGTGAACTGAAACATCTCAGTAGCCCGACGAGAAGAAATCAACCGAGATTCCCCTAGTAGTGGCGAGCGAACGGGGAGGAGCCCAAACCATGTGTTCTTTGGAACATGTGGGGTTGTAGGACCAGCACACGACCCGTCAGTGACCGACTCGAAGGTTCTGGAACGAACCACCGCAGCGGGTGAGAGTCCCGTAGAGGCAGGACACCGACAGGCCGCTGGCATCCTGAGTACCACGAGACACGCGAAATCTTGTGGGAAGCCGGGGGGACCACCCTCCAAGGCTCAATACGTTTGGCGACCGATAGTGAACAAGTACCGTGAGGGAAAGGTGAAAAGCACCCCGAGAGGGGGATGAAAGAGA
>DASRHT010000025.1:0-22398 GCA_035650355.1 Ktedonobacteraceae bacterium
GTCGCCTGTGATGGACGGGTCTACGAAGAGCTAACGGGGGCATTAGGGCTGTATACGCGTTTCGTACCTGTTGAAGCTCATTTCACAAGGGAATTGCCCTTCGAACAGGCCCTGCTTGAAGTTAATAAGTCCTTTCAGGAAGCCTGTGAAAGGCAGATGTACTTCACCTGGGAGACGGTCAGCGACAATACTCGCCAGTTATTTTTCCCGGTAAGTTTCGAATATGAGAACTGGCCTGCCACTTTCGCTCTTGAGAAAGTAACGTTGTCTCTTTACAGGCGCTTCAGTTGTATTGAACCTTTTTTTCTGAAGCTGAGCGTACTCGAGGTGGGCGAGCGTTTGCGACTAGCGTTGCACTATGACCAGCAAAAATTCGCGCCTGAGCAGATGCAACGCCTGACCTCAGTCTTACAGACGCTCTTACTGAACACAGTAGAACAACCGCAGACTCCTCTTGGTCAATTAAATATCCTTGCGTTGAGCGAACGAGAACATGCCTTGAAAACATTCAAGGCTCCGACGCGCGCGCTCCCCAATCAATTACTCCACCAGCTCTTTGAAGCTCAAGCTGCGTGTGGCCCGCATCAGCAGGCCGTGATGGATGCTCAGGAGGCGTTGACGTATCAGCAGTTAAACAGCAGTGCTAATCAACTGGCGCGGGTGCTGCTGCGGCGTGGCGTGGGGCCTGATACGCTCGTTGCTCTCTGTCTGCCCCGTTCAGTTCGCATGATTGTGGGTATGCTGGCAATCCTTAAAGCGGGGGGAGCTTATGTACCGCTAGATCCGCAAAACCCGGCGACGCGGCTAGCCTTCCAACTGCAAAATAGCCAGGCATCGCTATTGCTGACCCAGCAAGAATTATTGCCACGGCTTTCATGCTGGCAGGACATCGCTCTTTGTATCGATGCCATCAGCGAGGAGGTGCAGCAAGAATCTGAGAACAATTTGCCTCTGCTCAGCAGCCCCCAGGATCTGGCCTATGTCATGTACACCTCTGGCTCGACCGGCGTGCCAAAGGGCGTGATGATCCAGCAGCGCAGTGTGGTCAATTACACGCTGGCATTATGCGATCTGTTACAATGCGAGCCTGGTTGGCAATACGCGACGGTCTCTACATTGGCCGCCGACCTGGGGAATACCGTAATTTTCTGTTCCCTGGCCTCCGGTGGCTGCTTGCAAGTGCTGGACTATGCGACGATTACTTCGGGAGAGGCATTTGCTCAATGGATGGCGCAACATCCCATTGATGTATTGAAGATCGTGCCCTCCCACCTCTCAGCATTATTGTCGGGGGATCACTCCCTCGCCCCGCGTCGCGCGCTCATTATGGGGGGTGAGGCGCTGACACTTGAATTATTGGCGCGCCTGCGGAAAACGGGCAGCACCTGTGCGGTCTATAATCACTATGGCCCGACCGAGGCCACTATCGGCGTGTTAGTCAACCCGCTAGGGGATTTGCGCACCACGGGGACCGGCCTAGAGCAGGCGCATGGAAGCGGAACGGTGCCTCTGGGCAGGCCGATTGCCAATGGCGAAGCATATGTCCTGAATCGCAGCTTGCAAATGGTGCCGGTGAGCGTGGAGGGAGAACTATATCTTGGGGGGCCGGGGCTGGCGAGTGGCTATCTGGACAATCCCGAGCAGACAGCAGAGCGATTTATTCCACATCCATTCGTAGGGACCAGGTTTACCGCGTCCGAGTCAGGCGCCCGGCTCTATCGGACAGGCGACCTGGCTCATTATACGGCGCAGGGGCAGATCGTGTTTCTAGGGCGTTACGATAACCAGATTAAGCTGCGTGGCTATCGGATCGAACTGGAGGAAATAGAGGCTGTGCTGCGACGCTGCCCGCAGGTGCAAGACGCCGTGGTTATGTTGAGGGAGGATGTATCTACAGAACCGCGTATTACAGGCTATGTCGTTCCTAAGCAGAAGTCAATGCTCACCAGTAAGCAATTGAGCGAGTTCGTACAGGGGCATTTGCCTGAATATATGGCGCCATCCGAGTATGTCTTCCTGGAAGCTTTACCATTCACAACGAACGGCAAAGTAGACCGGCAAAGGCTCCCCAGACCGGATCTGGTGAAGAACGATGAGCGAGTAGCTCCAGCTATGCCGCGGAACCCCTTCGAGGAGATGCTCCTGGATACCTGGAAGGATCTCCTCTCAACCTCTGAGATCGGCATCCATGATAATTTTTTTCAACTGGGGGGACACTCACTTTTAGCAACGCGGGTGATTTCGCAGATTCGGGCCGTATTTCAGGTCGAACTACCCATCCAGGCGCTTTTTGAAGCCCCAACGATAGCCGTTTTAGCGCGTCGAGTAGAGCAGGCGCTCCATGATGGCGAGGGTCACAGCCTGCCGCCGCTGATTGCGGTAGCGCGGGGAGAGGGCAACCCTGGTATAGCGTGTGGCCAGGAGGGAGAGGAGGGCAACTGCAAGGGATTGCCCCTACCGCTATCCTTTGCCCAACAGCGTCTCTGGATTCTTGATCAGTTGGAGCCTGATAGCACCGCTTACCTCAATTCGCGTAACATCTGCCTGCGTGGCGTGCTGAACTTCCGGGCTTTGGAGCTAGCCCTGAGAGCAATGATAGAGCGGCATGAGAGCCTGCGCACCACCTTCTGTTTAGAGAAAAACCAGCCTGTGCAGGTGATCCATCCTGCCGGGACCTTCTGCTTACCCGTGGTGGACCTGCGAGATTTGTGCCCACAAGAACGTGAGGCTGAGGTACAGAGGCTGATCGAACAGGAAGCGCGGCAGCCCTGTAGCCTCGCTCGCGGGCCACTATTACGCCTGCGATTACTGCGTCTGGAGACCGAGGTAGCGGTCCTGGGCATAACAGTACATCATATTATCACTGATGACTGGTCTAACCGCGTCTTCTATCAGGAACTCACAGCACTCTACAATGCCTTTTGCGGTGGGAAGGCTTCTTCGCTGGCTCCTTTGCCACTACAATATGCTGATTTTGCCGTCTGGCAACGCCAATGGCTGCAAGGCGAAATACGAGAAGCGCAGCTAGCCTATTGGCAAAAACAATTAAACGGTGCTCCTGCGCTCGCACTGGCGACCGATTTTCCGCGTCCTCCTGTACAGACATTCAAGGGGGCCTATGAAGCCATTGATCTTCCTGCTAGCCTGAGCCAGCAACTCGTCGAACTCAGCCATCAGGAAGGGGTGACCCTGTTTATGTTGCTGCTGGCCACTTTTCAGGTGCTGCTGGCGCGTTATACCGGTCAGGACGACATCTGCGTGGGAACGCCGATTGCTAATCGTACGCGTGGAGAGCTAGAGGGACTGATAGGCTTTTTTCTCAACACCCTGGTGTTACGCACAGATCTGTCGGGCAATCCTTCATTTAAGGAGGTACTGAAGCGCGTACAAAAGGTGGCTTTGGAAGCTTATGCCCACCAGGATATCCCTTTTGAGCAATTAATTGAGATCCTGCGACCCGAGCGCGATATGAGCCGCTCGCCGCTGTTCCAGACTATGTTTACAGTGCAGCAAGACGTTGCTATGGACGAGCGGCTGGACGGGCTGGAACTGAGTCCACTTGAGACCGGTCATCATACGAGCAGGTTCGATATTACCTGCTTTGTGACGATACGTGCTCAAGGTTGGCACTGTGGCATAGAATATAATACCGACCTTTTTAAACGCAGCACGATCCAGCGCATGCTCGACCACTGGCATACGTTGCTGACGGGCATCGCGACCATGCCACATCTATCGCTATCCGCGCTACCGTTGCTCTCAGCTCGCGAAGAGCAGACCCTGCTCATTGACTGGAACAATACGCGGACGCCACTGCCGAATGTTTGCCTGCACACGCTTTTTGAACAACAGGTCAGCCGCACTCCTGATGCCATAGCTCTGATCTTTGAGGATACCGCTCTTACCTATGAGCAGCTCAATCGGCGCGCCAACGTCCTGGCTCATCAACTGCTGTATATGGGCCTCCGACCCGAAAGCATTGTTGGGATTGCCATCGACCGCTCCCTGCTCTTGAGCATCGGCCTGCTCGGCATCCTCAAAGCGGGGGCTGCTTATCTGCCACTGGACCCCTCCTACCCCGGCGACAGGCTAGCCTTCATGCTGCACAACGCGCGGGCCGGGTGTGTGGTGACGACGGAGACGTTGCGCCCACGCATGATGGAAGTGTGTAGACAGGCTTCTGACATGGTCGAGGTGCAGGGGGAAGAGACGGAGCCGCGAGCGAGCCATCGCGTAGTCTCTATCGAGAGCGTTCTAGCGGAGCAAGTGCCAGCAGGAGCAATCGATCAGGCGTGGGAGAATCCCACCGCCGGGTTGCATCCAGACAATCTTGCCTACGTCATCTATACCTCTGGTTCAACGGGGCTTCCCAAAGGGGCCATGAACACGCATCGCGCAATCGTCAATCGCCTGCAATGGATGCAAGAGGAGTATCGGCTATGTAGTTGCGACCGAGTACTACAGAAGACGCCGACGAGCTTCGATGTTTCGGTCTGGGAACTGTTCTGGCCATTGCTGGCCGGGGCGCAACTGGTGATGGCGCGCCCTCATGGGCATGTAGATACCGCTTATCTGGTTGAGGTGATGCGCGAACAAGCAATCAGTATACTGCACTTCGTACCCTCAATGCTGCAAGTATTTCTGGAAGAAAAGGGGGTCGAGGGCTGTGGGTCTGTTCGTCGGGTGATCTGTAGTGGGGAGGCGCTCAATATCCAACTGCAAGAGCGCTTTTACCAATGGATGCAGGCCGACCTGGAGAACTTGTATGGGCCAACAGAGGCAGCAGTGGATGTGACCTTCTGGCACTGTCAGCCAGAAGGGAGCCGGTCGGTGGTGCCGATTGGTCGTCCGCTGAGCAATATTCAGATCTACCTTCTGGATAGACAGATGCAAGTAGTCCCGATAGGGGTGATAGGCGAACTCTATATCGGAGGGGTGGGGGTAGCGCGAGGGTATGTGAGGCAGCCCGCTTTGACAGCAGAACGGTTTATGCCCAACCCATTCGGTCAGCAGGAAGGAGCGCGGCTCTATCGTACAGGAGATCTGGCCCGATATCAGCCTGATGGTTCCCTGGAATTTCTTGGCCGCAAAGATCACCAGATCAAGATTCGTGGTTGTCGTATCGAGTTGGGAGAGATAGAGAGGACGTTGCAACAACATCCAGCGGTACATGAAGCAGTTGTCCTGGCATGGACAGATCCATCCGGCAATACGAATAATTATGGTCGTGAGCAACTGGCTGCTTATGTGGTTCCTACCGCAACACCGCCTTCCGAGAGTGAGTTACGTGGCTATCTGCGGGAAAAACTCCCTGCCTACATGGTACCAGCCTTCTTTGTCCCTCTCAGCCAATTGCCGCTGACCAGCAATGGCAAAGTGAATCGCCATGCTCTTCCCGCGCCAGAGCGGTCCGCGTCAGCATTGGACGCGAGCTATGCGCCGCCAACGAGTGCGATGGAACACACGGTTACTGAAGTCTGGCAAGAAGTTTTGCAGATGGAGAAGGTGGGGATACACACGAATTTCTTTGATCTTGGTGGTCATTCGTTGCTCCTGATCCGCGCTCGTAACAGGTTGCAAGAGCTACTCCAGACAGAAGTATCAGTGGTTGATCTGTTTCGCTATTCCACGGTAAGTTCCCTGGCCAGATACCTGGAGCAGGTACAGGACAACACGCTCGATCTGCAAGCGATGCAGAGCCAGGCCAGAAAACGCAAAGGGGCGATCAGGCGTCAGCAACAACGTATGCAGAAAGTGCAGGAAGTTCAATGAGCAAGGTCAGAAACGACGATTTTTCAGATGCCATTGCCATTATTGGCTTGGCCGGGCGTTTCCCGGGGGCCAGCACTATTGACGAGTTCTGGCAGAATCTGTGCAATAAGGCTGAATCAATCACGTTTTTCTCTGACCAGGAGCTGGCGGAGGCGGGGATTGAGCCGCTCCATCTGAAAGACCCTCGCTATGTCAAAGCCAGGGGAGTGCTCAAAGACATAGAGTACTTTGCTGCAAGTTTTTTCAACATTGTTCCGAGCCAGGCAGAAATTATGGACCCGCAGCAGCGCATTTTCCTGGAATGTGCCTGGGAAGCCCTGGAAAACGCCGGGTACGATGTGCAGCGTTATCAGGGCCAGGTCGGCGTCTATGCTGGCGTCGGGCGCAACACTTATGCTTACGCCAACCTATTTACCAACCCTGAGATCGTAGAAAAGCTAGGTAGTTTCCAGGCTGTGCTGGGAAACGATAAAGATTTCCTGGCCACTCAGGTTTCTTACAAACTCAACTTACAGGGACCGAGCATGAGTATCCAGACGGCGTGTTCTACATCGCTGGTTGCCGTCAACCTGGCCTGTCAAAGCCTGCTCACCTATCAGACAGATATGGCTCTGGCCGGTGGAGTCTCTATCGCTTCGGCCCAAAAATCAGGTTATCTCTATCAAGAGGGCGGGACAGCCTCTCCTGACGGGCATTGTCGCGCTTTCGATGCCGACGCACAAGGGACTGTTAGCGGCAGTGGCGTCGGGATCGTGGTCTTGAAACGGCTGGAAGACGCGCTTGAGGATGGGGATTTCATTCACGCGGTCATCAGGGGGTCAGCGATCAATAACGATGGCGCGCTGAAAGTTGGCTATACTGCTCCAGGCGTCGAGGGTCAGGCGAAAGCAATCGTCATGGCCCAGGCGCTGGCAGAAGTTGATCCCGATACGATTACCTATATTGAGACACATGGCACCGGGACCCCGTTAGGCGACCCCGTGGAAATTGAGGCGCTCACGCAGGCGTTTCGGACCGGTACACAAAAGAAGGGTTTCTGCGCCATTGGTTCGGTCAAGACCAACATCGGGCACCTGGATGCAGCAGCCGGCATTACAGGTTTGATCAAGACGACCCTGGCGCTTGAGCATAAGATGTTGCCTCCCAGCTTGCACTTTCGACACAATCCCAGGTTGGATTTCGCCAACAGCCCTTTTTACGTTAACACTGAGCTGACTGAATGGAAGGAGCAGAGCTTCCCGCGCCGCGCTGGAGTCAGTTCCTTCGGCATTGGGGGCACGAATGCCCACGCCATCCTTGAGGAAGCTCCTGACAGAGAGACGATGCCGGCCACAAGACCGTGGCATCTCCTCGTGCTTTCCGCGAAGAGCGCTTCTGCGCTGGATGCTACCAGTAATCGACTTGCGGCATATCTCAGGCAGCACCCTGAACGAAATATTGCTGACGTAGCCTACACACTTCAGGTTGGTCGTTGCGCCTTTCCCTATCGCCGCACAGTACTTTGCCAGGACCTCGTGGACGCCGTAGCCACACTGGAGGGGCAAGAGCGACAGCAGCTCAGTTTTCAGATGGAGCAGAAGTCCCCCGTCGCTTTCATGTTTCCCGGGCAGGGAACCCAATCCATCAATATGGCGCTGGGGCTTTATCAGACAGAACCAATCTTCCGCAGACAGGTTGACCTGTGTGCGCAACTGCTCAAGCCCTACCTGGGACTGAATCTACGCGCTGTCTTATATCCTGATGAAGAAGAGGCCGCCTCGGCTCAACAACGTCTCAACGAGACCGCACTGACGCAGCCTGCACTTTTTGTCATCGAATATAGCTTGGCCACTCTGTGGATGCAATGGGGCATTCGGCCCCAGGCAATGATTGGGCATAGTATCGGCGAATATGTCGCAGCCTGCCTCGCGGGTGTGTTCTCGCTTGAAGATGCCTTAAAGCTGGTGGCTGCCCGAGGTCAGTTGATGCAACAACTGCCTGCGGGCGCTATGCTGAGCGTGGCAATGCCACAAGAGGAGATTCAGCGATACCTGGATGGACAAATCTCTCTTGCTGCTATCAATGAGCCATCGTCCTGCGTTCTCTCAGGCCCTCTACCCGCCATAGATGCTCTGGAAGAGCGCCTCACAATCCAGGGAATATCATCTCGCCGCCTGCGAACATCCCACGCCTTCCATTCGGCTATGATGGAAGCGATCCAGGATCAGTTCCGCGCACAGGTGGTAGGGGTCGCACTCAAACCGCCTACGCTTCCCTACATATCTAATGTAAGTGGGACCTGGATTACCGCTGTCCAGGCTACCGACCCGGGTTATTGGGTGCAACACCTGCGCCAGACGGTGCATTTTGCCAGGGGGCTGGAAACCTTGTTCAAGAGGCCGGAGTGCATTTTGCTTGAAGTCGGCCCGAGGAATACGCTCAGCAGCTTTGCCCGAAGGCACCCTGGAAAATTGACCGAACAGGCGGTGTTCTCTTCCCTGAGCAGGAGCCAGGAACAGGCTATGGACAGCAGGGATATATTGGCCACCCTCGGCAACCTCTGGTTAGCTGGCGCAGAGATACATTGGTCAGGTCTCTATAGCGATGAGCGCCGCCAACGCGTTCCCCTGCCAACATATCCCTTTGAGCGGGAACGTTATTGGGTCGAGCCTGGCTCTCGCTACCAGGAGAGCAGTCGGGCCAGCAATACTCTGTATAAAAAAGCTGAAATTGGGCAATGGTTCTATCTCCCATCCTGGAAGCGTTCGGCGCCTCCTGTACGGTGTGATCGCCCGCAAGGGAAGGTTTGCTGGCTCCTTTTTGTAGGGTCTGAGGGCATAGGCGCCTTGTTAGCGCAACGGCTACAGCAGGAAGGACACGATGTGGTTGTGGTGCGGGAGGGGGTACAATTCACCAGGTCTGGCTACAATGTCTACGAGATTAATCCCACTGAGCCTGAAGACTATGTCAGGTTATTGCGTGAACTACAGTCCGTGAGCGAGTTACCCATATCCATCGCTCATCTATGGAGTCTGAGGAGTGACGAGCGTAGCACTTCAGATGTTGAACGCTTTGAAGTAGCTCAACAACATGGTTTCTACAGCCTGCTCTTGCTCGCTCGGGCGTGCAGCAGACAGTATAGCCAGAAAGCCTTTGATCTCACTGTGGTAGCGAACAATACCCAGGAGGTCAGCGGCGAAGAAAGACTAGCGCCAGAAAAGGCCACCTTGTTAGGAGCCTGTAAAGTCATTGGACAGGAATACCCGTATATCACCTGTCGCTGTCTCGATATCACGCTCCCGACAGGAACGCGGCAGGAGGAGCATCTTGTCAACCAACTGTTCACCGAGTTGGAGACGAAGCCTGCCGATCCGGTGGTTGCCTATCGAGGAGCATATCGCTGGGTGCAGGCTTTTGAGCCGATGCCGCAGGGGGAAAACGAACCTGCACGCTTGCGCGAGGGCGGAGTCTATCTCATTACTGGAGGTTTTGGCTATATAGGTCTGATCCTTGCTCGCTATCTCGTGCAAACTGTTCACGCGAGAGTAGCGCTTCTTGGCAGGTCTGCCCTTCCTGAAAAAGCTTTGTGGGGGGCGTGGTTAGCGCGGCATGGCGAGGCAGACGGTGTCAGCCGCAAAATCCGGGCGCTACAGTCTCTTGAAGAGGAAGGGGCCGAGCTGCTCATCCTGGAGGCTGACGTTGCCAATCAAGCTCAGATGGCGGCAGCTCTGGAACAGGTCTATCATCGTTTTGGTCAGCTCCACGGCGTTTTTCACCTGGCAGGAGTGAGCGGCGTCGCATCTTATCAGGCCGTCGAGGAAATTAGTCCGGCAGAGGCTGAGCGGCAATTCCGTCCCAAAGTCTATGGACTGTTCGTGCTGGAACGGCTGTTACAAGACAAGGTGCTCGATTTTTGTTTCCTTCAGTCTTCATTATCTACGGTGTTAGGCGGGCTTGGTTTTGCGGCGTATGCCGCCGCGAATAGCTTTATGGATGCATTTGCCCACCGGCATAACCAGCAGCATCAGGTTCCCTGGATCAGCGTTGACTGGGATGGCTGGTCCTTCCCCGCAGGGGAGGCGGAGCCGAATGACGCTTCGGCCTCCTTTTCGACCGGCTTAGCTATGCACCCTGATGAAGGCATTGAGGTTTTCCGGCGCCTGCTCTCTGGCGACTATCCGACGCCGGTCGTCATCTCTACAGGCGACCTGGTAGCCAGGCTGAAGCAATGGGTGTATCGGCCCAAACACTCCACTGCCGCCAGCCAGGAGCCAGACAGGACGCAGCACTTACGGCCAGCCTTGTTAACCACGTATATTGCTCCACGCAATGACACTGAAGCTACCATCGCCTCCATCTGGCAGGAGATCCTGGGTATTGATCAGATAGGTATTCATGATAGCTTCTTTGACCTGGGAGGCGATTCGCTGATAGCGACGCAACTCGTTTCCAGGCTGCGCGCCGCTTTTTCGGTCGAGATCCCTCTACGCAACCTGTTCGAGGGACCCAGCATTGCTGAACTGGCTCGCGTCGTCGAGGAGGCAAGCAATGCCGGACAGAAGAGCAGAGAGAAGGCCGACCAGATTATGCAAAAAATTCAACAACTTTCTGATGATGAGGTTCTGGCGCTCTTACGCGCAAAGAAGCGCGTCAATGTTTAGCCTGGTATGTTTTCATCTCTGGATCGTCCGTAGTTCAGGAGACAGCAGCAAATATGAGCGATACTTCTCTCGATAGATCCCAACTTTCTTTAGCAAAGCGTGAGCTGCTCGAATTGCTCCTCATGGAGGAAGGGGTGGATGCCTTAGAGCTGCCTATTTTGCCCCAAAACCGTGATGCACGCTCTTTGCCTTTATCCTTTGCTCAACAGCGGCTCTGGTTTCTCTATCAATGGGAACCGACGAGTCCGTACTACAATATCGTTGGTGCTGTACGTCTCGTTGGGCGCCTGGATCACAGCGCGCTGGAGCGTAGCTTTGCCACTATTGTAGAGCGACATGAGATTCTGCGCACCACCTTCACCATGAGCGATGACGCCTATCCGGTCCAGGTAATAGCGCCTGTGTTGCATCTTGCCATGCCGGTGGTCGATCTCTCAGGCATGGATAGCCCGCAGGGGATAGTACAGGGGTTGACCGAGCAGGAGAATCAACGACCCTTCGATCTTGCTCAGGGGCCGCTGTTGCGTCTCACCCTCTTACGAACAGGTACCCAGGATCATATCCTGTTGTTCACCATCCATCACATCGTGTTCGACGGCTGGTCTCTAGGGGTATTCATTCATGAATTAGCAACGCTCTACCGAGCTTACCACCGGGGTTTGGCTTCCCCGCTGCCTGCGTTGCCAATTCAGTATGCTGATTATGCGCTGTGGCAACGACAATGGTTGCAGAGAGAGGCTCTGGAGACGCAAGTGAGCTACTGGCGCAAACAGTTGGCAGACGCCCCCACTCTGCTGGAGTTGCCGCTGGATTACCCACGTCCCGCGTTTCAACGCTTCCAGGGTGACAGATATGCCTTCGAGGTGAGTGCTGAACTGACCAGGAGTCTCAGATCGCTCTGCCAGCGCGAAGGGGCAACGCTCTTCATGACATTACTGGCCGCCTTCCAGGTGTTGCTGGCCCGCTATAGTGGGCAACGAGATATCGTGGTGAGTACTGCGATTGCCAATCGGACCCGCGCTGAGATCGAAAGCCTCATAGGCTTCTTCGTCAACACGCTGTTGTTGCGGGCGGATTTATCAGGGGAACCGACCTTCCTTGAGCTGTTGCAGCAGGTACGCAGCATCACGCTAGAGGCCTACGCCCACCAGGATCTGCCCTTTGAATATCTGATAGAAGTGCTCCAGCCGGAGCGCAACTTGAGCTATACCCCGCTGTTCCAGGTCTCTTTTGTGCTGCAAAATGCGCCAACCCAGAGCCTGCAACTGCCAGGAATTACCCTGCACCCGTTAGAAACGGTCACCCATACAGCCAAAAACGACCTTGCGCTCTATATGTATGAAGATGCTGACAAGCTGTATGCGGCCATAGAATACAATACTGATTTATTCAAAGTAGCAACCATTGCCAACATGGCTCAACATTTGCAAACCTTACTGCATGAAATTGTCGACGACCCGTGCCGCTCGGTGATGGCGCTGCCCCTTTTAGGCCAACGGGAGCGGCAGCAACTGCTGCTGGACTGGAATGCCACTCAAGTGGCCTATGCTCAAGAGGTCTCCGTTCCTCAGCTATTCGAGGCGCAGGTAGCCCGGACGCCCGCAGCGATTGCCCTGGCTTTTGACGAGCATCAGCTTACCTACGACGAACTCGACAGAAGGGCAAATCAACTGGCTCATTACCTCCAGAGCCTGGGTATAGGCCCGGATGTGTTGGTAGGTCTGTGCATGGAACGCTCACTTGAACTGATCATCGGGCTGCTGGCCATCCTCAAGGCCGGAGGGGCTTATGTTCCTCTCGATCCGGCTTACCCGCGAGAGCGGCTTTCCTTCCTGCTGGCCGATGCCCGGCCTGCTCTGCTGCTGACCCAGGAGAGCTTGCGTGAGAACCTGCCTGAAACAGAAGTCCCGCTGCTGTATTTCGATGGCATCAAGCCTGCTCTGACCGACCTGGACCATACCGACGTGGTGCGTGAGATCACAGATCAGCACCTGGCCTATGTCATTTATACCTCGGGATCGACGGGGAAGCCAAAGGGTGTCATGATGACCCATCAGGCTCTCTGCAATCTTATCTTCTGGATGCAGGAAGCCTTTCCGCTGGATGCGACTGATCGCGTGTTGCAGAAAACGCTCTTTAGCTTCGATGCCTCGGCCTGGGAGTTCTTTGCTCCGTTACTCAACGGGGCTTGCCTGGTGATGACGCGACCAGGGGGGCACAAAGATAGCCAGTATCTGATCAATGTCATGGTCCAGCAGCAGATTACGACGCTGCAACTGGTTCCTTCCCTGCTGAGCGCCTTATTAGAAGAGGGACTGGGGAATTGTCACCATTTACGCCGTGTGCTTTGTGCAGGTGAGGCCCTATCAGCCGACCTGCAACACAACTTCTATCAATGTATGCAGGCAGAACTGCACAATTTGTACGGGCCTACCGAGACCTGCATCAATACGACATTCTGGCACTGCCAACGCGAGAGCGACTATGCCATCGTCCCGATTGGGCGTCCATGTGCCAATAGTGAGAGCTACGTGCTTGATAGCAGGTTGCAGCCGGTGCCTGTCGGGGTGATGGGGGAACTCTTTGTCGCTGGCACAGGTCTGGCGCGCGGCTATCACGGCAGAGCCGATCTGACGGCAGAGAAGTTTCTGCCTCATCCCTTCAGCCGGCAACCCGGCGCTCGCATGTATCGCACCGGGGACCGCGTTCGCTATTTGCCCGGCGGAGAGATAGAGTTCGTTGGGCGCGTTGATCAGCAAATCAAGCTGCGCGGCTATCGCATTGAACTGGGAGAGATCGAGGCTTGCCTGCGTACATCTCCGACGGTACAGGATACTGCCGTCCTGGTACGCGAGGTTACTCCTGGTCATCAGCAGCTCGTTGCCTATGTCGTTGCCCGCCCGGTCTCTCAGTTGTCGGCTGACGATTTGCAGGCGAAGCAGACCGAACGGGTTGAGCATTGGCAGAACCTCTACGAAGAAGTTTATGCTCAGACGGTTACTGCGCCAGATCCACTCTTCAATACTATTGGCTGGAACAGCAGCTACACCGGCCTGCCGTTGCCGGGCGAACATATGCGCGAGTGGGTCGAGCAAACTGTGCAGCAATTACAGGACCTGCACCCCCGGGATGTCTTGGAGATAGGATGTGGCACCGGTCTCCTGCTGCTGCGGCTGGCCCCGCACTGCCGGCGTTATGTGGGCACTGACTTCTCTTCAGCCGTTCTCGCAGCCCTGCAAAGACAGGTGGAGCAACAGGGGTTGCACCAGGTGCAGTTGCAGGAACAGCGCGCCGATCAATTAGAGGGCTGGCCCTCCGCCAGTTTCGATCTGGTGCTGCTCAACTCAGTGATCCAGTACTTCCCCAGCCTGAACTACTTGCAACACGTCTTGCAGCAGGCGCTGCGTTTGCTGCGTCCAGGAGGGGTGCTTTTTGTGGGCGATATACGCAGCCTACCCTTATTACCCGCGTTCCATACTTCGGTTGAACTGGCACAGGCGCCCGCGTCGCTCTCGGTGGGGCAGTTGCGTCAACGTATCACACGGCGGCGCGATAGCGAGGAGGAACTGGTTGTTGCTCCGGCTTTCTTCCGCTCCTTAGCCGATCTGGCCCCCGAAATTTGCCAGGTGCAGATCCATCCCAAACGTGGGCGACATCACAATGAATTGACCTGTTATCGCTATGATGTTGCGCTCCAGATGGGAAGCAAGGGACGCCAGAAGATACAGCCTGCCTGGCTCGATTGGCGTGAGCAGCACATGACCATAGAGTCGCTGCGACAATGGCTCATCGAGCGCCAGCCAGAGGTAATAGGCTTCAAGCATATTCCCAACGCACGTCTGCAAGACGATCTGCTCGCGCAATGTGTCATCGATCAGGCCGAAGAGGAGATGACGGTTGGTAATCTGCGAACAATCCTGCATGTCCAGCCCGGAGAAGAGGGAATTGACCCCGAAGAATGCTGGAAGCTGGCCCAGGAACTCTCTTACATTCCTGAACTGAGCTGGGCCAATGGGCTGCCGGATGGCAGCTACGAGCTACTTTTACGCCAACCGGGAGTGATGGGACACGTAGATTTCCCTGCTGAAAAGACGAAATTGATGACTAAAGAGGCTATGGCTAATACTCCTCTAGCTGGTATGCTGCGTCACAACTGGATTCCGGGCTTGCGTAACTATCTGCAAGATCTCTTGCCAGAGTACATGATCCCGGCGATATTCATGCCTCTGGAGTATCTGCCGGTAACCCCTCACGGGAAATTGGACCGCAGAGCATTGCCTGCCCCCGGACCAGAACGCCCCCAGGAAGCGGGGCGATACGAAGCGCCGTTGTCGCTGGTCGAGGAGTTGTTGGCGCAACTGTGGGCAGAAGTTCTCGGGCTAGAGCAAGTCGGGCGACATGATAACTTCTTTACGCTAGGTGGGCACTCTTTGCTGGCAACTCAGCTTGTCTCACGTATACGCAACGTCTTCCAGGTAGAACTACCTCTACGCCAGCTCTTTTCTTCTCCAACAGTGGCGGAGCTGGCAGAGCAGTTGGAGAAGATTCAGCAAGATATACAACAGATCCAGGCTCCCCCGCTCCTGCCCGTATCGCGCGCTGCTCCTTTGCCGCTCTCGTTTGCTCAGCAGCGGCTCTGGTTCGTCGATCAGTTGAACCCCGGCAATACCGCGTATCTAATGCCAGCTATCTGGCAGCTTTCCGGCGCCCTGAATACTGGCGCCCTGGAATCTAGCGTGCAGGCGCTCATTCAACTGCATGAGAGCTTGCGCACAACATTCCATATCAGCCAACAGACAACATCGCTGGTACAGGCCGGTCAGCCGGTGCAGATCATTCACCCTGCCGGAACATTTCTTTTACCACTGCTAGATCTGAGTGAATTGCCACCGGAAAAGCGGGAAAACGAGGCTCGGCGGCTTGCCACTCAAGAAGTACAGCGTCCTTGTGACCTGGTACAAGGCCCGCTCTTGCGTGTCACTCTCCTGCAGTTGGAGGCGCAAGAACACCTGCTTTTATTAACGCTCCATCATATCATCGCTGATGGCTGGTCTATGCTGGTATTGCAGCGTGACTTAACAACGCTTTACCGCGCCTTTTCCTCGGGGCAACCCTCTCCATTGCGCCCTCTGCCTATCCAGTACGCTGACTTCTCTCAATGGCAGCGTCAGTGGTTGCGGGACGAGGTGTTAGAGACTCAGCTTGCTTATTGGTGGAGACGGCTGGCAGGCGTTCCGGCTCTCAAGCTCCCTATCGATTATTCTCGTCCTGCTGTACAACGTTTCAAAGGGGCTTCCCACGCGTTTGTCTTGCCGCAGGAGCTTTCCTCTAAACTGGCAACCTTGAGCCGCCAGGAAGGTGCAACGCTGTTTATGACGTTGTTGGCGGCCTTCCAGGTCCTGCTGTACCGCTATACCGGCCAGGAGGATCTTGTCCTGGGCACGGATAGCGCGAACCGTAATCGCGCAGAAACCGAAGGCATCATTGGTTTCTTCATCAATCTGCTGGTGTTGCGCACGGATGTAAGTGGCAAGCCATCGTTCCGCGAAGTCCTTCACAGGGTCCGCGAAACTGTGCTGGGAGCTTATATGCACCAGGAGACGCCTTTCGAACTGCTGGTGGAGAAACTGGCACCCTCCCACACGATAGGGAGTACTCCTCTGGTCCAGGCGTTGTTTGTCATGCAGAATCTGCCGCCATTACAGGAACAGGAGGTGGCAGGACGCAAGGAGGGCAAGGATCTGCTGACGGTGACGCCTCGCTCACTGGCCGATGAGGTGAGAACTGCCAAATTCGACCTGGCGGTATTTGTGCAGGAGCATGAAGGCCAACTCCGTGGCACGGTCGATTACAACGTCGATCTGTTTAAGGCGGCTACGATTGCAACCATGATGGCCCGCTTTGGGGTTGTGTTACAGAGTATCACGCAGCAACCCGATGTTTCGATTGATCTTCTAGATTTCCTCACCCCGACTGAGCAGATGCAGATAGAGCGAGCAGGGCACAGGCAATACAAAGAGGCGCGGCTGCGCTCAGGTAAAAAGATTGATGTATCAAGTATAGAGTGGTGATAAGCGTTATTACTCTTTCAAGATTTATGGTGTATAGCTAAAGGAGCACAGTAATCTATGCAAACAACAGAGTTACGAGGGGTTAGCCTTTCACTACAACAAAATCGACTCTGGCCGTTTTTGCAGGATAATCTCGTCTATCGTGTGCAGGGGGCGGTCTGGCTTGAGGGAGATTTAGACGAAGACACGTTCCAGCGCGCTTTGAGCACGTTGGTGGAACAGCATGAGATCTTACAAACGGTGTTTCATACGCTTGCGGGGATGGACGTTCCTGTGCAAGTTATCGGTCGCCGCCCGCTGCTTCATTGCCCTGCTGTCAACCTGGAGCGCTTCACTCCGTCGGTACAGCAGATGTTGCTTGATGCAAGTTACGACATGTTACAAACGCAGCCCTTCGATATGACTCACGGCCCCATTTTCCGCTCAATGTTGTTTCGCATCTCGGTCAGCAAGCACCTGTTGCTTGTCAGTTTACCTGCTCTTTGTGCTGATGCCGCAACGCTGCCACTGTTTATTGCTGAACTGGTTCAACAGTATGAAAGGGCAAGCGGTAGCTCCCCGCTTCATTGTGGGAGTTGCCCCGACAGCGATGAACCATTGCAGTATAGCGATGTGACGGCCTGGCAAGATGAGTTACTCGAGTTAGAGAGCGCGAATCTGCCTCGCGATTTCTGGAACAAAATCGATCTGGCGCAGGCCAGGCCGCCACGGTTGCCCTTTGCATCGACTGAATGCACAGCAGATAATAGCCTGGCAGGAGTCCAGCAGGGCGGCTTTGAGCCACGCAGCCTGGCAATCGCTGTGGATGAGAGGCAAATCGTTCGTCTGTGTCGTATGGCGGACACCTATACGGTAACAATGACCGACCTGTTGTTGTCTTGCTGGCAGGTGGCGCTCTGGCGCCTGATGGATGAAGCGCCGTTCGTCATGGGCGTGGCGTGCGATGGACGCGATCAGGAAGATTTAGCCAGCGTTCTAGGACCCTATATCCGCTTTGTGCCGGTTGGCCTTGCCTTCGGTGAACATTGGACTTTTGCGCAGGTCATGACGACGGTCAGCCAGTCCTTACAGGCGGCAAAGAAGTGGCAATCGTACTTTACCTGGAATGATCAGGGCAGCCATGATGGGCCGAAGTCCTTTGAAAGTGTTCCGCGTTCCAACGCTGCTGACGCGCTAGCAGGGCAGGGGCAAGCCCGGCCCCTACAGAACGCGGAATCGAAGTATTTTTCTCTTGCATTTGAGCATCAAAGCTGGCCAGCAACCATAAGTGGCGGACCACTGGTGGCTTCCCTTCATCGAACTGCAAATTGTAACGAGCCATTTATCATCAAGCTACGTGTTTTGCAGGTGGGGAAACAGTTTCAGCTTGAGCTGCATTATGACCCGCGCCTGTTTAGTGATGAACATGCCGGTCGCCTCAGTAGTGTGTTCCGTGCTTTGCTGCAAGGTGCATTGGAGCAGCCACAAGCTCCGATTCGCGATCTGCCGCTGCTTGGTCCGGTTGAGCAAGAACAGCTCATCAAGCTTTTTCAAGCTCCAAAGCAAGCGTTTCCTGCGTCTGGCTTCCACCAGCTTTTCGAGGAGCAGGCCCGCAAAACGCCTTGCCAGCTCGCCCTGGTGAGCGCCGACGAGCAGGTCACCTATCAGGCGCTCAATAGCCGCGCCAATCGGCTTGCGCGGGTTTTACAGCGGCGTGGGGCGGGACCCAGGGTGCCGGTGGGGCTGTGCCTTCCCCGCTCGGGTCAAATGATCGTAGTCATGCTGGCGATCTTCAAAGCCGGTGCGGCTTATGTGCCGTTAGATCCAGAGAGTCCGCCAACCAGACTGGCTTACCAGCTCCAGGACGTTCAGCCTCCCTTGCTCATTACCGAGCAGGATCTCTCGTCGCGCCTGCCTCAGTTTGATGGGCAGGTAGTAACTATGCAGATGCTCTGGTCTGAGGCCGTACAGGAGGATACGAGCAATTTGCCAGTCTCCTATGGGGCGGAGAACCCGGCCTATATCATCTATACGTCTGGCTCGACCGGCGTTCCTAAGGGCGTCGTGGTGCGGCAGGGAAGCGTTGTCAACTATACCTCTGCGCTCTGCGCGTTGCTTAAACCCGAACCGGGGTGGCACTTCGCTACCGTCTCAACGCTGGCTGCCGATCTGGGAAATACGGCGATTTTCTGCGCCCTGGCAGCGGGAGGTTGCCTGCAAGTACCCGATTACGCCATCGTCACCTCGGCGGAAGCTTTTGCATGCTGGGGAGCGCAACGCCCAATCGATGTGCTCAAGATTGTGCCTTCCCACCTGTCTGCTTTATTAATCGGTGACCATGCCAGGGACGCACTCCCACGGAAGGCGCTGCTGCTGGGTGGTGAGGCGTTACCCACGGCCCTGCTGGAACGCATACGAGCGCAAAAGGCGAGTTGTGTGGTCTATAACCACTATGGGCCGACAGAGACAACCATCGGTGTACTGGTCAATGAGATCTCAACCCTGAATCACAGCGAAGAGGTGAGGAGATCCTTAAATGTTCCCCTGGGCAGACCGATTGCCAATACCGATGTCTATGTCCTCAGCCCCTCGTTGCAAGTTGTACCGGTGGGCGTGACCGGAGAACTCTATATCGGTGGAGCAGGATTGGCTGAGGGCTATCTACACCAGCCTGAGCAGACGGCTGAGCGGTTTGTGCCCAATCCATTCGTAGGGACTCCCACGATGAACCGCGGAGGTACAAGCGCGTCTGAGCCAGGAGGCAGGCTCTATCGCACAGGTGACCTGGTTCGCTCTACAGAGCAAGGGCTGATTGAGTTCCTGGGGCGACGAGATGGGCAGGTGAAACTACGTGGCTATCGTATCGAGTTAGGCGAGATTGAGGCCGTACTGCGGCAGCATAATAACGTATGGGATTGTGCCGTGATGCTGCGAGAAGACGGGGGTGGAGGTCCTCAACTGGTAGGCTATATCGTGGCGCGGAAGCAGCCTGCTCCGACACACGCCGAACTCCACGCCTTTCTGCGAACGCATGTACCGGAGTACATGATCCCTTCTCTCTTTATGACGCTCAAAGTTTTACCGCTGACTGCCAATGGCAAAGTGAATCGGCGGCAACTGCCCAAACCCGAAGTCAGCCTTAACCAGACGAAAACTGCTCTGACGCTGCCACAGGGTCCTATCGAGGAAATGCTCCTTGACATCTGGAAGGATCTCCTGGCGCTTCCTGAGATCGACGTTCATGGGAATTTCTTCCACCTGGGAGGGCATTCCTTATTAGCAACGCAGGTGATTTCCCGCGTGCGAGCCACATTACAGGTAGAACTGCCAATTCAGAGCTTGTTTGAACATCCGACCATTGCTGAACTGGCGCGACAGGTAGAACGTCTGATGCGCGGCGCAGGGGCAAAGCAGGTGCCCCCTCTCTTGCCCGCAGACCGTACTGCTGCTCTACCCCTGTCCTTTGCCCAGCAGCGGCTGTGGTTCCTCGATCAACTGGAGCCGGGCGGCACAACATATCTCATTCCACGCACACGACGCATTTATGGCGCCCTGGATGTTGCCGTACTGGAGCGCAGTCTTGCAGAGGTTATACGACGACACGAGGATTTGCGCACGACCTTTCAGGAGCAAGCAGGTCGGCCCGTGCAGGTGATCCATCCGGCAGAGGCGTTTTGCTTGCCTGTGATAGACTTGCGAGGTCTGGTATCAGCAGAACGGGAGGACGAGGCCCGGCGCCTGGCAAGGCAGGAGGCTCAGCGCCCCTGTAGCCTGGCGGAAGGGCCATTGCTGCGTACCGTACTACTGGCGCTGGATGCGCAAGATCATGTGTTGTGCTTAACCATGCACCATATCATCTCTGATGGCTGGTCAAACGATGTATTCGAGCGAGAACTGACCGCGCTCTACCGCGCCTTTACTGCTGGAAAACCGTCCCCATTACCGCCGCTGCCAATCCAGTACGCCGATTTTGCCGTCTGGCAGAGGCAGTGTTTACAAGGAGAGATGCTCGAAACCCAACTGGCTTATTGGAGAAACCAGTTGGCAAACGTTCTTCCACTCGCGTTGCCCACAGATCGCCCGCGCCCTGCGAAGCAGACCTTCCGCGGAGCATCTTCCGCTGTATCTCTCCCCGCGACGCTCCACGAAAAACTTCTGGCTCTAAGCCAGCAAGAAGGGGTGACGCTATTTATGCTGCTGCTGGCAGCCTTCCAGGTGCTGTTGATGCGCTATACGGGGCAGGACGATATCTGCGTGGGGACTCCTGTTGCCAATCGGACGCGGGCCGAGGTGGAGGGACTCATTGGCTTCTTCGTCAACACGCTGGTATTGCGTACAAAGCTGTCGGGGAACCCTTCTTTTACTGAGGCCCTGCAAAGAGTGCGTCAGATGGCGCTGGAGGCGTATCTGCATCAGGATGTGCCTTTTGAATACCTGGTCGATGCGTTGCAACCGGAGCGTGATCTGAGCCGGTCGCCGCTCTTCCAGGTCATGTTCAGTATGCAGCACCTTACGGAATCTGTGATGGAGGCAGCTCAGGGACAACCAGAACAGCTCTCCTTTGGCGACCTGGATTCGCAGCATACCACCTCTAAATTTGACCTGACTTTCTCTATAATGAGTAGTGGACAGGAGCTGCACTGCGGCGTTGAGTACAACACGGATCTCTTTGAATCTGCTACCATTCAGCGCCTGTTGGAACACTGGCAGATCCTGCTGGAACATATTGTGACGGCGCCTCAAACTGCTCTCTCTGATTTGAGGCTGCTCTCTGAGCGGGAGCGCCATCTCCTGCTCGCCGAGTGGAATTCGCCGCCACGTCAAGAGGCGCGCGCCCAGTGTCTGCATACGCTTTTTGAGCAACAGGTCGTTCGCCGACCGGAGGCCGTTGCAGTGGTATGCGGGGAGGAATCCCTCACCTATGAGCAACTCAATCTCCGTGCCAATCAACTGGCCCATGCTCTCCGGCGGGCGGGCGTTGGCCCTGGAAAGATGGTCGGGCTTGTACTGGAACGCTCCCCGCTCCTCATTGTTGGGGTGCTGGGTACGCTGAAAGCCGGAGGAGCCTACATTCCGCTGGACCCCTCCTACCCTGCCGAACGACTGGAGTTCATGCTGGCTGATTCGCAGGTATCGGTCTTGCTCACACAGCAATCACTGAGAGAGCATATGTCTGTGCAGGAGATCCCCGTTCTCTCTCTGGATATCGATTGGTCCGGTATTGCCGAAAACCCAACACACAACCTGCTCGATACGGCAGAGGCGCAACAACTGGCCTATGTCATCTATACTTCAGGGTCAACCGGTAGGCCGAAAGGGGTGATGGTCAATCACGCCAATGTCTTCCAGCTTTTTGCTGCCACACAGTCCTGGTACCATTGCAGCGAAGACGATGTCTGGACGCTTTTCCACTCGTATGCCTTCGATTTCTCCGTCTGGGAGATATGGGGCGCCTTGCTGCATGGCGGTCAACTGGTCGTGGTGCCTTACGAGGTGAGTCGAACGCCAGAAATCTTCTATACCTTGCTCGCTACCCACGGGGTAACGGTCCTGAATCAAACGCCCTCGGCCTTCCGTCAACTCATGCAGGTGGAGGCTGTTGCAGAGCAGCGCCAACCTTTGGCGCTCCGTTTGATTATCTTCGGCGGAGAAGCCCTTGATCTGCCGAGCTTACAGCCCTGGTTTAACCGGCATGGCGAGCACATGCCACGGCTCGTCAATATGTATGGGATTACAGAGACCACCGTTCATGTCACCTATCGACCTCTGAGCAGGCAGGATGTATTTAATGCTGCCGGTAGCGTGATTGGGGTGCCCATTCCCTCTTTACAGGTGTATGTGCTTGATGAGTATCTACAGCCGGTTCCCATCGGCGTGCCTGGCCAGATGTATGTTGGCGGCTCAGGCGTGTCCCGGGGCTATCTGAACCATCCAGA
>DASRHT010000026.1:0-82359 GCA_035650355.1 Ktedonobacteraceae bacterium
CTCAAAAGTCGCTGCACGCTTTGACTCCTCGCGCCTTCGGCGCTCACAGGGAGAGGAAGGTGCTGGCGGTGGGCTGCGCCCACCGCCAGCACCTTCCTCTCGAACGGCTCGCTTGCGAGCCGTTCTGTCTGAAAAGACCACTTTTGAGAAGCCCTGGAAGCTGTTCAGGGCTGTTGCAAAGTCGGGAATAAAGTCTGCCAAGCGGGGGTCAAGGGGGCGGCAGCCTCCTTGCGGGGGGTGGGGTGTCCCCACTTTTTCCTCTTCTCCCCGCCGCCGAAGGCGGCAAAAAAGACGTTGCAACAGCCCTGGGAAGCTGTTGGGCAATACTTGACATTTCCAGGTTTTTAGCTTATATTCGCATTATAACATGCAAAAACTCTTTCTACCTTGATAGCTGTCGGAACGATATACGGCTATCGCATGTGCCGTTGCATGTTTCTTCGCATTCCCATGAGCTAACCAATACCTGGGTAAACGTAGTGCCTGTGCTCGTTGTTTGATATGCCCGTTTCTTTCCTGAGAACTTACTTTGGGCGGAATGTTTTGATGGCAGAACTGGTATAGTTTACTTTATGACTTTATGTATAGACGTATAGGCAATATTAAGAATTGCCTTGTGTCTGCGCGAAGGGGGTGGTTAGTACCGGTAAAGGTTGCTGTTACGTTGATCCCTTTTGTTTTTGCAGGTACTCGGGTGAGAGCTTATTGAGAAAGGAACATGACATGGCATCTAAGATTCCACGGTTGAATCGTCGGCAAATACTTAAAGCTGGCACCGCTGGCCTGGTCTCAGTATCTACTCTGGGGATGCTGGAAGCCCTGGCCTGGCAACCTGTGCGCGTGGCTCATGCGGCGCCTCTGGCAAATTTGCCCGAAATCCAGTTTGATCTCGGCGCTTTTATCGCCCCGGCCAAGCTGTTGAACGATGGAGGAGGCGATGTTCAGGTGCAATTCGGCCCAGTCTTTACGCTGTTTCTGACGATGCAACTCACGCGTTTCCCCTCGCTGACGGACTTCCAGACCTGGCACGATGCTCTGGAGCGGATCGAATCGGTCTATCCTTTCAGTCCCAGCGGCATCTTTACCATTGTCTCCTATGGCCTACCCTATTTCAACCGCTTGCCCAGCAGCCTGGTAAGCGCCAACATGCCTCGTCTGCTCTCAGACAATACGCGTTTCGCTCTGGAGGAGGCGGTTCCTGGCCCAACCGATGTGTCGTCGAACAATCCCGGCGTCACCAAGCAAACCTTCAACGTGCCGGTCAAAATTGAGAACAACGATGTGCTGGTCACCTTGCGTAGCGATTCTCTGAGCAACCTCACGGATGTGGCTGCCTGGTTGCAAGGGAGCAACAGCCTGAACGGGTTTGCATTACCTTCGCCTGCCTTCAGCGGCCTGTTCAAGTTTACCTCGACCCGCGTTCAGTTTACGCAAATTGGCATGCCACGCAAAGTCGCTAACTCAAATAATCTTCCCTTTGCCGGCAGGATCAACCCGGACTCGCCGATGTGGATGGGCTTCCTTGATCAACAGGTCAATGGCAGTGGCCCCGCCTCAATCTGCACGTTCCAGGGCAATAGTTCTGCCGTTTTCACCAACGCCGGTTCCAGCAATTACTTCGCCAGTGGAGCGATCCAGCACCTTTCGCATGTGATTGAAGATCTGTCGCAGTTCTACGCCGACGATGAGCCTTTCACTGAGCGCGTGCAATATATGTTCCGCTCGGACCCCATTCCTTCGACCGGTAATGCTGATCAGTTCACCAACGGCGGCGGGCCATCCTACATTAACAATGACAACCTGGGTCCGCTGGACGCTTTCTTCAATGCTTCGGCAGTGAATACATTCAATGGGGAGCATCGGATGGGGCACCTGGCTGCGCTTCAGCTATCCTCGCGTGCTAACGATGGTACGCCAGTGCATATCAGGATGGATGGCCCTGGTTTTGATAACATGGATGTGCCTGATGGTTCTAACCAGGCAAAGCTCCAGTTCACCGTCTTCGTGCCCACTGCTGACTTCTTCGCGACCATGCGTAAAAACCAGGGCGCGCTCAGCTTCCAGCAGCCGACCGGACCGGTCGCGGCTGAAGATAATGGCCTGGAGCGTTTCCTGACAGCCACGCGGCGGCAGAACTTCCTGGTTCCTCCGCGCTCGCGCCGCGCCTTCCCCTTGCGGGAGTTTCTCTCGTAGTCTAATGTGCGTCGTCTGGTGGTTATACTTTCAAGATCAGAGATAACTAAAACTGTGGTATGGTTTGCAGCTACTGATTACAAACCATACCACAGTTTTAGTATGTTGCTATATACCACTTTCTAAGAATTGACAAGATGCTTCTTTGCGTACATACTATGCAACGAGATTGCTTATCTATTTGGAGGCACAGGTGACATCATTTTCAAGAAAAATGTATGGGAAGAGCGGAATAAAGTCCGGTATGCAAGAGACGTTACCCTTTTTCGATATTGCTACTCCCAAGCCGGTGGTTTTAATGCCCCACGTTGGGGAACAAGGCAAAGCAGAAAACGTTGAGCCGGAATTTTACCTGTCCCCGAATCCATATCTTGCTGATTTCGTTGACCAGTCAAATCCTCCTAAGCCTGTGAGCGAGCATTATTGCCAGGATATCTCCTGTGGCAAGAATACTTATGTTTATGATGCTCATACATATCATACGAAAGTTCCGCCGCAGGGCATCGGTCTGTTGATTGACTACTATACTCGGCCCGGTGATGTAGTTCTTGACCCGTTTTGTGGCTCGGGCATGACCGGGGTTGCGGCAGTAGAGAGAGAACGGAAAGCCATCCTTTGCGATATATCGCCTGCTGCGGCATTTATAGCTTACAACCTGACTGTACCGGTTCCTGCATCATCGTATATAGAAGCAGTTAACTACATTTTACAATCTACTAAAGAGCTTGAGCAGCGGCTCTATAATACTCAATGCCGTAATTGCCATAAACCTACACCTATGCTTTATATGGTCTGGAGCTATGGAGCTTTATGTACAGGGTGCAAACGAGAGTTCGTTCTATGGGATGTTGCCAGAGATGAGCGGGAGTCTGTGCGTGAAAGCAAAATTAAACAGGAGTTTGACTGCCCCCACTGTAATAAACATCTCAAGAAAAGGGAGCTAAAAAGGACGAAGCGTTATCCTGTTTTAGTGGGATATAAATGTTGTAGTAAGGGGCCAAAAGAAGAAACAGCTTCCCCCGATGAATACGATTTAACAACGCTTACTGTGCTTGAGCAAACAGAGATCCCTCAAAATTTGTGGTATCCAACAGATCCACTGCCTAAGGGAATGAATACCAGCCAACCGATCAATGCGGGCATTACGACGGTAGATAAAATGTATACCAGGCGTGCCTTATGGGCGATGGCTCATTTGTGGGCGTTGATCTGTCAATGGCCTGATCCAGAAATAAGGGCGAAGTTGCTTTTTACATTTACATCTCTTTATCAACGAGTAACGGTTTTCTCGGAATTTCGCTTTTGGGGGGGGAGTAGCAACACCGCAAATTATAATGTGCCCGCGATCATGAATGAGCAAAATATATTTAAGACCTTTCAACGTAAAGCTGAGACGATCAGATGGTATTTCAGAGATGCTCCTGACGTCAACCGACAGGTGCGAGTAAGTACTCAGTCAGCCTGCCATTTAGCTCAACTGCCCGATAAGTCTGTAGACTATGTTTTTACAGATCCTCCTTTCGGAGGTAACATCAATTACTCGGAAATGAACTTCCTCTGGGAGAGTTGGCTGGGCACTTATACGAATATTGCCGAAGAGGCTATCATTAATAAAACTCAGGAAAAAGGACTGAAACAATATGAGCAATTGCTCACTCAATCTTTTTCTGAAGTAAGGCGAGTTATGAAGGATGATGCCTGGTTAACAGTAATTTTTCATAATTCATCTGCTCAGGTGTGGAATGCTCTACAAAAGGCTCTATTCTCAGCAGGTTTTGCTATTAGAGGTAGTCAGATTTTTGACAAGAAACATGGCACCTTCAAGCAATTTGTTTCAGATAATGCCGTTGGCTATGATCTTGTATTGCACTGCCGTAAGTCCTTAGACGTATCAATATCCTCTGATAGCATAAAACAGGCTACAGAGCAGCAAGCGATCAACTTTATCCTTCAGGCAATGCGTGCAGCACCTTATCGCTATGTTGTGCAGTATCTTCACGTTACCAGGGAGAACGAAATAGATTATAGACGTTTATATTCTGAATGGCTGGCTCATACTCTGCCAACAACGGCTATTAGCCTGAGCTTTGAGCAGTTTCGCGTGCTAGTAGATCGGGCGCAACACTTGCTGAAAACTCAAGAGCAATAACCAGGCATTATAGGGCGCTTAGAGCCGCAATAATTATTTCGTCTATATCACGCTCCTGGCTTCTTGAAACACGCTGTAAGGCGAGAAGCGTTTCTTCTTTTAGCCAGAGAGGCTTCCGTCCATCATCAGGAACCTTAAATAGGTATGCTCCCTTTTCCACAGTTGGTATATCAAAGTAAGGCTGCACCTTCGCTCCCTTGTCCGGCATTGTGACGGAATATCTTTTGATACCGGTCGCTTTCTCAAAAATATGCAGGTTGCGTCGAGCCTTGCCACGATGAAAGCTAGCGACAAACTCTGCATAAAAATTATCTGGATCAGGCTCTCTCAATGCTTCTTCAAAATACAAAAACTCGTTTAACGCTGGGCTCCAGAGAAAAATACCCCAGCGTATATCTGGCGTACAATCCAGGCAAGTTTTTGCTGTTCTATCTCTGAACTCCATTATCTGATTTGCAAACTGCGTTAAAACCTGCTCTTTGCATATTTCTGCACTTTGATCAGGGTCGAATGTGACTGTTCGTGTTGCAGCCGGGTGCATCAGCCTGTGCCCTTGATCTAGTGAAGGGGCTCTACGTTGCAGTAGTTTCATCTCTACGCCCAAACCATTATGGCAGAAATCTCTCATGGGAAGGTTACTCCACGACGCTACTGGAGCTTTACGAATAGCATGATAGATATAACTCCAATATCCCTCCTCCACTTTTCCTCCCCCGGGAACCTCTCTCAAAGCACGCACAAGGGTCTCTAACATTTGCTGAACTGTGATAACCTCTTCATCGGTGAAAGCAAAAACTGCCTGCATGGGATCTTGGGGGGAGTTCTGCATTTTTCGTTATGATCCTAACATTTTGTAATAGATAGTATATGCTCCTCAGTTGTTTCGGCTGAGAAGCATATTTCAATCGCTTGAATCATTATATATCGCGTGTCTATGCCTTCGTACCCGTTCTACTTGAGGCGGCTTCAGCAACGTAGCGCAGGTCCATCTCCTCCAGCGCCTTCTTTTTGCCGAGCAGGATTTTTGCCATCTCGAAGGCTTTGTTGAGCTGCTCTTTCTCCAGCGTGTAGCCCAGTTCGCGCAACTGCGCATCCAGGGCGGCGCGACCGGAGAGCTTGCCCATGTGCATGCGGCGATCAGATGCGGTCAGGCCAATGGATTCGGGCGTCATGATCTCATAGGTGCGGGCATCTTTCAAGACGCCATCCTGGTGAATACCTCCGCCGTGGGCGAAGGCGTTTGCCCCTGTAATTGCCTTCGTCCATTGTGGCTGCATGCCTGATAGCTTGGCGATCAGTCTGCTGGTCGGTATGATCTTCGTCGTATCGACCCTGACATCCAGGCCCAGATCGGCGGAACGGGTGCGCAAGGCCATCACGACCTCTTCGGTGGCGGCGTTGCCAGCACGCTCGCCCAGGCCGTTGAAGCTGGTATCGACACGCTCGGCCCCGTTGCGCAACCCCGCTATGGCATTGGCGACGCCGAGACCTAGATCATCGTGGCAGTGGGCGGAGATGCGCGCCTGCGGAAATTCGCGCTTGACGTCGGCGACCAACTGGCCGAATTCCCAGGGGAGCGCGAAGCCGACGGTATCGCAGATGGCGATGAAGCGTACACCCTCCTTGATAACAGCCCCGCAGACCTCCAGGATAAAATCGTGCTCGGTGCGGGTCGAATCTTCCAGTGCGAAGTCAACTCTCTCGGTATAGCTGCGGGCATGGGCAACGGCGGTGCGGGCCATTTCGAGCACTTCCTCGCGCGACTTGCCCAGCTTGACCTGGCGGTGCAGCGGCGATGTGCTGACGAATGGATGGATCACCGGTCGTTCCGCGTCCTTGACCGCCTCCCAGGCCCGGTCGATATCGGTCAGGTGGGTGCGTGCAATCGAGCAGATTTCGGCGTTGCGGACCTTTTGCGCAATCAGGCGGATACATTCAAACTCGCTGGGAGAGGAGATGGCGAAACCGCAGTCGAGGGTATCGAAGCCCATATCGGCCAGGGCCTGCGCTATTGCCAGCTTCTCTTCGGGGAAATAGTTCACTCCGGGCGTTTGTTCTCCGTCGCGGAGCGTGGTTTCAAAAAACTTGATAATGCGTGGTTCAGTTGCCATCGCAAATCACTCCTTTTACTATGCATCCTTCATTGCGCTGCTCTGCGCAATCAATACAACAGATGTCAGGAGAGGAGGACATCAAGCTTGCTGCATCAAACGCCGCTATCATTTATCTCTGCATTTTCAGCAAGCTGCGATCCGAAACTCCTTTGTTTCGACTTTTCGAATAGATAATCAATCACTACCAAAAATTATACGCAGCATCTAGAATGATGTGCAAGCATCAGTTCAACTGAGGTGGGAGGACCTTATAGATTGGCGCAGCCATTCTAAATTCCGGCTAATGAGCAACTCTGTCATCTCAGTATGGTGGGTATTCTTCATCGGAATGGCTTGCATATCAAAGTTATATTGCCTTGCAATTTGCCGGATATCTTCGACGTTATCATACGTCATTAAAAAATCGCCTTGCAGTGTGTTTACTACCTCGAACAATTCTTCGTGATTAACCTCTGAATGTGTATAAAGCCGACTTCCAGCCTTTTTCCCTGCGAAGGTGTAAGGTGGATCGATAAAGAATATAGTATCGGGGCGCTGTGCATACTGGCGTAAAAATGCGATGCCATCACCCCGAATAAAGGTAATGCGTTCTCGTAATCCCGCAATATATTGAATCCTTTTTTTCAAAGTTAGCGGATACCAGCGTGATTTTAATCCTTTACCGTCCTCTCCTTCTTTAAGAAGACCCGCCCCAGGGGCAATGATCCCTCCCCGATTGACACGATTTCTAAGGATAGTTTTAAAAGCTCGCTCTTGTAAGGAAAGATTTGTTCTTGCGAAATACGCTTTAACATTCTCGGTTGTAAGATCAAACGTTTCTATCTTGTGAGCTAACCATTGCCATTGTTTCTCGTCCAGAATGGTTTGCCAGACTGCTGCAACGTCCTCATCGAGTTCTACCATTACAACATGCTCTGCTAGATGCTCTGCTGCTGCCGCCAGGCTTACACTACCGCCACCAACAAATGGTTCTAGTAAGAGCGAGGGGCGAATAGGTGTAAGACCCACAGTGCTTCTCATTAAAGGTGACAGCCACAGGCGTATGTGTGGGATAATCCAGGTTTTTCCACCCGGGTAGCGAAATGGGCTACGTTGAGGAACAGAAGCAACATTAACGATACGTCCATGTTCCAGGTTGTCAAATAACGCTAACTGCATACTTCTGCTAATGGGTGTTTTGAACTCTGACTCACGACCATCTCCCCTTGTTCACATAATAATTCAGATACGCGTTTTTTTGAAAGCTGCTTATATTTTCTCTGAGGTGTCAAGAGGCTCTGATAGAGGCATGGTGCATTCCGCACCATGCCCTCTTCTACAAAACTCTCCATCATTCCAGCCAGCTATAAGGATAGTCCGGGTCATCGACGGAGTGGGAGATGGCGGTCAGCTTCAAGGGGTGGAAGGTGTCGACCATCACAGCCATTTCTTCGGTGCGCTCGGCTCCCAGGCTCTTTTCGACGGCTC
Organism: Ktedonobacteraceae bacterium; assembly: GCA_035650355.1. Classification (GTDB taxonomy): domain Bacteria; phylum Chloroflexota; class Ktedonobacteria; order Ktedonobacterales; family Ktedonobacteraceae; genus DASRHT01. Next base: position 7,924 of record DASRHT010000026.1, read on the forward strand.
CAGGATGTGGCCCATGCGGGATGCCGCGCGGGTGCAGCGTGATCGAAGAGCGTTCGATGCCGCGCCGACTGCCAAAATTGCCGTTGACGTAATAGATCATCTCCTCGCTATCGATGTTGCTGTGGTTGTATGGCACCGGGATCGATTGCGGGTGATAGTCCAGCTTGCGCGGGACGAACGAGCAGACGACGAAATTGGGTCCCTGGAAGGTCTGATGAACCGGCGGCGGCTGATGAATACGCCCTGTGATCGGCTCAAAATCGGCAATATTGAGAATCCAGGGATACTCGTAGCCGTCCCAGCCAACTACGTTGAAGGGATGGAAGTCGTACCAGTAGCTGGTGATGAGCGTGCCAACTTTGACGCGCACCTCGAAGTTGCCGCGTTCAGTATGCGTCGTCAACTCTTGCGGACGACGAATATCGCGGTCGTAGTAGGGCGAATGCTCCAGGAATTGTCCGTAACTGTTGAGATAGCGCCGCGGCGGCTCGATTGAGCCACGCGCCTCTATCACCAGCAGAGTCGTGTCCGGGCTATCGACGGCGATGTCGAAGCGGAACGTGGTGCCGCGAGGAATCACGATGTAGTCACCTTCGTGATAGGGCAGCAGGCCGAAGTTGCTTTCAAGCACGCCGTGACCCTCGTGAACGAAGTAGAGCAGATCGGAATCGCCGTCGCGGTAGAAGTAATCCATGTCCATAGTTGGCTTTGCCACTGCGATGACAACGTCATTGTTGAACATCAGCGTCTGGCGTCCCAACACAGCATCGCCGCCGCGTGAGAGCTTCGTCGTTTTCAGATGGTGGTGGCGCTGTACCCCCTCGTGCCATACTTCATGCGGGAATTGCTCGTGCATGAACTGCTCGACCTTTTTGACGCGTGTGGGGGGATAATGGTAATACAGGATGGAGTAATTGCCCGAAAAGCCTTCAGTGCCGAAGACCTCTTCAGAGTAGAGCGTCCCATCCGGCTTGCGAAACTGCGTATGCCGTTTCGGCGGAATTTCACCTAAACGATGGTAGTTTGGCATATTTATCTCCTGTGCTGCTACACTAACTTGTTCCGCAATACGCCGATACCTTCGATTTCCAGCTCTATCATATCTCCTCGTTGCAGCCAGGGGTGAACGTCCGTCCCCAGCTCCAGAATGCAGCCAGTGCCCACGGTTCCCGAACCGAGCACGTCACCGACGCGCAGGCGGACGTTGCGCGAAGCCCAGGCGATCATCTGAGGGAAGCTGTAGTAAATCTGGTTAAAGTTTCCGCGCGATATTTCCCGCCCGTTGATGCGAGCCAGCATAGCCATCGTATAGCGTTCGCTGGCGCCGCTGCCGGTGCGCCGGCTAGCCAGCTCATCAGGCGTCACCAGCCAGGGGCCGAGCGATGTGGCAAAATCTTTTCCTTTACCGGGACCCAGGTTCAGCTTCATGTCCTTACGCTGAAAATCGCGGGCGCTCCAGTCGTTCATGATGGTATAGCCAGCAATATAGTCTTCTGCCTCTTCTGCCGCAATGTCCTTGCCCTCGCGCCCAATCACGCAGGCGATCTCCAGTTCGAAGTCGAGTTCGTGGCAGCCGACCGGATAAGGGACGGGCGCATCCTGACCGTACACCTCGCTGGTATTGGTGAAGTAGAAGGTGGGAATCTCATACCATTCGGGGATCATGTCCAGACCGCGCTTCGTGCGCGCGCTCTTGACGTGCTGCTCGAAGGCGTAGAAGTCGCGCATGGTGGGCGGCTCCGGTATGGGCGAGAGCAGCGTCACTTCATGCAAGGAGTGTGCGTTGCCATGTGACAATTGGGCCGTGCGCGCGTGCTCAAGCCCTTCAGGATCGCGCAGGAGTTCCAGCAGCGTTGGATACTTGAGCGCGATCACCATGTCGTCGCGGATAACGCCCGCGTGGGTTGCGCCTCCGCTGGTGCGGAATGTCGCCAGTTTCATCAGAGGTTCCCTCTCAGCGCCTGCTCACGTTCCAGCGCCTCAAACAAGGCTTTGAAGTTACCTTCGCCGAATCCCTTTGCTCCCTTACGCTCGATCACCTCGAAGAAGACGGTCGGGCGGTTCACCACGGGTTTGGAGAAGATTTGCAGCAGGTAGCCTTCGTCGTCGTGGTCGATCAGGATGCCAAGCTCCGCCAGTTGCTGGAGATCCTCGTCGATTTTGCCGACGCGGTCCAGCACATCCTCGTAATAGGTAGTGGGTGTGGAGAGGAAATCGACGCCGCGCTCCGTCAGGTTACGTACGGTCGCGATGATATCATCAGTGTTGAGCGCGAGATGCTGCGCGCCAGGACCGCGATAGAAGTCCAGGTATTCCTCGATCTGTGATTTACGTCGTCCCTGCGCGGGCTCGTTGATGGGAAATTTGATGCGCCCGCTGCCGTTCTGCATCACTTTGGACATGAGCGCAGAATATTCGGTGCTGATGGCTCTATCGTCGAAATGGATCAGTTGCGTAAAGCCCATCACGCGCTCGTAAAAGCTTACCCATTCGTTCATCTTGCCCAGCTCGACATTGCCCACGACGTGATCAATGGCGGCAAGACCGGCTGGCCTGGCGCGGCGTGGCACGCTGGCGGAGAGCGGGCGATAACCAGGCAGGAAAGCGCCTTTATAGGCGTGTCGTTCGACGAAGGTATGGATCGTATCGCCGTATGTCGCTATCGCTGAGAGTTTGACTGTGCCATTCTCATCTTTCAAGCTGGTCGGCTCCATCACGCCATGCGCGCCGCGAGTGGTCGCTTCGCGGTACGCCCGTTCCGCGTCTTCTACCCGCAGCGCAATCACTTTGACGCCGTCGCCGTGGAGTTTGATGTGCTCCGCCATCGCTCCTTCCGGCCCGAGTGGAGATGTGATAACCAGGCGGATGTTGCCCTGTTCGAGCACATAGCTGCTGTGGTCACGCACGCCCGTTTCCAGTCCGGCATAGGCGATTGGCGTGAAGCCCCAGGCGTTGCTAAAGTAATATGCTGATTGTTTAGCATCACCGACGTAGAATTCCAGATAATCGAAATTCTGGATCGGCATGAAATCTTCTGGCATGGATATCTCCTTCTGTATCATCTCTTACCGGCGCTCAGGCCAGGTACAGCTAAAAGATGCAAGGAGGTTGAAGGAACAGATAGCGATCCGTAGAGGATGGGCACAGGAGTACTTCGATTCTGCGTTCCGTAGGGGCAATCCCTTGCGGTTGCCCTGTAGGGACCCGATTGATCGCGTCCGAAAGCGTTGGAACGCGGAACGTTTTGAAGTAAGCCTGCTCCTCACGGCGCTGACAGTTCGAAACCTCTTTGTTCCGCTGCGTTGCGACGAAGTAAACTGTGATGAAATCTGCATTCATTACTGATTATACGCAAACCGATGTGTGGCCCGCAAGGTGAAAGCTGTTTTGGAGATTCCCTGTTTCGCTACGTTGTATACTATATGGCTGTATGCGCTCTGATTTTGTTTATTGTCGCATCGATACCTGCTTCGCATTAGAGATGCGTTGTCCGGTCTTTGCACTGTGCTAGAGATTTAGGTTTTTGACCTGGATAGCTTATAGTTTAGTGGGAACATTATTAACGTCCTGGAAAAGGAGCAAAGGAAAATGTCTCAAGATCCTACTCAAAACCCATATGGAGGACAACCTCCACAAGATCCCAATCAAAATCCATATGGAGCGCCGCCACCACAAAACCCGTATGGAGCGCCGCCACCGCAAAATCCGTACGGCGTACCTCCCGGTTACGGAGTGCCTCCTGGCTATGGCACGGCGCCAGCGTATGGCTATAACCCGCCTCCTCCCTCAACACCACTGCCGCTTGGTGAAGCTCTCAAGCAACTCCCGGGTCAGTATGTGAGGGTATTGACGAAGCCTTCACCAACCACCTTCGCGATGGAGATGGGCAAGGCCGGTTGGGATATCGTCTGGGTGCAGTTGCTGATTTCTGCCGTATTGGCCGCTATTGTCGGCTATCTTGGCTCACTGATTAATCCCTTTCGTTTTAGCAGCTTAGGGACAACTAGCCCTGCTCCCATTGACCCCGCGACGCTTCAGGGCATCACTGTGGGCAGCTCTCTAGGCTCTATCATCCTGGTACCTATCTTCTTCTTTATTGGCGCTGGTATCCTCTACCTGATTGCCAAAGCCTTTGGTGGTACTGGCACGTTCCTGGCCCAATGTTATACGTTTCTTCTGATTAGCGTTCCTCTGGGCATTGTCAGCGATCTTGTAACATTGATACCTATACTTGGTCTGCTGGTTGCTTTTGCGCTCGGTATCTATGGAATCGTTTTACAAGTTTTTGCCGTTATGGCTGTCCACCGCCTGAGTGGAGGAAAAGCGACGGCAGTAGTGCTCATTCCGGTAGGTCTGGCATTTCTACTTCTGATCTGCGGATTCGTGTTCCTGTTTGCTTTAATCGCTGCATCGCTCCCACACTAACCGATGGAAGGCATGGTCCCGCAACAGGGGCCATGCGTTTCCCTTCCGCCAATCCTCAAAAGTTTCTCAAGATGGTTGCAGTCTATACTTTTGCCGCTTATTCGGATAGACAGCCGTAAAGCAGCATGTTATGATGGGGTAAGAACGTTTGTTGAAGTCAATGGTTGTGGTATTGAGGGGAAGTGTTTGAGGCTGGTTTGCAATATACCATAGTGAGGCAGGATTATCGTGGATATACTTGTTGGCACGACGCTTGGCGGATATATATTAACACGCTTATTAGGTAGTGGCGGGATGGGCGCTGTTTACCTGGCTGAGGACCCGTCGATTGGGCAACAGGTGGCGATAAAGCTGATACGCGCCGATGGCGACGAGTATGGCGATTCACAGAGCGAAGGGGGAGTGGCAGATCGCTTCAGACAGGAGGCGCGCGCGGTCGCCAGTCTGGATCACTTACATGTGCTGCCGCTCTATCGCTATGGTGAAGAGGAGACGCCCGGTGGCAGGCGCGCCTATATGGTGATGCAGTATCGCCCGGAAGGTTCGCTTTGGGACTGGCTGCGGCGGCGCGCGGGCGTTTCACCGGCAGCACCAATGGCTATGACCCCGGCCTTGCCCGAAGGCTTGCCCTCCGGTTGGCCTTTGAGCCTCGAAGAAGCCGCAGATTATCTGCAACAGGCGGCCTCGGCCTTACAATATGCGCACGATCAGGGCATTGTCCACCGTGATATCAAGCCTGCCAATTTTCTCCTGCGCTTCGATCAGAATGGCGCGGGTCATACCGGTCATCATGCATTCCTGCTGCTGTCAGATTTCGGATTGGCGAAGTTTTTCTCGGCTACCTCCGCCACGACGCAGGTTTTTGGGACGCCAACCTATATGGCCCCTGAACAATTCGAGGGCATTGTGGGACCGGAAAGCGATCAGTATGCGCTGGCAGTGATGATCTATTACTTCCTTGCCGGTCATCCGCCGTTTGAGGGTGAGCCGATGCGCCTGATGCACCAGCATCTCAACGCAGCTCCGCCGCCGATCCGCTCTTATATTCCACAGCTATCGGCGGGCGTAGAACAGGTGCTGGCCCGCGCGCTCTCCAAGAAGCCTGCCGACCGTTATCCTTCGGTCATGGCTTTTGCCGAAGCTTTCGCTCAACGTAAATATAGCAATGACGCCCCCGCCACTTTTTCGCCGCGTTTCTCGTTGCCCGCGCTCGAACGCGAGCAGCATAATGCCAGCATGGTAGACGCTTCCTCTGCTCCAACAGTTTTTTCTCCTATGCCATCCTCCCTGTATCCACCCATGCAAAGCGGTTCCGTAGAAATGCCAACCGAGCAGATGGCGAGACCCTCCGCTCCGCTCTATCTTCCAAGCGCGCAGAGTAATCCGGTGATCTCTTCTCCAGCTCAAGCGTGGGGAATGGCTTCCGGGCCGATCTCTCAGCCGACCGTTTTGCCCTCTTCCCCGCTAACGCCCTTGCCGCCAACGCAGATGAAGCGGCGCAATGTGCTTGGCTGGCTATTAGGAGGTGTGCTGGTAGTGGGCGTGGGAGTTGGCACAGGGGCTTATCTCTATCTAAACGGCAACACGCTCGCTCCCGTGCATGTTCCTGATATCAAGCAGGCGCTCACAAGTCATAATGCGATTAAGTATGTGCTGAGAGGTCATAGTGCGACAGTAGCGAGCCTCTCCTGGTCGCCCGATGGGTCCCAACTGGTATCCGGTTCACAAGATCGTACTGCGCGGCTCTGGCTTCCTGGCAACCAGAGTTCCACGCTCACATTTACGGGACACAAAGAGGGTGTGCTTGCCGTCGCGTGGAGTCTTGATGGCACGCTGATCGGCTCTGGCGGGCGTGACGAAAGCGTGCGGGTATGGATGACGGATGGAACAACCAGATATAGCTTCAGTAACCAGGGAGCCGCTGTCGATACTCTTGCCTGGACCCTTTCGGGAACGCGGTTGATTATTGGGACGGAAGGAAATGGTGTGCGCGAGATCACACTCGGCCTGAAAAATGGTGCGCCATTGGGAGCAAAAACGGTAGTACGTGCGGTTGCTCTTTCCCCTAATGGGGGCCTGCTGGCCATCGGGGTAGAGTCGGGGTATGTGGGCATCTATGAACTGCCAAGCTTGCGGCGCTTGCTATACCGTCGCATGCACAACGGGCATACACTGGCGCTGGCCTGGTCGCTTGATGGCACGAGATTGGCTTCTGGAGGGAGCGATAAAGTGGCGCTGGTGCTGGACGTTGGCTCGAACCATATTACCCACACCCTGCCCCACGACGGAGCCGTCAATGGCGTGGCGTGGGAGCCGGGAAATACCGGTCGCCTTGCCACGGCTTCCAGCGATAGCTATATGCGTATCTGGGCGACAGATAGCAGCTCGCGCACGACGTACGGCGGCCATACTGGAGACGTTACCGCCATTGCCTGGGGTCCAGGTGGTCTCGCGACCGGCTCCATTGATACCACCATTATTATCTGGAACATATAGCCCGCTCAGGAGTAATGATAGTACTTAACTCCCTTCTTGTGCTATTGACAACTGTTTTTACATCTTCTATCCTGATTTCAGGCCCTTTCAGATTGCCAACTCCACTAGCGCAGTTTTGCAATTCCCGAGGATCAACTCCACTGAAGCATGTAGTTATGCTCAGATCTTCAGCGAAGAAGGCTCGCTTCGCTCAGATTTTTGGAGCGGAAGTGGCTCACTGCGCTCACATCGTCTGCAAAGAAGATCTTCCCACTCCGCTTTCTGCTCTCCATAGAGCGCGCATCGCTTTGATCAGACTTGCCTTGTGCCTGGTTGCGCGCGTTGGATCAGGACATCTCGACATAGAGATGTCTTAGGAAGTTGTGGCTTTTTTTATGTTTATTGGATATGTCGTAGACATGAATCCACAGACCGGAGCGCAATCGCACAGTCGCGGCTACACCCCGGCTCCGATGGGTCATCAGCCGCCGCATGCGCCTCAGATCATTGTCCACAATCAGAAGATGTCGATGCAACCGGCCACGGTTGACCTCAAAGCGGGCCAGGCCGCGCAGTTTCTGGGCAGCGATGGGCATCTGGAGGTGCGCATCCCGGCCAACGCCATCACCGCCGCTGATCTGACCCAGGCAGGTGGCAAACTGAGCCTACGCATCACCCAGATCGCCCCCGGCTCCGGCTCCAACGCGGGAGGCAGCGGACGGATCTCCTTTGGCACCTATCTGCTGCAACTGGTCGATGCCAGCGGCACCGTGCTGGCTCATGGCTTGTGGGCGCCGGTTACCGCCATCTACCACTTCGACAAAAAAGAGGGGGTGCTCAATCTGGGGCATGCCTACGTCGTGCTCAATGGCGCTCATTCTCAAGGGGTGGTCTCGGCTTCGCTGGCCAAAGGGATGACGCGCGAAAGTAGAGCATGCTGGTGAGTTAAGCCAAAGGCTCATCACATCTTTATCTACCCTCCCAAAAAAACTCATCGGCGAGTTTGGCCTCTCATCCTGCTCGCGTCCTTGCCTGTAAGGGTGGTAAGGGGAGCGCGTAATTACTTTATTTTACGGTTGACATGTAAATTCGTCTGGCAATATCTTGAATATAGGCAGTACGTCACTGGATAATTAATTTCAGTATCCTCCAGCGGATCGAGTTCGCCATCAGCTCGCGCCGCTCCTTGAGGGGGGTATAGACATCAAACTCGATAATGTCAAATGGAAATGCGCTGGGGGATAAGGATAAATATTTCGCGCGCAGAGGAGATAGCTTTGAAACGCAGCGTGACCGGATCGGTCTTGATGACGGTTCCCTTATGTATGCTTGTGCTCAGCACGCTCGCTCTATACGTGCCTGCCCGCACATTCGCAGCCGTTCAGGATGCCGCCTCCCATTTTCTCGATGTGAAGCCGTCCGGTGGCAGGCAACCGTCGGCTAGGCGCAACGGGCATGGTAGCAGGCTTATCTATCGTGGCGGGCCAATCATCACGACTATGAAGGTTCACGCTATTTTCTGGGAGCCGAAAGGGTCGTTCGTTAGCCCGAGATACAATAGCCTGCTCCTGCGCTATTTTGGCGATGTTGGCGCTTCTGGACTTTACCATAACAATGCACAGTATCGCGATACGCGTGGCGCTACGCCCTTGCAGGCGCAACTTGCTGGCTCCTGGGTCGATACCGCCGCCTATCCGGCGCAGAAGCTCACTGATGGGCAGGTGCAGGCCGAGATTGCTCATGCCATGAGGGTGAATAGGTGGAGTGGCGGCCTGAACAACGTCTTCTTTATTTTTACAGCCAGGGGGGAAAATACCTGCACCAGTAGCAATCAGTGCAGCTTTACATCTTTCTGCGCCTCGCATGGCGCTTTCGGAGGCAACATCGTCTATGCCACGATCCCTTATGCCGGTACCAATCTGAGCGCCTGCGGAGTGCCTTTCAGCCCTAACGGAGATATTGACGCGGAGAGCGCGATTAATGTCGCCTCCCACGAACAGATGGAAGCAGCCACCGATCCTTTGATCAACGCCTGGATCGATGCTTCAGGCGCGGAAATTGGCGATAAATGCGCCTGGAACTTGGGCGGCGTCTCTATCCTCAACGGCCATTCTTATCTGGTCCAGAAAGAGTGGGATAACGCGGCAAACAACTGTGTCCTGGCGGGGCCGTAAAATTTCTCTCTCGCCTCCTCCATCGGCTAAATACGCACGTTACTTCATGGTGGGGTAACGTGCGTATTTTTGTCGCAATCACACAATCGGTATCAGCCAGCGCGCAAACCACTCTCCCGTAATGCGCGTTACCTCCGCCAATGCGCTACTGGTCTCGAAAAGCGAGCTAGCTCCTGGAATTTTCTCGAATTGCTTATTGGTGGTGAGTCCCTCCAGATGCTCAAAAGCTTGCTGATTTGCCTGAACTGCGGCACTGTCCTTCTCAGGCGCAAGGAGCAGCGTCGGGACGGTGATGCGGGGCAGATATTGCTGGGCGAGATCAAGCTGTCCGGTGGCTGCGACTGCGTGAATGGCGTCGGGCCGGTGGGCGGCAGCGATCAGCGCGGCGGCTCCGCAAGCTCCGCTGCCAAAACAGCCAATGGAGAAGTTTGCCGTTTCCTGATTCTGTAGCAACCAATCGGCCAGCCCGATCAAGCGCTGCTGCATAATATCGGCGTTATAGCGGAAAAAGGCCGTTTGCTGATCCATCTGCTGCTCTTCTATGATGAAGAGATCGACAAGCAAGCTGGCAAGATTGTTATTAAAGAAGACGCGGCTCAAAGCAAGCGCATCCTGGTGGGGGGTAGAGGTGCTATCCTCAATCCCGTTTGCCAGGATCACCAGTCCGCGAGCGTGAGGAGGCGTGTGGAGGATCGCGCTAAGGTTCAGCGCGCCCGCTCCCACGCTAATCAAACGACCATCATTCAGCTCTGTGTCCGTTTTTGAGCCTGTTGGAGTATTTGAACTTTCGATCATTGGCCTGCTCCTTCCGATTCCTGTACTTCCACCTCTATTACGTTTAAGCCGCATATAACTTGGACAATCGCGCCGCCTTTTCATCATAGAGGAGCAGCGCAAAATCACTCCTTTGAGTGAGGTCATGTAACGCGTTACTCCTTACAATCAGAGGGTCATACCAGTTGTGCAGGGATTGCTTATTTCTGATGATTGCAGAGATATGCTCAACCGGCGCATTGAGCAATCTCTCGTTTAACAAAGGAGCATCTCCATGACTCTAGGTCCAGTGCAGTTGATCGTGATGGAATTTGAGAATCCGCAGTTTACCGGAAAGTTGCTGCCATCCCTGCGCGCCCTGCATTCTGAAGGAGCCATCCGCTTGCTTGACATGCTCGCTGTGCGCAAAGATGAGAAGGGGACCATCTCTGCGATGCAGGCCAGCGATCTAACAAAAGAGGAAGCCATCCGTTACGGTGCCATAGTTGGTGGCCTGATTGGTCTGGGCGCGGAAGGTCCGGCGGGCGCAAAGAAAGGGGCTAAAGCGAGTGTAGAGGCCATTGCGACCCACGACTATGGCCTGGCGGAGGATGATATCAAGCGTGTCACGCGTGAAATCCCAAAGGGGCACGCCGCTATCATTGCGCTGATCGAGCATCGCTGGGTCTTAGAACTGAAGAGAGCAATTACGGCAGCCGGTGGCGTTTTCTTCGCCGAGGGGATGATCCAGCCCAAAACTCTGGTCAGGCTGGGCGCGGAACTGGCGGCAGCCGGTGTATAAGTGAGTTGATCAAGATGATTGTATGCAGGGGTTGAGTGCGTGCTTGCAAGCACACACTCAACCCCTGATGGTGCTATTAGTACGATATTTTCTCCCCAGCCCCGGTTGCATCAGGGCTGGTAGTGGATAATGATTGATCGAAGATAAAACCTGGGAAACACCCCAGCAGCAAACAGGAGAATGCACCAATAGTGATGGCAGTTTGCGCATCCTGGATAATAGCGCAGACAATCACCAGTAACAATCCGGTCGCCCCAGGTATACCCCAGAGCATGCCCGGGGGAATCTGCTCTATACGCGCCTTAGTATTACCTGCAAGTTGCAGATGGAATAGGATTATTTTTGTAAGCCATCGCGTAAGCCAGACAAGCAATGCTGGGACCGCCAGCAACAGGAGAAACCAGCCGCCAGCATGAGAGGCGGCAATGCTTCCAATCACAAGACCGGCTACACTGCCAGCTATGCCAGTCACACAACCTGTACCGACGCGCTCTCCGGCGCTCCTGGCGCGAAACAGACTTTGCCAGAATGTTGGGAGGATTTCGCCACGTACATGCAGCGTCGTGGGGCCGATGGCTCGTGAAGAGGGAGCATAGCGAATATTGAAAACGACGTCATATATTTTCCCGCGCGGATGCCTGGCTGTATCGATGCTAAGGGTGAGTTGCTCATCAGCACCAAAACGCGTCGGAGTTACGCTGACTCCCTGTTCGTTAGAGGTAATATAGCCAACCAGGGGATCTAGCTGCTCATCGCCCGCATTTTTCACCGTTATCGTCGCTCTCGCCATCTCTCCCTGAAGCACAGTTTTTAACATCAGTGGATGCTGCTCGCTGGCCGGAGGAACAAAGCTGACACGCGGCGGCAACGGCGCTATCGAGATGTGTAAACAAACTGGCACTTCGTAAACCGCAGCAAAGTTCTCTATTCGTATGACCAGATTTGCGCTATGGTCGGCGTTACGCTCTAGATCACGTACTTGCAAGTAAAGAGGGATCTTGACTTCACTAAGGCCAATGCTCGGGTCAGTGCCGTCGGGCATCAATGCGAAACGCACACGCGCAGCGCCATTGCGAAACTTAACCCAGGGAGAACGACTCTCTATCGTCCCAAAAGTGCAGCCCCGTGAGCCTTCATGAGTGAGCAGAAGCTCGGTAGTTGCTGCCAGATCGCTGATGAACTCTCCGGCTTCAAAAACCTGACCATCAAATTGCGGAGAAGAGAGACGCGCCACTGGCCGCTCTATCTCCGGGTCCAGAATATTAATGCAGCGCTCAATACCTTCGTTTGTCGGCATTTTTTTGTCAGAAACCGCGGCGATGATAGCTTCAATTTTTTTTGCCAGCCCGGGGCGCCCGGCAACCATATTCAGAAAACCAACAAAGACATGATTGCGATCAGAGGCATCCAGCATCCAAGAGACCGTCTGCGGCCACTCACTATCAAGCTTATGCGCGATCTGACGCAGGGTGAAGGCAGGAGCCTCCGTATCGTACCCATCAAATGGATCAAAGAAAAATGGGCGTGATAGTTCGTCATCCAGCCCCTCATCGTCTGCCCATTCACCACGGGTTGCCAGATGCTGTTGAACGGCGGCAAGTTGTTGATTATATGCGTCGCGTGCCTCCTGGCCGGATAAAAGATGTTGTTGAATGCCTGGCAGAATCACATTCTGGGTGTAGAGAGCGTTCTGCATCGTTAAAGGATTATTTAACCGCTCTAGCGTCCTGGAGACCAGCGTATCAAAAGCCGCCTGTACCTGTTCCACGGGCGCATCCACTTGGACGTCGAGATGCTCATAGTAATTGATAAATGAGGCATGAATTTCGGATGCCATGTGATCAACCTCTTCCTACCGGGTGTAACAATTTTTCATAACGCCTGCGCAGGAACTTTTCAAGCAGTGAGTGAAAGAACGCGAGTAAACAGAAGATGAGGAAGGCCAATGTTCCGACCAGTATATTGCCGAGCACTATGTAAAACGCTGCCGGAATAAAGCGACCACCGAATTGGAACGCTTCGCCAAGAACCGTCCATCCTTGATCATTTGATAGCAGAACAACAACGGCCAGTAGTACCAGCCAGAACGTGCCGGTACGAAAGCGTTGCGCATTCTTGCCTTGCGGGTAATTCATATGGCCTTTCCCTATGCCAACGCAGAAGCCGACAACGCCACCTATCAGCGCCACGCTCCATATAGCCATATTGCCTAATGCGGCGAGTGTTTGCACCATGCCAACCAGCGAGGTATCCAGGAGCGTAGAAAAGGAGAGCGGCGACCCGCTTTGCAGATGCGAGGAAAGCGATCTGCTGAATAGCATTTGCACGAGATGAAAGACGAGGAAAGAGAGCGCAGTGCCGGCTATGGCGTTCCAGAGTAGAGCGGGAATGCCGCCGCGCAATCCCCAGGCCCAGAGAATGCCGCGTAAACCTTGCCAGAAGCTCATCGTCTTGAGCGTGATGGGGAATGTCTGTACTGCGGGAGCTTTATTATACTCCCCAACCGTCGAGATACGCAGCATGCGCCTGTACGTTTTACCCCGGTCGAGCAGCGGTAAGTTGACTAAAGATAATGTTCTACTGACCGGCAGACCATTGCCAGGCGTGCCCCAAAAGTGTTGTGTAGCGTGAGGATGCAATAAAATCCAATTGGGCACGGTAGGGCTATATTTTTGCTCCAGTTCCACCAGCAGCTTCATGTATCCACGCGTCTTATTGGCAATCGTGACGTTGATCGGGCGATGCGACAGCTCGCGATCCCAGGGTTTTATCGTGCATGAACTGACCTCACCATCAAATGTTACTTCGAGTTGCGGCTTCTCCAGCGTCGGCACTGCTCGTTCTAGCACCAGTTCCAGGCCAACACCCCGCTCCGACTTCTTATTTGCATAGCCCTTGATGCAAGCGTCATAGTATTCCATTAGCCCCTTCGCGCCTTGAGCGAATTCTAACCAGTAAAGCATGCTGCCTTCGTAGAGATGTTTCTCGCCAAGAAACCAGTTTTTATCACAAAGGTTCGCCAGTTCTGCCGGACTATTAGCAGAAGCTATAGCGTTTACAGGTTGCCAGCACTCCTCTTGATAGAAACGGAAAGGGCGTGTAAGGAGCATGCTGTATAGCATAGCATTAAGGGCACGGAAATCAGAGACCTCCTCCCAGTTCTGGTAAATGCGCGCCTTTGCCGCCATCTCGCGGTCATCGAACTGAAAAACAATCCATTGCCTGAGCAATCCTGTGCGCAAATAGCGTTCGCCATCAGCCCAGCCCTCCGCTCTGATCTCACAGGCGATGACAAATTCCTCAGGAGTTGTTACCAGTTGCCCTCCAACCGAAAGTGCTCCGCCTTCTTTCCGCTGGGGTTGCAGGCTGCTGCGGTATGCTTCGAATTCATCCTCATCGAGCAGCCGGGTTTGCCATTCTCGCAGGCGTGCGACAAGATCTTTCTTATCAGGTTCTCGCATCAATGCCGCCACTTGCTGCTTGATCGCTGTTTTCAACTGCGCGACCGGTGTGTTGAGCGGCAGTGCGAGGAGCGCAAAAATGCTATCGGGTGGCAGGTTGCTGTGCGCTGATTTCGCTTTCGGTGATACGAGATTACCGGTAGCCGCGGGCATAGATGCACGCTGCTCAGGATCTCCGGCCCAGGAGATGCGCTTCCCTTGCGCCTCCGCTTGTTGACGGCAGTTCTGACAGAGATAGAGATGATTCTGCATTTCATATAGTTCATTCTCGGCGGTTGGCAGCTTACCACACCTGACACAACGCACCTCAATCTGCAACCCTCTCATTTCCGACATGGTGTTTTTCTCCGTTTCTCCCGCTTATACCTATAATGCAATCTGTATCGCTGCCATATTTTGCAGCTTGACGATTGCTTCGCCGCTTCTCAAACAGGTCAGGCGAGCACGTTGATTGGCTGATGCGCCGATGATTGTTGAAACAGCATCTTGCGCTGTTCTCGTTTTGATCCCTGTAATAATGGAGGCTGAAGCATTATTGGTTATCTCGTTAGCCAGTAGCTCGGGACGATCATCGATCAATAGGGTCGCTACTCCCTTTTGTGCATTGGCTTGAATGAGTGAGGCCAGCGCAGTTTGCCAGCTTGATGTATTGCGAAAGAGTACATGAGCATCTTCCACCGCTACTATCCCGCGTAGTGAGGATGTCACTGCTGGCATTGCTGAAAGCGCCAGTGAATACCACACCCAGAGGCTGCCATAGAGCAGCATGTTTGTCAGATCACTGCCAAGCCAGCTAACATCAATAACCACCGGTTTTAAACCATCCTGCGGTTGCACCAGGCTCGCTTTTGGGAAAAACTGCGTAGCCGTAAGATCCAGATCTTGCAATGGCAACGCGCAGCCTGTGCGTAGCGCCTGCGCCAGTTGTAGCGGGAGCGTAGAATGCTGGGCAGCCGCCTCTATCTGAGCCGATAGCAAGCTCAGGTCCAGGCGAGAGCAGGCTTCCTGGTCTAGCCATGCTTCCCGTTGATAGGTTTCGTACAGCGTTTTGCGCAAAAGAGGCAGGGTGGCATTTTCAAGAGCGCCAACAGCGAGAAAGACATGGAGCAAAGCATCTAAAAATGGTTTCAGGGCTACTCCTGGGGGCGGTAGGAAGGGATGAAAAGGTAAAGGCGTTGCGGCATTATCGAGTAGCATATAGTGGCTGGAGAGACGCTGCGCCAGGCCCTGACCTGAAGTCATAGCTCTACGCAAGAGTATCCAGGGCATATCTTCGTACGCCAGCAGCAGTTGCCGCAACACTGTTTCGCGGTCCGCGCTTGCGTCTCCTAAAATGAGTAAAAGCGCGGTCTGCTCGCTCAACGGCAAAGAAAGACGCACGGTGGTCGGGACCCCCCGATCCATCACCAGACCGAGCACGCTGCGCTCATCAAATTCCCCGGGCGCCGTCGCTGGCAGCGTAAATGGCTCGTCACGTACATCTATACCGGCTAAGCCACCCTTATGCGGGGCAACAGGCAGTCGAAAGGCGCCCGCGATCTCTGATACGGTAGCAAGCTGGCGCAGGCGAATAATTCTGCGGTCTCGCTGGATCAGCGGCGAGACCCCCCAACGGGCAAATTCTAACCACTGCAAGTTAAAACGTGCCCACTGGAACTCTTCAGGAGATGCAGCCTCCACGCGCGTCCAACGACTTGGATAGGTGCTACCCGCATTCGCCATAACTTCCGATCCCAGTGCTTCGATGATATCATCTTGAGCGATGGGATCGCCCACCACCTGCAACCGCACCAGAAAAAGGCTGCGATGCTCCCGTACCAGCTCATCGTAAACCTTACGCCCCAGTTCTGCCCGTGTCTGCTTATACGTCTCGATACTGTCACCCCGCAGTTCGCGCCACTGCTGGATTAAGCGATTATGCGTTACTGCCGCAGGCTCCTCGTAAGGAGCACGTTTATACCAGCCAGCCAGCTCATGAAGAATTACAACTTCTTGATCAGTCAGGCGCTGTGGGCGTATGGTGACGGCCACCATTGTAATTTGTTGTTGCCGCGCCATCGTCTCAAAAAGGCGGGCCATCGCCGAATAGTCAAGCGCAGCAACGAAGGGGTGGGGAATATAATCCCGTGCATGTAAAACATTGCCAACATCACGTATTGTCGGCCAATCTTCATATTTGCGTAACTCGACAATACTATTCGGGCCTGCTAGCTGTTCAAAAGGCAGAGGGCAAAACCATTCCTCAAAGCTATGTGACTGCGCCGCTATCGCTGCATTCGAGGGCATTACCGGCACAAGAGGATAAGAAAAAGGCGACTCGCGCGGGAAGAGTGCGCTAAACTTATCCCACAGACCCAGTGCAAGCTGCTGCGAACTGGTTGGGTCGGGATGAAACGTCTTGCCCAGGAAAACAACGCCAACACGCGTGGGACCATGCATTTGCGGCCACGAGATCAGGCGCATTTCAAAGGTGGCAAGGTGGTCCCGTGACTGGGCCAGGTCGTAGAGAAAACGTATTTGCCTTTGCAAGAACTGCTGAAGGCGGTTTGACGACGCTACATCAAAATTCCCTCCCCATTCACTGACCTGCGCCGGAATAAAAGGTACTTCAGCAGCCCAGATTGTATGATAGCCAAATACCGAATCGGCGATGAGGCCCTCCATAGGAGCCATCTGCGCCCGGTCAACAATGGCAACCATACGCTTTGATGTATACAGATACGGTTGTGGTAGCTGCATATCAAGCACCTTTCCCTTAGAATGGAGGCAGACTCTGCAAGACCTCTTGAGCGACTTCAAGCAACCTGCGACCCGGGTGCCATTCCATCAGGCTATTAGGCTCCATCGCGATGAAACCGCTACCGGAGGGCAATTTCACCTGGACGCGGGGCGGAAACGCTGGATAGCCCGATGGGCAATAAAAGATCATCGTGATATAGCCGCCACTGGAGCGCCGTTGAGAGACCTGGAGCACCCATTCGCGATCTCCCGCGATAGGCAAGCCCTGGCTGTCGTATTTGACTGTTCCTTTGTTGACCGCCACTATAAAACCATTTTGCTCCAACGCCGCGATCTCTGAACTTTGACGCCCGGGATCGACTGGACTCTCCTCCCCTCCATCCGATGATGGTGGCACCTGCTGTATTGGCGCTTGGGATAACGGACTTGTATTCCCCGTAGAGGAAAGATAGCCTGTAATTTGCTCCCCTTGAGGCCGGGAACTGGCAGGTGGTTGATTGAGGTATCCACTGATCGAGGGCGGTTGAATTGGTAGCGGTCCGGTTGGATCTTGCATGGTGATGTTGATGCCTGGATTTAGTCCGGCATGAACCATCAGGCCACGCAGTTCCGCATCATGCTCTATCAGAGCTTTGCCGATAGGACTGTTCTGCAACGCCAGAATAGAGGGAGCAATATTCAGAATATTCCCCTGTTCTGCATGCGACTGAGCAACGATGCGATCACGTTTGGCATTTTCCTCTGCCTCGACTAATTCGCGCCGAGCACGCTCAACCAGTTGGTACATATGCAATGTGGTGCGGTCGTTGACGGTGCTTGGCTTAAATTCTGTCACGAAGACATCTTCTACCCGAATGCCCAGTCGTTGTTCCGCGTTATCTCTGGCATGGCGTGAATTGCCTTGCAGGCGGTTCTGGATCAGGGTGCGCAGTTCAGTGACCCATTGACCGTATTGATCGTATGGCAATTGCCCGATTAGCTCCACCACCATATTCTGAATCGATGCCAGGAAAACGGAGAGAGGGTCGCGATATTGAATAAAGTTCTCGACATCAACAATTTTGACCGAAAGCTCAAGATCTGCTGTCACATCGCAGGCCATCTCTACCATGCTCTTTCCAGGCAGATCTTTTAGCCCCGAAGGTCCCTTAACACGGCCTTTGATCGGAATATGGATGAGTTCGACGCGCGTATTAATCATCTGCGCTTTCCATTTTTTCAGAAAGCCGTTCCACCAGGTATGAGGGCCGGCATCAAATTGCTCAACCAGGCGGCCATCGCAATACATCAACCACTTTTGCCCCGCCGGCACCTGAACGCGGTGCCAGCCAATAACGTTGGGAACAAGATCTTTCTCTCCGAGGATAAATAACCTTTGTTCAGGGCTAAGGTTTGTAATATCTTTTTTATCAGCAGCCATAAGAAACCACCCTTTCTATTGCAATATGGCAGCACGCTGTAAGTGGCCCGGTAATTCCTTACCATCAACCGTGAGTTGTACCTGTATCAGCCCATTTTGATCTTGGAGCATCCTGATCGTTGCCCGCGCTCCGGTGGGCGTGTTGGGGGGCAGTGTCAGGGCGATCTCACCGAGGTAGTCAGCCGGGTCCAGGCGCGTACCAGCCCCTTTATAGATTGAGATCGGGGGAAATTCTGTGGCAGTCCCGACGATCCGCACTGTGTAAGGCTGACTCCAGGTATCTAATGGATCGCCCGTTTGTAGCATCACCAGCTTAGTAAAGTCATCGCCGCGTTGATTAAGCACAGCAATACCAACTGGATAGCTCACACAATCAATAATCAAGCCGGCGGACATCGTTTGCAGACCGGCTAGCTCCGGCTTCTGTCGAGACTTTGCCTCAGCCTGTTCAAGGTTATACGCCGCATAAGCGGCCCCTAGTGCGACGCTCAGGTCAAGATCAAGGATCTGCTCTGGCGGGCGCCCAAAAAGATTGGCCAGCATGGTCTGTATCGCGGGGATGCGCGAAGAACCGCCGCATAGCAAGACGCGACCGATGTCGGTTGGTGTCTTTTTGGCCTGTTCAAGAGCCATTTCGACCGCTGTTTGTAATTGATAACTGAAGAGATCAATGATGTCCTCAAATTGTTCGCGTGTGATGGTTAACGTTGCTGCCTGTCCTGCGCTCGAAACCAGAGAGACGGTGGCCGTAAGACTTTCACTGAGCTGGCATTTGGCGGCCTCAGCCTCGCTGATGAGGCGCTCTAATGAGAGGCTATCTTGAGGATAAGGGGTTTTGGTCTGCGAGACGTAGCGTAATGCCAGAAAATCCGCCAGGGCCTTCGTAAAATTGATCCCGCCTAGCTCCTCGATTCCTTGCGTAGCCAGCACACGCGACTCTTTCTCCTCAAGCTGTAGAATGGTAGCATCAAAGGTGCCCCCACCGAGATCAAAGACCAGCACAGTGCCGGGAGTAGCCTGTTTATCGATGCTATAAACCAGGGCTGCGGCACTTGGTTCATTCATCATCCGCAGCACGCGCAATCCTGCCAGTTCGGCAGCAGCCTTTGTTGCGCTGCGTTCACGATCTCCAAAATGCGCAGGCACAGTGATGACGGCATCCTGCACTTTAAAGCCAAGATGGGCACTGGCATCGCGCGCCAGCTTGGCAAGAACGGCAGCAGAGACTTCGGCTGGAGATGTACGATGACCATTCGAGATAAGCCCGCCAACAGGAGGGTTGCCTATCATCCGTTTGACTGCCCGGATAAGAGCTGCCGCCTGGCGATCTCGCTCCGGCCCCTGCGCCCGTTGCACCAGATCTAATGCTGGTTGACCGACGAGAAATGCATCGTTATGCCATATTACTATTGATGGGGTCGTTAAGGTGCCTTCCGCATTAGGAATAGCTCTGGCCCGCCCCTCTTCATCAAAGATAGCAATAGCAGAGAATGTTGTTCCTAAATCGATTCCTACAGCTTGCGCTGCTTTCATAATGCCTCCTTTTACCACGTACATACAAAATCTCAACAATAGGCATGGTTTGTGATAAGCTCTCAATTTATGAAGGGGGCTGCATCAACATAAGCACCACCATCGCTCCTAGCACAACCAGTTCGCATATAAGGGCTATCCAGAACACCCAGATAATAGCTGCAAGATAGCTAAGAGGTCCTTGAAGAAATGATCCGGCCCCCCAGTGAAAGTACTGATACGCAAAGGCTGCTAACAGGACCGTCTGACCGATTAACAGGATAGCGCCAAAGACACGATTGAGGATAAAGCCTGCAAACGGGATGAGTATGGTGAGTAAAAAAACGACAACCAGTGAGAACATTCGTATTGGTTCAGCGAGCCAGTTTACCAGTCCGCATAACCCTATCGCCCCTATAATCGCGCTCACCACAGGTAGCAAGCGTTTCCATCGGTCTTGCAGCGATATGGCCGGTTTCTTCTTTCTATCCTTGAGGGGGTCTTCTGTTGGTAGCTTGATGCGCCCATCAACCCTGGTAAGCCTTTCCATCACGCGTGGAAGCACCTCCGGCGGCTTGCTAGTGCCGGGGACACGCGGCTCTCCGGTTGACAATATGACTGGGCGACCGCCTAAGACGACGGAGCGCGGCCCCTGCCAATCGTAATCTTCGGCAAAACGCCGGCTCAAGTAGGTCGCCAATCCTGAGAGATCGACAATGCCCTGCTCATCTCTGGCCTCACCGTCACGCAGCCCCCGCAGCAGTTCATTGGTATACACCCCATGACCAACATCGGGATCTTCGCGCGCTTTCTGGTCAGCGTTGCACGCCGCAAAAATAGCAATGGTCTTCTTATCGCCGCCCTTAATCATCTCAATGGCTCGCCTTGCCAGTTGAGCGGGCGATTCATGATCTACACGCGCAAAATCCATGATACTTCCGCTAAAGCAGGCATCAATAATAGCAATAGAGCAATCAGCACTGGTCCGTTGCACCAGCCGGTAGATATCGTTGAGGCGAATGCCCCCTTGATTAGGATTTTTAGGATCTACATCGCAACAACCAAGAATAATATTATCGCCTTCAATCGGGTCAACCATGCCATGACCGGCGAAATAGAAGAAAGCGATGGTGTTCTGTTCCAGATCTTTTCTGGTAGAAAAAACTTCGTTGAAGCTGCGCCAGACATTTTCTTGAGTCGCGGCGTCATTGACGAGCAGACGCAGGTCGTCCTTTGCTATGTGCAGCGTATTTGAGCGATAGAGCGTTGCCGCCATCTCCTCAGCGTCCGCACGGGCAAACTGTAGCGGGTTTTCTCGATAGCGGATATCCTGATATTTGTTGATGCCAACAATGACACCACGTAACGATGTGGTCATATATTCCCTTCTCTCATAATGACAGAAATTTATAAATCCATTACTATGACTGACGAGACCAACAGACACTTTTATCATTAATAGGAAAAATGGTCATAATAGGTAAAATAAGCTATAAACCAGGATGATAGTAAAAATGAATTTTTTAGTAATAGATACCAGAAAAGTGTTATCTTCGCTAATAAACGTCTTTATAAAGATGACGGTTATTGGCCTGTCGCATAAAAATTTTCGCTGCGATCTCAGTGTGCGTCTGCTTCTAGTATGAGAGCGTACTCGCGACGCTCGTCTTTTTTGGGAGGTGTGGTAGCAACATGCGCTCCGCGCATGTTGCTACCACACCTCCCAAACCCCTTGCGCGGCGAAGCCGCGCGAACTCCGCCATGAAAGGCGAAAATACTCAGAAGCAGATACACTCTCAAAACATAGCCGTGCTACAGCAAAAGAGCTATTAGACGCCAGAATTATAGCATTGAAACAATAGACAAAAGAACCGCAAAATGGACAATTACCAGACAAAAAATAGGTATTCGTCAATCGGATAGCAGATCCGTTATTGCCTGACTGGAGGGGCTGCATGCGCGCGCTTCTTTTGCCTCGATCACCTTCGCGGCAATCTACGATCTGAGATGACGTATGCTTTAATAAAATTCAACAGGTAGATAGCGGCGGCGCTGGCTGCATACGCATGATATGAATCATCCTTCTCGCTGTCTGCATAATCGGAGACCCCTTTGACCAGTAATGCGTGCAAAGGCTGAAAATCTGCTACTGTGCGATAAAACGCTGCCCCTTCCATATCAATCGCTACGGTTCCGCGAACGGGGACGCGTATCTGATCAAACGGATCGTCTGCCCGTACGGCGTTGCCTGATGCCAGGGGCGCGATATGCAATGCTGGCGCAGGCGGGTCTTTGAAAGGAAAGCTTTCCGGGCCATAGTGTAGTTGAGAGATAGCGAGCCTGTCTCTGAGCGTTCTATCTGGGGTAAGGTAAGATGGCGGTTCCCGTTGCAAGTCTTGAACGATGCGTTTCCAATCGGGGGCGAACTGCTCTAATTCTCCTGCTGGAATAGTATCCACACGCGCATCTTTTGTCTCTAGCAGTCTACAGAGGAGCCAGTCCCGCTGCTGGCGACGCGAGTAGGGCCGCGTCATCCCCACCAGCTCCTGTTCCCATGTGCGAAACAGGCGTGCGAAGTGCAGCACATCAGGATGGGGATGATAGGGATTGGTATCATAGAGGTGTTCGCGCTGACCGTCATCGTTAAAGATGACTTTGCCGGCATCGTAGAAAAACGCGCGCTCGGCAACAACGATATCTCCAAGTTTCACTTTACGTTTATCGCCGGCGCAGATACCCACCATAGCGGCGAAGCGTGGCTGGAACTCCTCAAGAACCGGTTTCAAGTGAATGCCGGTCTCTATGGGTCCGTAATTTGGCAGCCAGGAGACGCAAAGTGTCAGCGGCTCTCCTTTGTGGTTAGCAATGGTGGCGTGAAGATGTTCGCGCCCGCTGCGGGGACTGATTGCTGGTTGAAAAGTCACTCCACAGGCTCTGGCAGTCTCATTAAGAAACGCTTCAGTCTCTTCGGGCAAAGCGCAAACAACGCATACATCATAGCGCAACGCTGCTTTGTTTGTGACAATAGCAGAAGTTGCTACCTTCGTCTGCGCTGGTCCCGCCGCTGATAGCTGAGGGGAAGTGCTATCAAAAAAGGATGGAGCCGCGCTCAGCTCCCAGCGTATAGGGCAGGATGATATCTTGCATTGCCTGGACTTCCACTCGCCAAGCCTTCTTTTGGCGATAATCACTTCATAGCGAATAATACCGTCAACAGCAGGGGTATTGGAAGGAACCTGTAATATGAAGAGGGCATGCTTTGTTTCGGGAACAACTCCCCGCCTGTCATCACCGCTGTATACCCAGTAGAATTTGCTCTCCCCTTCTCCTAAGGCACGGATGACGGGTTGAATGGTATCGAAATAAATTTCTCCCTCTGGCTCCTGAGATGTCGTCACCTCTTTAAACTTCATCTGGGGAAAACAGGTATAACTTCTAGCCCCCTCTATCCGCGTGGTAATGTGTTTTGGCAGCAGATCGCGCGCAATGGCGTCTTGAGTTGCGAGTTCAACAAGCAATGTCACTTCTTGATAATATTTGTTGCCAGCAGTGAGATGCAGCGTGAAGGGTATGTGAATAAGGTAGAAGCTGTACGCCGTTGCGTTTGTTGCCGGGGTAGCCTGAGGCGTAATAGCCGCCGATGGAAGAGAGAAAATACGGCATCCCCTGGGATTCAGCGTGATTTTCCCTTCCAGCTCCATCTCCTCCAAAAGCGGGCCGCGTACAGAACCGCTGTAGCTAAGCACATCTAATTCGACGGTCGTTTCAGCTTTTGCAAGGGGTTCATTGTTAAGCACTAACTTTAGTGTATGCATCTATTTCTCTCATCCTGCTTTGTCACGTTTTCAACGTGCTAGAAATCAATAGAAATCTTCTTCCTCAATTGCATGATATATTATCTCTCCCTGTGCTCTTTTTTGAAAGGGGGCAAA
Organism: Ktedonobacteraceae bacterium; assembly: GCA_035650355.1. Classification (GTDB taxonomy): domain Bacteria; phylum Chloroflexota; class Ktedonobacteria; order Ktedonobacterales; family Ktedonobacteraceae; genus DASRHT01. Next base: position 31,617 of record DASRHT010000026.1, read on the forward strand.
GGTAATTGCTATCCCAAGCCAGGCGATAGTGGCAAAGAACAGGATGCCTGTAATGGTAGCGATAGCGGGAAGAAGCAGGGCGCATAGCTGGCCGATCAGATTGAGACCTGCCGCAGCAATAAGGGCAAAACTGGTGGTATGAGGGAGGGATTGCATTTGCAAGAGCGAGAATCCCAATAGTAAGCAACCAATCGTGAGCAGTCCCCCTGAGAAGAAGAAATGCCCCCATTGGCTGATGCCGGCAAACGAGGGCAGATGAAGCTTATCCAGCATCTGATCGAGGATATTGACGCCATTAATGCTGGGGATGTGTACCGAAGGTATCGCAGAACTGCTTGTATGCCCTCCAAGCGCATGTAGAATATTGTTTTTCAAGGTATTCAAACTTGATGTCAATGTGTCGGCAGCGTTCTGCACCACTCCTGTCGCATTGGTTGCCTGAGTAATAATCACGGCTAGCCCCAATAACAGTGGGAGGATAATCACATTGATCGCAATAATACCCACCACCGTCAGCGATCCGCATAGAGAGATCAGGCCAGAGCTGATAACGCCTACGAAGCTCATTTCCTCCGACAACTGAGCGTATGTAGTAATACCGTTAGTTAAGAGCAGGACGCCGATGACAACGAGGATCATCGAAAGGAACCAGCCGCCAGTGGTAGGATCGTTCTGCCAGAGATTAAGGATTTCACCCAGGGTAGCAACCAGCCCTCCAAGAATAAGCAGGATTGTCCCTATACGTAATTTCAGTTGCAAATACATCAGCAGGCTCCTTACCTGTACGCATCTTTTCTTTTCAAGCAAAATGCTATAGCGATAGCAAAGAGAATGATCATACAACTCAATACCAGCCACGTCAGCCAGAGATAAGCGGTGGCATCCGCCTGAGTGTAGGTCGAGAAAAGCGTGCTGTGATAGGTATCAATATTCCCGAACAGTTGATCGCCGTTAAGTTTATCGCTGTGCAGACCTGCCGAAGAACCGAGCGCCGCCAGCGCCCAACGTATAGGGACGAGGGCGGCAGGAATTTGCAGCAACCATGATGAGTTGAGCGGGAAGATCGTACCGGAAAAAATGATTTGCGGCAGCAACAGCAATGGGACCACGCTCATGGCGCGGTCATTGTTGGGTACCAGAGCCGAAACCGTCAGCCCCATCATCAGCCCGGCAAGGGAGGTCAGGGCGGTAGTGATATAGATCTCCCAGAAGGGCGTGAGCAATACGCTGTGACTGAATGGATCAAAAATGCTGGTCATCCACACGAGGATCAAACTTTGGAGCAAACATAACAGGCCCAGCACAAGAATTTTCGAAAACATGTACGGCAGGATACCCAGATTGACCGCTCGTTCTCTGCGATAAATGTGAGCCTCCTTGACGAACTCCCGCGCGGAATTGATACACCCAAACATAATGGCTGCAAAGGCCATGATGAAGAGAATGGTCGAGGCATAGCCTGTCCCTGGAAGAATAAAATCTTGCAGGGCCTTGTTCACTCCCCCTTTTTTGCTGGCATAGGCCTTCCCTCGTGGCGTGTTCGAGAGGAAATCTTTAACATGCTGGCAGCTCTTCGAGACGATGGGATTCGTGGGTGAGGGTGGATCGGGGTACCCCGCTACGTTGATGATCGCGGCGGTCGTTGGGCATTGCAGGATCGTGTTGGGATTGAAGCCATCGCGGCCCACGAAGTAGATAAAGCCCAGCAACAGCAGTCCGATCAGTGGTGCCTGGAGGAGCAGAATTGCCAGGTTGAAGGGATCATTTTTGAGCAGCTCAAGGTAACGCAGCGAGAGCAGAAACAACTGTTTCCAATAGCTGCCCTGTTTCGGCAATTTTCTCGCCGGCTTAGACGAACTGCTGCCAGCAGCATGTGGCGGCTTGAGTAAGTTTTTAACGTATTTCTCATACTCATTGGACTGCTTAAATTTATCTTCTGCCTGCTGTGGAATGGTGCTCTGCTCATCGGGAGGTTCTAGAGAGCTATAGATTTCGGCAAAATTGGTCTTGCCGAAATAGGCAGGTGCGTCCCGTGGGGGACCAAAATAGGCCATGCGACCGTCTCGACATAAAAAGCAGACGTAGTCACAGTTGTTGATATTATTGGTCGCGTGGGTGACGAGAACAATGGTATGCCCCTTATCCGCCAGCTCCCGCAGAAGGGCCATCATCTGATGGTCGAGACCAGGATCAAGCCCTGATGTTGGCTCGTCGAGGAAGAAAATGCTTGGCTCCGCCAATAGTTCTAAAGCAATCGAGACCCGCTTTTTCTGGCCGCCGGAGAGTTGCTTTACCAGCAGGTGGCGCTTTGACTGCAAGCTGACCTCCTTCAGCACCGTTTCAATACGTTGCTGGACGAGATCACCGGGTAAACGCAGCCTGGCTACATAGTAGAGGGCACGCTCAACGCTCAATTCCAGGTGGACGATGTCTTCCTGTGGCACATACCCAAGCTGGGTGCGGAAAGCGGCAAGAGAGCTGTAATAATCTTGCCCATTGTAGTATACATGCCCCTTCTGCGCAGGTCGAAGCCCGTTAAGCGCATCCATGAGCGTTGACTTGCCTGCACCTGAGCCGCCAACTAAGGCGATAAATTTTCCCGGTTCTACCGCCAGAGAGATCCCGTTAAGCAGCAGCTTTTCCTTAACTCCGCGTTTTTCCAGGTCATAGGCGTCTATGCGAATACTGTTCCGCTCGTCGTATTCTGCCAGTTCGGTGTTGGCATAGACGAGCCGGTACGGGCCAATGCGTATCTCATCGCCAAATTGTAGTTGCTGATTTTTGGCTTGACGGCCATTGACATAGACATTCCCAAGACCACTTTCATCGATGATGTGATGCCTTCCGCGTCGATCCAGCACGACGCGGGCGTGGCGCCTGGCGATGGAGGGATGAGCGAGCAGAATGTTGCTCCCTGGTTGTCGCCCGATGATCAGCTCTTGCTGCTTGCCATCCAGCAAGATAGTAGCATTTGCCTGCACATTACCTGGTTGATTTTGCTGCGCAGCGTTGCTGCCATCGTCGTAGGTAAGCGTGATGCGGGTGCCGTATTCATTTTTAATATGGAACGCATCTCCCTGCGACAAAATATGTTCGAATTGCTCTGTACCCTGAATATGAGTGTCCTGGTACCAGATCCCGTGAGTTGTACTGCCAACATGTGAGGGAGGATGTATAAGTTTGAGCTGGGCATTCTCACGGATGATCTGGAGATGAAGCGGATCAACAAACAATTGATCAATAACAATGTCGTTTGCTGGATTACGACCAATATTGATGACTTGCATGGATATGGGAAGAGTATACTTTGCGCGTATCGGGCTGATATTGCTGGTGACCTCCAGCAGCGGCTCAGTGAGAGGCGTAGTGGGGCCTTGCAGATAATTGTATGTCCCGCCATTCTTCTCAAATGGATTTTCAAACAGGAACCCGGCCACGACCGGCCCAAAATCGATGGTGTCGCCATCATGCAGCGTAGCCCGTTCGGCCACGATCTGGTTGTTGACCTTCACAATCAGGTCCTGGCTACGTCGCTCGATTCTCCAACTGCCATTGTCCTCGATAATACGAGCGAATTCGGGCGCAGAGGATATCCCCTGAACAATGATGTCTTTTGATAGCTCATGCCCTATGGTCGTGACCGGCTTATGGATAGGGTACGTTGTGCCTTTTTTCGTTCCATCTATAAATTTGACACTTACCACAGATATTGGTAAGGGAGGAGGTGTGCTGTTGCTCATACGCGTGTCATCAGCTCCTGTTCACTGTTATCAATTTGCACTACATCTATCATAAATGTTATATACGACTATAGCACATTATGATTTAGATAGAAATAGGAAATTCTGATGAAGATAGCAAATTTGCCTATTTCACTATTCACCTCACTTGCACTTTAATAATAAGTATGTTAATCTCTTGCTATCAATCTTCATAGTAGTAGTCACTTAACTACTAGACGAACGTCCTGCTAAATTATAAAAAAATATTAATTTCTCCTGTTTTTTGTAATAGGCGGTCTGCTTCGTCTTTTAAGTGATTGCTATTCTGGCTAGTAAAGTAGAGTAAGGAAGCGTGCTTTATGAAGAGGGAGATGTATAAACCTGAGATCCGTTATCTTCAGTTTATATCACTAATGCTGTTCGTTTTTCTTTATAGTCTTGCTCTGCCGCAGCCTGTAGCAGCGCGTACAACATCGATAGGGTTTGATGTATCTTCACCCGCTGAGTGTCGTCAACCGGCAGAGGTAAACGACAAATCGCTGCTCATCGTGCTGCTTGATCGTTCCGGCAGCCTGACTTTGCAGCCGTCGCCAACCGATCCGAACCTCTATAGCACTTCAGTCACCAAAGCTCTTACCGATTTATGGCCCGGTGACATGGCGGTAATCCCTTTTAGTGGTGACACCCCCAATTTGCCAATCCTCGGTCCGGCCACGCTTTCAAATCCAGTCCAGCGGGCCGACCTCAAGAAAGCAATAGAAGGCTTTCCCATTGGAGGGGACACCCCTCTGGAACCGGCGATGCAGGAGGCCCTTGATCTGCTGCATCGCAATGGGACTCCCGCTGGCTCTCGCGTCGTTATCATTACAGATGGCAATCCGACGGGAATTGGTAACAACGATGGACCACATCAGGAGAACACGATCCGCACACAGCTTATCCCGCAGTACTGCCAGCAAGGGATTCCCGTCAGAGCCTTTGGCCTGACTATCGATCCTAACACGCCTGATGGGCAAGACGCTACTCGTCTGCTCTCTGATATCGCGAATGGCACGGGGACAATCTATACCAATGTAACAAGTCCTGAACAGCTTGGCTTGCAGGTAACGAAGTTATATGCAGAGTGGCTGCATCTAAACTTCCAGCAAATCAATGGTCAGGGAAGCAACTTTGCCGTTCCTATTGACCGCTTTGCTCAGCAGGTAGCTTTTGTCTCGTTTCGTTCGGCAGAAAACTACCAGATCACATTGATCGACCCTAATAATCAGCCAGTGACAACCGGCGTCCAGAAGTCTACGCCCCCAGATAGACATTATGAAATTGATAACCTGCTTGTTGTCACGCCCGGCACCTACACCATCAATACTGGTGGCGATCCCAATGCCCAGGTCTATGTGCTGATCAACTCGCCGCTGCATGTGCAGTTAGTCGCGCCGCCAGAGAACACGCTGAACGATGCGAGCAAACGGATCGATCTTAAAGCTGCATTCTTCGATGGGACGGCGCAGATTACCCCAACCGCTAGCGATGGCGCGCAAATTAAGGCGTTCGTCACCTTCTTGGTGAATGGGCACCCAGTTGGTTCTACTAACGAGATTGTAATGACCCAGCAAAATGGCCCTTTTTTCAGCGGAAAAACTCTGGTCTACAAGCAGCCTGGAGAGTTGCAAATCGATCTGATTGGCACATATGACAATATACAGCGGGAAAGCACTGTTACTCTGCGTTTGCGCCAGCCCGCCCCTGCGCCGTCGCCGCCATCGCCGCCACCGCTCTGGCTGTTCATACTGCTTGGGGGCCTTGTTCTCTGCATCCTGATAGCCCTGTTCTGGTGGTTTCGTGGGACGCGGCCTAAAGACTTCAGAGGCTGGATCTGTAGTGTAGAAGGCGAGCCGAGACAGGTTGATCTGAACAAAGTCCGAAAAGCTGTGATTCGTTCTGACAAACTGGCGTTGATGGGGGATCTTAATTTTGGTACAGCCATCTTTGAGCTTCAGTTTCAAAAAAACAAGCAACCCGTGATCAAAGTGGCAAGTGGCAATACAACAAAGATCTTCGTCGGACCACCTGATGCGCAGGCCCTGATGAAAGACCAGCGGGAATTGAATGTGGGCGATTATATCACTCCTGAGGATGGAGAGACGGTTGCTTATACAGGCAGTCCGCAATCGATACAAGACTTTTTTTAAGACAATGGCTTGCATTTAACGGTTTAAGGAGAGATTGAAGTATGGCTCGCAAAGTGCTTGTGATAACCGCCGGGACTATAGCCGCCGGTGTTGGGGTGGAATTTCTCAAACAGATTAAAAATCATAAGGCCAGTGACCTCCAGGCGCTTGTGCGCTATCTGGATACTGCCCACCTTCCCACACGCTATCCAGATGATATTCACGATGGTGAGTGGGCACAGATGACTATTGATCCGCATTTTATCGATGCTATCAGCCGCAATAGAGATCGCTACCCGGAATTGAAAGCCTTGCTCTATAGTGACCTGTTACCGACTATCCAGGGATCTGGCGGTGGTAGTATCCGCTATAATGGGGCGGGCGCAATAGAGGTGAACCATGAGAGGATAAAAAGATGGTTGAGAGCCGCCATTACCCAGTTGATCTCAACCGATGAAGGTCAGATCAATCTCTCGATTGCCGTCGTTGTCAGCGCGGTCGGAGCTACCGGTGGTGGCTCACTTGAGCGGCTGATCAATATCATCATAGAGACTGCTCAGGACGCCAATTTGCCTGAACCCCTCCATTGCGACGTGTTCATCCTGCAACCAGGAGCGAAAGAGGTCACTGATCTAAATCTGGCTAATACCCTCGCCCTTTATGCTGAAATGGCGGCGACCCGGCTCTTACAACAAAATGCGGGCATGAGGAATAATCGGGGGCGCGTCATTACGGTGGGCTGGGGCAGTCAAAGCCATATGGCTTCCATCGAACAACTGAAAGAGGCGACGGCAACCCTGATGCGGGTGACTCATGATCCCAGCACGGATATCGCTGCCGAATTTGAGGAACGCGCGGTCGATAACCACGCCTTGCTCCAATTGGACAGCCAGACAGGATTACCTTCCTACCTGTCCTCGGCTACCGTGGTCACGATTAGCTTAGGCGATTTAGAAGAGAAAATCATCCAGCGTGATGCGGCCCGATTGATCGACTATCTGGTCTTCGGCGGCATCGCCACGGAGACGATGGGCGGCGAATATACGGCGACCACCACTGTGGACCGCCAGGCCAATATCCTGCTCAGCGTCCTCTCAAGCTTTCTGGGGGGCGAGAGTCCAGAAAAGCGCCACTTATCGCTTCTCAGACGGCTTGGAGAAGCTATCAGCACGCGGAGTTTGCAACTGACAGCCGCGCAGATGGCAGCTCAAAGCCCTAACGTGAAAGAACAGGCCAACAGGCTCGGCAGTATATGGCAGGCGGACAAAAGAGAGCTTGCAACGGTAGGACGCGAGAAAGTAGAGAAAAAAGGGGCGGAATTAGCAAGCGGCGCCATCAAGGAGATGTTACAGACGCGCCGGGGCCAGATGGGAACGGGCCTCTCGCTCAAAAAGCTGCGCGACGACTATCTCGAATTACGTAACTTGCTCGGCACCCTTTTGAAAGTGGCGCAAGATGCCGAGCAGGCAGACCCCAAACGCGCCAATGTCTCTGAAGAAGGGGTGCGCCGTAGCATCGAGGCATTGGAGAGAGCCAATCGTTTTAACAGGCAGTCACTTTTAGATCAGGCCCTCGGAGCAGTACAAAACAATATCATCAACGAGCGACAGCGAGAAATCTTGCCGATTGCGACGCAAGTCCTCAAAGAGTTAGAGCGCCACGTCGCCGAGTCCTTCCGTAATCTCGATCTGGTCCTACAAAAGTTGAATAGACAGCGCAAAACCAATCTGGTCTGGGCTTCGGCTGATAAACCCTTGCGCGTTGAAATCAACCATCCGTTGCATATACCCGTGCTGGCCGACGATGAGCAGATCAGGAGCTACGCCAATCAAGTGAGCATCTTTGAAGCCGGATCGCGAGCAAAAACAACGACCGTTGGTCGCCTGATGACAGGTGAAGAAGCAACTATCGATCCCCTGGCAGAATTCCGTAAATGGATGGAAGACGCTAATCTGCTGGACGCGCTCTTTAAAGGGAATGTTGATTCGCTTTTAAATGTCGCGCTGACTTTTGCCAGAGATTACGTCCATAAGGAGGTTGAGAAACACTCGGTCATCGAGGTGATTTTCCAGACAGATGAGGCGATATTGCTTGAACGCCTCAAGGAGGCCGCCAGAAGAGCGCATGCATCGGTGAGTTTTAGCGATCAGTTTGCTCCCGACAACCGCCAGGCCCGCCTGGTCAGCGCGTATTACGACAAAGATGAAGAGCGGGCGGCGCTCCTGGCGGCGATTAATGAGGCGTTTGGGCAAGGAAATTGCCAGCTCCTCAAATCCAGAGACAAGACGGAGATCGTCGTCTTCTATTATGTGGATGGTTTACCCCTGTCCGCCATCAATGATCTTTCCGGTCGTTGCCTGGACGCGTTTTTGAAACGCCGTCACGACTGGTATCAACAACAAAAGCAGTCCCCCAATGGCAAGGTCCAGCCCGGCTATAACCACTATATAGGGGTTCCTGTCTATAGCGGCCAGGATGCGGAGAAGCGCGTGCTTGATACCGGCATTATCAAGCGGCTTTATCAGGTCAAGCGGCTCCATGTAAAAGATTATCCTGCTGGCGATATTCCCGAATTACAGTAGAAAAGCGGGAGGCTAAAACAGTGAAGAAGTGGTTCATGGAAAATTAGTGGTAAAGGAAGAAGAAGAATGTCTCAAAATGGCAGCTTCTGGAGGGAGGAGTGGTATGAGGAGCTGGCTCAATTGCATCTTCCAGGGCCTTCCGTGGTGATCGATGTGCGCCGAGGCGCTGATCGTGACCCGTCTGTGATCAGGAATATTGGCATGGAGCTGAAAGAATTAAGTACCGAGATGGAACTGCACCAGGTCTATCGCTGGCGCTACCTGACCAACTGTATCGATCTCTTCAAGCTGGTTCCCTCGCACTGGGAGGATGGGCCAGCAAACGAGGCAACTCATTTTACGCTCACCCCGCTCGATGGTCGGCCTGAACCGCTGAGCGGGAAAAAAGAACTTGTCGATGAACTGGTGAGGGAACATCTTGACGTTGTGCGCACCAATCGTATCAGCGCTGGCAGTGACCACAAAACACATTTTCTCGGCGATACGATAATCGATCCTGCGCAAGCAACCACCTGTGTATTCTTCCTGGTTGATGCAGAGGATACAGATTCGCTCCTCAATGCTGCCATTTATGCGCAGTGGCTGAGAAGCGCGTATCACGAGGATGGGGATGCTGGCCGTTCCGGTCGAGATAAAAGGATCAGCACCAGCGCGATCTGTATGAACGTGAATCCTCATGTTCATCACCCTCATATCCTTGCCCAACACTTGAACTATGACGCAAAGAGCCATCCAGCTCTTGATGCAGTAATACTCCTGTATACCTACAGCGACAATGATGCGTACATCGGTGGCAGCACGCAGTTGCATCAGGTAGAGTTGACGCTTTACTCCCTCCTATTGTGTCCATTGGAGAGTCTGGCGGAGTTTGGAGAGTGTTTATTGGGAGAGCAACGTCCCGGCGCTTATGTCTATCACGAGGAGAACTCACAATTGACGGCGCTCCCGTGGCCCATCTTCATCGTCGGGATATCGTCATTGGAATATTCCGCAAGATGGGGGGCCAGGTGGTTAGATTACGGGCTGGTGGCGAAAATTATCGAAGTCATCCATGAAGATGATGTGATCAATCGCGGGGATGAAAATGATAAGATTCAGAAAGCGGTGCAGAAAGAAGTCGCCAGCTTTTTGCGGGAAATACACGCGCTCCTCTTTGGCGGCGCTGCCGACATATTGCCAGAAATTCGGGTGTTTAAAGCGTTAAACAACTATCTGGCCTCTTCCCCTTTTCGCGCAAAAGGACTCACTGCCTCCGTACAGGAACTTAACGCTTTTGTTCAGCAGGTGGTGCAATTTTACATCGGGAACGATAATTCGCTTGTGGGCAGCCTGGCAGGCGCTCATTTGATCCCTGAACAAATCAAAAAGGGCTATCTGCGTGTTGCCGGCGACGAGAGTCACGATGCCACAAAAATCCACGAGCTTTACCACCGTCTGCTGCAAACTCAATCTCACGCGGTGTACCTGCCTATCTCGCTCTTTGAGCATGTGCGTGGCAGCATGCCTCGTGCGTTCCAGCAGCTCTCCGAATTGGAGGAACACATCGAAGCCATACGCCGAGACGCCGGCTATCTGCTTGATTTAAAAGATGCCGCTGCACAATTTCAGTGGCAAGCCAATAACGAGTTGCGGGCGCTTAAACGTTTGACCGATAGCTACCGCTGGCCGTTTACCGGTCGGGTGCAGCGGCAGCGAGAAGCATGTTGTACCAGGCTAAAAATTATTGTGCAGAATCACATAAATCAGGTCAAGCAAGCTATTGCTGCAAGGGTGGCGCTCGCGCTGCTCCAGGAGGTCGGGTTGTATGACCCGGAGAACAAACTCTGCCTCTTTCATGAACGTCTGAAGAAGCTTGACGCGGCAATGCAGGAGGCCCGGCCCCGTGCGTCTCTCGAAAAGCAGAGGGCATATAAGCGACTGGCAGTCAGTTTAAGGCAGAGCCAGGGCAGGCCCTCTCTGGGGCTGTTCAAACTACGCCCTGACAACCGCCAGGATTGGCTGGACCTGACACAAATTACCGAGTCCTTCGAGTCTGCTGCCAGAGAACTTGAGGCAACGCCAGAATATCTGGAATTATTAGTCAAATGGCTGTTTCTCCTGATAGGGGGCGCCGATCCTGTAGAGATTGTAGTGCGTCATTTACGTGAGAATGCGCAAAGAAGAGAAAAATTTGCTGATGTCGGCGTCTTATCCCAGATGGAGATATATGTTTACAGCACCATGCTGGTAGCGGTTTTGCTCCTTTTCGATATTATGAGCTTTAAACTAGCTTCTGTACAACACCTGCTAGACCAATATAACAGCATCAGAAAAAACGCTCTTGTCGAGCGGTCGATCCTGGAAACCGATATCATGGGGTTGCAAAGTATCGTCAGAGAGGCGAGAGCCATGCGCAACAACATGGAAGGAACAGGCCAGCCCCACCAATTTTCGGGTGTTTCTCCTCTGCATAACCAGTTACTGGAACTCACGCTGGCGGCGTGGGTAAATAATCTCTATGCGGAAGATCCCGCCTTGGTTCAGGTGCTTGACCGGAGTGGCATACTGGCGCGTCTGGCGAGGGATCACAACGCTCCTGCACTGGTGTTGAAAGATTTGCAAGCGCGAAACCGCTTGCCAGGGTACCGCGATAATATGGCGGGCGACGATGCTTACTACCTGTTACTAGCTCCTGGTGAGGCCGGCAACGACTTCCTGAGAGAAGCTGCCCTTGCAGGTTTCGCCCATATACGTACAGTACGGTTCCCTGATCCAGAAAAGCTGATCTACTTACATATTCATCGCATCCATCAGGCGTTTCCTGGTCTCGTTCTACCTTCACCGGAATAGCTTATCCGATTACTTAGCATTTAGAGTGTGTCTGATTCTTAGTGTCTTCGCCTTTCGTGGCGGCATCCGTGCGGCTTCGCCGCGCAAGGAGTGGGAAGTGTGGTGACAACATGCGCAACGCGCATGTTGTCACCACACTTCCCAAACAAGACGAGCGGCGAAGCCGCGAGCGCGCTTTCATATTGAGAATCAGACACACACTTAGTACAAAGTTGCGAGGGATTACCAGTTATGCAAAAAGACATGATCGCAGTAAATATTGCTCAAATAGCTGCATTGCCCCTGCCATCAGCTTCTTTAGTGATAGATATGCGCAGCAATATTCAGGATGATGTGATTGGCCGCCTGCGAGTCGAGATTGCCGATCTCGCTGATGAGATGAAGGCCCACGATACGCCCTACTGGCGCTGTCTCACAAATTTCCAGGATTTTCGTACGCTGCAGCCCTTGAGCATTGAAGATATAGAGTTCATTCGCTCTCAACAGAAACCAGGGCAAACGCAGCAGGCCACGCCAGCACCGCATACCACTACCAGCGCCCCCTCATCAACAGGGCCTCTTGGACCAGCCCAACAGGGTCAATCGAGCCCTCGTCCCCAGGATGATCTAGCCAGTTTGATTAGTGCAGGAAGACCTTTTGAGGTTTTTCGACGACACATTGAGGAGATTGCCCAGAAGATCAATAACCTTCGGAATAATCGCATCGGCGCCGTCAATGATAAAAGTACTGATGGCATAGTGGGGCAGAGCATCCATGATGCGACTGTGCGCGTAATTTTGCTCACTCATGCCGAAGACCGCGCCTCCCTGCTGAACGTCTCGACCTTTGCGGCCCACCTGAAAGAGTATATCGGGAAGTCAGAACACAAGGGATCTCCTGGCCTGGTGAGCATCACGGTTGTCTGCCTGGACTGTACAGGAGAGGAAGGGCCACCGGCTGATATAATTCGAGGATTGAGTTGGAACAACAAATGGGAGCACCTGGACACGCTGATCTTCAGCGAGAAATTCGGGGATAATGCCGCTTTTATCGCAGGAGCCATGCAAACGTACCTCGCCGAATTGCTCCTCTACATTTTGCTGATCATCCCTCCATTACAACTAAAATCGTCGCCTGCTCCTGATCCGCTGCTGGGTAAACAGCTCCCTGTTGGCGCAGGAGTCAGCACTCCCAAAGGCGAGTGGGTTTCTCTGCCCCATCACTCCTATCTGGTCGGCCTGGGTTCGATGGAGCACTCGGCTCGTTGGGGGCGGCGCTGGCTTGATTATAGTTTAATCATCTCCGCCATTGAAGTACTGCAAGATCAGAGCGCAGAAGAAGTCAAGGAAGTGGAGAGAAGTAGAAGCGTGGTATCAAAGTGGCTGGACGATTGGCGTGGGCGAGTCGAACGCGATACCTTCGAAAAAATACCAGGCTCTATCCGTGCAATGCAGGCCATACCGCATGCAATGAACGTCTCCCGGCCTACGGAACATATATTCACCGCGAAAGGTTTCAGTTGGAGTATTGGTGAGATGACCGTAAGCGACCTGGAAAATTACCTCACCAGCGTGGAACACACCTATAATACGCCATTAAATGAACGCGCCAAGCGGCTCAAGGAGGTGCAGGACCTGGCGGAGTCGCCGTATGCCGTCTTGCCTCCTACATTACAGGATGCCGTCGATAGTATCCCGCAGATTCAGCAGCATCTGCGTGAGGCGGAGGGCAACGATGCGCTGCTTAAAAAGGGAGCTCCTCTGGTTGGCTCGCAACTTGAGGCATATCGCGTGCTCAGCGACCCAAATATCTTCATTGGCGCAACCGGGGCTATTCCGCGCGCGCGTGTGCAGTTAGCGGAGTTAGGTCTTGTCATTGCCGATTTTCAGAGTGGCTCTCAGCAAACACAGCTCGATCTAATGGAGCGGCGGCTCAAGCTGAAGAATAAAGGGAAAAAGCTGATTGATGATTTAAAAAAGCATAATGAGGCCACTCCGGGGTTAATTGCATACCTCAAGCTGGGCATACCTGTAGCTGTCCTGACGTTTATTCTGGCTTTTTGCCTCACCTTCCTTACGGTGATCTTTCTTCTGGCATGGCTGCAACATATCGTCTTCCTGAGTGCGCCCGACCCTAATGCAGGCTCTTTCTTAAACGCGGCCTTCAATGTGAAGGTTTCTCTGCTGGCATATGTTGCCTGGCTTGCGATCATTGCGCTGATCCTGGGGGTCCTCTTTATGTTCAGGCGGGCAATCATCGGCGAGAAACGCTCCGCGTGGGCCAAAGAGATCATTTTAGTGCTAGGGCTGATTGTCTTCGCGTTTGCCGGTCCTGTTCTTTTCTACTCTCAGGGACAATTCGCTAATGATCCCGCCAGCTCTTCCTTCGTGAGCTGGCTGGACCCGCTCTCGATCTGGAGTGGGATCGCGGCCATTCTTGCCCTGATCATCATTGTGGGAGAGGTGATCTGGTTCTGGTCCTGGCTTGACCATCTGATGGCTCAGCGTGAGGACATTGTTAAGGCGTTGTATGCGCAGCATAGAGAAGATGTCAACGTGGTAAGACGCTATATCGCCGATACCGTCGCTTTGCAGATTTTGCAGCGTGCTGGCTTAACTGACGGCAACGGCAGCTTTGGTACGTACTACGAGCGCATTGATCGCTTTCACAACCAGCTTGATGAAATCTCTCGTCAGGCGCAAATTCAGCGAGATATGGCCGCCAATCGTCTGGCCTTCAGCTTGAGCGAAGTGCAGCCGGGCGCTCCTAAAACCGGAGGTCCGTGGCTCAAGCTCGATATCCGTGAAGAATGGCTTGATGTCGTCTCCCTTGCCGCCGGGTTTCAACGCTTAAATAATCATTTAAAGAAGGATGCCGATGAATTAAAAGAGTTTTCTCAACTGGCGTTACGCATGATGGGGGAGGAAACGCCGATCCAGATTGAGCAGCAGTTTCGCGAAAAGCAGTTCAGCGGCTCCCGCGAGCAGCGCCAATGGCATATCCTCATGGCGATTATGTCTACCTTAGCGTTGCGCTTCGCTATCGTCGCCCCGACAACAGATAGCCTGACGCCCATTCTTGATCGCTATGAAGCCGTACGCAGCAAGTCCAGCCAGCAGCCTATCGCCTTAAACAGGCTGATTGATACCTTGCAGAATAGGGTGCGCGACATCAATCTGCGACCCATCTTGACTAATCAGGCAGCAACCACTCATCAGATGTCGCGACAAAGGTTAGGGTGGGAAAATGTTGCTATGGCTACAGGGGCCTTCACCACCTGGGTGCAGATGTTGTGGGAGGGTAAAGATACCGAATTAGTGCAAGTCCTGGATCGCAAGGGCATCCTTCCGAAGCTCATGGAGAGCAACCAGGACCCTAAGGAGGTCCTGAGAAGGCTATACTCGCACACGATGCTCTTTGGATGGTCTGATCATAAAAGCGGCGAGGGCTTTCTTTTGCTTTCCCCATCGCCTGAAAGCAGCGACTTTCGCCAGACGCTCAACATTCCCAACTGGTTAGTGATCGATTTTCCCGATCCTGAGCGGTTACTGCTCTTCTACGTACAACGCTATCACAGGGCCCCGCTATTCATTCCTGACCCTGAGCCAGCGCTTCCCACGTTGCTGATCAGTCCCGATACATTAACGTTGAATGCGACATCCGGCATTAGCTCGCAAAGCTTTACCATAAAGAATACCAGCAAAGAGGCATTGAGCTGGAATGTCGCCCTTGATACTGATGCGCCCTCCTGGGTATCGCTGGAACTCCCCACTGACCTGAGTCTGGAGGAAGAAGCAGAGATCACAGTAAATGTTCATGCCGATGCCACAGGAATACCCGGCGGCTCTGCCTTCACAACAGGCGTCATCGTGAATGCCTTTGACCCTCAGACTGGTAAGGCCACTGCCGAGAGTCCGGTGACGATCCCAATCACCATCAATGTTGTAACTGCTCCGATGCAGCTCAGTGGGACAGCTTTAGATTTTGTGGTCATGCCTGGCAACAACCCATTGCCACAGACAGTCGATATCACCAATACCGATAGCTTCCCTTTAACGTGGACGATAGACAGCCCACAACAAACATGGTTGACCGTAGCGCCTCTTCTTGGCAATGACGCACCAGGGGACACGTCATCGGTGAGCTTCACTGTAGATAGTACAGACTTGACCGCGGGCACGTATTATGCCAACGTCACGATTACCCCTTCGTCCGGGACACCTGCGATAGTCACAATCAAACTAACAGTGGCGTAGTTTCTCAGAAGAGCGGTCAGATCGAAGCGTTTGAACCTGAGCGGCTTGCTATTGCAGACGGCCAACGCTGCTGGCGCGCTCCCACGATGAATCGGGGAGCTACAGCTCAGGCCGTCTGAAACGAGTAGCTTGCTGGTAGTATCAATAGTTGCTCAGGTTCGGCAGCATTGTCGTGCTTCCGGTTAAGAGCCGTTCGCGTCCCAGATTTGCACTGTTTTATCATTGCTGGCGGAAGCGACGCGTGTGCCATCGGGCGACCAGGCAACGGCTGTAACCCAGTGGTCATGCTTGTGGGTGTGGATATGATCGCCATTCTCGGCGCTCCAGACCTGCGCCGTCTTATCATTACTGGCTGTGGCGATACGCGTCCCATCAGGGGACCAGGCAATATATCGCACATGATCAGTATGTCCATAATAGCTTAAAATAGCCTGTCCGCTTGTAGCATCCCAGACCTGCGCCCGTTTATGTTCACAGGCGATGGCAAGGCGTTTGCCATCAGGGGACCAGGCCAGGCGATAGATATATCCTATACTGGTATGGTATGTCGAGAGCAACTGAGCATCTTCGCTATCCCAGATGCGAATAGCTTTCCATCCGCATACAGCAGCAATGCGTTTGCCGTCAGGGGACCAGGCTAAAGTCGAAATGGAAAAATTAGGATCAATCGAGTTGTAATTGGCTTTCAGGCGCCTGATAGTTTTGTTCTTGTTTACATCCCACACATGAATCGTTTTATCCCAGGTACCACCACTACACGCTGAAGCAATATATTTCCCATCGGGAGACCAAGCAATGGCAAAGACATCGTTCAGCAATCCGCGATGGTCTTCATACACAGCGCGCGTTTGTCCAGTAGTGGCGTCCCACACAAATACATACTTGCGACTTCCTGCTGAGGCCAGATAAAGCCCATCGGGCGACCAGGCAACAGTATAGATAGTGGGAGGCCAGTTCACCTGAGTAAAGAGCCAGGGATGTTTTTTGTATGTCTGCAACTGTTGTTTTGTATCGGCATGCCATACCTGGACCGTGCCATCGCCGCCCGCTGAGGCAATATATGAGCCTTGCGGTTGCCAATCGAGGGCGACGACATAACTGGTATGACCATTGTACGTGATCCATCCTGTTCGTGATGGCGAGCCGCGTTCAGAAGATGAAGCCGTCCCGGTTGCGCTTGAACCTTCTGCAAAGCGTTTATACAGGTCTGGCATATGATCTGTTGTGACGTATTCCTTAATAAACGTCACCATATAGATAGCGGAAAGAGTGGCGGCATAGTGATGATAGCTATCATCCTTATCACTATCCGCATAGTCGCATACTCCCTTTACCAGCAAGGAATGGAGGCCAGGATGGTCGGCGACCGCGCGGTAAAATGCAGCTCCTTCCATATCAATCGCTACTGTATTACGAACCGGCACCTGTATATGCGTAAATGGATTATCGCTACGCACAGCACTCCCTGAAGCCATTGGTTTGATATGGCATGTGGGAGAAGGAGGATCGATAAAAGGAAAGGGATCTTTCCCATATTTCAGGTTACGTATTTGCTCTTTGTTGTTTAGCTTTCTTTCTGCCGTCAAATAGCAATCTGGCCCCTGTTGAAGCTCGTGTACGATCTGTCTCCAGGCCGGTGCATGGTGTTGTAGAGTTTCTAGCGGGATGTCGTCCACGCGAGGGATGCCCCCTTCAAGCAGCGTATTGAGCAGCCATTCACGCTGCTGCCGTTTGGAAGGGGGACGCAGTACAGCAGCGGCGACGGACTGCCACCCATGAAACATGCGTGCAAATTGTAGGACATTCTGGTCTGGATGGTAGGTACTGGTATCATAGTGCTGCTCAGGAAGCCCGTCCCGTCCCAGTCCTATTTTACCGCTGTCATAGAAAAAGGCGCGCTCGGCGACAACAAGATCGCCCAGTTTCACCTTGTTTTTATCACCGGCACAGATGCCAGTCATAGCTACGAAACGCGGTTTGAATTCCTCAAGAACAGAGGAGAGATGTAAACTGATCTCGGTGGAACCATAAGATGGTGGCCATGTCACGAGAATGCTCAATGGCTCGCCTTTATTATTATCAATGGTGGCACAACGATATGCGCGCTGATTACGTGTGCTAAACTCAGCACCGCACGTCACACCACAAAGTTCTGTCAGCGCATCAATGAACGCCTCTGCTTCCTCACCTAGCGCACATACGACACAGACATCAAAGCTGGTCATCCTTGCCCTCTCCCTCATAAAGAAACTTTTAACCGGTGGCACACCCTGAATTGATTATAGTGCTGAGGTCAACCACACTACTAAGCGCACACTCGTGACAATTGCCCCGCTCTATTCGAACTGCCCCTGAGTTGATATAAGGTTGACCCTTCCCTGCTTATCAACATTGAGCAGAACCACGGCTTTATCTTGTGGATCACCATCCTGTCCAAAGGCAATCCTTCCGCTCACTTCCTGCAATGCCTGCTTGCCAGTAATGTGTCTTAGCGCTTGTTGGAGATCTTGGCCGGTCAGTGGGGCTTGCCTGGCAGCGAAAGCGCTTTGACTTGCGTGCAGGAGAACCCGCAAGGCATCATAGGAGAGAATGGCTTCTCCGTTCGGGATACCATCTCCATAGGTCTGGTCAGAAGCTACACTTTTCCGCGCAAAGGTCTGCGTATAGTCTTGAAAAAAGGAAGGCTTCTGAGCTGACAGGCGGAAATACTGCCACTCATCGGGGGAGGCAAAGGCAGTGAAGATCAAGCGGTCAAGGCCGGCAACATGCTGGCTCCCATCTCCAAGAATGTTATAGAGATCATCCCCTCCCATGACTGGAAGCCTGGCGAGGAGTGGCTCTTTCTGGAGTTCATTGAGCAAGGTAATCGCATCCCTTGAATATCCCGCGAAGTAGATGAGATCAGGATGGTAGCTAGAAACATCTTGCAGCGCAGTATGAACTAGCGCGTTATTTTGAGCATAGGTGCCCACAGTGTATGTTTCTTTTACCACAATGTACTGTGCAGGCATATCTTGCATGAAACTGCGTGCCAGGCTCGCGCTGTAGGCGTTCGATGTATCGACGAAGAGAGCCACGCGCTGGCTGTGCAAGCTCTTCTGGATATAGTCTGCTGCCAGTTTGCTCTGGTATTGATCAGGCGGAGCGACACGGAAGAAGTAGGGCGAGATATTCGTTAAGATATCGCTGGAAGCCGCTGAGGCGACCATCGGCAGTTGTGCGGCGGTCAAGGCGCTCACTACGTTCAGACTATCCTGGCTTGTGGACCACCCCTCCACTCCGATGATGGTATGGTTATAGGAGGCCGCTTGCACAATCTGCTTTGCGACCACTGCGGCATTTTGCGCATCGTTGCCGCTATTGGCAATCAAAAGATAGACTAATTGGCATTGAGGCGCACGACATTGCAGGTTGTACGCGTGTTGCGCAAGGTAGGCACCCTGAAGAATGCTGCGCTCTCCCTCAACATCAATCTGTGCCCCTGTAATTTTCGTGCCGACAACGAGCGTGATATAGGGGCGGCCTGCTTCAAGGACCTGCGCATCCTCCAGGTAGATGAGCGCTTCAGCATCGCTGCTGTCCTGTCGTGTTGCTTGCTCCCAGAGCTTCATCGCACCGGATCTGTCGTTCGCTCTCAGCTTTGCTGCTGCTTGCTCTTTGAGGACTCCATCAGTGCGAGGAGGAGCCACATCAAACGCAAAGCTGCCATCACTGATACCAATGCAATCACCAGATGCTGTTTTGATCACTCCAATGCCATGAGCAGAAGGAGAGAGGGAAGCTGGTGCCGTGGGACACTGGCTTACGCTCAGTAAAGAGGACGCAGATGGTGGCATCACCTGGATGAGCCTGCTGCCGATGATGACAAGCAGGATCATTGCGAGGAGCCCTGATAGCCATACATACCGCTTGCGTTGCCGGTTTTCCCTTCCTGGTGAGAAAGAACTGTCTGTATGAGCCACAAAATGCGCGCGCTCATGCGTCTCACGGTCATCCGGTGGCAGCGGGGCACGTTGCGAAACTTCATGGTTCTGCCCGGGCATGGTATCCGCTGCATCCAGTTTTTCAAGCGATACGGAGAGACTCGGCGGTAACCAGGTCGCTGCCTTTTCAGGAGGAGAAGGAACGTGTGCCTCTGCGACTTGTTTATAAAGAACTGCCTCTTTTCCCATAGTTGCGAGCACAGATGCTTCGTTAAAACGATCCCCTACCTGTCTGAAGAGATCAAGCGCCTCAGTGTAAAACTGCTCGGCTCGCGTCTCTTGATGACGAGATCGCTCTACATCCCCCATAGCTTGCAGAACGGTAGCAACGTCATGGCGATGTTCCATCTGCTTAAAGAGAATATGGGCCTGCTCATAGTACTCCATAGCAGCATCCATATGCTGAAGCGCCCGTTCTACATCTCCTATGGCTTGTAGGACAATGGCTTCATCCAGGCGGCTTTCTACGAGACGGTAGAGGCGTAGTGCTTGCTGATAAGCGTCAAGGGCGGCATCCGGTTGATGGTGGAGAACATGAATACCTCCATTCATCTTTGCTATGTCAGCGCGGTGTTTTAACTCCTCAATCCGTTGTTGGTAATTATTCCTCATAGTGTAATCGAGCCTGTCGAGCCAGATGTCCGCGAGGTGATATTCTCTTACTACCTGGAGAGCTTCTTGATAGCATGTTCCTGCTGCTTCCAGGTTGGCTAACCGGTCTTTCTTTGGTAATTGGCTCAGATCATGATATGTCTCACCAAGCTCATACAAAACCTGAACACGCTCAAGGGGAAATGCTGCGGACGTGTAGACATGCAATGCATTATGAAAATGAGCGATGGCCATCGTGAGCTGCTTCCCACGGTCCCCTTCGAGCAAATTGCGGCTTTCGTACCCAAGTTGATACTGCCTGATAGCCCATTCAGGCGTAAGTTGCCCAAGTCGAGCTTGAACGTTCTGGAGGAGGGAGCCTGGAACAGGAAGTCTTCCTAATGTGTGCAGGTGCTGTTCTATATTTATATCTTGTTGTTCCATTGGTTCTCCTCCTGTGTGTTTAAGGCATACTCATGATGAACTGCTTCAACTATTGGGTGCTGCTCTCAATAGCAAGCGATCTGGTTCCTACTACAAAGTTCTTGTAAACGATGGATGCCACGGCTTCCATCCTTCTTTATGGCCTCCAGGCTACGATTGAGCATACTGGCTATTTCTGGATAAGACAGCCCTCCAAGATAGTGAAGGGTAACTACTTCATGCTGATTTGCCTGGAGTTGCCCAAGCTGTATATAAATCTCACTGATGGTTTCGTTGCGAATCGCCTCCTGTTCAGCGGAGCAATATTGGCAGTGTGGCAGGCTTTCAACAAAATCTCTTGTTGCTTGCTCATCCAAAGAAACACCGGAAGGAGGCCGTTTTAAGCGAGCCGCATGTCGCTTGCGGTTACGACAGCGATTGCTCACGATTTTCAGGAGCCAGGGGCGAAAGCGAATCTCTTGTTTGTCGGGCAGCATCTCTTTTAGGGCTATTGCCGCCTGTTCGAATGTCTCCGATGTGACTTCCTCTGCATCGTGGACATTTCCCAGGAAGCTACGAGCTACCTTGAAGACAGGCCGTTTGTACTTTTCGAAAAATAAATGAAAGTAGTCATCCAGGTTCTCGGCTAGCTTTTTTTGCAACTCGGCATCGTCGAGATCGTCGAAAAGCGTCGTGAAGTCATTATCCATGGCCTTGCTCCCAAATAACATACCTCTTTCTACAAACAATAACACTTTTTTCCCTATCAGAGGGACAGGAAGAGGCATCAATTGTTTTTGTCCCTCCGACAGGAAAAAAAGTGTTATTGCTATTTGAGCATTAAAAAGTACAGCATGCCCGTTGCCGCGAAATTGATAGATCTTTTCTGCCCAGCACATGAGTATGCAAGGAGATAGCTAATGAGGCCATTGCGTAATACATCTTTGTCATCTCAAAACCGCAATTCCATCTGGTCTATTCTCATTATCCCTATGTTACTGATGATCGTAGGAGCGCTCATCTGGTTGCTCATCATAAAGATACTCCTTGCAGGAACATGGTTGAGTTATCTGGAAGCGTGCTTTACTCTCCTTGAGGCGATATCTACTTTTCCGTGAGAGAAAATTCTCCTATCAAAGAGTGACACGACAGCATATTCTCTTGTAGAATACAGGGGCGCGCTCGACAGGGAACGTTGGCAGATGGAATCGGAGGAGGAGCGATGCGTGGATTTGTAATTAAGGAGCGTTGAACAGATTTATGCAGGTAAACATCCCTGAAAGCTGGCAAACTCATCTTGCCGCTGAGCTTGATCAGCCATACTTCCATAAACTCGCGCAATTCGTGGATGAAGAGCGCCAGCACTATACCGTTTTCCCACCGGAGCCAGAGGTTTTCTCGGCCCTGCAAATAACGCCCTATGAGCGCGTCAATGTGCTGCTGCTGGGGCAGGACCCCTATCACGATGACAATCAGGCGCACGGACTCTGTTTTTCAGTCTGCCCCGGCATCAAGCCTCCCCCTTCGCTGATGAATATGTTCAAAGAACTGCAAACAGATGTCGGCTTCCGCATCCCCAACAATGGCTATCTCGTCCCCTGGGCCGAGCAGGGAATATTAATGCTCAATGCGGTGCTGACCGTACGCGCGCATGCTGCCAACTCGCACAAAAATCATGGTTGGGAGACCTTCACGGACGCCATTATTCGCCAGGTGAATGCGAAGGACGATCAGGTTGTGTTTGTGCTATGGGGTGGCTATGCGCAGAAAAAACTTAAACTGATTGACACCAAGCGGCACGCCGTTGTGCAGATGGCCCACCCCTCTCCGCTCTCGGCCCATAACGGCTTCTTCGGCAGCAAACCCTTCTCCGCGATCAATGCCGCCTTACGCCAGGCCAATAAACCGCAGATCAACTGGCAACTGCCCGATCTATAACTGTCACCATCCCTCTATTCGCTATCGTTGTATCTGAGAGGGGCAATCCTTTGCGGTTGCCCCGTGCCCATTATTTTGTACCGTAGGGGCAATCCCTTGCGGTTGCCCTATCTATGAATGGAATTAAAGACATGACTCGAAGCTCAGGGGTCTGGATCTTGCTTGCCACCATTCTGGGATCGAGCATGGTCTTTATCGATACGAGCGTTGTCAATGTGGCGCTGCCCGCGATCCAACTAGAGCTGAACGCAACAGCGACCGGCATTCAGTGGGTGGTTGAATCCTATGCCCTCTTCCTGGCTGCCTTGATGCTGGTGGGAGGAGCGATGGGCGATATGTTTGGGCGCAAGCGTGTCTTCGCTCTGGGCATCGTTATCTTCGCGCTGGCGTCGGCGTGGAGCGGTTTCGCGCCCAATATCACCCAGCTCACAGCAGCTAGAGCCGTCCAGGGCATCGGAGGCGCATTGCTCACGCCCGGCAGCCTTGCCATCATCAGGGCGTCATTTAGCGAGGAGCAGCAAGGACAGGCGATTGGCCTCTGGTCGGGCTTCTCCGCTATCACGGCGGCGTTTGGCCCCGTCATGGGAGGCTGGTTGGTGCAGCATGCATCCTGGCGCTGGGTGTTCTTTATTAATATCCCTCTTGCCATCATTGTGCTGGTCGTATCGCAATGGCATGTGCCGGAAAGTTGCAATCAGCAGCGGGGTGACAGGCTGGACTGGCCCGGGGCGTTGTTGGCAACCACTGGCCTCGGGGCGCTTGTTTACGGACTGATCGAATCGAACAATCTTGGCCTGGGCAACCCTATTGTGCTTGGTACCGTTATCAGCGGGATCGCGGCCCTGATCGCCTTTATTTTCGTCGAAGCGCATAGCCCCACGCCAATGATGCCGCTCGGCCTCTTTCGTTCGCGCACCTTTAGCGGCACAAATCTGCTCACATTCTTGCTGTACGCGGCCCTGTCGGGAACATTGTTCTTTTTCCCCTTCAATCTCATCAGCGTCCAGGGCTACTCGCCCACGGCAGCCGGAGCCGCTCTACTTCCCTTCACGCTGCTGATGTTCCTGCTCTCGCGCTGGTCTGGCGGGCTGGTGCATCGCTATGGTTCCAGGTTGCCGCTAGTTGTTGGCCCGCTCATCGCCGCGGCTGGCTTTCTGCTCTTCGCTAGAGTGGGCCTGGGTGGTAGCTACTGGACAACGTTTTTCCCCGCCGTGCTGGTGCTGGGCCTGGGCATGTCCATTACCGTGGCGCCTCTAACAACAGCCGTGCTTGGCGCGGTGGAGGAGAGCCACGCGGGTACGGCTTCAGGGATTAATAACGCAGTATCGCGCCTGGCGGGGTTGATGGCTATCGCCGTGCTGAGTATTTTCCTTCTGCAAGCTTTCAACCACAATCTGAATCAGCGTCTCGATAGCCCGCAATTGAATCCTGAAGCTCGCCGAATCCTGGAGCAGCAACGTAATAAATTTGTGGGAATAGAAATACCAGGAAATGTCAGCAACGAGACGCGGTCGGCCATACGCCAGACGGTCGATGAAGCATTTGTCTTCGGCTTCCGCCTGGTGATGCTGATCGGGTCAGGGCTCGCCATCACCGGTGCATTCTGTGCGCTGCTCCTGGTTTCCCCGCGAGGCAAGGCTGACCAGCCAGATAAACAGGAAGAGAAACATATATGACTCAACGCACTGATGCGGCGAATATACATGCTGATTTTACGCCTCCTTTTGTGTTATCGCTTGATGTTGGAACCTCATCAACGCGCGCCCTGCTCTTCGATGCCACGGGAACCGTTGTGCCTAAAGTGATCTCGCAACGCATTTATAAGCTCAATACCTCAAATGATGGTGAAGTCTCAGTTGATGCCGATGCGCTATTAGCTGTTGTCGCTCAGACCATTGATGATGTGCTCGCCCTCGCGGGTCCGCTGGCTCATCAGATTGGCGCAGTGGCGATAGATACCTTCTGGCATAGCCTGATGGGCGTGGATGCGCGCAATCGTCCCATGACCCCGCTCATCACCTGGGAGGATACGCGCCCGTTTAATGCCGCGCTGGAGCTGCGTTCACAACTTGATGAAAAGGCAGTACATGAGCGCACAGGCGCGCGCTTCCATGCCAGCTACTGGCCCGCTAAACTGCGCTGGCTGTCCGCCAATCAGCCCGAAGTCTTTGCGCATGCCGCCCAGTGGCTCTCGTTTGGCGAGTACCTGCATCGCAAGCTGCTGGGACGCTCGGTCTGTAGCCTCTCTATGGCCTCCGGTACCGGCATGCTTGTCACACGCAAACGGACCTGGGATCGCGAGTTGATGGAGGTCTTGGGCATGCGACCGGAGCAATTGCCGGAGTTGGGCGATGCAGGCGATAGCATCAAAGGGCTTGCTCCCGAATATGCCACCGCCTGGCCTGCTTTGCACGCCGTTCCCTGGTTTCCCGCTATAGGCGATGGAGCTGCGGCCTGCATCGGCTCCGGCTGCGCCACTATCGAGAACTGGTCGCTCACCGTCGGCACATCGAGCGCCATGCGTGTCGTAGTGGAGCCTGAGCGTGTGAGTCCGCCGATGGGCCTCTGGCTCTACCTGGTCGATGCGCCGCGCGCGGTCATCGGCGGCGCTTTAAGCGAAGGGGGCAACCTGCTCACCTGGCTGGATACCGTGCTCAAGCTGCCGGTATTGCAGGAGGCGGAACAACTGGTGGCGGACCTGGAACCGGACGGCCACGGCCTGACGCTCTTGCCCTTTATCTCTGGCGAGCGCAGTCTTGGCTGGCATGACGACGCGCGTATGACCATCAGCGGTCTCTCCATCCACACCACGCCGGCTGACCTGCTGCGTGCGGGCATGGAATCGCTGGCCTATCAGCTCAGCGCCGTTTACCAGCAACTGCGTGCCGTCTTGCAAGTGGAGGATCATACCATCCCTCGTCTCATCTGTAGCGGGGGCGCGCTGCTCGGCTCGTCCACCTTGCAGCATGTGATAGCCGACACGCTGAGGGCCGAGCTCTATCCCTCGCGCAACCACGAAGCCTCGGCGCGCGGCGCGGCCCTCCTCGCCCTGGAAGCAATGGGTCTGATCCCCAACGTTGCCCAGGCCCCGCCCGATCTCGCGAACCCTGTCCAGCCCAATAATCGGTATGGCGAGATTTACAGGCAAGCGGCGGAGCGTCAGCGGAAGCTGTATGGAGCACTTTTGGGGGAGTAACAAGCAAATTGCAAAATTAATGAATACGAATATCTATGGTAGATGTATTTGTGTTCGCTCTGCGATTTTCCGTGCGAGTTTCTCAAAATCAATGTAAGCGCCGCGGACAGCCTGGATATGGGAGCCGATTGCGCCATCAGCAGGCTTTAGATGAAACATTGGTTTATGTGCTTCCTGAGCATCCCTCAGAACATGCGGTCCGCCAGGCTGCCAGCTCCTGAAGCAGAATACGATTGTTGAGCTTCGTAAAAATGGCGAAACTCTCCTGGGCAAAGGTGAGCGCCTCGCTGCGATGCCCTTCCCGCTCTGCTACTTGCGCCAGACCAAAAAGCGCCTGTCCTTGCAACAATGGTGCCTGGATCTCCTGAGCCTGCTGGCGCATCTTGGCAAAGATCTGCTTCGCTTGAGTGATCTGCCCCTGTGTGAGGGTGAGCTGTCCAATCACACCCAACGTTTCACAGATCAGCCAGCGATGACCAATCCGTTGGGCCAGCTCCAGGCTTTCGTGCAGATACTGTTCAGCCAACTCTATCTGCCCCTGATGGCACAGGAACATGCCCAGGTTCTGCAACACCGAACTGATCCGCATCTGATGATCGATCTCCCGCGCCAGCCTCAAACTCTCCTGTGAGAAGCTGATGGCCTCATTCGGGTGCTGCTGATACCAGGCCAGCATCCCCCAATTCATCAGCAGCGCGCTTTGCCTCTGCAAGTCGCCTAACTCGCGTGCATAGCGTAAACCCTCTTCATAGCAGGCGGCAGCATACGCATAATCGCCACGCTGCACCGTATGAGTTCCCACATCCTGTAGAAGGGCACTTGCGGTTTTCCAGTCCTGAGCCTGAAGCGCAATGGTCAAGCCTTGCTGATAAAAGGAAAGAGCCTCCTCGTTCTTGCCCAGGCTATCGGCAAATTCGCCTAAATACTGAAACACCCGACCAAGATGGCTATGATCCTCGACCGCCTCCAGCGCACGTAAGCCCTCCAGGAGATAGCTTTCTACTTGGTCGCCCATTTCGGTATCCATCAGTGCTCCGCCCACGCGTACCAGGAGCTCGGCAAGCAGTTCCTGGTGCTGTAGGGTGCGGGCGAGCGAGGCCCCTTCGAAATAAGCCTGCTGAGCCTGCCGTATCTCTCCACGTAGCTCCGCCATTGTCCCTCGAAAGAGCCAGAGCCGAGCCAGCCCTTCCTGATCAGAGAGCGAACGTGCCGCCTCTTGTCCCCACTGCACCAGGGTTTGGGCCAAAAGATGGAGCCGCCGCTGCTCAAGAAAGGATTGCAGGGCCAGAACGCCACGGAGTAAAAGCGCGGAGCCACGCTTGACGTGGGCCTGTTCCAGGGCGGTTATAATCAAGGGGAGATCCTGATCAAGGAGGTGCATTTCCTGCGCATGTCTCTCCACAAAGGGAATGACAAACGCAATCAAGCGTTCCTCTACGGCGGGATCAGGCTCCTGGAGCCGGGCGTAATCGAGAATCGTCTGGTGGATCTGATAGCGATCTTGCTGGCAGCGCTCTACTAGACCGCTATCCACCAGAGCATCAAACGTTGCGTCAGAGATATCACAGATAGCCAGGGCCGCTTCTTCCGAGAAACTCTGGGGCGTCGGAGCAAACACCGCAAGCCCTTGTAATGCCTTTTGAGCGGGGGGAGGCAATTGCTGGACACTGACCTCGAGAGCGGTGTGCAGGGAGAGCTCTGTTCCCACTGGAAAACCAGGTCTGGAGTCCTCTATGGAGAGGGAGGCTCCCACCTGAAACCGGGTCTGGATATCGTGCCCCAGGCGTTGCAGGGTGCGCAAGAGACGGCGAGGAGAGCCATGAAGCGAGTGGACATGCACTAAGCGTCCCAGCAGGGTCAGCGCCAGGGGTAAGCCTCCGCTGGGCTGGACCAGAGCCTGCACTTCCTGAGGATACTGCTCAGATACCTGGGGGGCAAGGCATGCAAGCAGATGGATGCTCGCGGTTTCCGAAAGTGGCGGCAACGAGGTGACGTGATCAGGGGCAAACGTATACGCCAGCAGAGGGGAGCGTGTGGTCAGCACATGGACACACTTGCTTCCCCCAACCTGGAACGCTCTGGCATCGGACACCTTCCAGGCATCATCGATGATGAGGAGCATTTGGCGCTCACGCAGACGCTGGTGCAGCCAGTGAGCCATCGCATCGAGTGTGGTAAGCGCTTGTGCCTCGGTCGAGGTGATCTCCAAGATGGTCATCCAGGTGCTCATCGCCTCTGCCACCTGTGGCTTAGGACCCAGACCGACCCACAACACCCCGTCGTAAAAGTGCTTCTGGACCTGGGGATGATGTGCCAGAGCCAGAGCCAGGGAGGTCTTGCCCACGCCGGGAAGTCCAGTAATGGCTCGAACCGACTCCCCTTGCGCGCAGAGTGCTTGCACGAGCTGATCAAGGACCTCTTCCCGACCAAGAAAGAACGGGGTGAGGCTATATGGAACATGCCAGAGAGGAGAGCTGCGAGCCAACTTAGAGGAGGACGCATCCGGCGTTTCGAGAGAGGAGGATGAGATCTGTGCTTTTTTGAGCGCGGAATCACCTGACAGTCCCAGTTCCTGTGGGGACATGCCAAAAAGCGCGCAGAGTTTGGTGCGAAAATATGGGCCGGGGGTCGTGATGCCGCGCTCCCACCGGCTGATATTGACAAAGGAGGTTCCCAGTTTGGCCGCCACCTCTCGTTGGGACCAGTGGGAATGCAGACGTGCTTCAACCAGATGGCGATTGGGGGTGGTGTTCTTGGGCTTCCTTTGCTTCATCGAGCGTATGACATTAGCCATCTTCTCAAGGAGAAGATGCTTCCTCCTTTTTGCGAAAATGTTAATAGATGCTAACAAGAATGTTAACAGATGTTATTCCTTTTTACAAGTGAATTCATGTATATTTGGAGTGGCGATAAATAAAAGAAAGGAGTGCTGATTCTTCAGGCATTCGGTGCAAATTTGACGAAAAGGTATAACGTGCAATAGAAGTAGCACATTTCTGCTTCCATAGCTGTGCTTTCACCGAATCGGTTAATCTCCAGGAAAGCTGCCCGATCCAGGTTGCATGCTAGTTATAAGCTCGAAGGTGCGATGGTTATATCACACGTTGTATCCAACGGTCAAAAATACACCGAAGGCGTAAATATGATTGCTGAATGGCGTAGTTTTTGATAATAGGCCCCAAATACGAATAGACCGAAAAACAACGCGAATGAGCGGCACTGCGCGAAGCAGAACGCTTTTGATGAAGGTGAAAAGCAGTGCAGTTTGTGCTCGCAGACCCATTCACCTTCCTCAGATAAGCTCATGTTTCACCAAAAGCGTGCCAGACCCATGGAATAGATAGCTTCGACCTCGGTGGAGGAAAAAGGATAGTTCTCAGTTTTTGAGCAAATGGACTTTCGCGGAGCTATCGGCCCAAACAGAAAGGAGATACGATGCAATGGTGCTCTTACAGCGATCCTTTAAGGTTCTTCCTTTACTTATAGGCTTGAGCTTACTTTTCACCTTTGGGGGAACCGTTTCTGCGGCATCTCTCACACCTTCACATCAATCTACTTCGAATGTATCCTTAACTATGCTTAGAGGAGCATCTGAGAACGCGCCTCTGGTTCTCCACCCGCTGAGCCTCACTTCAAACTGCGACGTGAATCCTACTAATGGCTCAAATGGTGGAATTCTTTGTGCTGTAGCATCATATGCAACGCCGTGTTTAAATATACGCGATATAAGTAATGGGAATGTGTTTACTTGCGTTGCTCCTGGTACCGTCATCGAGATAACATGCCAGGTAGATACGATAATGCCCGTAGGTAATCCACCGTTTAGGAATAACTGGTGGGATGCTGGCTTTTTGCCTGACGGCAGATTTGGTGAGTTTTCTGATTACTACATGGACACTGAGTGGACGAATAACCAGGGTTCGCCAGCTCTCGGTATCTGCGCGACTGGCTAATCCCTGTTGTGGGCCCGGCGCTATGTCTGACGCCATGGACTGCAAAGCCCACGGGATACGCGACGAGCCAGTTGAAGAGTTAATCGTTGATCTGTAAGCGAAAGCCACGAAAAAACGGACGAGGAGTTTATCATTAATTGGAAGCTGAGCTCAGCTTCCAATTAATGATAAACTCCGACGAAAATTACTACCAACGGTCAACCGCGTTAGGGTGGCGTGGGAAGTAGGGGTAGGTCATCGTGTTGTCGGGCGGGCGCAGCCAGGGGCGCAGGGCGAAGGTGATGATTAGACCTGCTGCGAAGCCGCCGACGTGGGCGAAGTATGCCACGCCGCCCATTCCTTGCTGCACCGTGCTCAATGCGGCTATGCCGTCGAAGAACTGCAACACGAACCATAGGCCGATCAGCACGAAGGCAGGCACGGTGACGATAGTGAAGAAAATGAAGATGAAGATGATGCTGCGTACACCCGCCATCGGGAAGAGCACCAGGTAAGATGCCAGCACACCGGCAATCGCGCCGCTCGCTCCCAGGCTGGGAATGGTCGAGTTCGGGTCAACGGCAATCTGTGCCGCCGCTGCAACTAAGCCGCAGAAGAGGTAAAACACTAGATATGGAAGATGCCCCATGCGATCCTCCACATTGTCCCCGAAGATGTAAAGAAAGAGCATATTGCCGCCGATATGCAGCCAGCCAGCGTGCATGAACATCGAAGTAATCAGCGTCAGATAGACCGGATTCGGCGTCTGAAAGGGCAGATTGGCCGGCACGCCAGGGAGCGAGGTCTGAGGAATGCCATGTGTTATCGCCGCAGGCACAGTGGAATAAGCAAACATAAATGCCTGGGCATTAGCACCGAGCGATACCTGATAAAGAAAAACGGCCACATTGATGATGATCAGCCCCCAGGTTACCCACGGCAAAGTCCTGCGCGGCCCGGGATAGTCTTTGATAGGGATCATAATTGCCTCCTGCTCTTTTTACAGGGTGTATCTCATTCTCTGAAATTGTAGCAAATTGATGGAGAGCATGACATAGTGAACAATAAATCAGGCGCTAAAATACGAGGGAAGTACTGTGTGCGTGTACTACACCCCTTTTTGGAGGTGTACGCTGAGCTATAGTTGCGCCGGTTTTTTCGCCATAAACTTGCGCAACTCTGTTACAAACTGCCCTGCCTGCTCTACTGCGAACACGCCCATAACGTAGCGATCAGGGCGTACCAGCACGTAGATATCCTGGTTGTGACGGAAGAATGCGCTCAAGCGCTGCTCGCTATCGATTACGACGGTGCAATCATTCTGGACAACTTCCTCTGCTCGGCTCTGATCAGGCAAAATGCAGACGAAACGCGCCTTCAACCATGACCATTGTTCGGCTTTCAAGGACGCAAATGCCCGTGTCGGGTCATGATGGAGGCGTAATAGTGCAAAACCGTCGCCAAGAGCCTGATCCAGCAATATTTGTTGCTGCTCCAGCGTCACTACCTGCGGTTGTGGCAGCATGGCTCCTGTGAGGCGCTTGCTCGCTTTGCTGTTGCGAAAGAGCAGGCAGCCCCTGGCGTAGGGCGGCTGCGGCTTAACCTTCGCTTCTGTAAGGGCTTCACGCACGAATGGGATTGTGCAGATAGAGCGGAAGAAGAGGTCGCGCAAGAAGGCTAGCGGGCGGGCGGTGGGCATAATGATCTTGCCGAGCAGCCAGGAGAAGAGGATCATTTGCGCTACATGGGGATGGCGTTCCTGGTCGTATGTTGCCAGGATGTGCGCGTCGGCTAATCCTTGCAGGACGAGGTGGAGCTTCCAGCAGAGGTTGTGGGCGTCGCGCAGGCCGCTATTCATGCCCTGTCCGCCGAAGGGAGGCATCAGGTGCGCAGCATCGCCAAGCAGGAAGACGCGTTTGCTGGAGAAGTGTGTCGCCAGAACGGCATGGAAGGCGTAGACAGCTCGTCGAGTGATGTGTGCCGGCTTCTCGCTCATGGCCTGCTTTTGAGCAGCTCTCGCTTGCTGGATCAGAGCTTGAATGCGCGCCGTGTCCAGCACATCCTCTTCGCGTTCGCCTTTGAGCAGCATAAACTCCCATCTGCGGCCCTTGTGGGGAGCTGGCACCGTCACCGCCGGACGAGCTGGATTGCAGAAGAAGATGGCGGCGGTAAGCGGATCGTCATCATCGACGCAATCGACCACCAGCCAGCGTTGCGCATGCTCAACGGCGCGGCTGCGGCGGCTGTTTGTGCGTGCCCAAGGGAGTAGCTTCGCGAGCGGGAAGCGCATCGGGATGTTGAGGGCCTGCCGGATGGCGCTTTTGCCGCCATCGCAGGCCAGCAAGTAGGTGCATTCTACCTGCAAAAGTGTCCCATCAGGGTTACGCACCGAGAGACAGACGCCGTGCTCCTGCTGCTCGAAGCTCTCGACAGTATGCTGAAAGTGCGTGCGAACGTGCGGAAAGCGGTCCAGCCCTTTGAGCAGCGTTGCTTCAAAGGCGGTCTGGTAGAAGGTGGAGATGAGCGGATAGCCGTTACGGTTGCTGGTGGGAGCGACTTTCGCCAGATAGCGCCCGCGTGAGAGATAATGCGCGTCGATGTCGAGTAGGATCTCGGGTAGCAACTCCTGATCGAGGCCCATCGCCTGACAGATGCGCAGCCCCTCGTCATCGATGGAGATAGCCTTTGGAAAGCTGCTCAATCCAGCATTGCGTTCAAAGAGCAGGGTGTCTATGCCGAGCAGGCCAAACAGATTAGCCGCAGCCAGCCCCGTTGGTCCGGCCCCGACAATCACGACAGAGGCTGCATAGACGTAGGGGCAAGGAGAGGTGATGGGATGGGTGGGGGCCTTGTGCTTGTCCTGGAGATGCTCCTCGCGTTCGTCCTGCTTGCCCTGGGGGTGCTCTTCGCGTTTGTCCTGCCCTGCCTGCACATCACACCGCCTTGATATTCCGCCCGCCAACGCGCTGCGCACTATCTTCGATCAGGCGGGCGGCAAGGAAGTCCTTTTTGATGGCAAGCGCGACATTAGCGCCGCCGATGCCGCGCCCCCCAATCAGTATCGCTTGCTGCTCCCCGCTCATCGGTTGCCGTAATGGAGATGCCTCATCGCGCACAAGTTGCAATTGATGGGCAGGGTCCAGTTCTTCACAGTTGATCGTGGGCGGAGCGAGATTGTGCTTGAGTGCAAGCAGCGCAATAATTGTATCCAGAGCGCCTGCTGCGGCATAGCTATGACCGATGGCGGTGCGCGGAACGCTCAACGGGATATGCGCAAGATCGCTGCCAAAGGCCAGGTGCAACGCGGCTGCCTCCCCCTGATCAGAAGAAGGGATGGCGCGTCCGTCCAGGCTGATGTAGGCGATATCTTGCGGCGCAATATTGCCTTCCTGCATGGCAAGCTTGATGGCTCTGGCGTAGCGTGTGCCGTTGGACGAGGGCGCGGTCAGGCCGTGCGCGTCGTTGGTTTGTCCGTAACCGACAATTTCGCCGTAGATAGTTGCTCCTCGCCGGATGGCATGCTCGTATTCTTCCAGGATGCACATGCCGGCTCCTTCGGCTAGAATCAGACCGGCGGCGCGGCGATCAAACGGGCGATAAGCGTTCGGGTCGTCTTTCAGGACGCAGCGAGCCTGGTGCGCCAGGACCAGCAGGATGAAGGGGTGCAGAAACGCTTCACAGCCGCCCGTGATCAGCACATCGGCGGCTCCACGCCTGATCGCGCCGTAGGCCATGCCTAAAGCGTCCAGCCCACCAACAGTATCATTGACGGGCGTTTTGCAGTAGCCCTGGAGTCCGTAGCGGATGGCGGTCTGCCCGACATTGGCGACGTGTAGCCAGGCGATGGCGGTATAGGCGCTCATAAAACGCGGGCCGCGCGTATAGAGTGCCTGCAATTGCCTCAACACAAAATCAACTCCGCCCATCGTGTTGGCAATCACCGCGCCCACGCGCACGGGGTCCTCCTGTTCGATAGCAAGGCGAGAGTCGTAGAGCGCCTCTTGAATGGCGGCAAAAGCGAAGTGGGTCATGCGGTCGGTGCGATTGACCAGCTTGCGCTCAATATAGTTTTCCGCCACGAAGTCATCGATGGAGCCTGCAACCTGGATTGGGCCATGACTATGCTGCCGGTGCTTGATGCCGGAGCGGCCCTTGCTGGTGGCATCCCAAAATGCCTCTGTGCCGATCCCGTTGGGGGCGACGGCTCCAAGTCCGGTAATGACGACGCGCCGGTTGATCTCAACTGCCATTATCTTGTCCAATCTGGTCGCGTGCCAGAACGAGCACACTATTAACCCCGCCGAAGCCGCTAGAATGCGTTAGAGCCACGTTGACCGCCGCCTCGCGTGCGACGTTCGGCACGTAATCGAGGTCGCAGCGCGGATCAGGCTCTTCTTGATTGATTGTTGGCGGTATGACCTGTCGTTCGAGCACCAGTGCGGTGACGATGGTTTCGATGGCGCTGGCCGCTCCCTGGGTGTGACCGATCATGGATTTTGTCGCGCTAATGGGGATGTGACGCGCTCGCTCGCCAAAGACGGCTTTGTAAGCGGCTGTTTCCGCCGTCTCATTCGGCGGGGTTGAGCTGCCATGCGAGTTGATGTAAGCCAGCTCGTCAGCAGTGATGTTTGCCTCTGCCATTGCCTGGTGCAGCAGATTTTGTAAGGGCGTGCCATCGGGCGGGAGCGAGGTCATGTGATAGGCGTTACTGTTTGAAGAAAAGGCGATGATTTCTGCATAAATATGCGCGCCACGCGCCAGGGCATGCTCGCGTTCCTCTAGCAAAACGACGCCCGCACCTTCTGCCATGACGAAGCCATCGCGCTGCTGATCGTAGGGGCGAGATGCGCGCTCCGGCTCGTCATTGTGGTTGCTGCTCAACGCTCCCATGACGCAGAAAACGTCAAGCACACCGTAGCAGATCGCGGCATCGGTTCCCCCCGCGAGCATGCGGTCAGTCCGACCTTCCTGGATCAGCCAGAATGCCTGCCCGATAGCATCCGCGCCAGCCGAGCAGCCGGTAGCGATGACGGTGCAGGGGCCATAGAGCTGATGATGGGCGGCAATGGCGCTGGCGGAGGCGTGCGACATCAATAGGGTCGCGGGAATAGTATCGTTCTGGTTCGCATCCGGCTCGTACTTGCCATTGCCGGTGGCTTGCGCCCACTGCTTCTCGCCTTCCTCCAGACAGGCCATCGCCAGCCCTATATAGACGCCAGTCTGCTCGCGCTCCTCCTCGCTCAGTGCGTTCGCCAGGCCAGCATCCTGCATGGCGAGATTGGCGGCTGCCAGCCCGAACTGGGTGGCGCGGTCCATGTGGAGAATTTCGTCGGCGCTGAGTCCGAGCTGGTGCGGGGCGAAATTGGCAACCTCGCCCGCGATTTGTGATGGCAGCGGGCTGGCGTCAAAGCGCGTAATGTGGCTGATGCCGGAGCGACCGGAGAGGCAGGCTTGCCAGAAATGCTCTTTGTCTATGCCATTGGGAGCAACAACGCCAAGCCCCGTTATGACGACCCGACGCAATAGCTGGGGCGATGCTTTATTCATCATTTCTCCTGCTGTTGTATCTGTCCTGGTTGTTGATCAATATTCTCTGTTGCAAGAAACGCTTCAATCAACGGCGTAACTTCCGTTGCCTGTGAGTATATGAAGAAACGTTCCTTGCCGGAAACGATGTGATAGCCCTTGCAGGCGGGTAACTGTTGCGCCAGCCAGCGCGTTTTGGCTTCAGGGGCCAGCGCATCATCGGCGCGATTGATCAGCAGCACAGGCATGGTAAGCTGCTTGACGCGGGCGCGTATATCGAAAGGGTGAATGATGGGCAGCACCGAAAATTTGTACACGAAGGGCCACTGCTGAATTT
Organism: Ktedonobacteraceae bacterium; assembly: GCA_035650355.1. Classification (GTDB taxonomy): domain Bacteria; phylum Chloroflexota; class Ktedonobacteria; order Ktedonobacterales; family Ktedonobacteraceae; genus DASRHT01. The sequence continues at coordinate 67,080 of DASRHT010000026.1, forward strand.
TGCTGAACTGCTCTTCAATCAGGTGACGTGGCAGCGCGGGTGTGGTATGGTTATTCTTATCGTGAGCCATGATATAGTTGATGACGGTGCGGCGCAGGAACGAGGCGGGAACGATATATTCAGCCGGTAGGCGCAGCAACAGTTCGTGCAGGAGCCAGATCAACGGATGGGGCGCGATCTGGTAATCGGCTGCCTGCGCAATAATGATCAGCGAGCGGCAGCGTTGGGGATAGCGCAGCGCGAACTCGAAAAGTACCATCGCGGCATCGCCATGTCCCAGCAGATCAGCCTGCGCCAACCCCAGGCTATCGAGCACAGTGCGCAGCTCTTCGACGCGGTCAGCGAGTCTCAGCGGTTTATCGCGCGTCTCTTTGCGGCGATAGAGGATGACGCGTCGTGCTTGGCTGAGTGTGCGTATCTGACGGGCATAAACGAATTCGAGGTGTTCAAGGATAGGTATAAACACAAGGGGCGTGCCCTGCCCAATATCAATGACCGGTAGATCAATGCTGCCTATGGGGGTGCGTTGCCAGCGCGTTTCCAGGAATTGCACGTCTTGATGGAAGGCCGCATCATCGATCCAGGGTTGTATGTGAATGCTCAATCGCTCCTCCCCTTTGGCTTATTATGCAAACGACCAACCCGACAAGGCAGGGCAAATCCCCCCACGGTCGCGTATGTAGGATAATGCCCACGCATCTGTAGGGGCAATCCCTTGCGGTTGCCCAGCACGGTCACTTGCAAGCTGCGGAAAAGGTCAGAATACCGCATAGTCGCTTATAGATAGTGTATCATATTTACACAGTGGCATTAACACTATGGTTATGTCTATTAGGATGAGAAGGAATTCGTCATGCAAGCAAGTGATGAAATGCGCTCTCGGCTGCGTCCGCCCGTTAGCCAGTGGATAGAAGCGTTTAATGCTCATGATGTGAGCGCGATTGTGGCGCTTTACACCGATGACGCGGTACTGTTCGACTCCGGCATGAAAGTTGCGCGGCGTGGACGAAGCGAGATCGAGCGGTGGTTCACCACGCGCTTTCGCACCATCCCTTCTATCCGTTATATGCCCAACGGCCAGGTCTTCATGGAAGACGGTCAGGCGGCAGTGACCTGGACGACTCACGGGCATGGCCCGCGCCTGCTCGGTCAACCCTGGCTCGCCCGCCCCTTCCAGGTGGATGGCGTGAGCATTTTCACGCTCCGCGACGGATTAATTTGCCAGCAGCGAGGCTATTACGATCATCTAGCCGTGGTCGAGCAAATCCTCCCCCCGCTCAAATGGCTCCTCCCTGCCCGCCTGTAAATTATAATATGAATTGCCATAAATTGTATATGCCTACCGCAAATGTCGTAGGGACCCGTTTCAACGCGTCCGCGGGCGATTGATCGCCTTCCCTCATCACAAATCGTATTGGCCTCCAGGCAAGCGTAAGGCATGGCCCCTACTCCAAAAATGATGTATTGTGGTAAACATCGGCCACTGAGAGGCGCAGGCGCAGGCTGTTCAATTCGATGGTATCATGCAAGTCCAGCGTATAGAGCGACCAGAAGCCTTGTTTCTCGCGGCGGAAGACTTCGACGAGGGGGAACTCGGAGCTGATCAGCAGGTATTCCTGGATGCTGGGGCACAAACGGTACTGTAAGGATTTCTGGCCGCGATCAAGTGCTTCAGTGCCGGGTGAGAGGACTTCTGCCACCACCGAAGGGTAGCGGATGACATCTTGCGCGCCGCGATCTCGTGGATCGCAGCTTACCGTCACATCGGGACAGACGCGGTAATGTTCTGAGAGCTGCACGTAAACATCGGAATTGTAGACTATGCAGCGACGACCGCGCAAGGAGGTTTGTAGTAAGGCATTGAGGTTAGAGCCGATGATGGCATGATCGGGGCTGCCACCCGTCATCATATAGACGCGCCCATCAAGGTACTCATAGGCGTGCTCGGGGTCCTGCTCGATAAGCTCAAGATACGCTTCAAAACTCATCAGTTCATACTGCCGATTGCGTTCGACTGCCATCGCTCACCGCTTTCTGCTCTTATATCAGGTGGCGCTTCTGCCTGTCCTCGTACAGATGTTATTATATCATGCCCGGATACAGCACACGAACGCAGTTATGAAGAGGTATTCTGCTTGCTCCTCCACGCATGATCGATAATGGCATAGAGCAGGCTATCGCGCCAGGTCCCATCTTCATTGGGGAAGTTTTCGCGCATGCGGCCCTCGTAGCTCATGCCGATTTTCTCCATCACTCTCCACGAGCCGGTGTTGTCGGGATGGCACATGGCCCAGATGCGGTGAAGTTGCAGGTCGATGAAGCCAAAGGCGAGCATGGCTGAGGCCGCTTCGGTGATATATCCCTGGTTCCAGAATGTCCGGCTGAGGCGATACCACAGCTCCGCCTCGCCTCGCTCCCGCCAGGTGATGGTGAGACAGATGACGCCGATGATTTCCGCCCGCTCCTTGAGGACAAGAGCAAGGGCGTAGGTGGAGCGTGGCTCTTGCTTGAGCCAGTGCTGTGTTTTTTGAATAAAGCCGCGCGTCTCTTCCTCCGTTGCTTTTCCTCCTCCCCGATAACGCTTCAACTCTGGATCGGAGTCAAATGCGTAGACCGCGCTCAGATCATCCTCTGTAAAATCGCGCAATAAGAGGCGTGCCGTCTCAATCTGCATTGTCTGGTCCTCTCTCATCTTTTCTTCTTAGTGTATACCATCCTGTCTGCCATCTTTTGTCAGGGATTTTCGGGGATGTAGTAGGGGGGTGTGGCTGTCGTGTGCCTGGGACGGGCTGGTACGGTTTGCAGGGGGGAGGGAAGGCGATAAATCGCCCGAGGACGCGCTGAAGCGGGTCCCTGCGAACATTGTACGAACGTTGTACGAACGTTGTACGATGGGTGGTGGGCTTCAGCGCGTGAATGGGCTACTTTTCTACTCTCCTCTTTGCGGGGATGGCGTTCTGTTGCAGGCGCGTCTCCAGGACCGGCTTCCAGAAGAACCAGTAGGCCACTTGTGAGCCGGTGTAGACCAGGGAGGTGTCGATCATGATCGCGACCAGGCCATCAGGCATACCGGCAGCCAACTCACCTGCGAGCGCGCTGGTGCAGAAGCCGAGGATGAGCGCGGGCATCAGCGCCGCCATGAATTTGAGCTGCCCTCCCCAGCTTGTGCGCGCTGTTGCCAGCATGACGATGGGGGGCACTACCAGGCCAATGAGAAATGGGGCGATCTCACGTAAGAAGTCGAAGTCCATAGGGTTTGCTTGCCTTTCTGTTCTGACTAAGCGCTGTCTGGAGAGACATCTGCGTGCTTAAATACGCTGCTGCCACCCCTGGTATTGAGCCTGCACAGGCCACACATGCCAGATGCGACAGGAAGAGAGGTTATGGTATAAGTATATCCATTGAATATAGCTGATGTAAAGGGGTAGGACCTGGCTCTCTTTTTTATTTTCCTGTATGTCATATAGTATGATCAGTTATTTTTATTCATCGGGAGCGGAAAAATAGCATGAGTACCGAAGGAAAAGTTACCAGAGAGCGGCACGGGCATGTTTTGTTGATCGGACTAGATCGTGTGGCAAAGCGCAACGCGTTTGATCGGGCGATGCTGGATGAGCTGGGCAAGGCTTATGGCGAGTTGGAGCGTGACGACGATTTACGCTGTGGCGTGCTCTTTGCTCACGGCGATCACTTCACAGCAGGGCTGGAGTTGACGCAGTTTATTGATCGGCTGGGACAGGGCGTGCAGGATGTGGCGGAAGGGGCGCTCGACCCGCTAGGGATTACGGGGCCGCGCCTGTCGAAGCCAGTGGTGTGCGCGCTACAGGGCATCTGCCTGACGATTGGCATTGAACTGATGCTTGCCGCCGATATACGCGTGGCGGCTGCCAATACGCGCTTTGCTCAGATAGAAATTAAGCGCGGCATCTATCCCATCGGCGGGGCCACGATTCGCTTTGTGCGCGAGGCTGGCTGGGGCAACGCGATGCGCTATTTGCTGACCGGCGACGAGTTCAGCGCGCAGGAGGCATTGCGCATCGGCCTGGTGCAGGAAGTGGTCGAACCTGGTCAGCAGCTCGTGCGCGCCGAAGAGATCGCTCAAACCATTGCCAGCCAGGCCCCTCTAGGTGTGCGGGCCACCCTGAAATCGGCACGACTGGCGCTCACAGCGGGCGAAGAGGAGGCGATGCGGCAATTGGCCCCTTCCCTTGCACCATTGTTGCAAAGTGAGGACGCGCAAGAGGGCATTCGCTCCTTTATTGAACGTCGCGCCGCCAATTTCAAGGGACGATAGAGCAAAGAGCCTAATTCGGCAGCGCATTGCCAAGCATGGGCCAGATAGCGCCAGGCTCGCTGGGGAGGCGGTACCAGACGGCGATTTGTAGATGGCTGCCTGCAAAGTGCGGGTCCTGCTCCAAAATATGGCGGAAATCGGCAATGATGGCGGCGAGGTTCTGCGCGGTATGATACCAGACGGCCCGTTTAACTTTTGCCGCATCGGTATAGACGAAGTGGGCTGAAACGGGGTCGTTGAGATCGCTGGCTCCCGCGTCGATCTGCGCGGTGGAGAGCTGGCTGTAGAGCGTCTGCGCATCCTGATACATGATGAGGCCATCGTAGACCCAGGAGCCGCCCGCGAGATGCCATCTAGCTCCGTAAAGCGGGAATTCCCAGATGATGTGTGGCAGCATCTGTGGCATGGTTTGCAGGGCGTAGGCGAGCAGTTGTTTGAGCCAGGGAACGCTCACGGTCGGCCCAGGCGTGAAATAAGATTGGTCGAGCGCCATAATGACCAGGAAATCAGCCGAGCGGCCCAGCAAGCGCCAATCCTCGAAGCCGTTGAGATTGTAATAGTCGTCGTGATCGCTGATTTTATGGATCAGCGCGATCCCGTACGGTTTATGCAAAGGCTTGAGCGCGTTCCACACCTGCTGATTGTAGGTGGCGAAGAGTTGCTGAATGGCTGGATATGTGCGGTCAGAACCCTCCAGGTCCATGATAACGCCATCGTAACCGGCGCGCGTGACCTCGTTGACGATAGCATCGATATACGCTTTGGTAGTTGTAGCTTTATCGATATAAGCTGCCTGCTGCTGCGGAGTCCAGCCGTCTGCCGAGCCGTCGGTCTGCATGGTGATGGTCAGGTAAGCCATCCCGCCCTTGCTATGGACGAGCTGCACGACGTTATTCATGCTCAGGCTGCCAGGCTGGCAGGTATTGCTTGATCCGTTGATGAGCTGCCCATTGGTTGGATCGAGCCAGCCCGTGCCGACCAGCGCAGCATCGGGAAGAGTGTCGGCTGTCTGCAAGTATGCCTGCACCCCCTGGCGACAATCGCGGCCCAGAATCCAGCTCAGCGAAGCCACTTTGCCGTTGAGCAAGCGGACCGGTTGCGCCTGCTGAGGCTGTTGAGCGGGCAGCGCGCCGAAAATAAGTACCTGATCTTTGGGCGCTGTGACCTGGAACCAGCCCACGAGCAGCAGGGCCAGCAAGATGGCAACAACGGGCACGACGAACTTTGCCCGCCGGACGAAGCGTTCCGCCGCGCTTGGTTTCACCGGGCTTACCTGCTGTCGCACCTCATATGGTGTACCGGTGCGGTGAAAGGTGCGCATCTGCCTATCATTCATCTCGCGCCTCAAGAAACGTTCGTACCGCTTCCCATGTGGCCTCGACCTGTGGCGGCGGGCTAAATACTTGAGAGAGGGTCAGGCTGTTCTTCAGGCCGTGACTGGTCAGGATGCCGACGACGCCCCCTTGCCTGCTTTCGTCGGCTGTTAGTAATCCGGTGGCGATGGCCTGGCGCATGCCTGCCAGGGCCGACGCGCTGGCGGCCTCGCAATAGATGCCTTCGTACGCGGCCAGATCTTTGAGCGCGCGCATCATATCATCGTCTGACACAGCGACCGCGCCACCGCCCGATTCGCCGATGGCTTTGTAGGCGTGATAGCCGCTGACGCAATGACTGATTGGCGGCGCGATATTGGGCGTGGCATGCTCAAGTAGCGCAGGCACCTGCTGCCGCTGCTCCCAGGCTGCGGCGAGCGAGGCCGCTCCCACCGGCTGTACCGCGAACATACGCGGGAGACGCTCGATAAAGCCCAGCTCTTTGAAGGTCACGAAGCCCTGCCAGAGGCCGAAGAGATCGGTGCCTGTGCCGGTGGGTACGAAGACTGCTGCGGGAGCCTGCCAGCTCAGTTGCTCGCAGATTTCGAAGGCGGTCGTCTTGTCGCCATCGGTCTGGTACGCCTGGAAGTTGTGCATAAAGGACCAGCCAAGCTCAGCCTCGATCCGGTCCGCCAGGGCGTAGAGCTGCCCAAGATCGCCGCCGGTGGGGGTCGCAATCTTTGCTCCGTAGGCGCTGATCTGCACATATTTCTCGACGTTGACCGCCGCATTCTGTCCCGCCAGGCCAGCCGCGCCGAGCAAAAATACCAGCGCGGGCATGCCTGCCTTCGCCGCTGCTGCCGCCATTGCGGAACCGATATTGCCGGAGGTGAGGCAGGCCACGCCCCGCGCCCCCTGCTCCAATGCCACGCTGGTCGCTACGCCGATGGGTCTATCTTTAAAGGAGCCGGTGGGATTAAGACCCTCCACTTTCATCATCAGCGCATGCCCTTCGTTCACCTCTGGTAGACGCGTGAGACGGGTCAAACGAGTGCCGCCCGCTCCCAGGTCGATGCGAAAGGCCGGATCGCTCACGGGCAGCAGCTCATGATAGCGCCACAACCCTGTTGGTCGGCGCGCAATCTCGTCCCGATCAAGCTGGCGTTTCAGCGCGGCCAGATCGTAGCGCACGCCCAGCGTCTCATTAAGCGCGCTCTCCTCGCCTGGCGTTGCGCATTTGGGACACGAACCGAGATTGGTCAAGGGGAAATCGGTCCCGCAATAAGTGCAATGAAGGGCGGTCGCGTACATAAAACTCCTCTTTCTTCCTGGCCGCTAATCTCTGCCTATCATACAAGATTAGAAGGCAATTTGAAAAGCTTTCCCCTCAAATCACCAGGGCTTTTCAGTGTTCGTCATGCTCGCAGGGCGAAGCCCTGCTCGCAAGAGGAGAGAGGTGCAGGCAACGCCGCGACGCGGCGTTGCCTGCACCTCTCTCCTCTTGCCCAGCGCCCCGTTGGGGGCGTGAACCCAGGCGGCAGGGGTTAGAGGAGAGGAACACTGAAAAGCCCTGCTCAAATCACATTCCTGGCGGCTAAACGGTCCAGTTCATCTTGATCGATGCCGAGCAATGTGCCTAATATTTCGTGGGTGTGCTCTCCTAGTCCAGGTGGCGGAGTTGTGACCTGGGCAGGGGTCAGGCTGTGTTTGACGGCTGGACCGACCTGGGGCAGGTCGCCAACGATTGGATGCGGGACGGTCACAACCTGTTGCGAGTGGACGACCTGGGGATCGCTAAAGACCTGATCCATGCGGTTGACCGGAGCGACTGCCACCTGAGCCTCCATTAAACGCCGCTCCCACCCCGCGATAGTATCGGCCTGGAGGGCTTCCTCCATCAGGCTGATCAGCTCCTCGCGATTGATCACGCGGTCATAGTTGGTTTTGAAGCGTGGATCTGTCCCCCATTCTGGATGACCCAGGCCCTGGCAGAGCTGGCGAAAGAGCTTATCATTGGCGGCCCCGATGAGGATGTAGCCATCGGAGGCGCGAAACGCCTGATAGGGCACAACTGACTGGTGAGCGGTCCCCTGCGGCACGGGAATCTCGCCCGCAATCAAATAACCGCTCGCAGCGTTGATCAACATCGAAAGCTGCGTACTCAGCAGCGAAACATCGACGCGCTGGCCCTCTCCTGTGCGTTCGCGATGATAGAGCGCGGCAAGGACGCCCGCGTATGCGTTAAGACCTGTGGACTGATCGAGGACCGCCACGCCGGTTTTCACCGGCTCTCCTCCTGGCGTGCCCGTAATCCCCATCAATCCTCCCAGAGCCGAGACAATTACATCGTAACCTGCCCTGTTCTTGTAAGGGCCGCTCTGCCCAAAGCCCGAGATGGAGCAATAGACCAGGCCAGGATGGACTTTATGCAGCTCCTCGAAGCCCAGACCAAGCTGGTCCATAAAGCCTGGACGAAAGTTTTCCAGCACAACATCGCTCTTCATAATTAGTTGGCGTGCGATCTCGACCCCTTCTGGATAACGCAGATTGAGGCAAACGCTCTTCTTGTTGCGGTTGATCGCTAGATAGTACGTGCTGATGCCGGCGACGAACGGCGGTCCCCAGCCGCGCGAATCGTCGCCCTGCCCGGGCTGTTCGACCTTGATCACTTCGGCCCCTAAATCGCCCAGCAGCATTGAGCAGTAAGGGCCAGCCACAACGCGCGTGAAGTCCGCGACCCGAATTCCTGATAGTATCCCCATTTGATGCTCCAGCGGTGCCAGTCTCCTCTGGCTGTTGACAGTGGACAACTCCTGGTAGGTTCTAGTCTTTTATGGTAGCACATATTGTTGGGGTCTATCAAAAAGAGTCTGGTATACCATTCACAAAAGTCTTTAAGATCGCAGTTCACGCGCGAGCACCAGCTTTATGTTCTGAGGCGTACCTCCCACAACATCCGTTTGAATGAGCATCTCAAAAGATCGCTTATCCTTGACAATCTGTTGATGCAGAAAGTCATCAGACATAACGTATTTGACGCCAGCCCAGGTGCTGTAATCATGGAGGCCCGCGATATGCAGAATCTGTTTTTCACGGCAAAATGGATGTGTTGCTTTGATAATGATCGCGTAATCTCGTTCGACCTCTTTCAAATTTCTGCCGGCGGTATGCTGTTTCAGGCTGGATGTATATGTCTGGTTCGTTTTCCTGTCAACAAGAATATCCTCTTTTTTGTTTGGAAACGCAGTGTTAGGAAGTGTATCGAATTGACAGCTAAGCTTCAAAGAATCAAGTGCCCTTTTCATAAACTCGTTCGAAGTGGGACCTCCCAATACAATCAGGTGGGTTTCCAGTTGATCCCCGCCCAGGAGGTCCGCATAGACTATTGAGGGCGGAGCGATGTTGAGGGATTTCAAATACGAGCCTATTTCGAAGAGGCTATTGACCGTTCCGGCGGCAATAACGCCTATTTGTTCATGCTTGAACGTGGGATGATTGAAAAGGCGTGGTACAACAATGTGCAGCTTTCCCTGAGTTAAGGGCTTCCAAAACTTTTTGGCTTTTCCCTGCTTCAGATTTTTAAACCACTTGAAGAGAAATGGTCCTATAAAGCCAATGATAAAGCTTATAACGCTGGGACCGATACCATTGATATAATCATTGACAGCTTTAGTAATAAAAACCGTGATAAAGTTCATGACATCTTGCCTCAACGAAGAGAGACTTTTGCATCTTCTACTTACTCTACTATAGAGAATAACGTATAGATCTGCTTTTTTCAAAACTAATGGCTCTCTCTTCGTCGAGGCAAGATGTCAAATTGATGGTTAGAGCAATAACTTATCTCAACCTGGTTCGTACAAGTTATAATACTTGTCTATCTTCTGTGATGTTTCTCTACCTTATCGTTTTTCAGGAGCAATTATGCAGAGCCAGGAACATATATATGAAACGCCGGAACCTGCGCCGTTAAGCGCCCAGCAGGTGAATACCGATCCGCGCGAGCAGGGAGCGCAGCCGCAGGAACGTGAATATCAGCCATATGCAGAGGGCTATACAGGCGGCATCTGGCCATCGGAGGGTGAGAAGATCCGTCCCGAACCCAGGGAGCAGCGCGGCATAGCGATCCTGTTGCTGGTACTGTTGATCATCGGCGCCTTAGCTATTAGCGGGAGTATGTCCGGCATCATCGTCCACTGGTTGGGCTGGCTCATCCTCACGCTGCTGGTCTTTTTTGGAACGATTGCGGTGATCGCCAACTGGCGCGTCGTCACCGTCCCCATGCCGGTGCAGACCTTCCAGGTCTCCGAGCGCCCCACGCTCGTCATCAAAAATACGGCAGGCACCATCGCGCTGCATCGTGGCGAGCAGGGCATCGTCACCGTGAGCGGCGTCAAGCGGGCCAGCGGGCTGTACCCCAGGCCTGAGAAGATGCAACTGATGTGTAATCAGCAGAATAACATCCTCAACATCACCGGTCGCATTTTCTGGGGCGTCTTCCAGCTCGGCCTGCGTCGCATCGATATGGATATTACCGTGCCGGAAACCTGCGATATCGAACTGACCAACACCTCCGGGCGCGTCATCGTCCAGAGCGTCAGCGGCACCTGCCGGCTGGACACCAGCAGCGGCAGGATTATCATGAGCGATTTGCAGGGCTTGATCACCGCTCATACCGGCAGCGGGCGCATCGAGGCCAGCAACCTTCAGGGGCATACCAGCCTGCAAACCGGCAGCGGACGCATGCAGCTCAGCAATGTACAGGGTCAGTTGAACGGCAAGACCGGCAGCGGACGTATTGAACTGCTCAATGCCACGCTCAGCGGCGAATCGCGCCTGAAGACCGGAAGCGGCTCCATCACCTTCACAGGCTCGCTCGATCCGAGCGGGGACTACGAGCTGACCACGGGTAGCGGACGCATCCGTGTCTCACTGCCGGTTGATGCATCATTCAGCCTCAAAAGCAAAACCGGCTCTGGCGGTGTCACGAACGAGTTCGGCTCTAACGAAGTCGGCAATCTGCCCCGTCCTCCGCTCAAGCTCAAAACTGGTAGCGGCAATATTCGCATCCAGCGCGGCACCACTTTTTACTAAAAAAACTTCTTACGGAATATCCCCTACCTTTGCGGTAGAGGATACCCCGTAAGAAGGACCGTCCCGACCAGTAAAGAAGGAGGTGTGAAGAAAAACCTTGCCAGCTTCACTCCTCCACAGTTCAGGAGATCAATTGCCAGAGCGCCGGAACGTCGGCAGGGTCCCAGGCGGGCTGCGAAGTGTGCGCCTGAATACACTGGTAGACGTGCCCCTGGAAGAAAACCTGGTCGCCAACATGATAGACATGGCTATTGGGGTCCCAGGGCTGTACGCCCGGCGGCGGCGTTGCGGTTGGCGTCGGCGTCACCGTTTGAGTTGGCACAGGCGTTACGGTCGGCGGAGTGACCACGCCATTGAACGGGTTGAAAATGTTGGTAAAGTCAAATGCCTGCTGGTTGATGCCGCTGCAAGAAGGGGAGGCAAAGCCGGTCGGATTGGTGCATTGCTTATCACGCCCCTCGGACCACATCGCCAGCTCGCCGATCTGATTTTGTTGAGCATAGGCCAGCAGTTGTTGCGCGTTCTGCTCCGTAAATATCTCCGAATTGATATCGTTGATACCGATCATGGGCGTAATGCCGATCATCGCGTGGAGCTGGCTATCAGTTTTCGACGGGAAGAGTGTCTTGAGCTGGCTGAACAGGCTATTGCCCGCGTTAATGGCGTTCTGCCCCATATCCGAGGGGAAAGAGCTGCCATAGTCCATCGCCATAACGTTGACAATACCAATCGCCACCCCGTTCTGGATCGCGTTTTTTAAGATATTGATCCCCGTATCGACCAGTCCAGAGGGCAGCACTGGCAGCGTGTACGAGACGAACAGCCCGGGATTGGCCTGTTGCAGGGCCGCAATGGCTTTGTTGCGCATATCAATGGAGTTTTGCTCAGTGACCGCGACGCCTTCGATGTCGAAGTCAATATGTGTGAGATGATAGCGATCAATGACCGATTGATACTGCGCCTGCAATGTGCTGACGCTGGTGCAGGAATCGGCAAGTTCGGTGCCCGCCTGGCCGCCAAAAGAAATGGTCACATCCCCACCCTGGCTGCGTACAAACTGAATATCACTTTGCAGGTTGGGCAAAAAGGTGCTTTCCTGCGCAAAGGTGACGGAGCCGCCCCAGGCAGCCAGACAGGTACCTGTATTGGCATTGGTGATAAAGGCCAGCGAATAGAACTTTAAGCCGCTCGTCTGCGTAATCTGGGTTAGCGACGGCGTGGGGAAGAGCGTCATATCGGTGTAAGGAGCAAAAAACCGGCCCGAGAAGCCCGCTGCCTGCGTGGGCGTGGCCCCCATCCTGAAAATAGCAGTCAGGCTTAAAAAACAAAGTAGTATCACGGCAGCAACATGCAGTACAAGAGGATCTCTCTGTTTCATCAATTACCTACTCCTCGTTTGTTTGCGTTGGCCCCCTTCAACGGGAAATATCTTGCAGTTTAAGAGCGGTGTTGGCACAGGTAAACTAGAAATACGATAAGCGTCACATTGGGTTTGATAAGCTTATATAGACTTTACCATACTCCGTTCTATATTGTCAAGACATCTAGACCACTAGTTTACTAGATTATAATAAATCATCACGGCTTTTTGAGCTTTCGATACCCACTTGCTCTGCACCCCGTTTGGGGCGCAGAGCAAGGCAGCAGGAGTCAGAGGAGAGGAAAACTGAAAAGCTCTGTACCAGCGCCAAAATTCAGGTTTGACTTCATCAGCTCTGTCGGGTATACTTTATCTATACGATTCCATCATCTGCCAGGAGAGTACCCTTGAAGAAGTAAGCACGATTACGAGCAGTTCTATGCCACGCTGGTCCCTTCTCTATTTGAGAAGTGCGGCCAGGCGCGATAATCGTTCACTGCCGTATGTTGTGCCCTCTTCCTGGTAGCATCACCCACCGGCCTACCTCTACCCATTTGGCCCTCACCGTATGCTACCTCGTAGAATCTGGCCTGCCTTTTGCACTATACGAGCATAACAGACGTGCAGCTTTCACCATTATTACCTGCTCACTCTATGAGCGTGAATGGGAAGTTGAGGTGTATTGATGTTATTAGCCGGACGCCAGCTCGCAAAATCCTATGGCGCGATAACCGTTCTCAATGATGTCTCTTTCGTTATCAATGCCGCCGACCGCGTGGGGCTGGTGGGACCAAACGGGGTGGGCAAGTCAACGCTGCTGCGGCTGCTGGTCGGTCAGGAGGAGGCGGACGGGGGCGCTATTAGCTATGCACCTTCGGTCGAGTCGGGCTATCTACCCCAGACCACGCCGGAATTTTATGGCTATACCATTCAGGATCTGATCCTGGAATCGGTCGGGAATCTGCGCCAGCTTGAGGAACGTATGCGCCAGCTTGAGACTGCTATGGCGAGCGCCGACGAGACGCAACTGCCTGCGCTGTTAGCCGAATACCAACTCGTCTCGACGCGGTTCCAGGACCGTGGCGGCTATGAGCTGGATTATAAGATCGATGTCATTCTGGAGGGACTGAGGATCGCATACCTGCCACGCACGCAGGAGGTGCAGTCGCTTTCCGGCGGCGAAAAGACCCGCGTCGGCCTGGCAACGCTGCTGCTGCGCTCGCCCGATCTGCTTTTCATGGACGAGCCAACCAACCATCTGGACTTTGCCACCCTGGAATGGCTGGAACGCTACCTCTCCGGTTATCGCGGAGCCATGCTGATCGTCTCGCATGACCGGCAGTTTCTCAATCGGGCCGTCAATCGCATCTTCGAGATCAGCGACCATGATCACCAGCTCAAAGCGTACGAGGGCAATTACAATGCCTATGTCCAGGCTAAAGCTGCCGAGCGTGTCAAATGGGAAGAGGACTATGAGCGGCAGCAGCAGGAGATTGTGGATCTGCGCAAACGTATCAAAGTCAGCGCGCGCCAGGTGGGACACGGCTATCGACCGCCGCGGGATAACGATAAGAATGCCATCCATTTCTTCGAGCAACGCGTCCAGAGCACCATCTCGCGCAATATCCGGGCGGCGGAAGAGCAATTGAGGCGCATCGAGGCCGCTCCCATCCCTAAGCCGCCAGAGCTGCTAAAAGTCAGCTCGCGCTTCACCTCCGAGCCGATGCAATCTCAGGCCGTGCTCACCCTCTCGCAGGTCGCCAAAGCTTTTGGCGCACGCTGCATTCTGCGCGACGTCAATCTAACGCTCAAGCCCAGAGCGCGCATCGTGCTCACCGGACCCAATGGGACGGGGAAAACGACCCTGCTCAGAATCATCATGGGCCTTGAGCAGCCCGATGCTGGCAGCGTACAGGTCGTGGCGGGAGCGCGCATCGGCTACCTACCTCAGGAAGGTCAGACGTTCGACCTGCATAAAACGGTGATTGAGACGTATCGTTACGGACAGATCGGATACGAGGGAGAGTTTATTGCCAGATTGATCGGCTATGGTCTGTTTCGCCTGGAGGATATGCACAAAAAAGTCGGGCAGCTCAGCCCGGGGCAGCGCAGGAAGCTAGAGATCGCCCGTTTGATGGCTAACGAGCCAAATGTGCTGCTGCTCGACGAACCAACCAACTATATCAGTTTAGACGTGCTGGAGGCGTTCGAAGCCGCCGTACTCGCGTTCCCTGGTCCGGTCGTCGTCATCTCGCATGATCGCTGGTTTATTGAGCGTTTTGGAGGCGAGCTATGGGAGATCGCAGGCACTCGCCTGGTAAAGCAAGGGGAGCGTTTGCTCGAAGAAACGTAAAGGCTGTCTATAACCTCCTGCAACCAAAAACATAGGAGCCGTCCTCGCTAAAGGAGGGCGGCTCCTATGCTCGATACAGACCAAAGGGGTAGACCAGAGGGTGTCTGTTATTCTGGTCTGAGCCCGCCTTTAGGTGAGTTCAAGCAACGGGAACGAACGATGACGGCGCGGCGGGATCAGGAAGTTCTGCCGACGTGTGGCCGAGAGGAAGCGCTCTAGCCCATCATCTCCATCATCGGCTGCCTCAACCCCAGGAGGCACGCTGGTGGCCGTTCCACCATTATGGCCTTCTTTGACCAGGTCCAGCGAAGCCGCGTTCACCCGCATGGCCTGGAAGAAATCGGAGGTCGGTACAAAGATGGTGAACTCCAGTGTCGGGGTCAGTGAGCCATCCGGCACGTCCAGCGAACTGAGGCCAGGACCATCGTTGCGGATATGCAGCGGCGTCCCATCAGGCGCGCGCGACGAGCGCTGCAACGCAAACTCGTGACCGACGCGGAGCTTCTGATGGTCTGTCACTTCGGGGTCGAAGTTCTGGAAGATCGCCTCGGGTCCCAGGGTGAAGTCAGGCAGGATCGCCGCGTTCTGCAAGGACTGCGTAGTGCCATCAAGATTACCCTGGCCGCCACCATTGGTGAACGGGTCACTGGCATTCTCCGGGAACGGGAAATTATGCGACCCATCCTGACGCCGCGAACTGAACATGTACTGCACCCGCTCGCTGAACGGCTCGGGACCATTCGGGAAGGTCGGAGGTCCCTGCTTGGTGTAGAACTGCTCCAGATCATCAAGCACATGCGAGAGATGCTGGATCGCGCCATTGTCGAAGTAGTCGCCGGCTACTGCCGAGGTCAGTTGCGCCGCAC
>DASRHT010000027.1:0-16044 GCA_035650355.1 Ktedonobacteraceae bacterium
CCAGCGGCGGCTGAAGGGGTCGCGGTATTGGACGTTTGCAGGCTGGTATTTGACTGCAAGTCGATGTGCGACGATTTGAGCTGATTCATCGCATCAGCGCTCTTTTGCAGCACCTGGAGAGGCGTGAGAGAGCTGGTACTGGTGGCCGTCCCGGTCCCAACCACTGTCTGGCTACAGGCAGTAATCAATAGTGCTATAGCAGCCATCAACATAAACAAGATGGCATAATGCTTTCGTAAAGCCATTAGATACTCCTTCCAACTATCGTGATAAAACCACAGAAACGCATAGTTATATAGTAGTGATACGAGCAGTATCATATAATAGTTTCCGCAGGGACCTCCCACGATGAAGCGGGGAGCTACAGCTCGTCCGATTGACCGCCTTCTCCCACTGCACCTGTCCTCAACGGCAGTACCATCATACCAGAGAGAGAGCCGCATCCACTGCTCAAATTGTCCAAAAGCGTGATACTATAATAATAGACGCTTTTTCAGAGAACTGGTTATGAACAAATAGCAAGCCATCCTTTGCAGCCGACTGGCGATTTTGGATGCGCTGTAGCTCCCCGCTTCATCGTGGGAGGTCGCGACGAAATTGGGAACGCGATGCATTGGGAACGCGATAAATCGCACAGCGGACGCGATAAATCGGGTCCCTACGAAATTAAAGGACGTTACATGCCAACACCACTACAACCGGTATATATAAAGCTTAATGCTGATACAACATTACGTATGATCACCGAGCAGGATGCCCAACCGCTTTTTGAATTGATCGATCAGAACCGGACGCATCTCCGGCAATGGCTGCCCTGGCTCGATACAACGCGAACGGTCGAGGACGAGCTGGCTTTTATCCGCAACATCCAAATACAACATAGGGAGCATAGAGGCTTTGCCTGCGCTATCTGGTATAAGGGCCAGGCGGCGGGTACCATTGGCTATCATTCTATTGACTGGCGCAACCGCAAAGTGGAGATAGGCTACTGGCTGGGAGCGCAATTCCAGGGCAAGGGGCTGATGACAAAGGCATGCCAGGCAATGGTCACCTATGCCTTCGATCAGATAAAACTCAACAAGGTCGAAATTCGTTGTGCGGTAGAGAATACGCGTAGTTGCGCCATCCCGCAACGGCTCGGCTTTACAGTAGAGGGGATTGTCAGGCGGGGCGAATGGCTTTATGATCATTATGTTGACCTGGTACTTTATGGCATGCTGGCGCACCACTGGCAGAAACAGGTACCTTGACTACTGAAACACGGGCGCCACAGGCCGTTCTTTTGGCACAAACGGAAGCGTGCAACTCGTCCCATTTTGAAACGTATCTATTCCTGAACTATAATGTTAGATGAGTTCTCCTATCCAGAGATAAGGTAGGGATATCTGCCATGCAACAAACAATGCGTAAATATATACCATTGACAAATATACACCGATTACGACCCCTTTTTACGATTCTGGGAATCATCAGTATCATTTTGACGATGGCTTTTAGCACCACCCTGACCAGCTATGCCGATGGTATCCCTGGCGGCAATGTCGCAGATCCGGTTGTGCGCTCCGTCGATATTGCTAAACCCGCGGTGGTGCGCATCTTTACGACGATCAACAGTCGTCTCACGGTGCATTTTGCGCAGAATAATGATGTGACCTTTCCCCAGGCCAATAGTACAAATGGCTTTGGTACAACCACAGGCTATCCTCTGACCGTATCGGGCAGCGGGACCTTCATTACCTCTCACGGCGATATCCTGACGGCGGACCACGTTATCAATCCTCCACAGGATCAAACGCTGGCCCAGTTTCTCTATTCGCAGGCAGCAACTGATGTGGCAAATTACATTAATCGTAACGTTGCCCCCGGCTCGCCATCGGTCACGCCAACGCAGGTCACGCAGCAGCTTACAACGGGGCTATTACAATCAACGCCAGCCTATGACAAGCCCACCAGCGAAGTTTTTCTGAGCACGGACTATACCGGCCCGCTGGTCGCCCTCAATCTATCAGATGTGCCCGCCCGCTTTCACGCGACCGTCGATAAAATTGAGAGCGAGAGCGTCTTCGATCAGAAAGATGTCGCCATTATCCATGCCCCTTTCAGCTTTGATACGCCAAGCGTGCAGCTCGGGAACTCTTCCAATGTGCAGCAGCAGGACACGCTGACGATCATTGGTTTTCCCGGTAATGGCGATGTCAGCACCAAACCGACCGATTTACTTACTTCTTCGGTGAATAAGATTAACGTCAGTTCGATCAAAACGACGAACAGCGGCGCGCCTGTGATTCAGGTGGGAGGCAATGTAGAACATGGCGATAGCGGCGGTCCCGCGCTCGATGCCAATGGTACCGTCGTGGGAATTGTGAGTTTTGGTCTTGCCAGCCCCGATTCTGGAGGAGGTCTCGGAGGCACCAGCTTTTTGCAGGCAGGCAATAGCGCCGCCGATCTGGTGCAAAGCCTCAAACTGAATACCACGCCGGGACCATTCGAGCAACTATGGAGCCAGGCGTTTTCCGATTATGCCGCAAGCTCGCCGGGACACTGGCATAAAGCGCAGCAGGAGTTTCAGCAGCTTACACAAAAGTATCCATCATTCGCTGCCGTAACCCCCTATCTTGATTATGCCCAGACGCAGGCAAACTCGGAACAGGGGTTGCCGACGCCAACGCCAACCGCGCAACCCGCGCCTAAAAGCAACACCACTCCGGCCCACTCCCATACAACAACCCAACCGATAGCAATCCCAATAACTGTCTGGGTAATCGGGATTGCAGCCTTGCTGTTTGTTCTACTCCTGCTTGCTTTTGGCGTCATTGTGCGGCGGCGCAAGAAAAAAGTGGTTGGCCTGCCTCCTGAGAGAAAAGCTCCGCCGCCACCACCACAGCAACCGGCCAATGCAACTCCCACGATGAAGCGGGGAGCTACTGATACGCCGACTAAAACGCCTCCGCCAGCAGTGCAGTCGCTTCCTACCACGCCGCAGAGCACACTCAACCTGCGCGTCTGGCCCTGCGGCCATATGAACCGTACGACCGCGCGCTTCTGTAGCGTCTGCGGCGAACCAGCGCCGGAGCAGCCGACATCGATCCGACCCGTTGAGCAATGAGCAGCCATTACACAAAAAGCGGCGGGATGATAAGCTCTATCCCACCGCTTTTTGTGTGTTTTGAAATGTTCCGCGCTAGCAGGGCAGGGGCAAGCCCAGCCCCTACGGATCGGCTGCGTGGAAGCAGAGTATTCCGTTATACCGCGCCCATGATGTTATAGCCAGCATCGACAAACATAATCTCGCCGGTGATGGCACGGGCATAATTGCTGCTCAGGAAGAGAGCAGCATCGCCCACCTCGCTCTGTTCAATATTGCGCCGCAGTGGCGCGATATTGCCCATCTGTTCGCGGAAAGACGTGAAGCCGGAGACGCCGCGCGCTGCCAGCGTATTGAGTGGACCGGCGGAAATAGCGTTGACGCGAATATTATGCTCGCCCATCTCAAACGCCAGGTAGCGAACGCTGCACTCAAGCGCGGCTTTGGCGACGGCCATCACATTGTACTTGGGCATGACGCGCTCGCTCGCCATATAGGTAAGGGTGAGCATGCTGCCACCGCCGCGTGCGATCATCAATGGCTGGGCGCGCTTCGCCATCGCGATCAGGGAATAGGCGCTGATATCTAGAGCTGTATGGAAGCCCTCGCGTGTAGTTTGAATGAAGGGATTTTCCAGTTCGGCAGGAGGAGCGAAAGCGACCGAGTGGATCAGGATATCGAGTCCGCCGCCGAAGATTTGACCGGTCTGGGCAAACGCGGCGTCGAGTTGCTCATCGCTCTGCACATCGCATGGAACAACCTCTGTACCGGGGATCTTCACCGCCAATTCGCGCACATATTTCTCCATACGCTCCTGGTACGCCAGAACAAGCTGCGCCCCCTCACCTGCCAGCGATTGGGCAATGGCCCAGCCAATGGAACGATGATTGGCAACGCCAAAAATAAGGGCTTTCTTTCCCTCTAACAGGGACATATCATGTCTCCTCTCATCATACGTAACTTTGTGTGAATATATAGGGGTCTTCCTTGCCCGGATGGAAAACGGGTTTCTCATCACAGGCTAGCGTTCAATCGCATAGCGCCGGTTGATCCAGCCATTCATGCCATTGGCTAGATTGTAGACCTTCTTTAAACCAGTCAACAATGCAATTTCCGACGCGCTCGCGCTACGCTGTCCCGCAGCACAGACAAAGATCACGTCTTCGTCTGCCAACAGGCCCAGATCCTGGAGAGCTTTCCCAAACGAATAGATGCCATTGAGCGGTACTAACGTAGCTTCGGCAATATGGCCACGATTCCATTCTTCCGGTTGCCGCACGTCAATTACTCGTGCCCCGGCTTCGATCATGTGCTTCGCCTCATCTGTTCCAATCGTAGTATAAGGCAGAGCTTCATCCGCATCATCATACGCCATGTTTTTTCTGCTCCTCGGTAGTATACTGTTCTAACCAGAGACGGCCAAGCAAAGTGGCGGCGACGATGTATTCATCGCCCACAAAGGTCATGGTGAGAAGCCCCTGCTCTTCCATCTCGCGAAAATCGTCGGTGATGAGATAGTGGGTGCGCAGCATGCGTGAGAGGTCGCTCTCGGGTAATTGTTTCCATGCCTGTAGGAGCCGCAGAACGGCTGCATAGCGAGGGCTGCTATCATCAACTGCTCTCATACACCCTCCTAAAATATCAAGGACACTATTATCCTGTTTCTGAAATTCGCTAGCATTCTGCATTCTTCAATCTGACCACAGTGTAACAAATCCAGCTAGCGAGAGCAAGTGGACGCCCGCAACAGGTTATGTTATAACGAGGGGAAAGATTGCATATATGCAAGGAGATGGTATTATGGAGCAGGAATCGTCCCAACCCTCAGCAACGATCCTGGCGGATACGGTTATTCGTAATATTGGTCAATTAGTCACTATCGCTCAGCAACCAATAGCGGGGACAAGCGGCCCGCTACACATTATTAACCACGCGGCTCTGGCCGTCCATCACGGCATAATTACCTGGATCGGCTCCGATGACGAGTCGGAACCCTTTTTTCAATCCGACACGGATGATAGCATTCCTAATATCACGTTGATTGATGCGGAAGGAGCTGTCATCACCCCCGGCTTTGTGGATTCGCACACGCATCTCGTCTTCGCCGGAGATAGGGCCGAAGAATTTCACCTGCGACGCTCCGGCGTGAGTTATGGCGAGCTGCTCGCCCAGGGACGCGGCATCCTTACGACGATGAAGGCTACACGCGAGGCCGACGCCGATACACTGATAGAGCTGGCAAGTGCGCGCCTCAATACCATACGTGCCCACGGCACCACTACGGTTGAAATTAAGACCGGCTACGGGCTGAATACGGCAACGGAAGAAGCCTGCCTGCGCGCCATCAATCATCTTAGTCAGCAGGAAGCGACCGTTCATCGTCACACGCATAATGAACTGCGCATCATCCCTACGTTTCTAGGCGCACATAGCATTCCCCCCGAATTCAGGGATCAGCGCGCAACATATGTTGAGATGGTGATTGAAGAAATGCTACCCGCCTTTGTAGGGCTGGCTCGCTTTTGCGACGTATTTTGTGAGCGCGAAGCTTTTACGCTTGAAGAGAGTCGCCGTGTTTTGACGCGGGCCAAAGAACTCGGCTATCAGCTCAAAATCCATGCCGACCAGCTCAGCCCCTCCGGTGGTTCCAGGCTGGCAGCCGAACTAGGCGCGACCTCCGCTGATCATCTTGACCATGCCGACGATAGCGATCTGGATGCATTGCGCGAGGCCGGAGTCGTGGCAACGCTATTGCCGGGCTGCTCGCATACCCTGCGCACCGCCTACCCATCGGCGCGGCGGCTGATTGATCGCGGTCTGTATGTGGCACTGGCGACCGATTTTAATCCTGGCACCTCGTACTGCGAAAATATGCAGATGATGCTGGAGCTGGCAATGTCATCAATGGGCATGACGCTTGAAGAGGCGCTGATGGCAGCGACCATCAACGGTGCGCGGGCGCTGGCATTGCATGACCAGACCGGCAGCATCGAGGTGGGGAAACAATGCGAGCTGACCTTCTGGTCGATCCGCGACTATCACGAAATTGGTTATCACTTCGGCGTCAATCTTGTTCGCTCCATTTTGGTGGTACGCTAAAATGTTTCATGTGAAACATTCGCACGCTTAACATGGCCGCCCTCCCAACTTTTCAGGAGGAAAGCGGAGGGCCATTTTCGTGCTCTAATGTCAGAAAGACACGCAAACTCTCGCTTTGGAGATGCTCGACTTGCACATCCGAGAGATGCCGCGAGCGCCAACCTGCACAGAATGCCCATATCGGCAGCAAGATAATATCCTGCTGCTCTTGCTTCTCAGGCTCCTGTATCAACTCGACAGGAATCCCTGCACTATTGCGCACAAATGTGTAGAGCCTCGCTTCCATCTGCCAGGGTGAGCTATTTGCAACCCTCCAAAGCGCGAGACCTTCGCTCCGGGTGAACTGTGGGTTCGTCTGCGCTTGCACATGGGCGGCAGTGGAGGCAGTGATCCACACCTGTGAGGCTAAGATGACCTCTGCCAATTGATCCTGCGGGTACGCTTGTCCCTTTTCTCGACCCAACACAAACAATTGATGCGCTTTCTGTTGTGGTTCTCCTTCCAGTGACGCTAGAAAGAATGCCCGGACCATCCCAGAAAGGCTAGCAGCGTAAACGGTTGGAGAGATCCACCCCTGCTCGCGGAATTTGCGCATAAGGTGGGTGATGATCGCATCAATATGCATGTCTTTCCTCTATGTTTGCTCAACCAGTCCGGCACGGAAAACCGACTTTGCCTGGTAACAAAGTGATCAGCTTACGATGGAGTATATCGAAGAACACCGCGCGATGCAAGTAGGCATAATGGACCAACGTTCCACTCCCATAAGGTAAAGAAAGGGATATGCTGCTTTTGACACTTCTTTGAACCATCAATTACAGATGAAATTACTAATCTGGTAAAATATCAATCATAGCGTTTACCAGAAATGGGATGTTTCACATGAAACATTGTTTGGCTTACCCTAGAAAGGAGGTGTTCGATAGCACAGACCACAAACGAGAACAATCAGTTTGTTGTTGATCTGCTAACGACATTGCGCGCTGAACGTTTCAGCCCGGTCGGCTGGTGGCATTTTCTGGCGCGTTCGTGGCAGATGTCAAATGTCACCGCCAGGGCCAATCCTACGCTAAAACGCTCGTGGTTATGCGTGACGCTATTGATGATGCTTATGGCCGCCGGTTTAGTCGTCGCTGTGATCGCGCTTGAGGGGACCGGAGCAGTATGGCGTCTGTTGCCCGGCCTGCTGTTTTGCGTGGCATGGCAGCAGAGCGATCTCTACTGGCATCTGGGGTTGAACCGTCATGTAAAAACAGGGAGATTACTGCAAAAGGTGGGCCTGGCAAATATGCTTACCGGGTGGCGCGGCCTGGCTGCATCTTTCCTCTTCAGTCGACTGGTTGGCGGCCTCACGACTCCTTCCTGGCTGCTCCTATCCGTTCTGCTCATCGGCATCACAACGGACATTCTTGATGGGCAGGTGGCGCGATGGACTGATACACAAAGTAAGCTGGGGCAACTCATCGATGCCGAGACCGATTTTTGCCTCTATCTGGCTATCATATTGATCCTGTTGCAGCAGCATATCCTCGCGCTCTGGATCGGTATGATCATGCTGCTGCGTTTCTGCATGCCACTGCTCGCCGCGCTGGTCAGTTATTTTCTTCTGGCTCGACCAATACGCTTTAGTTCCACGCGCTGGGGCAAATATGCCGGTCTGGCCCAATGCAGCTATTTTCTCGTACTCCTGGCGCCGCCGCAGCTTGCAGTTTTTACACACCCTATCGCTTTCCCTCTGCTCATCATCATGATAAGCTTGCTGGTCGTGGCCCCGCTGGCGCAGATCGTGACAAACGTTCGCAGTGCCCCATAGCAATGAACGAACCGTTCGTACCGATCCGGTTCACCGCGTCCGTCCTGCACTCGTCCCTCTTCCATGCGCTTCCGCCGTCGCCATCGCATCGAAATCACATGGTAACCAAAATTACAGCGTCCTTGAAAAAGGGAATAATTGCGTCTGATAGATCGTTTGTCGTTCCCCAACCAGGACAAGCGCGAGGCCCCATCCATTGCCCCTACCAACCTCCCACATTGCATCACTCCCCAAAACAAATCCAAACAGGACCTGCCATGTTGGACCGGAGACGGTAGGGGCAATGCCTTGCGCTTGCCCTGGGATGGATTTGGAGGACGGCGCTGAAGCAGACGCGATCAATCGGGTCGGTACGGAGGGCATACGGTCTTTTTTGAGGGGAAGGGCTGATTTTGGGGGAAGGGCTGGCATTGTCTGGCTCTTTACGTTCGCCTGCTTCTCTGCTATGCTAGATACAAGGCAATGAGGCCCGGAAAGGATGGAACTTCTATGATGAGGACAATCTATCACCAGCAGCAACAGAAGCCGGTTATGATCAATGGGCAGGCGCTCTCTATTGAAGAGGTTATTGCCGTCGCTCGCTACGGGGTAAAAGTGGAGCTAGGTAAACAATCTATCAAGCGCATCCAGGCGGCGAGAGCGGTGATCGATACTATCGCTGCCGAAGGGCGGAAAGTGTACGGGGTGACAACGGGCTTTGGTCATCTGAGCAGCGTGCGCATCCCCCAGGAGCAACTGGTAGACCTGCAACATAACCTGCTGCGCAGCCACGCGGCAGGCGTTGGCGAACCTTTGAGCGAAGAAGTTGCACGCGCGATGATAATACTGCTCGCCGCCAGTCTTGCTCGTGGCCACTCCGGCGTGCGCGTAGAGATTGTTCAGCTCCTTATCGCGCTCCTGAATGCAGAAATATACCCTCTTATCCCCTCAAGAGGATCGGTAGGAGCCAGCGGAGACCTGGCTCCGCTGGCGCACCTGGGCCTGCTCCTGGTCGGAGAAGGAGAGGCTTTTTACCGCGGTCAGCGGCTCAGCGGCTCGCAGATCCTGCAACAGGCCGGACTCGCTCCGCTTCATCTCCACGCCAAAGAGGGGCTTGCACTGATCAATGGTACCCATCTGATGGAGGCAATAGCTCTCTTGGCCCTCGCCGATGCCAGATCGCTGGTACAAACCGCCGAAGTCGCTTGCGCTATGAGTCTGGAGGGGCTAATGGGTAGCCATATTCCCCTGGATGCCCGCATTCATCTACGTCGCAACCAGCGCGGCCAGCAGGAGAGCGCAGCCCATCTGCGCCAACTTGTCAGCGATAGCGAAATCAATCGCAGCCATCAAAATTGCGCCCGCGTGCAGGACCCCTACACCCTGCGTTGCGCCCCTCAAGTATTCGGAGCCATCCGCGACGCCCTGGATTACTGCATGAATATCTTCGAGCGCGAACTGGACGCCGTTACTGACAACCCGCTGGTTTTTCCTGAGGATGACGCGGTGCTCAGCGGCGGCAATTTTCATGGTCAACCCCTGGCGCTCGCGCTTGATATGATGGCGGTTGCCCTGACCCAACTGGCCAGTTTCTCCGAGCGGCGCATCTACAGCTTGATGGGTCCTCATGAATGGGATAAAGACGGCGCACCACTCTTTCTGACCCCCAATCCCGGCCTGAACTCCGGCTTTATGATCACACAATACGTAGCGGCCTCCCTGGTAAACGAGATCAAGATCCTGGCTCATCCTGCCAGCATCGACTCGATCCCCACATCGGCAGGTATGGAAGATTTTGTCAGTATGGGAGCCACCAGCGCCCTTAAAGTACTCCGCATTCTGGAGCAGAGCCAGCAGATTATTGCTATTGAACTTCTCTGCGCCGCCCAGATGCTCGAATTCCGCCTGCCCCTTAAACCCGGCATGGGCGTACAACGTGCCTATGAACGCGTCCGTAGCTACATCCCTAAGCTCGATCATGATCGCGTCCTGGCCCCCGATATCGCGCTCCTCTCCCAAAAAGTCCGCGAGGGCGCATTTACCGATATCGCGTGATGGAATGTTTCACATGAAACATTCCATCGCTTCAATTTCCATTATAAGCAAGTAGGCAAAAAAGCGGGTCTTACCTTGCTTCATTTCGTTTCCATGTGCTACACTTTTATCATCAGGTCAGTCAATGAGGACTGGCAGCTTCTCAACAGAAGATGCGCCGTGTGGAGCGCAACACGAAGGGAGTATAACTGGTGATTACCCACAACCATTCTGTGGATTCGCCCACCGCTTCCGTCACATTGTTACAGGAACAACGAGCCATTCTTCAGCAGTTACGCCGTGAATTAATTCAACGCCACCGTCCCCACATTCATGAAGGCGCGGGCCCGATCCGCGTCATGGCTCGTATTGTGGCAGAACTTGAGCATGAATGCCGCCAGCGCAACATCGCTGAAGCTGTGATACATAGCGAAATCGTTAACCGCACCATTGGCGACGTTAATCTGCGCCTTGTTACTGAATGCGAGGGCGAACCAGGCGGTCCTGCCGATTATCGCCTCCTCGCGGATGAACTGGGCATTGCTCTACCGGGCGAACAGCTTCATGGCTATACAGCGACCGGCGAAACCTATCTCTGGCTACGGCGAGAGATGATGGAGTGCGAACGCCTGCTGCTGTCTCACAACTATGATCCCCGCATCTATGACATCTATGGCGTCGGGAATCCGGTGCTACGCGAATGGCTGGCCCTGGAGATGAAGCGTTGGGGACTTTCTGTTACGCCGCAACAGGTGTATCTGACGTTGGGCGCTATGGACGGCCTTGACAAAGTTCTACGCGGTCTTGCCTATATGTACCACACCCAGAATATATCCAATATCGCCGTGCTCTTTCCCGAGCCTGGCTTTAATGTTCCAGAGTGGCAGGCGCGCTCGCTTGGCTATCGCCTCCACAATTTCCCGACGCTGCCGGAACATCGCTTTAAGCTCACCGAAAAACAAGTCGATCAGCTTCTCCAGGATGCACCCGATATTCGTCTCATCTACCTGACCGTTACCAATAATCCCACCACCTTTGCCTATACGCCAGATGAATTGAACGCCATCCATAGGGTATTGAGACGCTATCGAGAGATGGGTCGCGAGATCCTTCTTCTCGCCGACCTTGCATATATTGGAACAGGCAAACCGGTAGAAGACCAGGCGCGCATGGCCACATTCGCCGCGCCAGATGTGTTGCAACATACCATTTTTGTGAGTAGCTTCTCCAAAACGCATACTCTGACCGGCGAGCGTTTTGGTTGGGTGACATGCGGAGATCCAGCAATCGCATCGGTTATCGCGGCAAGCTGGACCAATAGCATGGCATCACTGCCGGGCGAATGGCAGTTGCGTTTTATGGCTTACTACCGCCTGATCCAGTCACACCCACAGCTAGCGGAAAAACTGCGCAACTTCTATCGCTTGAGACGCCAGCAATTGATTGAACAACTACAGCATATCAATGCAATCCAACCTCTTTTTGAGGAAATTTACATTGATGACGACGCCACCGTCTACAACTGGAGCAAGCTACGCCAGGGAGAAGACGCGTTCTCCCTCTTCGAGAAAACCGGCATCGCTGGCGTTCCCGGCTCCGGCTTCGGCTACACCGATGAATACATCCGCTTCTCAATCGGCGTTATCCCGGTGGCCGACGATCCCACCACCTCATAAATAGCAAGTCTCTTGATAGTTAAACTACGAGGTGATACTCTGTAGGGGCAGGTCTCGCACCTGCCCTGTCTCTATGTGGGCAGTCTCTGTACTGGCAGGTCTCGCACCTGCCCTGGCCTTTTCTGTTGGGAATTTAATCGCATGCGCAGGCCGCTCTCACGCCTGCCTCAGATTATTTCCATCTACAATAACAAATACTGTTTGAAAATTAGCCGTCTATCCAGTTCGACACATTCTGTCTTTGACACAGAATTACAAGGGCTGGCCGTTAAACATACAATGTTTCACATGAAACATCAGGATTTGTCTCTCTACCAGAAACTGGTAGAGAACGCAAAGTCAAAGGAGAATAAAACATGACCATCCGTGTAGGCATCAATGGCTTTGGACGTATCGGGCGGCAATCCATGAAGGCAATGCTGGAACGCCACCCCCACGATCTTGAAGTCGTCGCCATCAATGATCTTACCGATACACAGACCAACGCGCACCTCTTGAAGTACGACTCCACCTATGGCCGTTTCCCCGGAGAGGTCGAGGCGACTGAGGAGAACCTGATTGTCAACGGGCATAGCATCAAGGTATTGGCACAACGCGACCCCGCCCAGATCCCCTGGGGCGACCTGGGGGTGCAACTGGTGATCGAGTCCACCGGCTTTTTCACCGATGCTGACAAGGCTGCCGCGCATTTGAAAGCGGGCGCGAAAAAGGTGATCATTTCCGCGCCCGCTAAAGGTGAGGACATTACGATTGTCCTGGGCGTGAACGACAATATGTACGATCCGGCCCGCCACAATATCATCTCCAATGCATCCTGCACCACCAACTGCCTGGCGCCGACCGCTAAAGTGTTGAATGATGCCTTTGGGATCGAACGCGGCCTGATGAACACCATTCACTCATATACTAACGATCAGCGCATCCTCGACCAGGTCCACAAAGACCTGCGCCGCGCACGTACCGCCGGAGCCAATATTATCCCGACGACAACCGGAGCCGCCAAAGCTCTCTCGCTGGTGATCCCTGAACTAAAAGGGCGCTTTGATGGTATGTCCCTGCGCGTTCCCACCGTGACCGTCTCGGTCGTTGATTTCGTGGCCGATGTGCGCAAAGAGACCACAAAAGAAGCCGTCAATCAAGCGTTTAAAGATGCGGCAGCCGGCCCCCTCAAGGGCATCCTCGCTTATAACGAAGAGCCGCTGGTCTCCAGTGACTTCCGCGGTGATTCGCACTCCGCTATCGTGGATGGCCTGACGACGATGGTGCTCGGGAATAATATGGTGAAGGTGGTCGCCTGGTACGATAACGAGTGGGGCTACTCCAGTCGCGTGGCCGATCTGGCCGATTTCATTGGCAAAAAAGGGATCTAATCACCACAGCAATTTCGACCGGCGATATATGGTAGGGCACCCGCATGGGTGCCCTTGCAGGTTAATCGATTAACTATAGGATAAAGTGATGAATAAGCAAACCATCCGCGATAGCAACGTTGCAGGGAAACGGGTGCTGGTGCGCGTCGATTTTAATGTGCCGCTAGACGATGCCCAGCACATTACCGATGACACCCGTATTAAGGCCGCGCTCCCCACCATCGAATACCTGCTAAACAATGGGGCTGCGGTGATCTTGATGTCCCACCTGGGCCGTCCCGATGGCAAGGTGGTTGAGAAGATGCAGCTCGTTCCGGTGGCGCAACGCCTGAGCAAGCTGCTCCATCGACCGGTACAGATGGCAACAGATTCTGTAGGGCCAGAGGTCGAGGCCCAGGCCAGGGCATTGCAGCCCGGTCAGGTGCTCCTGCTGGAAAATCTGCGTTTCCATAAGGCAGAGGAAAAGAACGATCTCGATTTCGCTAACCAGCTTGCCTCGCTCGGCGATCTCTATGTGAATGATGCCTTTGGCACCGCCCATAGAGCTCACGCCTCCACTGAAGGAGTGACGCGCTACCTGCCAGGCGTCGCGGGCTTCTTAATGGAAAAGGAGATCAACTTTCTCGGTTCCGCGCTGGAACATCCCCAGCATCCCTTTGTGGCAATCATTGGTGGCGCAAAGGTTTCCGATAAAATCGCAGTGCTGGAGCGGCTCATCAGTCTTGCCGATGCGGTCTTGATCGGCGGCGGGATGGCGAACACGTTTCTTAAAGCCGAAGGCTATGAGATCGGCGATTCGCTTTTTGAAGAGACCAGACTGGACATTGCCCGCGACCTGCTCAAGAAGGCTCAACAGCGGGGCATACCTTTCGTGCTTCCCGTGGACGTGGTCGTTGCGGATCGCTTCGCCGCCGATGCGCTTCATCAAGTGGTTGCTATCGATCAGGTTTCCCCGGGCTGGCGCATTCTTGATATCGGCCCGGCTACGATAGAGAAGTTTGAAGCAGTGCTTGACGACGCCAGAACTATCGTATGGAATGGTACACTGGGCGTAGCCGAGATGTCGCCATTCGCCGTAGGTACCTACGCTATCACCGATATTTTGACGCAACGGACAAAAGCAGGCGCGACCACCATCATCGGCGGCGGCGATTCGGCGGCAGCGGTTGAGAAGGTTCACGCAGCAGATAAGATGACCCACGTTTCGACCGGCGGCGGGGCCTCCCTCGAATTCCTGGAAGGTCGCACCCTTCCCGGCGTTGCCGCATTACAGGACAGGAGATAAGCAAGCTATGGCCCAATTACGCCCAGCTATAATAGCCGGCAACTGGAAGATGAACTACGGCCCTTCCCAGGCATCCGGTTTCGCAATGGAGATCGTCCCTGCGCTGGGTCAGTTGATGCGCAGCTATCCACATATTATGTGCATCCTCTGCCCCCCATCGATTTCGTTAAGCCCCGTACGCGAGGTGCTGGATGCGATCCCTTCCCCTCGTATCGAGTTGGGAGCGCAGAATATGTACTTTGAAGAAAAAGGAGCTTTCACTGGCGAAATTTCCCCCGGTATGGTGCGCGAGCTATGCAGTACGGTGATCCTGGGTCATTCCGAGCGCCGTATGTACTTTGGCGAAACGAACGAACTGGTCAATAAGAAGGCGCGAGCAGCTTTTCAACATCGGCTGCGACCCATCGTCTGCATTGGGGAAAATATCGATCAGCATGAGGCAGGCCAGACCGAAGAGGTGATACGCAATCAGGTACAGGGTAGCCTCGCCAATTTCGCGTCGCAACATACGAAGGATGTAGTTATCGCCTATGAACCCATCTGGGCGATTGGTACCGGAAAAGCAGCTACCGTTGAGGGCGCGGGTTCCACCATTCACCTGATCCGCCAGCTTTACGCGCAAATGCACGGAGCAGACGCCGCAGGAGCAGTGCGCATCCTCTACGGAGGCAGCGTTACCGCGGAAAATATCGGCGAGTTTATGGCCCATCCCGACATAGATGGCGCGCTGGTCGGCGGCGCCAGCCTCAAACCCGAATTTGTGGAGATTGTGCGCAAAACCATAGATGT
Organism: Ktedonobacteraceae bacterium; assembly: GCA_035650355.1. Taxonomy (GTDB): domain Bacteria; phylum Chloroflexota; class Ktedonobacteria; order Ktedonobacterales; family Ktedonobacteraceae; genus DASRHT01. The sequence goes on from DASRHT010000027.1 coordinate 15,131, forward strand.
CATTCAGCGAAAATTGCGCTCCTCTTGAGAGAGCAAGCATACCCCGGCTCATGTGGTAGGATCGCCATCATATGAGGAGGCGCCATTCCGACAAAGAGGCAGTACTTCTGAGAAATACTGCCTCCCTGCTCTCGATGCAGACCAGAAGGTGTCTGTTATTCTGGTCTGAGAACAACACTAGGTGAGTTCAAGCAACGGGAACGAACGATGACGGCGCGGCGGGATCAGGAAGTTCTGCCGACGTGTGGCCGAAATGAAGCGCTCCAGCCCATCATCTCCATCATCGGCTGCCTCAACCCCAGGAGGCACGCTGGTAGCCGTTCCACCGTTTGCGCCCGCCTTCACCAGGTCCAGCGAAGCTGCATTCACCCGCATGGCCTGGAAGAAATCGGAGGTTGGTACAAAGATGGTGAACTCCAGTGTCGGGGTCAGTGAGCCATCCGGCACATCCAACGTCGAGAGGCCGGGTCCGTCATTGCGGATATGCAACGGCGTCCCATCAGGCGCGCGCGACGAACGCTGTAACGCAAACTCGTGACCGACGCGGAGCTTCTGATGGTCTGTCACTTCGGGGTCGAAGTTCTGGAAGATCGCCTCGGGTCCCAGGGTGAAGTCGGGCAGGATCGCCGCGTTCTGCAAGGACTGCGTGGTGCCATCAAGATTACCCTGGCCGCCACCATTGGTGAACGGGTCACTGGCATTCTCCGGGAACGGGAAGTTATGCGACCCATCGGGACGGCGCGAATGGAACATATACTGCACGCGCTCGCTATACGGCTCGGGACCATTCGGGAAGGTCGGAGGTCCCTGCTTGGTGTAGAACTGCTCCAGATCATCAAGCACATGCGAGAGATGCTGGATCGCGCCATTGTCGAAGTAGTCGCCGGCTACTGCCGAGGTCAGTTGCGCCGCAC
>DASRHT010000028.1:0-26049 GCA_035650355.1 Ktedonobacteraceae bacterium
AGGGATAGATGAGTCTGAAACAAGGCTACTTCACATCAGCAACCTAGCATTAATATAGATGGGTCTACAATCGATAATGTTCTATCAACCGATGGAAGCAGATGATACTGTTAAAGAAGGATAGTCCATCGAGCATCGGTGTGGATTCTTTACACTCGTGACGGGGGATGAAGCTTTTCATGTTGAAGCAACAGGCGCATTGCAGAGCGGAATGGAGGGTGAGAGTCCTCCATTCCGCGTGGGTTCATGTCATGTGCTACTCCTTAGACCGTCAGATCGTGGGTCGCGGCGAGCGAATCGTGAACGTTGTTGAGAAGGTCGTGTACGGGACGGTATGCAGATCAGCCGTGATGGTGGATGATCCGCTCGCACAGGATAGGGCGCCTATAACCAAGACGAACGCGTTGCCGTTGTTATCAAGCTGCACGGTGACGCTGGATATGCCCGTGCCTAAGGGGATTCCCTCTGGACCAAACCAGAAGAGACTGGAAGGAGCGCAACGGGCAAAAAGTCCATTCGACCTGATGGTCACGAACCGCTCGGCCTGCGTAGACGGGAACTCAACCTGAATGACGGTCGCCACGCTGGAGAACACCGCATCCTCAACCTCTCTGCGAGGGGAAGCGATCACGCCCGGTTTAGTGTTCTGGGGTGGCAGGATGGTGAAGGTGGTGGATGCCGTTGGGAATGGCGGAGCATTCAGGCTGGCGAAAATTACGGCGGTGGCCGCCGCACAGGACGATCCACCGAAGACCACTGCGGTGGCGTTGCCGTCGTTATCAAGGGTTACTGTGAACTGTGGACCTGCGCCTGCCGCCGTGAGGGAAGGAGCAAACCACAACAGCTTCCTATGACACTGGTAGAAGAGCTGCGTTGCATCAATGGTCACCGTTTGCTGGCTATAGACCGGTCGGCACTCGACGATGATGATGTCGGCGATACTCGACTCCTGCAATGGGCTAAGGCCCGACTCGACCTGAGAGTGGTTGGAGTGGATCACGCAAAGCGGCCTTGAGGTGGGAACGGCTTTCCCGTTTGGGTCGGAGGCGGCGTGCGCAGGAAGGACCCACATCATCGCTAAAAGCAGGAGAGAAAGGCCAGTCAGGATCGGCTTGCAGACAAAGTGGGTCATAGATGTTTTCCTTTCTTTCAAGAAGATTCCTTTCCCCCCCCACCATACCGAACGGGATTCGCTGTGCTGGACCGGAAGGGTAGGGGCAAGGGGTGATGGGAGGCCGGGTGGGGACCTCGCGCTTGCCCTGTGGCTCATTGGGGTTCAAGTCCTCTAGCATGCCGTATGAGAACACGACATGCTATTGGATTCTTCATCTCACCAGCCGTACCTTAGACTGTCGGTCGCGGTGAGAGAACCGTGAAGTTCGTCGAGAGGGTCGTGTACGGGACGGTCGTCAGATCAGCCGTGATGGTAGATGTTCCGCTCGCGCAGGACAGCAGGCCTACGGCCACTGCGAACGCATTGCCGTTGTTATCAAGCTGCACTACGGCCTCAGGACCTATAGCTATAGGTACTCCCAGGGGGCCGAACCATACGAGACTGGCAGCGCAGCGGGCGAACAGCTCATCCGACTTGAGGGTCACGAATCGCTCAGCCTGGGTGGACGGGAACTCGACCTGGACAACGGTGGCCACGCTAGAGAATATGTCATCCTCAACCTCTCTGCGGGGATTAGCAGTCACACCTGTAGGGGTGTTCTGGGGAGGCAGGATGGTAAAGGTGGTGGATACCGTTGGGAATGGCGGAGCATTCAGGCTGGCAAAAATCCTGGAGGCGCCTGCTGCGCAGGACGGTCCACCGAAGATCACCGCAGTGGCGTTGCCATCATCATCGAGAGTCAGCACGAACTGCGGAACGAGCAGTGCAGTTACTGCTCCAACAGCAGGCAAAAGGAAAAACAGCCTGGACAGGCAGTGGTGGAAGAGCTGCGTCACGTCGATAGTCACAGTATTCTGGCTAAAGATCGGTTGGCACTCGACCTGGATGACGTCTGCAATGCTCGACTCGAAGACTGGGCCGAGACCCGACTCGACCTGAGATGGGTTCGAGTTGATGACGCACAGAGGCGCTGGAACCTGGTGCGCTTTCGCCTTAGGGGCAGATGCAGCCTGAGCTGGCATAGCCCACGTTGCCAGGAGGATGAGAGGAAGGCAAGCCATGACCAGCTTGCGTACAAAATGGGTCATACGTATTTCCCTTTCTTTAAATAAGATCCCTCCAGAAGTAATTTAGGTCATCCTTGAACATTCACCTATTGCGCTACTCTTCGCTTGATCACAGTAAGGTCGTCAGCAAGCAACGACAATAGGGATATGTGAGACTGGATACAAGGTTACTTCACATCAAGCAACCTAGCATTAATATAGAGGTGCCCGCAATCGAGTATCATCTACCTATCGATGGAGTGCAGATGATACTGCTAAAGAGGGTAATACATCGAGTAGCAGGATGAATTTCTCTACAGCACTAAATCCTTTTTAAGATACGTATCTCTATGTATGGTTTGTCTTCGCCCTATACACTTGCTATAGAGCATCCGATACTGTACTTCCCATTTGGAAGAGGAGTGGTGGTGGAAAGGGTGGTGGAACCTCCCAGATAAATTTTCCCCAGTTATGTTCCACAAAACAGGCAAGATGCTACTTTGTTCAAATCGTATGTAGAAAGAAAGGTAAATCATGCGAAAAATGTTCCTGTCCCGGGCAGCAGCGTTGCTGACGCTGGTGCTGACCACGATGGCCTTTATGTTGAGCGGCTCGCCAGCTAGTTATGCTGCTGCTCATCTGGCAGCAGGCGTGCCAGCCAGTGTTACGGTCATTGAAAATCCCTTGACGGAAGATACCAGCGGCAATTTTATTGCGACGGTCAGCGGTCGTGGGCTGCATAAAAACGCTGCTTATGTGCTCACCGACAACAATTTCTCCTGCACCGACAGCATCAACACAGCCGGTTCGCTGATAGTCAGCACGGACCTGGAAGGCCGCTTTAGTATCACGTTCCTGGGTGGGCCGTCCTTCTTTACGACAACCCCTTGTCAAGCGGGGAAATACACAGTCACGGCAACCCTACAAGTGCTGCCCAGCGTTTTTGTGACGACCACTTTTAAAGTGCAGGCTCCAACGAGCTTTGGCACGATTGCCTCGCTCTACTTCAACCCGAACCCAGCGGTCCTTTCGACTAATGGCGGGTTTGTGGATACCCTGTATGGTAAGGGCTGGACTCCTGGAAAAGCTTTCTCTATAACTCCTGTGACCAGCTCTTGCTCTTTCCTTTTCCCTACAACCAATCCCTTTAGCTTTGTAGATGGGGTTGGTAACTTTGCGCTGGGCTTTGGCGGGGCAGGATGTAGCGCCGGAACCGCCAAGCTCCTCGTCATCGTAGGCACCTCGTCCCATATCGTAACCTTGCATCTTGCCGCTCCCAGCCTCTAAGTGAGCAAGGGCGCGCAATAGTTTCTCCTCCCCCACATTACGGGGGAGGAAGCAAAAGAAGCTCTCTTGAGCCGATCCAGAGGATCAAATACCTGAGATACGCTCACGAGAGCTTTTGCTATGCCAGAACCGCGCTCCTAATCAGTTCCCTACGGTCTACCTGTCTATTCTCTTGAATTCCTTGTTGGAAGGTATATCTCTATGTACTATTCGTAGTGCTTCATATACTGTTTATAGAGCATCAGATACTGCTATTCGTGTTGAACCGCTGAGGATGGCACTGCAATGGCCGGTGAGAGGCCCATTTCCTGGGTGGCTGTTTCGCTGCCTATGCTCAGCAGCAGACGAGATGCTACTTTATTCAAGTCGTATATGTAGAAAGAAAGGTAAATCATGCGAAAAATGTTCCTGTCTCGGGCGGCGGCGCTGCTGACATTGGTGTTGACTACGATGGCCTTTATGTTGAGCGGCTCGCCAGCCAGCTATGCTGCTACGCATCAGGCAGCAGTAGGGGTTCCTGCCAGCGTCACAGTGGCCGAGAATCCCTTGACGGAAGATACCAGCGGCAATTTTATTGCGACAGTCAGCGGTCGTGGGCTGCATAGAAATACCAATTATGTGCTCACCGACAACAATTTCTCCTGCACCGATAGCATCAATGCAGGAGGTTCATTGGTGGTCACCACGGATCTGGAAGGCCGTTTTAGTGTCCCATTCCTGGGCGGACCGTCCTTCTTTACGACAACTCCCTGTCAGGTGGGGAAATTCACGATCACCGCGACGCTGCAAGTGCTGCCGAGCATTTTTGTTACCAGCACCTTTAAGCTCCAATCACCGATGAGCTTTACCCCCGCGCACCAGCTCTACTTCAACCCAAACCCGGCGGTCATCTCGACCAGTGGAGCGGCTGTGAGCACCCTGTATGGCAAAGACTGGACTCCTGGGAATAGTTTCGCTGTGGCTATAGTAACCAGTTCCTGCGGCGCCACCGGTTTTACCACGTCCAACGCTGGTTTAGTGGATGGTGATGGCAACTTTGCTGTAGGCATTGACGGAGCGGGCTGTAGCGCCGGAACTGTCAGGCTTCTTGTAGTAGTGGGATCATCGTCCCGTCTGATTACTTTGCATCTTGCCGCTCCCAGCCTCTAATTGAGCAAGAGCGTGCAATAAGCTTTCCTCCTCTGTGATTGTTTAGGAGGAGGAAGCAAGAAGGGCTCTCTTGAGCTTGCCTCAGGCGTTTGATCGCCCTGATCCAACTCAAGAGAGCTTTTGGTTATGCCAGAGGCGAGTGCTCTACAGTATATCTGCCCATTTCACTAGATTACTTTTTTAGATGGCATATCTATATGTACTATTTATAGCGAATAATATACTTTTTATAGATCATCGTATGCTGCTATTCATATTGGAAATAATGAGGATGGTATTGGAACTGCTGGTAAGAGATTCATTTCCGAGTGGCTGTTCCGCTGACCATGTTCGGAAGCAGGCTGGTGCTGTTTTATTCAAATCATTTGTGTTCTTAAAGAAAGGTGAATCATGCGTAAAATCTTTTTGTCCCGGGTTGTGGCCTTGCAGACCCTCTTATTGACGACGCTGGCCTTTATGTTGAGCGGCTCGCCAGCCGGCTATGCTGCCTCCCATCAGGCGGCAGGCGTCCCGGCCAGCATCACGGTGGCCGAGAATCCCTTGACGGAGGATACCGCCGGCAATTTTATTGCGACGGTGAATGGTCGTGGACTGCATAAAAATACCAATTATGTGCTCACCGACAACAATTTCTCCTGCACTGACAGTATTAACAAAGCCGGTTCGTTGGTGGTCACCACGGATCTGGGAGGCCGCTTTAGTGTGATATTCCTGGGCGGGCCGTCCTTCTTCACGACGGCGCCCTGTCTGGTGGGCGTATTCACAATTACGGCGACGCTACAGGTGCTGCCGAGCACTTTTGTCACCGGTACCTTTAAGCTCCAGCCGCCCAGCGTCTTTGTCCCCGCGGACCAGCTCTACTTCAGCCCGAACCCGGTGGTCATTTTGACTAATGGAGAGGTTGTGGGGACCCTGTATGGCAGGGGCTGGACGCCTGGAAAAATCTTCGACGCGTTCCTTGTGACCAGTACTTGTGGCGCGGTCTCTTCTCCGGCATTCAGTCCTGTCACTGTAGATGGCGATGGAAACTTTGAGTTCAGCGTTGTTGGAACAGGCTGCAGTGCCGGAACTGTCGAGCTTATGGTGGTTGTGGGGACCGCCTCTCGCCTGATTGACTGGCACCTTGCCGCTCCCAGCCTCTAGTTAGGGGTATACAATAAGTTTTCCTTCCTTTGTATGATGGGAAGAGGAAGCAAGGAGAGCTCTCTTGAGCGAAATCCGGGTTTGAGCCTGGATGCAACTCAAGAGAGTTTTTTACTGGTGTTGGGGAAACTCGTCAAAATACGTAACAAAAAGGCGACTTCTGATGAAGTCGCTTACTGGTGGGCGATACAGAACTCGAATCTGTGACCTCCACGATGTCAACGTGGCGCTCTAACCAACTGAGCTAATCGCCCGGGACAGGCATAATGATAACATCATGGGTATTCATTGTCAAGTACTTTTTGGGTGAAAAACAGAGAACGTTTGGCAATGTTGGCTTGCTATTGCAGACGGCCAACGCTGCTGACGCGCTAGCTTCGCTCAGGCCTTCTGAGAGGAATGGCTTGCCGAATTTGCTCTTGCTTCAGACTCAATAAAGCTATGTTTTTCCTCTCGCATCCAGGCGCTCTTGATGGGTGCGTATTATTTATAGCGAGGGCAAAAGCTGCATAGTTTTTGTAAATGCAGGAAAAAATCGCTGATAATAACCTTGCATATAAAAGAATGCAATGTTATACTTCACAATGTCGAGGTCTTTGAGATATCCATATGACTGGATATGCCGTGGTGAATTTGTCACCGCTACCGTTAGTATTTTCTTAAAAAGAGTGGTATTTTGCCTAGGAAGGTGTAGTTTTTATGCTTCCTTCGGCTGATAAGCTGATTGTAAAGAAACAAAATACATTATTTGACGGTTCGCTTCGTAATTATATCAGCCATTTTGCAGGCATATTTCTTTTACTTGTGCTCATTTGTCTTGAATTTGCTCCTTTTAATTCGATAGGAGCGGATGCACAAAGTCATACTGCGCCAACCGTCAATGACGCCTGCCAGAGTATCAGTTTTTCTCCTGACGGAAACCCGTTCCCTTTGTGTCCCGGTCCCTTTCCTATCGGGGGCAATTGCGTGTGGTGGGCCTGGGAGGAGTGGCACCTGCTGGGGTATAATCTCCCCGTTAACTGGGGTAATGCTGCTGACTGGGTGGTCGATGCCGAGCGTTCGGGCTTGCCGCTAGGTACCACGCCTCGCGTCGGCTCTATTGCGGTCTTCCCACGGGGTGATGGCGTCTGGGCATTTGGCCCCGAAGGGCACGTTGCCTTTGTGACGGCTGTGGGTAACGATGGGTTGACATTTAATGTGACCTATCAGAACTATGGCGATCCTAGAGGAATGTATATCGGCACAGGATATAATACTCTGGTGATCAACCAGCCCCGTTTTCAGAATGGGGCACTGCGTTTTATTTATTTCCCACGACCCATCGATCCTCATCTTTTTATACGCCTTCCCGGCGTTAACGGCGATAGCCTGCCCGCGGTGACTCAGAGCAATCAGCAACTGTATAGCTCTGCTGTTACAACCAACGCTGCTGGTACTGCTCTTACTAGTGATCGTATCGCTTTGGGGTTTGCGCCGGTTTCTTCGGATCAGGAGTTTAACGCTGATTTTACGGGGACGGGTATTAGCGATCTTTTGCTCTATGATCGCCAGCAGGGAACGATCAATATCTTTAAACTGGATAACACTTTGCCGCCTCGGATGGGAGGGGGGCGGTTGCCGCGCGAGGCTGTTGACGAAATTGAAGCCTCGACATTACATGGCCCATCTCTGGTGAGCCTGGGCGATTCTATCGTGCCTGCAGGCCAATGGGGCTCGTCGCTTGATATTCATATCGGCGACTTCTCAGGCTCGGGTAAATCGGATATTCTGCTCTATGATCGTGCAACCGGTACGATCCACCTGATCAGCTTAACGCCGCAGTTGACGATCCAGAAACATATAACCATTCCCGGTTTTGGAGCTGGTTGGGAACTCTACGTTGGGCAGTTTGATGGGCAGAGTACAGGGGTCTTCATGTACAAACGCTATGCGCAGCCCGATCCATCTCCGCCCACTCCGTCCCCCACGCAGGTACCTCCTTCGAATATTCCTGGTCCAACCGTGACACCTAGCCCGGCGCCTCAGCCTCATCCCAGGCCGACACCGCCGCCGCCACCTGGCCCAACGCCGCATCCTACCCCAACACCTGACCCAACGCCGACGCCCGTGCCGACGCCGAGTCCGACGCCGGCGCCAACCCCAACGCCAACACCGAGTCCGACGCCGACGCCAACGCCAACGCCAACACCGAGTCCGACGCCTGCTCCAACCCCGACGCCGACGCCGACTCCAACCCCGACGCCTGCTCCAACCCCGACGCCAACGCCAACAGCGGCTCCGACGCCGGTTCCATCGCCGAGCCCGAGTCCCACATCGACTTCGGTTGGGGCAGGGGCAAGGGCGGACATTATTGACCCACCACCAGGGCCAGCTCCTATTGTGGGGGTCGGTGATCTTAGTGGCGTCCAGCTAGAGGACTGGGAGAAGCTGAATCGAACGGCGAATATTTACGTCATGAGCTTCGATAAGGACTTCAAGGTGCGCCAGCAGCAAACGTATACGCTCTGGCACGCCAACTGGGAAGTGTATGTCGGACGTTTTGTCAGCGCCAATCAGGACGGTCTCTTTCTCTATGACCGTAAAGCCGGTGAGGGACGCATGGTCAGTTTTGATCAGAATATGCACATTTCTCACTATCAGATGGTCCATAATCTTGACGGCAACTGGCTTCCCTATAGCGGCGACTTTACCGCTTCTGGGCGAGCGCAACTGATGCTCTACGATCCCAGTTCAGGCACTGGACAAATCCTGACCTTTGATGCGGATTTAAAACTGGTGCAGCAGCAGCTCTATTCTGATTGGGGAGAGAATAAAGTGCTCTACGTTGGTCACTTTGGTACGCCTCAGGTGAGCATCATGCTCTATGACCCGTTAACCGCCACAAGCAGCTTTCTCGCCTTTGACAAATCGTTAGCGGTGACTCATGAGTTTGATGGCAAGAGCTGGGATCAGCGCTGGCAGATCCTTGTCGGGTCGTTTCTCGACCACTCGCGCTGCATCAAAGATGGCAACTGCGCCACCGGCGATGATATCCTTGTGCTGGATCGCCAGACCGGCCAGATCATGCAATATGTCTTCTCTTTTGGACGCAAATACCAGATATATGATAATCGCGTCAAGTCTTTTGAGCGCCTGGGGGTGACAACAAACATCGATCCACACCTGAACGAGATTGATACGACCACCTTTAATCTCATTGGCACGTTCTCTACCGATATCAAGGGGGAAGAACTCTACTAAGGGCGCTGCTGAATGATACAATAACAACTATGCGACATATATTTTTGGTAGGGCTTTCAGGAAGTGGAAAAAGCACAGTTGGACGTATCCTGGCCGAGCGCCTGGGCCGCCCCCTGTTGGATATTGATGCGCTGATAGAGAAGGAGAGTGGCGAGCGCATCACAACTATTTTTGCCCAGCAGGGGGAAGACCACTTCCGGGACTATGAGAGCCGCGAATTAAGAAAAGCTGTTCAAGAGGCGAATGGCGCCATTATTGCGACCGGCGGTGGCATCGTCCTACGTCCCGAGAACCGCGCTTTGATGGCGCAGCAAGGGACACGCGTGTTTCTCCAGGTTGAACCGCAAGTTGCGCTTCAGCGCCTCCAGACTCAGCAGCAGGCGGCACTGGAGCAGAGCGCGGTACCGGAGATACGTCCTCTGCTGGCCGGCCCTGATCCACTGGCTACATTACAGCAACTATTATCCGCTCGTCTTGCCTGGTATGCAGAGGCCGAGTTGACCTGCTGGACGGGCGAAAAAAGCCCCGAGCGCGTGGCTCAGGAGATTATAGCCATACTGATCGGTTCGGGTGTATTGAGCGAGGACGCTCCAGCTTCGGTCGTGCGTCATATTCGAGTCAGCGATGGTTACGATGCGATTGTCGAGTGGGGAGGCGTGGGTCGATTGGCGCACTATCTTACCCAATTGAAACTTCCACCGCGAATATTTCTTATCACCGACAGTAACTTGTACGACCTCTACGCTCAAATGCTTGTACGCAACCTCTCTCAGGCTGGTTTTGAGCCATATTGTTATGTGCTCCCCGCCGGAGAAACGAGTAAGTCGTTTGACCAGCTCAACGCGATCTATGACTGGCTGATCGAGCACCATGCTGAGAGGAAGGAGGCGGTGGTGGCGCTGGGTGGGGGAGTAGTAGGGGATCTGGCCGGTTTTGTCGCGGCAACCTATTTGCGTGGCGTGCCGCTGGTGCAGGTACCAACGTCCCTGTTAGCGCAAGTGGATGCCGCTATTGGTGGTAAGACAGGTATTAATCATACAAAGGGAAAAAATCTCATCGGCGCCTTCTATCATCCGCGCCTGGTGCTGGCTGATCCGGCCACGCTGCTGACATTGCCGGAGCGCGAGCGTACGGAGGGATGGGCAGAAGTTGTCAAGTATGGTATCATACTTGACACTGAATTATTCGTCTTGCTTGAGGCACATGTGGAGGCTTTGCGAGCATTTGCTCCTCCTCCTGTTGCTCTGCTCTGTCAAATTATAGCTCGTTGTATTGATTTGAAAGCGGGGGTGATAGAGGGGGATGAGCGCGAACAGGGGCGCCGGGCGATTTTGAACTATGGTCACACCGTTGGTCATGCCTTAGAGAACGCGTCGGGCTATGGCGAATGGCTGCATGGGGAGGCGGTTTCGCTCGGAATGGTGGTCGCGGCTGCCATAGCGCAAGAGGCAGGGATGTTCGCTGCGACGGATGCGGCCCGACAGAATGCGCTGCTGACGGCATTGGGGTTGCCTGTGCTCTATCATGGATCGGTGCGGGCGGAAGATATTCTAGCAACAACGCAACTGGACAAAAAAGTGGTGGGCAAGCGGGTGCATTGGGTCATGCCAGAGCGTATCGGGATAGTGATAACCACGCCCTTGCCCGATGCGCTGGTGAAACGCGTCGTGACGACGTTTTTTGCAGGAAAGAGGTCGTAGGATATGCTTACCGTGCTGGTTTTGCATGGACCCAATCTTAATACTCTGGGGAAACGCGAACCCGAAATATATGGTACAGTAACATTAGAACAAATCAACGAGATGCTCCGTGTACGCGGCAGGTCTTTGGAGATTGCTGTAGATTGTTTTCAGTCAAACCACGAAGGGGCCTTGATTGACTACATCCAGCAGAACGCGGAGAGAGCGGACGGGATTATTATCAATCCCGGAGCACTCACCCACTACTCCATTGCTTTACGGGATGCGCTGGCCGCGGTAACGTGTCCTACAATTGAGGTCCATTTGAGTAATATTTATGCGCGCGAAGCATTCCGGCACCATTCGATGATAGCGCCCGTATGCCGGGGGCAGATTGCCGGTCTTGGCGAACGTGGCTATCTTCTGGCCTTAGAAGCATTAGGCGAACTGGCACGCGAGAATATAAAGGGGAGATAACATGAGTCAAGAGCATATCAATCAACTTCGTTCCTGGATGGTTGAGCAGGGGCTTGATGCCTTCCTGATCACTCAACCGCAGAACCGCTCCTATCTGAGTGGCTGGCTCAATGATGACACCGAGGGATCTGGTTCCCTGCTCATAGGGCAGGGACAACAGATTTTGTTAACCAATCCTCTCTATGCGGAAGTTGCCGAACGAGAGGCGGTTGGCTGGAAGGTGATTATTCCCTCTGCTCGCCAGTATGCCGCTCCCATTGGTATCCTGGCTCAGGAACACGGTTGGAAGACAATTGGTTTTGAAGCGGCTGATATGAGCTATCTGGACTATGAAAAGCTGGCAAGCGCCAGCGAAGGAACCTATACCCTCAAACCTGTGGAGCAAAATTTTGTGAACCGGTTGCGCCAGGTCAAATCCGCTGAAGAAATTGCCTTGCTCAGGCAGGCCATTGAGATAACCGACAAGACCTTTGCCTATATTTGTGAATGGATTCAGCCGGGCATGACGGAGAAGCAGGTGCAGTGGGAATTAGCGCGTAAAATGGTTGAGCTGGGTGCGGAAGGCCCGGCCTTTGGGTCGATTGTAGCGTCTGGCCCTAATAGTTCGATGCCTCACGCTCATGCCGGGCAGCGTCCTATTGGGCGTGGCGAGCTGATTACGATTGATATGGGGGCGCGTTATAAGGGATATTGCGCAGATATGACGCGTACGATTTGTCTGGGAGAGCCAGCCGAGCCGCGCATGCGCGAGATCTACGATGCCGTTCTGCTGGCAATGAAAACCTGCGAGCAGGGGCTGAGCGCCAGAGTGTCAGGGGTCGCCGGTGATGCGTTAGCGCGTGACGTTTTAAAGCAGGCAGGACTGGCGCAATACTATGTTCATAGCACGGGGCATGGCGTCGGGCTACAGGTTCATGAAGGGCCCAGTCTTTCCATGCGCGCTCCCGAAGACCAGCTTTTGCCCGTGAATAGCGTCGTCACGGTTGAGCCGGGGGTCTATATTTCCGGGTGGGGGGGAGTACGTATTGAAGATTGTGTGCTAATTAAAGAAGATGGTGCGGAAGTTTTAACCCAATCGCCAACCGAGTTGGTGATTCAACGATAGAGGAGCTTTTGTATGATATCCACAAGTGAGCTGAAGAAGGGCGTGGTTATTGAGGCAGAGGGCCAGCCCTGTAATATCGTCGAGTGGCAACACGTCAAAATTGGGCGTGGTGGTGCCATCGTGCGTATGAAATTGCGCAATATCCGCACGGGTGCAATTTTTGATCGCACCTATGATGCCGGTGAAAAGTTCAAGCGTCTGTATCTGGATCGCTCAACCGTTACCTACCAGTATCAGGATGGCGATCAGTATCATTTTATGGATACCAGCACCTACGACGATATTGTCCTGACCGAGCAACAATTAGGGGATGCAAAGAGTTACCTGATTGACAATCTGGAACTGGATATCGTGCGTTATAATGACGAGCCGATTTCCGTTGAATTACCGGAAAAATTGACCTTACGGGTGGAGTACACCGAGCCAGGTTTCAAAGGCGATACCGCCACCGGCGGCACAAAGCCGGCAACCACTGAGACCGGGCTGGTGGTACAGGTGCCACTTTTCATCGCAACGGGCGATCTTATTCGCGTCAACACGTCAACAGGAGCATATGTAGAGCGAGTGTGAGAGCGGACGCTTCTGCATGCCCTCTGAGCTTAGGGATTGGAGTTTGGCCTGTATGGATGCCCAAAAACATTCTTCTTACGATGTCGAGGCGACTGCCGATGAGGAGCAGAGCATTAGCATCGAGCAGTTGCAGCATCTTGTCCAATTATTAGACCAGAGCAACGTGACCGAAATAGAAGTCAAACGTCCCGAAGAGGGGACGCGCCTGGTGCTCAGGAAGGCCCGGCTGCCAGAGGTTGGGGAGCACAATGGTTTCCACGCTATAGCGCCTGCGGCGAGAGCGGAGGAGGGCGCATTGCCGGAACTGGAGGCAAAAGCCACGATTGTTGCGCCTCTCGTTGGCATTTTTCATCCCTGGGCCAGGCCTAAAGGAGGGGCTGTGGTCGCCGTAGGGGATCGGGTAAAAGTTGGTCAGTTGGTAGGAACGATTCAATCGCTCAACGTGATCAACGAGGTAGAGTCTACAGTCAACGGGCGAGTGGTTGAGATCTTTGTGCAGGACGAGCAAGCTGTAGAGTACGGACAATCGCTAATGCTCATCGATTGCTCGGAGGAGGCATAAGGAGTATGTATCTGCCAGATGCTCTGGATACTCCCTCGGTTGTGAGCGTCTCCGAACTCTCGCTCTATCTCAAGAGCTTGCTGGAGATGGATGACAATCTGCAAAATATATGGGTGCAGGGTGAAGTCTCCAACTGTAAAACCTATCCTTCCGGGCACTGTTATTTTACGCTCAAAGAAGGAGAAGCTCAGCTTCTGTGCGTATTTTTCAAGCACTCGCGTGTGCGCTCCTCCGCTCCTGGCCTGCGCGATGGCATGGCGATTGCCATCAATGGTCGTATTTCCTACTATGAGCGCGATGGCAAGCTGCAATGCTATGTAGAAAGCGTCAAGCTGCTGGGAGAGGGGGCGCTTTTTCAGCAGTTTGAACAACTCAAGGCCCGGCTGGCAGCGGAGGGCCTTTTTGATCCTGAAAGAAAACGTCCTTTGCCTCAGCAGCCGGCGATCATCGGGATCGTTACCTCTCCACAAGCCGCGGCCCTGCAAGACATGCTGCGTGTGTTGCGTATGCGCTATCCGCTGGTCCAGGTGATTTTTTCGCCCGCATTAGTGCAGGGAGCCGAAGCCCCCGCCTCCATTGCCACCGCTCTGGATTTGCTCAACGAGCACGGGGAGGCTGAGGTGATCATTGTGGGACGTGGCGGCGGCTCGATAGAAGAGCTGTGGGCCTTCAATGAAGAGGTGGTCGCGCGTGCCATCGCGCGCTCGCGCATCCCCGTCATCAGTGGAGTTGGGCACGAAACGGACTTCACCATCGCCGATTTTGTCGCGGATCACCGCGCCTCAACGCCAACGGCGGCAGCTACCGTAGCCGTCCCCAATATCGAGGACTGGCGCGTGGAGGTGCAGGAGAAGCAGCTCCTGCTAACCGCTTTAATGAGAGAACGGATCGAAGATTTGCAGGGGCAACTGGAGTACGCGATGCAGGACCTGCGCCGCGCCAGCCCTCTCAATTTGATCGATCAGCGTCGGCAGCAGATCGATGATACCGTTGAGCGTTTGCAGACGCGTATGCAGCACATGATTTCGTTGCACGGCGAACGTCTGCGCGGTGTTGTTGAGCGACTGCATGCTTTGAGTCCCTTATTAACGATTGCTCGCGGCTACGCCGTCGTGCGCCATGATGCCGAACAGGTCGTGGTGACCAGCATACAACAAGTCCATGAGGGTGACAGGTTGACCATCCAGGTCCAGGATGGCTATATCCTGGTAGAAGTTTGCCAGTAAAGGTAGGGTGAGGTGAGCATGGAAACGTTATCTTTTGAAGAAGCCTTCATGCAGCTCGAAGCTGCGGTGACGGCGTTGCAGGATGGAAAAATGCCGCTTGAGCGCGCGCTGCAATATTATCAAGAAGGGATGAAATTGGCGCAGCACTGCAATGTGTTATTACAACAGGCTGAATTGTCGGTGCAACAACTGAGCACTGCCGCCGATGGCTCGCTGTCGGTGCAACAAATGGAATAGTCCTGAAATTCCGAGCGGCAACGCCGCTGTCGCGTGTAGCTCCCCGATTCATCGCGGGAGCGCTCAGTCGCTCGGAAAGGAATTGTAAAAGGCAGGTTCCCTGATATCTGATGAATAATACACTGCTTGATAATCGCATACTGGTGGCATCGTTCCTGGCATGGGCTATTGCGCAAGTGAGCAAGACGATCTATGAATTATTTCGGCAGCGCAAGCTCAACCTGAACCGCCTGGTTTCTTCGGGAGGGATGCCCAGCTCTCACTCGGCGCTGGTAACAGGGCTGGCAACTGCAACAGGCCGTGTGGATGGTGTGGGATCGGCTGTTTTCGCCATAACCGTTGTGCTGGCGAGTATTGTGATGTACGATGCTGCCGGGGTCCGGCGCGCCGTCAGTATCCAGGCGCGTATTCTTAATCAGATGATAGATGAGGCTTTTCAAGGGCACCCAATAGCGGAGGAGCGGCTGCGCGAGTTAATCGGACATACCCCCGTTCAGGTGTTCGTCGGCGGACTGCTTGGCATTGCTGTAGGACTCCTTCTGACGATGTAATCGCTTCAAACTTGTAACAGATGATAACTCCAGTAGAAGATGAGCTTTCTGTATTTTCTGGCTGTGCGTATTAGGCATGTAACATGCGTAGTAATAGTACTCCCACGATGAATCGGGGAGCTACAAAGGAGTAGTCCGGTAGAGCGAAAATGCAAGGAGTGCCGATGAAATTGCTGGTTATCGATAGTGACCGTGATCTGGTCGAAATGCTTACGAGTTGGCTAAGAACGCTTGGTTACGAAGTGTATCGTGCCTATAACGCCGAGAAAGCGAGGAGCGAGTGGGTTGAGCGTTGCCCCGACCTGGTCATTCTGGATACAGCTCTCCAGGATGTGGATACCCTGGCGATGTGCCGCGAACTTCGTCAGAAGCACGATGCGTTAGTGATGGTTATAACAGATGGCAAGGATGTACAGGACGAGATCCGCTGCCTGGATGCCGGAATGGATGATTATTTGCGCAAGCCGTTCTTTCCCTCTCAGTTGCTTGCCCGTATTCGGGCCATCAGCAGGCGCGCCCGTTCTACCCTGGAGCGACGGCCTTCTTCTGTAATTACCGTTGGACCCATTTGCATTGATTCTCTGCATAACGAAGCCACGGTCCGCGAGAAGGTGGTTCGGTTGACGCCAACCGAAAGCAAACTCTTGCATTTATTGGCTGCTAACGTGAATGAGGTATGCACAGCGAATCATATTGTGACGCATGTATGGGGATATAACGGCGAAGGAGATGTATGCCTGATCAAGGCCCACATACGTCATTTGCGTCAGAAGATCGAACTGGACCCGGGGAAGCCCCGCTATATTCTAACCGTCCCTGGCGTAGGATATACCCTAAGCCTGCGCTCTAATGAGGAACTGGATGCTCAGGAGCCTGCTCATTTACGAGTGGTTTCCATGTAGATAAGGCGATACGACGAGCTGGCCGTTTGTAGCATTCTCGGCAAACGGCCAGCTCGTCGCTATGCCCCTCCGCGAGCAAAAATGATGACCGGAATAGTAAGGAGAATAAGCTTGATATCTTGCCAGAGGGATTGATGCGCAAGGTACTCAAGATCCATTTTCACCATGTCCTGGAAGGTGACGCGTGATCTCCCGTAGACCTGCCAGGTGCCCGTCAGGCCCGGTTTCCCAACCATACGTAGCCACTCGTGAGGACTGTAAAGCTCGACTTCATAGGGGAGGGGAGGACGCGGCCCGACCAGTGACATTTGTCCGCGAAGCACATTCCAGAACTGTGGTATTTCATCAAGGCTTGTTTTGCGGATGAACCTCCCCACTCTAGTAATGCGAGGATCATTAGCTGCCTTGTATGCCATACTGTTATCGGCCCCATCCGCGTTGAGCTTTTCCCCATTCATATATTTCACGATGTTTTGCTGATGAGCAATCTGATTGGCATTTCTGTACATGGAGCGGAATTTGAGCATTTCAAACTCAATACCGTTTTGCCCCACCCTTTTCTGCCGGAAAAAGACCGGTCCTTTAGAGTCTAGCTTAATACATATTGCGACGATCAGGCCGATACATATAATTAAGGGAGCTAGCAGAAGTGTGAAGGTAACATCGAGTAAGCGTTTGGCTCGCAAGTAGCCAGGATTGAGAGTAATTGTTGCGGGCGTCTCGATGGGTCTTGACTGAACAATCATGATGTGCTCCCCCACTATACGACTTCAGGCTGCTTTGATACATTGAGCCTTTTCTCTATTTAACTACAAGCTTAGCCGGGGCTGGTAAATAATGAACAGGTATTGGGATGGAGATGTTGTAAATTAGCGGGCGTCCAGGTGATAAAAACGTAAGGCTTGTCCTCTTGAGAGTGTATAAGGAGTGATGCTATTGATGAAAGTGCCTTTTGTTGATCTACACGCGCAATATCTGCCGTTAAAAGCAGAAATTATGGCTGCCTTCGAGGAGGTACTTGAAGGGATGCAGCTCTTTCTCGGACCCAGACAACGGGCGTTCGAGCAGATATTCGCGACCTATTGTGGCTGCCAGCATGGGATAGGCGTATCCTCAGGAACCGATGCGCTGGCCCTGGCCCTGCGTGCCTGCGATATTGGCCCAGGCGACGAGGTGATTACGGTCGCGAATACGTTCATCGCGACTGTTGAGGCGATTGCTATGGTGGGGGCGACGCCTGTTTTTGTTGATATCGATCCCGATACCTATTTGATGGAGTGGCGGGGGCTGGAAGAGGCGCTTACTGCTCGCACCCGTGCCGTTTTGCCTGTCCATCTTTACGGGCACGCCGTCGAGATGCTGCCTGTAATGGATTTTGCTCGCAAGCACGGGTTGCGCATAATTGAGGATGCGTCTCAGGCGCATGGTGCGACGTATCGGGGACAGCGCGTTGGCAGCTTCGGTGATGTGGCGGCCTTTAGCCTTTATTATAGTAAAAATCTGGGAGCCTTTGGCGAGGCAGGAATCTGCACGACAAACGATGAACTACTGGCCGAAAAGATGCGTATGATCCGTGACCACGGCTCCCGTGTGCGCTACCAGCACGAGGTCATGGGGGGTAACGCTCGCCTCGACGAGATGCAGGCGGCAGTATTGCAGATAAAAATGCCGTACCTTGAACGGTGGAACGCCGCTCGCCAATCTCACGCTCACACATATACTGAGCAGTTGCGCGGGATCGTGGAGAAAGTACCGGTGACGCGTCCCTGGGGCAACCATGTCTATTGTTACTATGTGGTGCAGGTGCCCGAACGCGACCAGTTTCGTCAGGCGCTGGAGCAAGAAGGGATCGTCACGAACATTCATTATCCCGTTCCGCTTCACTTGCAGCCTGCCTGCGCGCGCTATGGCTATCAAACCGGCATGCTACCCGTTACAGAAGCCGCGGTCAGCCGTATCGTCTCTTTACCAATGTATCCAGAGCTAACGGAAGAGCAGGTACAACTGGTCATAGATGCTGTCAGGCGCAATGTTGCTTTGCACGCATTTTACCTATAGCTAGCTTTGTCTGATACTATGCTTACGCAATAAATTTATCTGAATGATTGAGCTGACACGCTATCAGGTAAGTTTGTAGTAAAGGACGTAATAAAGATGAAAGAACTCCATTTTGGCGTTATAGGTTGGGGATACTGGGGACCAAAAATCGCGCGTAACCTGAATAGCTTGCCCCTTGCGTCGGTAACGATGGTGGCCGATAGGGATGAGCGCCGCCTGGCTCCGATAGTGGCGAATCAGCCCTGGGTACGCGCGACAACGCAGGTGGAAGAGGTATTTCGCTCCAATGTTGATGCGGTGGTGATTGCTACTCCTGTGCGAACGCACTACGAGCTTGCCAAAGCAGCTCTTTTGCACGGTAAACATGTGCTGGTTGAGAAGCCCCTCACGGCTAGCGTTGCGGAGGCTGAGGATCTGATTGAACTGGCGAAGACGGTAGATCGCGTGTTGATGGTGGGTCACACGTTTGAATATAGCCCTGCCGTCAATGAGTTGCGCAAGATGATCCAGAACGGGGACCTGGGCAAGATCTATTGTGTCGAGACCGAACGCGTCAATCTAGGATTATTCCGCAATGATATCAATGTGATCTGGGATCTTGCGCCGCACGATATCTCGATCCTGCTCTACCTTTTTGGTAAAGTGCCGGAACGTGTTAAAGTGCAGGCTCACGCTCATCTACAGCCTCATATCAGCGATATTGCCCATCTCGATCTAAGTTTTGCCGATGGGATGACCGCCCATCTCCATGTGAGCTGGCTGCATCCCTGCAAAATTCGTCGCGTGACCATCATTGGCGATGCCAGGATGGTTGTTTATGATGATACCAATCCGGCGGAGATGATCAAAGTATATAACAAGGGGGCGGATGTCCACGCCGATCCGGTGATTTCCTATCGCTATGGAGCCATCACTATTCCCCATATTGACTGGATTGAGCCGCTACGCCTGGAGTGCGAGGATTTTGCGAACGCTATTCGTACGGGAGCGCAGTTGCGTGCGCATGGTGGGGTGGGTCTGGCCGTGGTAAAAGTCCTGGCAGCAGCTCAAGAAGAACTGGACAGTCAGGAGAAAGCTAATACATTAGTCTCTTTGCGTTGATACAGCGTCTGGAAGCAAAAGCCCATCCAAAAAAGATGGGCTTTTGTTCTATAATGACCTTGATGACGTAGTTGCTGCTCGCAGTGCTTCGAGTGTATATGCCAGCCCGTCAGAAAAGCTCACCGTTGGGATATATCCAAGCAGCCGCTTTGCTCTAGTAATATCGGCCAGGCTGTCCCGTACATCACCGGGGCGTGGGTCGCGATATTCCGCTTCCACCTCGATGCCCAGCAACGCGCCGGCGATCTGCAAGACGCTATTGAGCGAGGTGCGTTCGCCGCAGCCGATATTGATAGCTGCTCCTACTGCGTCGTGCGCTACTGCGGCAAGCAGGTTTGCCTGTACCACATTCTCCACATAGGTAAAGTCGCGAGTCTGCTCGCCATCACCAAACACAATGGGGCGGCGCTGCTCAAGCAGGGCTGTGAGGAAACGGGGGATGACGGCGGCATACTCCGAAGTCGGGTCCTGGCGCGGTCCAAACACGTTAAAATAGCGCAGCGCGACGGTTTCTAGCTCGTAGATGCGGGAGAATATGCCACAGAGCAATTCTCCGGTAAGTTTTTGGAGCGCATAGGGCGACATAGGAGCGGTGGGCATATCCTCGCGTTTTGGCAATGTGGGCGTATCACCATAGACCGAAGAAGAGCTGGCGTAAACGACGCGCCGCACGCCGTTGTCTCGCGCTGCCAGCAGCACATTATGGGTGCCATTGATATTGATTTCCAGCGAACTGGTCGGATCAGCGATTGAGCGTGGCACGGATGCCAGCGCCCCCTGGTGAAAGACTACCTCTACCCCCGCAACCGCCCTTGTTACCGCGTCTATAGAACGCAGATCGCCATGCATGATCTCCAGATGTCCCGGTAGCCCTTGCAATGCGGCGACATTGAGCGCGCGACCGGTTGCCATATTGTCGAAGATCCGCACCGTCTCGCCCTGCTTCAACAGAGCTTCGGCGATATGCGAACCGATAAATCCCATTCCGCCTGTGACCAGGTAACGTGCTGTTCTCATAAAGCGATGTCACTTACTCCCCGCCAATAGTTGCGAGGAGCAAATCTTCCTTTCCCTTTGCTGATAGTGATGCTGTCTCTATTTCTATTGTGCCGGTTGTGGCAAAAAGCGTTTCATACGCTCGCCAGAGCTGTACTTTTGTGCGCTCCCAACACAACTCCTCTGCAATGCGTTTGCGCCCATAGGCACCCATTTGCTGGCGCAGCTCGGCATCATCAAGCAACATTTCGATTTTATCGGCGAAATCTTCTACGCTGTTGGCTGTGGCATAGAGCGCGGCCTCCTGCGCTGAGTAGCGCGTTTCCGGTAGATCAAAGGCGACGACTGGCTTGCCCATTGCCATATATTCCATCGTTTTGAGCATCGTGCTGCGATCATTGAGCTCATTGCTCGGATCGGGTGAGAGGCCAATATCGGCCATTGTAAGGTAACGCAGCAGGTCATGGCGTTGCACCCAGCCGGTGAAATGCACATAGGAATCGAGGCGAAGCTGGTGAGTGAGCGCCTTGAGTGCTGGGAGCTGATCGCCGTCGCCCATGAGCGTCAGCGAAACGTCCTGGCGGCCTCGTTGATAGACGAGCTTTTGCAACGCGTATAGAGCATACTCAACGCCGTCCTGCGCTCCCATAATTCCGATGTAGACCAGCAAAAAACGCTTCCCCTGCTTTAAAGACGGTTCAGCGGCAACAGGCACATAGCGCGCTATATCCGGCCCGTTGCGGACAACAAAAATCTTCTCAGCATGGCATCGCCCACGTTTGATGGCAAGCTTCCTCTGAGACGCGTTGGTGGTGATGACGATATCAGCCGTGCGATAGGAGTAGTATTCACAGAGCCGGAGCAACCTGTGGCAAAGCGCCATGCGTCCTTGAAACTTGACGCGGAACATCTCCGGTGCCAGATCGTGTTGATCAAAGACGTACGCCTTGCCGAAGAAGCGGTAGAAGAGGCCGAGAACGAAAAAGATATCCGGCGGATTAGCCGCGTGGATGACGGAAAAGCCGTGGCGATACCATATGTTGAGGCTCAGACCGAACGTTTTGAGCAGAGCGAACAGATATTCTTTCATATAGCCAAAAGTTGTATTCTTTGCTGGTGGTAGATGATAGCGGTAGATGTGGATGCCGTCGATGCAATTGTAGGTATCTTTGTCGCGCGTCTCACCCTTTGGAGAGATGATGCAGACCCTGAAGCCGAGTTGGCGTAACGTCTGGGCTTCGCGCCAGACGCGCGGGTCGGAGGGTACGGAGAGATTTTCCACTACCATCAGAATACTTTTAGCTTTGTGCATAACTTGTCTCCTTTTCTGGGCGAATATTTGTCCTGGGTGAATTTTTGCCACAATATCATTTGCGGTGGGAAGGCGATAAATCGCGTCGGACGCGCTGAAGCGGGTCCCTACCTTTGCTGGGAACGATGTGGGTATAGAGTGCAATAATTTGTTGGGCTATAAGCGCATTGTTGAGGTGACTGATATCCTGTCGTCCTGTCGTACGTTCGCCATGTTGCAAGACGGTTTCCAGTGCATTTGCCAATTCTTCAGGGTCATGAGGACAGACGTGGCAACCGCTGGTGCGGCCAATGACGGCGTCTACATCGCCAACGTTGGTCGCGATAACGGGAACGTTGCAGGCCATTGCCTCTTTGACGACATTGGGCGAACCTTCGGCGAGAGAGGTGAGGATGAGAGCATTGCTTGCGTTCATATAGGATGCCACCGTTGTATGCGGCAGGCCGCTGGCGACGACCAGCTCCACATCGAATCCTTTGCTGCGTACGCGTTCAGCTGCGGCCCGGGCCAGAGAGAAGTTTTTAACGGGAATAGCCGGGTTATTGCTGAAAAGCACATAGTAACGCCGCTGGTCCCATTCGAGCAGCGCGCGCGCCTTTTCGCGGGCGATAGGATGGAATTGCTCAAAATTGACCCCATTGGGGATAACGAAAATTTTGTGCTGCGGCCCCCGCGCCTCTTCTTTCATCTGTATCGATTTAACAATAACGGCGTCCGCCAGGTAGCATAATTTACGGCTGATAGCGGTTACGATCTGCCCTTTTGCGCTGTGATGGCCCTCTGCTGTAATTGTTCCTAGAATGTCGTCGCCCAGGAATGAGGCGACGACCGGCGTTCTCCATTGCAGACGAGCAACGAGGCACCAGAGACCGTAATGTCCATGCACGATGTCGTAACGTCCGGTAAGCGTTTTGCCGAAGACCTGGATAGCCGCCGAGATATAGCGCAGCGGCGACGGCCCGGGTCTGGGATGAAGGATATCGACCGTGAGACCGGCTGTGATAAGCGAGTCAACCTGGCTTTTGATGAATGTTCCCGCGTGTGGCCGCTCCTCCGTGGGATAGACCCCCGTCACCATCAAAACGCGCAAACGATTGTCGGAGGGGGCAGGGATGGGTGCTAAAGCGGACGGGCTGTAGCTCCCCGCTTCATCGTGGGAGGTCGCTACGAAATTTGCGGCAAGCGAGAACGGTAGGGGCAAGGGGAGGGGTGGCGTAAGGGTGGGGGCCTTGCGCTTGCCCTGAACCTGGTTGGTTGAGAACGGTAGGAGGGCCTTGCGCTTGCCCTGAACCTGGTTGGCGCGTATGCGAGCGTAGCAGCTATATGCCAGTGCGAACAATGTATTGAATTTCATGATAAGCTCCCTACAAGTCTCTCTTCGCCTGACATCTCTACCGAAGAGATGTCGGGCATGGTCAGTTCGGGGGGATCGATGAAAACGCGGAACCACAGTTCGAGGCTGGCGAGTGTGAAGAGCTGAGCCTGATAGTTGGTTCTGCCCTCTAAGTGATCGTGCAGCATCCTGGCTACGCATTGCTCATTGAAGTAGCCACGGCTGCGCATGCGTTCGGAGAGCAGCAGATGCGTGATGAACTCGCGCTGTTCCTCGCGAAACCAGATTCCTGTCGGCACGTTGAAGCCCATCTTCTTGCGCGTCAGAATGGGGGTGGGCAGGAAGTCGGCGAAGGCGCGTTTGAGCAGATACTTTGCCTGCAATGTTTTGATTTTCAGATGCGAGGGAATGCTTGCCGCGTACTCAATGAGACGATGATCGAGCAGCGGGATGCGGGCCTCCAGCGAAGCCGCCATCGTCATTTTGTCCCCTTTCATCAGCAGGTTGTCTGGCAGCCAGGTTTTTGTGTCCAGGTAGAGCATTGACGAAAGCTGGTCGCGCTGCGGGTTTTGCTCTAACAGGCGACGGAAGGCACGGCTGGCGTCAGGATCAACGGTTGCTTTTACGTGCTCGGAGAGCAAGCGATCTTTAAGCGGGCCGTTGAAGATGCCGAACCAGCTCATCCAGCGTTGTGGTGCGGGCTGCGAGAGGTTGCGAGCAGCCATCTTTATTTTGCGCATGTGATATGGCAGGCGTTCAATCATTGGCATAATGAGCCGGTCACGCATAGACGTAGGGAGCAGGTGATAATAGTCTGCCAACCAGTCAACGACATATTTGGGGTAGCCCGCGAAGAGTTCGTCGCCTCCTTCGCCGGAGAGCACGACTTTGACGTACTGGCGGGCCAGTTTAGAGATCAGGTAGACGCCCAGGTCGGATGGCTCGCTTACAGGTTCGTCCCTATGCCACGTTAGCAAGGGCCAGTAGCGGGTCATGTCCGAAGATTTGACGATCAGCTCATGATGATCAGTGCCGAAGTGATCTGCTACCAGCCTGGCGTAGGGGAGCTCGCTGTATGCGGGATGGTCGAAGCCGACCGAGAAGGTTTTGACGTTATGATTGGTAAGCGCGCTCATGATGCCGGTGATAATGCTGGAATCGACGCCGCCGCTCAGCATTGCCCCTACCGGTACATCCGCCATCATCCGTTCCTCGACCGCACGATAGATATGTTCTTGGATGCCTTTAAGGTAATGCTCAACGGGGAACTGTTCTACCTTGCCAAAGGTAAAATCCCAATAGCACTGCTGCTGAATGGTGCCGTTTTCATAGAGCAGCCAGTGGCCGGGCAGCACTTTATAAATGTTGGCGAAAAGCGTGGCGGGTGCGGGCACGTAGCGCACACTGAGAAAATCGCTTAATGCCTGCATATCGGCCTCGCGCTTGACCTGAGGATGGCATAGCAGCGACTTGATCTCCGAGGCGAAGATAAAATTTTCCTTGATCTGAGTGTAGAAAAGCGGTTTTTTCCCTACACGATCCCGGGCCAGTAAGAGGCGACGACGACGGCTATCCCAGATGGCAAAGCTAAACATGCCGTGCAGTCGCTTCAGGCAGTCAATATCGAATTCTTCATATGCATGGATGATTGTTTCAGTGTCACAACTGGTACGGAATTGATGACCCTTCTCGCTCAACTCTTTGCGCAACGCCTGGTAGTTCCAGATCTCGCCGTTGAAAACGATCCAGACCTCACCCGTCTCATTGCACATCGGCTGGTGCCCGCCCGCCAGATCGATGATACTGAGGCGAGCGAAGCCTAATCCCACCGGACCATCAAAATAGCTGCCGCTATCATCTGGCCCACGATGAGCAATCAAACGTGTCATGCGTTCAATCAACGCTTTTGAGACAGGTTCTCCACTTTGAGCGTTATAAACGCCACAAATGCCACACATAAACCAACTCCTTTCCTGTGCTGTAGGGGCAATCCCTTGCGGTTGCCCTGTTGCCCCCTCTACAGGGCGACCTGGGGTGCGTATGGGTAATCCCTAACGATTGCCTCATCTCTCCCGTCCATATAGACCTGGAACCATAATTCCAGGCAGAGCAGCGTCCAGATTGCCGCGCTGTGATTGACCAGTCTGGTGCTGGTATGCGCTTTTAACAGATTGCTAACGAAGCGCGGGTTGAAAATGCCGCGCTGTTGAGCCTGTAGGGAGAGCAGCGTATCATGCGCATAGTCCGCAAGGCTGCCGCGAAACCAGCGCTCGATGGGGACCGCGAAGCCCTGTTTCTTGCGCGCGAGAATATCCGGCGGCACTATATCGGCGGCGACCTTCTTGAGCAGGTATTTCAATGTGCCATGACGCATACGCAGCGAGGGTTGAAGCGAGCAGACGTATTCGGCCAGGAGATGATCGAGCAGGGGGGCGCGCGTCTCCAGCGAGTTGAACATGCTGGCTCGGTCCACTTTGACCAGAATATCGTCAACTAGATAGTTACATATATCAATGTATTGCATCTGGGTGACGACATCCAGGTGCGAAATTGCCGCGAACTGTCCGGCCTGACGCGCAAAGGGGTCATGATCGTATATATATGCGAAGTACTCAGGGGTGAACATCGCCGGGCGCGAATCGGGCGGGAAAACCATCGTTCCCTGCACATAGCGCAAGCCAAGATCCTGGTGTAAATTGCTCAATCGCCCTTTTCCGCGCATGCCATCAGGCATAAGCTGAGCAGCCCGGCTAGACATGTAACATATAAATCCAGGAATATAGTTGATGAAATGCTCGCGCTGGTAATGGCGGTACCCTGCAAAGATCTCGTCGCCGCCATCGCCGCTCAACACCACGGTGACGTGTGCGCGCGCCAGCTTAGAGACGTAGTAGGTGGGCAGCATCGAGGAGTCGGCGAACGGCTCGTCATAAGCTCGCACCAGGTGGGGCAGCACCGAGA
>DASRHT010000029.1:0-232080 GCA_035650355.1 Ktedonobacteraceae bacterium
CTTTAGCTTCATGGCTGCATTATCGCTCTATTGTAACATAGTTGGGAACCGTTGTGTAGGCAGGGGCACGCCTTTGCCGGGCTTCGCAAACGTTGCTACAGGCTCTGGCTGCTCGCGCCTGCGGCGCTCACTGGAGAGGAAGGTGCTGGTGGTGGGCAGCGCCCACCACCAGCACCGGTCTATCTGAAAAGGCAACGTTTGCGAAGCCCCAGAGCCTTTGCAGTTGCCCTCTTGCGGTTTGCAGGGCAGGAGCAAGTCCGAGTCCTTACAGACAAGGTATAGAAAAATAATTTACAACCTCGTCTCAGTTCCAGCGTAACATATTGTAGCTAAACGAGATCGATAATGAGACCAGATAATATATTTTTCGGGGCTGTAGAATATAATAAATCTGGCTATGGATGCCAACAACGAGCAAGCAGGTGTCCATTAGCATTGGAAGGACAATAGCAATGCCTATATTTCGCAAAAGCAAGGCAGAAGAGATAGACGAGCACGACCTGCCCACAGAACCAATACCGCATCCTACTCCGCAACTACAAGCTTATCCGCCACCACCCTATATCATCGGCGGCCAGGCCCAACAACCAGCGGGAAACAATGCCGTTTACCCGTATCTTCCACCGGCTCCAGTTATGCCAGGAGGAAAGGGCGGACGCATCGGCAATACTGTTCCAGTGCGGCCTGCCAGGCAGGTGAAAGCCGCTCGGACCCGGCGTAGTCCCATACCGATGCTCGTCGGGCTGTGTTTTGTGATCATCCAGCTCCTGCTACTGGCTCACTTTATCCTGAAGCTGATCAATGTGCCAGCCGACATATTCTGGGCGGGCGTCGTCTATGAAACGGGCGATATATTTCTCTGGCCCTTTCAACTCATAACGCAACAGATAACATTATCAATCCCTGCCAACATAGAGGTGCTGGCGCTATTGGCAATTCTGGTCTATGGCCTGCTTTCGCGGCTGCTGGTCCATCTGTTAAAAGCCCTGTTGCGCTCTGGCTCGGCTTTAGCTTGATCAGAAGAGATTAATCTTTGCCAAAATCGTCTAAAACATCCAGACTATTAATAAAATCGCGATAAGCGTCTAGATTGTCCTGATCTGCATCTCTCTCGTTTTTTGGTTCGGGCTTGGTGAATGGAGGAGGTTGCCGCTCCTCGCCTTGTTCTAGCGCCACACCAGCATTTTCCAGGACAGTATCTTCAACATAAATTGGTATCTTGGCCCGCACCGCAAGCGCAATGGCATCACTGGGCCGTGAGTCAACCTCGATATATCTGCCCGCGACGTCCAGGACAATACGCGCATAGTAGACTTCATCGATCAGATCGGAGATCACAATGCTCACTATTTTCGCGCCCAGCTCGCTAATAACGTTTTTCAACAGGTCATGAGTGAGTGGTCGGGGAGATGTAGTTCCTTGAAGTTCGACGGCAATAGCATACGCCTCCGCTTGCGCTATCCAGATAAGCAGATAACGCTCCTGCTTCGTTGCTTTCAAGATGACCACTCGCTGCTGCGTGGCCAGGTTTATTCGCACGCTCTCAACTGTCATCTCTACCATAGTGATTCTGACTCTCTCTTTCGTGCTGGTGTCCGTCGAAAACTTAACGCCTTTATTGTACCTCTATTAAAAGGTCAGACGCAAATTAACACGACCATGAGCAGCCATTTTCCCTTTAGCTGATCCTGGTCATTTGTTGCCCCTCTCAATGGAGTATAGCAAAACCTGAGGACGATTCCAAGCCCTTGTCTAGGAAAATAGTACGAAAAAATATTCGGAAAATCCGTTCGAAAAAAGCTTGTATTGCTTATGCGGTTGTGGTATTATTTTTTTGAATAATCGTTCTAGTTCTTGGGTTGTGTGGGCAGAGTAGCGTTAGAGTGTTTAGAAAGGCAGAGGGACTGTTCTATGTCTTTGGAGCAAGCCAGCGAGATACAACGCCGGATGTACGATTTCATCGTCACTTACATGAAATCTGAGGGGATGCCGCCAACGAACCGGGAGATCGGGCGCGAGTTGCAAATTGCCAGCACCGGTCACGTTGACTACCACCTCACGATGCTGGAGAAGAAAGGGCTGATCTCGCGCCAGCCGAAAAAGAGTCGCGGCATTAAACTGACAAAATCACCTATCGGCATTCCTGTCATGGGCTCCATCGCCGCAGGCGAGCCGCTCGATATCTTCTCCGACGCGACCGAACGCGTGGATATGGGCCGCGAAGTGGCCGATGCGGAAAGTGCCTATGCCCTGATCGTCCGAGGCCGCTCTATGATCGAGGATCATATTTGCGACGGCGACTATGTGGTGATTAAGCCGCAATCGACCTGCCAGAACGGCGATATCGTTGTCGCCGTCCATATGCAGGAAGGCGTGAGCGGCAGCGCGACGCTGAAGCGTTTTTTCCAGGAAAAAGACCATGATCGGGTTCGCCTCCAACCCGCGAACTCAGAACTGGAGCCTATCCTGATCTCCAAAAGCGTGTGGGATCGCGAATGGCAGGTGCAAGGGAAGGTCGTGGCGATTTTCCGCCAGTGTGGCAGCGCCGCCTGATCATCGCTCCGCCTTTCTTCTCATAACCCCGGCTAGAAGATCTCAGAAGCCCTATCCCCCACCGGGGATAGGCTGCTTCTCCCGTGCCTCACGCACCATTTTCATATTGCTCCGCTTTTCCCCTTGTACTCTTTGCTCAAATCTGGTATACTTCGGCTATATTATAGCTTTGCCTGATATAGGCGCTCTTTAAAGCGTCTTGTGTATAAAATGTAAGGAGTTTTGATGAGAGCTGTTGCCGTCGCGTTGGTGCTTATCGCAGGGGCCGCAGTCGTTCTTTGGTTTGGTAACATGCTTAATTCCTGGGTATTAGGTGGATTAATCGGTGGATTTGCCGCTTTGCTTCTGAGCATCCCGATCTCCCTGACTCTATTCTCTTACCTGGCACGTCGCCACGACGAACGGTCCTACGCGCAAGCTCAAGAAGACTTTACCCCCATGCGGGATTACGATGTTCCACCACGAACATTGAGAGCGGCCTATGAAATTGAAAGTTATGTACTACCGGTCGAAGATGGTTGGGATGAGGATGCGATAGATGATCATCAGCGATATCCTGCTCGCGATTTCCCAACTCCGCCATCACGCCGTTTGCCCGCCGTCGCTCAGAGTCGGGTCACCAGGAATTTGCCTCTTACCCAGCGAGATACCCTATCGCGCATCGACAGGCCGTCTTCACGGGCTCTGGATGCATGGTCCAGCGATGAAGCGTCCGAACGGCGATCTGCTGGCCGCCGCACTCCCACAGGTGAAGTAAAATCAAATCGTGGCCGCTTACAATCCGAAGCCCTGCGGCTCGCACGCCAGGAGGCTGTGCAGCAGCATGGTGACGATGATATAGAGGAACTCCCACCATATTCTTCAAGGCGTTTGCCCTCGAATCGCCCTGGCCGCTCTCGCTTTTCTAGCGAACCTCTGTCTCCAGAGCAGGAACAACCAGCTCCACGGCGCCCCTATCGTCCGTTATCGGAACGCACACGCAGAACAACCGCTCGGCAACGTCAGGATGATGATTTGCGTCGTCGTTCCTTCTATGAGGAAGACGAAAGTACTGATGACGAATTCCTGGGACCGGTTGAAGCCCAGACAGATTACTTGCAAGATAACTATCCAAGAACCGAGCCTATGAATCCTCCCAGGCGAACCGGGCCGCTTACCAGACCTGCGCGTCTTCACGAGCGGAATCTGGAGGCAAGACAAAACCTGCCAACCGGCGATCTCAGGAGGCCGCGTGTACGCAGAGCTCCCTACATGTATGATGATGATCCTCTGCGCCAGGAACTGTCCCAACACCTCGACACCCCCATTGTACGCCGTTCGTCGCGTCTCAACGCCCGACGGCTAAATAACGAGGATGATTGGAGCTAAACGCTCGTTTTTTGTACCAGTAGTTCTAGCCTCTTTTGAGAAAATATGCTAGTATTGGTCAAAAGCATAGCTTTATTAAAGGAGGCTAGTTCGTTGCTCACACATATAACTGATATATTGACGACGCTGATTACCAATCTTTATGTTTCGACAGGGTTGCTGGGGATTGTGCTGGCTATGGCTATCGAGAGCTGTTGTATTCCACTGCCAAGTGAGATTGTGATGCCTCTCGCTGGTATTATGCTTGCCAGCGGAAAAATATTACCAGGCACCAATCCTCTACTTAGCTTGTGTCTCATCGCTTTTTCTGGCGCAATCGGCTGTTTGCTTGGCTCGATGGCAGCCTATTATATCGGCTATAAAGGTGGGCGTCCTTTGATGTTGAAATATGGACGCTATGTCCTTATTTCTCAGCACGATGCCGATAAAGCCGACCGCTTCTTTCTGCGCTGGGGCAACGCCACCGCCTTCTTCTCTCGCCTCTTACCCGTTGTACGCACGTACATCTCGCTCCCTGCCGGTATTGCTGAAATGCCATTCATCCAATTTTGCATTTATACGTTTCTTGGCTCGTTGCCCTGGTGTCTGCTCCTGGCGTATCTCGGCACAGTGCTTGGCAATCACCTGGATACCCTGAGTCCGATTTTCCATGACCTGGATGTGGTCATTCTGGTGGCGCTGGTGGTGCTGGTTGCGCTCTATATCTGGCGTCATATTCGCAATGATCGCAATGCGCGTGCCGCTCATGCCGCTGCCGAAGCGAATGATCTGCACATGCCCCGCCAGCCGTGGGAGCAATTTCCGCCGCAGCCGCAATCACCTCAAGCCGACGATGATCGCACCATCCGCCGTCGCTAAATTATCTGCTCCCTTTTGAGATCAGTATTACTACTAAGTGAGGTGTAACAATGCAACCGGCTTATAGTCAGCCCAATTCGCGGAACGTTGCTTTTCAACAAGGACTTATTGTGGGCCTTATCCTGGCTGCTATCTCAGCGGCTATCCTGCTCTTCAATACGTTTGTGAATACCGCAAACGTTGGTTCTGCCCTGCTTCTGGGACTGCTAAATTTTCTTCTAGGGCTGGTTGCGTACTTTGTTGCTGGCATACTGGCCGCGAAAAAAACGGGCAAGGTGAGTACCGGCACGTTGGCAGGGCTGTGGACGGGAGGCATTTATGGCGTCATCGCCTTCATCGTGAGCATGGTGCTCTTTTTTGGCATTAATTTGCCGAGGGCTATGGCAAATCTTAACAACCTCCCCTCTTCAACTTCAACAAATATTGACAGTGTCAGGACTGTCGCAATAGCGGGAAGCATAGGTCTGGCAATCTTTGGGATCGCTTTTGCAATTGGCCTGGGAGCTGGTCTTGGCGCCCTCGGTGGCCTGCTTGGCAAGAGTACTTCTAAAGTCACTCCCGCACCAGCATATCTGAATCAACCCTATCCTGCTCAGCCCTATCCTCCTGCCTCCGCATACCCAGGTCAACCCTACCCGAACCAACCGTATCCAAATCAACCATACCCAAATCAACCCTATCCCAGCCAGCCTTACCCGAACCAGCCTTATCCTAACCAACCATACGAGCAGTAAAAATATTACGAGAAGCAGATCAACTTATCGATCTGCTTCCCCGTAGGGCAGGTTAGAAAATTAAATCGTTGCAATTACGCGTTATCATTCTCCGCAAGAATACGCTGTAGAATGTCATCTCCAAAATCAGTTGACTTTTCTGGTTTATGAATGTATAATGTTTTATGTACCCAGTCACTACGAAGGCGCAATAATGCTGCCTTCTGACAACGTACCCTGATCTGAAAGTTTTGTCTTATAATGCATTTCTTTTCTAGCTCTGCCGCCTACTTGTATAGGGCTGGTTAAGAAGGCAAGTCCCTGGAACAGTTTGAGGTGAGAGAAATGTCAATGCGAATACTCATTGCTGATAATGAGATGCTTCACCGCATGGGCTTCAAGGGTGGTTGGTTCCTGAGGGCTGAATGTAGTGTCCTCACCACGTATTAGCCTATTCCTTGAGCAGCTTTTGTGGAATAGCTAACCTCTATTAGCGCCTTAGGACGTTACCTGCTTGCAACTACTAGATGACGTAGAACGTTTTTACCACCTTTTAGCGTTTCCTTTCGTCAGCAGCGTTGGAATGCGGAATGTTTTGAAGTAGCTCCATACCATAGTCGATCCTATCGTAGAGCGCGCCCTTGTATATCGACTGCGTCGCTTTGTCTTTTTGACGTTTGCCCTTCATTGGGGAACTGGTTCACTCTGATGCTGTGTAACGGTTCACAGACATCCACGCCCATTATTTCTATACTGTTCTTATCGCATTGATACGAGAAATGTGATACACCCACGCGTTCTGCCTGTTAGGAGGGGGGAATATTACCGGATGTGGGCAGGGCGAAAAGAATAGTAGAGTGTGTGAATAGTTCTCAAAGTCAAAGGAGGTGCCTAATGCAGTGGGTTCTGATCTGTTGCTTCTTCCTGGTTGCAGCTCTCTGTTTGATTCAGGGGTTGCGTAAGTCAACGTTCGGGAAGTCGGCGAAGGCTCGGTACTATTGCTCAGAGTGCGGGTGGACAACCGAGATGGTGCAGTTGTGCCAGGTTGATCACCAGTACACCTCAACGGTGGCTTCGTTGTGCTTTGACTGCGCTGTTAAGCTTGAGGCTATTCCGGTGAAGTCGCTCGTAGTGCCTCCCTCGTGCGCAGCTTCCTGATGGAGAAGATCAAGCTCTACCATGAACGCATATAAGCGGTAGAGCCATTAGCGGTAGCTTCCCAGGTTGTGAAAATCTGGGAAGCTTTTTTACTTCCTGCATCTATTCTACTCATTTCCCTCTGCCCGCATCGGTGAAGCTGCTGGTGAAAATGCTGAGAAGCTGGCCTGCATCTGGCTCCGTTAGCACTTCAATGCGATTGAGCCACTTGACCCACTCAAAGCCGCGATGGCCGGGCGCGACCAGGCGCAGGGGAAAGCCATGCTGGTGAGAAATTGACTCCTGGTCAATGCGAGTTGCCAGCAGAGCCGTGCGCGCCTCCTCTACTGATAGACTCCAGCGGTAGTCTGTGACAGAAATGAAGCTGACAAAACGTGCATCTGCGTGGAGAACAGCCTCATCGAGCAGCCGTCCGATCTGTATACCTCGCCACCTCTGCGTACTATAAAACCCGCCTGTACAATCCAGCGTCGCTTCCAGTTCATCGTTTGCCGATGCAAGCTCATCATAGGTGAAATCGCGTGGTGCGTTCACAGCTCCACCGAGCGAGAGTCGCCAGGATTGTGTATCTATTGGATGCGGCTGATCGGCGACCCAGCTCGAAGTTGGAAAGATATTGCCGGCATAGCTATCGCTCTCGCGCGATCCCGTGAAGCGTCGCCGGGAGCCAGGCAAGTTTGCAATACGCTCGGCAAGCTGCTGTAGCGGCCAGAGCGCCGCACTGCTAAAGAGCAATGTACCAAAGTGCAGCGCCTGTCGTCTCCCAACAATATCGCGTTTGCGTAGCCATTTTGCGCGTGCGAGCATATGGATGATAATTGCCATTGTCAGCACGAAGCCCAACACAATATGCCAGTTCAGCAGATTGAAATCCGCAAAATACCACTCGCCTCCCCCGACCCACCAGATTCCCGAGCCCAGCGCCAGCGTGACCAGCAGCAGCGCCAGCACCCCATAAATGGTACGGCGATCCCAGCGCCGCGGCTGGATCAACCGGGGCCAGACGCGCCGCAGCTTTCCCCACAGCAGCAACAGCAGCCAGATCCCTATAGCGCCGTGCAGCGCGAAAACAAACCAGTCTTCCAACCGCCCCATCACCAGACTGATCACGCCGGTAATGAGGGCCAGAGCAGCGGCGCAGGCAATGCTCCAATCAGTCAAGCGCGGTGACATGATAGGGTGTCCTTTTTAAGCGTCAATGTGGCTACGGGGGCTGGGGCAAGCCCAGCCCCTACGGTGGTGATAGAGCTTATGGGTTATACGGAGCCAGGAAGAAATGCATCTCCTGCTGAAGCAGCGTGATGATGCTGTACCCGCCATTTGATGGTGGCGATGTGGGCTGCGGGGTATTGCCGGGAGCAGGTTGAGAGCTCGGGCTCCCGGTACTGCTACAGGCTGCCAGAAGCAAAAGGATACCGAGCATCAGTAAGCAAAACTTCGCGCTTAGCGCATGGATGAAAGGATTTTTCTGCATCTTAGTTCCCCTTTCTTTTGGAGAAGGTAGCGGTGAAAGACGTAAGTTTCTCTCTATCACCATACACGATCAAGGGTCCCCACTATTTCTAGGAATGGCAGGTGTACTACATATTATACTTTTCTAGAGCCTGAAGAGGATATAATAGGGAAAGATGTTGTTTGCCAGATAAGCCCGATGGAGGAGGAGCGAGCATACAATGGAGGAGATGCAAAATTTCGCGCTACTCAAGCCTGGCGCTGAACTAGCGCCACTAACGGTAGCTGTAACGCCCGAACTAAATCAGCAGTTTCTCTACGCAATGGAAGATTTTCATCCGCGTTACATCGAGGAGGGCAAAGATAGGCCGCTGGCGCATCCCGGCTTATTATTGCTTTTAAGCTTTCCCTCGAAAAGTCCTTCATTCTATCTTCCGACAGGCTGGGCCTCCATTCATTCTGCCGATGAAGTCACGTTCCTTTACCCAGCCCGCGTCGGCTCGCAATTGCTCATCCGTTGGAAGATCGTGAGAGTTTGGGAGAAGCGGGGACGACAGTATTGCGAGACGGAGACCTGGATCGTAGATGACGAAGGACATGATATTCTCTCGCGCAAAGTTTCCCTGACATATACGATGCAAACAGAGGGAGAAAGGGATAATGTATGAGTCTCATCACCATCGATACGCCCATCGGAACGGTTTTCTCCAGCAAGCCAAAGTGTGTCTCGTGGGAGCGCACATGGGCTTACGCAGGCGGCCCTTTTGCTCTGGAGGGCTGGCCCGCTCGCAATATTCATACCGATCCCGCATTCGCCAGCAGCGTTGGTCTGGCGGAGCCTAACGTTACAGGCACTCAGACGCAGGCATTTGTTGCAGCATGGCTGATTGATATTTTTGGGGAGCAGTGGCTCAGCGGTGGGAAGCTCTACGATGTGAAATTTATCCGCCCCATTTCCATTAAAGATACCATACAGGTTCAGGCTGAAGTTGTATCCAGAGAACACGATGATGCAGCCGTCAAGTATAGGCTCACTATCAAGTGCCTCAGAGGAGATGGGGAGCCTGCTCTGGTCGGATGCGCTGAGGGATGGGTAATGATGGCATAAGCGTGTTACTTCAGCCATGCGCAAACGTCATCAATACAAATGTTATTTGCAATATGCTTTTTGTAGGAGAAGAAGCAAGGTTTTGCCGCTTCTAAGATGAATGATTGCGATTTTTGAGGGGCCCCATTGAAATTAAAGATAAATATTCCTCGACTCGCTCCTGGCGGCAATACAGCAGCTATTGCCAGCGAACATGCCATCTCCAGGCACGCTTTGCCGGTTGCCGCCTCTGAGATAGGCTCTGACAAAGAAATAGTTCCGGCAAGGCAAAAGTGGCTTAAAGCGATTAAAGGCATTTTGCCAATCTACGTGCTCACACATCTGATCTTTTTTGCGTTCACCTATTTCGTCACCTTATTTTTGCTGCCCAATTTCGCGACTAATTCGCTGCCACTGCATACATTACTGGCGGTCTGGAATCGATGGGATAGCAGCCAATTTACCGCTATTGCCACAGGCGGCTATGCGCAATGGTGGCAAACGGCGTTCTTTCCACTTTTCCCCTTGATGATCTGGAGCCTTCACGGGATTGTCCATGATCCCCTGGTCGCTGGCCTGATTATTGCGAATGTAGCAGGTTTCGGCATGCTCGTGGTGCTCTATCGCTTGATTGAGGAAGATTTTGGCGGCGAACTGGCAGCTCGTTCAGTGCTCTACTACGCGCTTTTTCCTACGGCCTTCTTCTTTGCTGCTTCCTACAACGAGTCACTTTTTATTATCTTTGCATTGCTCAGCCTCTATCAGATGCGTCGTGGTCGCTGGTGGTTGGCAGGAATCTGCGGTCTGGTAGCAGGTTTGACCCGTTCTTCTGGTCTGCTGCTGCTGCTGCCGTTTTGTTACGAATATCTTCGTCAAAAAGGCTTTAAGCTCTCAGCATTACGTTTTGATGTGCTTGCCGGCGGCGCTATTCCACTGGCTACAGGCTCCTTTATGCTCTATTGCTTCGTGCGCTTTCAAGATGCCCTGGCCTTCTCGCATGCGCAGGCGGTCTGGCATCGTGCGTTAGATTTTCCTTTTTGGAGCATTATCCATACCGCTCTCTTGTTTTTTAGATTAGATCCGCTCTCATTCCACGCTCCCCATAACGCGATTGATCTGTTGCTGGTGCTATTTGTGATCGCTTTGGGTGTACTCTGTTGTGTTGGCCCGTGGAAGTTTTCCAGGCAGGAACACGTCTATGTCGTCTATAGCGTCGTCTTCATCCTGTTCGGTATTCTCTGGCCCACCCAGGATTATTCGCCTCTCCATGCCTTTCCCCGCTACCTCTTAGAAGCTACGCCCGTCTTCATTCCATTAGCGCGGCTGCTCAATAAAAATGTGCAGGGTCAACTCTACTTTCTCGTTATCTCCACCGCCCTTTTATCCTTTTTGTTGCTCCAGTTCTTGACCGGACACTGGGTAATATAGCGAAGGAGCACTGTGATGGAGCCAATCAACGTTTTTGACTACGAAATTCTGGCGAGGGAGCGGATGGACCCGGCCTGCTGGGACTTTTATGCAGGCGGCAGCGATGATGAGGTGACGATGCGGGCCAATCAGTCGGATTTCGCTCGCGTCCGCCTGCGTCCGCGTATGCTGGTCAATGTTAGCCAGTGCGATACGAGCGCCCGCGTGTTGGGGCTACCTGTGCGTATGCCTATTCTGATTGCTCCCACATCTCTGCACTGCTTAGCCCATCCGCAAGGGGAATGCGCGACTGCTCAGGGGGCGGGCGCGGCAGGCACGCTGATGATTGTCAGCACCGATGCGACGCGCACGCTCGAAGAGATTGCTCAGGCCGCCAGCGGCCCGCTCTGGTTCCAACTTTACACCTATCCATCGCTCGAATTCGCAGCCACATTGGTGCGGCGAGCTGAGATGGCAGGCTACAAGGCCATTGTGCTGACGGTAGATTTGCCGGTAATGGGTAATCGCGAGCGCAGTAGACGACACGCCGTACCGATGCCACCGCCACCACTGGCTGAAGCCAATTTTGCAGGTATCGAAATGGGAGATGAAGATCAGGAGTGGGTTTCTATAACCTGGGAGACCGTCGATTGGTTGCGCTCAATCACCATCCTGCCCATCCTGCTCAAAGGTATTCTGACCGCCGAAGATGCATTGTTGGCACTCGAACATGGCATCTCTGGCATTGTCGTTTCTAATCATGGTGGTCGCCAGTTGGATGGAGTTGTATCGAGCATCGAGGCGCTACCGGAAATCGTAGAGGCTGTAGCCGGGCGCTGCGAGGTCTACATGGATGGTGGCATTCGCCGCGGTACCGACATCCTCAAAGCTCTGGCTCTGGGGGCACGCGCCGTACTGGTTGGTCGTCCGGTGCTCTGGGGCCTTGCCGTCGATGGTGCGAACGGCGTCCAGCAGGTTCTAGAGATCTTACATGCCGAACTGGAACGAGCTATGAAACTGGCCGGCTGCCCCACGCTGGCCGACATCAAGCGTACACTGGTGAAGTGGGAGCGGCTGGCAGATAATGCCAGCCACGCTTAAAATCCTGGGAAAGAGGATGAGGGATTGTGCTTTGACTTTTGAGGAGGAGGCGTCTCCTGCTGCCTTCCCATCAATTCAGCTCGATATACCCTTTCTCTAAGCTGCAAGAGTTGGAAGCGCAATTGCTGATTCTCCTGCTCGACTTGTTGTGTTCGATGCAATCGGGTCAAGAGAAGGTTGATCGAGTTGCCAACCTTCCAGAGCACATGATCCTGGCTCAGATTGATGCGTGCCATCCTTCCATTAGATGCTTGTACCAGAGCTTGCAGAAGTTCATGAATGCCTGCATCTAACAGATGTTTCTGTTCTATTTCCCGCTGCTGGAGGTTAGCCTTAACCTGTTGCAATTCCGCAACTTCTTCAGCTCGATCCGCCCGCGCAGCAGCTCGCAACGCACTGCGAACCCACATATATGTGATCGCTGCTACGACAATCTGCAAGCTGATAGGCTGCATGATCAGGTCGTATGACATGTTTGAATGAAGCATCATCGTCAGCTCAGGCGAAGGCGGCATGAATGTAATCATAGCTATGATAAAGAGAATGTTGCTGATGGCAACAGGGAAAATACTCGCCGTTGGTAGCAGCGAGGCAGCAATGAGTTCAGAGACTACCAGCAGGTCAAAGACCGGGAATGAACTGGTGTCCAGGCCCATCGGTGAATCCAGAAGCATGAGGCCACATCCCAGATCGACCACACAGATCAGTAAAATGCTGACAACGCCAACCTGTCCCCAGCGATTAAACATCATTGCGATGCCACAGAGCAAGATGCCCAGTATCACTGCCGCAATGCTGAGTGTGCTCTTCATCATAATGGCACCAGGAAGGCTGATTATCTGGTAAAGGAAGATGACAAAAAGAATAAAAGTGACAACTTGCTGGCGACGTATCTCTTTACGAACCCTCTGGATGCTCTCTTCATGTACATGAGCATTTCCCCTGAGTGGTTGGCCTGTGGAGAAATTATTAACCGGGAGTACTGACATGTTGCCCCCTCTTAAATAATACTGTAAAACTGTAAGAGCCAAATGTATAATTTGTTACCCATGATAGAGTTTTTAGGTAACAAATTGCTCTGCCTTGCCCCTGGTATGCTAGAGAGTACTCTAACATATAATTCATCAACGAATTAATATTAACCAATTTAGACAGAATTTACAAGAACGGTAGGAAGGTCAGCGTAATATTCTGGTTGAAAAATAATTTAAGATAGAGATATTTGGGCAGAAGTTCTCTAAAAGTAAGATTTTAGAACGGTAGAGATTATCAAAGTATATATATGTAAGGTGTGTCATAAAGCTTTTTCAAGTGATAGCACCTCTCAAGGTATCTCTATTCCTGAATGTTAGAGCGAATACATTCAAACATATCACAACCTTTTCATTGTTGTGCCGCTGAAAAGCATATTGCCTTTATCTTGTTACGTAACGATAGCAAAATGCGCCAATTTCCTAAAAGTACTAAAACATGTACAGGGATAGCCCTGTTTATTATATTGAATACAGTCAATTTAAAGTAATGGTTGAGCTTATTTTATGCTCAGCATTAACTTGCTATTGATGGGTAACTATATTCCCTATAAAAACAAGATTGTAGTTTATTGCAGTGCGGTAAAGGGAAAATCATGGATGATCAGATGAAAAAGGATCGCTTGCTGAATATCGGTAGTACCGATGAATGGGAGAGCCGTGACCTCTCACTCAAGCATCTCTTGAGCAGGCGCAGGGCCTTACAGACGGGAGCCGGTGCGCTCATAATTGCGACCGGCGCTGGCGCATTTTTAAACCTGCATAGAAGCCCTACTATTGCAGCATCGGCCCCCCCTACTGGGACACCCAATGCCGTGATCCAGTGGAACAATGCAGCCCTGGAGGCTATCCGTGTTACCAGTCCAGGGCCTACAATAGCATCGCGGGCCTTAGCCATCATGCATACCTGTATATATGATGCATGGGCTACATATGATCCGCGCGCCAATCCTACACGCCCCAACGGTATACCGCGACAGAAGCCACAGAGAGATGTAACCCAGGCTGTTAGCTATGCGGCCTATCGGGCCATGATGGATCTTTTCCCATCGCAAGCTTCACAATTTAATGCCCTAATGCAGACGTTGGGCTTTGATCCTAACAATAACTCCACTGATATCAGTACACAGGCTGGCGTGGGTAATGTAGCAGCTCAGGCGGTTATTTCGTTCCGCCATACTGATGGTTCGAATCAACTCAATGGCTATGCCGATACCACCGGTTATGTTCCAGTCAATACCCCCACCCAGGTGAACGATCCCACCCGTTGGCAACCATTGCTCGTTAATGGCAAAGTTCAACAGTTTACCACCCCTCACTGGGGAACTGTCACCCCCTTCGCGCTGACATCCGGGTCGCAGTTTCGCCCTGGTCCTCCTGTACAGGATGCTACCAGTAGCGACTATAAAAGTCAGGCTGATCAGATTATCCAGTATAGCGCCACGCTCAATGATACGACCAAAACCATTGCTGATTACTGGGCCAATGGTCCCCATTCCGAAACTCCTCCAGGCCACTGGGAGCTTTTCGCACAATTTTTCGCTGCTCAATTCCTTTCTCAGCAGAATCAGCATACTCTCGGCGATGATGTTAAGCTCTTCTTTGCGGTGGCGAATGCGGTTTTCGATGCTGGCATCGCCTGTTGGGAATGCAAACGCTTCTACGATTCGGTGCGGCCCATCACTGCTGTGCGTTTCCTGTACACAGGTACGCAAATAAATGCCTGGGGAGGCGTTGGCAAAGGCACTGTATCTATGGATGGGAGTCAATGGCTCCCCTATCAGGAAGCTACCGTGGTGACTCCTCCATTCCCTGAATACGTTTCGGGTCATAGCACCTTTAGCGCAGCCGGCGCGTATATTTTGCAACAGTTGTCACCAAATGGGACCTTTGGTGATTCTTTCACTGCCCCGCCTGGTAGTTCTCAGATTGAACCGGGTTTTGCTCCCACCCAGAGCGTGACTCTTTCCTGGCCCACCTTTACAGCAGCCGCTAATGAGGCAGGAATATCGCGTCGCTACGGTGGCATCCACTTCGAGCAAGGTGATCTTACTGGACGTGCGCTAGGAAAGCAAGTAGGGGCGCAGGCCGGAGCAAAGGCGCAGGGCTATATCTCAGGAACGATTAAACCTGGCTCATAGCCGCTATATTTTGATTTGACGTAGGGGAAGAGCTGCCCACGGACAAACACTCTTCCCCCTCCTGGAAAGAAGTTCCTCTTAAATCTCTGTTCTCTTCCTTCAATCAGCGTATGCTCATCAACAATCCAGTAT
The DNA here is from genome assembly GCA_035650355.1 of Ktedonobacteraceae bacterium. Classification (GTDB taxonomy): domain Bacteria; phylum Chloroflexota; class Ktedonobacteria; order Ktedonobacterales; family Ktedonobacteraceae; genus DASRHT01. The sequence goes on from DASRHT010000029.1 coordinate 15,002, forward strand.
CGTTCCTCATTGACGCTCCACATAAGATATGCGACCATATTACCCATAAGAGCAGCAGCAGGCTGATTTACAGCATAGTGAGATTAGGAGAGGTTGTATGCTTGATCTGACCGATCTGGCGGTGGTGGATAACCATTGTCACCCCATTTTGCAAACGCAGCAGATGGACGTGTTGCAGTTTCGGAGCTATTTTACAGAGGCAACCCACGCCGTTTTTGCCTCGATGCATATACCCAATACTGTCTATTACCTGTGGATGCTGCGGCAACTGGCGGCCTTCTATGGCTGTGAGCGGACGGAGGAGGGGGTAATCGCCGCGAGAAATAGCTTCGATACGGAAACGTTGCTGCATCGGCTGATTCAAGCGGCCAATATCGATACGCTCGTCCTTGATCCTGGCTATCCTCCGGCGGACGTGTGCTATGCGCCGGAGCAGATGGGCACAGTTGGCGGATGTCGGGCGGCTAAATTGCTCCGGTTGGAGACGTTGATGCAACGCCTGGTGATTGAGCATGGAGACTTTGATGAGATCGTGACTCGCTTCTCAAACGAGGTGAGTGGCGCGCGTGAGCAGGGCTATTGCGGCCTGAAAAGTATCGCCGCCTATCGTACCGGCCTGGATATTAGAGAATGGCAGAAAGATGCGGCGGTTGCAGCTTTCGAGGAAGCGCGCACACAGGCCGTCAATACCGGACAGTTGCGCATCGCGCATAAACCGCTCATCGAGTATCTGCTTCATATAGCCTTCAAAATAGCAGCAGAGCAGCAGCTCCCGATCCAGTTTCATACCGGCTATGGCGATAGCGATACGGATATGCGCCTGGGCAATCCGTTGCAGTTGCGTGAAGTGCTGGAGCGGAGCGATTATCAGAGCATGCCGGTGGTGCTGCTCCACGAAAGCTATCCATACTGCCAGCTCGGTGCCTATCTTGCAGCCATCTATCCGCATGTCTATTTTGATCTCTCATATACAATTCCCTTTGTTGATAAATTAGAGATGCTGGCCTTCACGCGTCAGGCGCTCAGTGTAGCTCCCGCCAGCAAGCTCATGTATAGTTCGGATGGCACGAATCTGCCTGAGATGCACTATGTAAGCACATTACGGGGACGCGCGATTATCGGGCAGGTATTGCAGGAGATGATCGATGCCGACGAGCTTGATAGTGAACAGGCGCTTCATATAGCCAAACAGGTCTTGCGTGATACGGCATATAGGGTGTACAACTTGTAGATACAAATTATTGATGTTATGGCAGAGGGGAATGTTATGGCAGAACTTAACAGTGCAGTAGGGGATCTTGCTTTGTTTCGGATCGGGGTAAGCGCCCTGATCTTTCAAGAGGACCGCGTTCTCCTTGCTCACCGGCGCGATATCGATTGGTGGAATCTCCCCGGCGGCGGCATGGAGCTGGGTGAGACCGTCGAAGAGACGCTTTATCGAGAAGTGCGTGAAGAAACCGGCCTTGATGTCGAAATTGAGCAGCTTGTGGGGGTTTACTCCAAACCGCAAAAGCGAGAGGTTGTGTTAAGCTTTCGCTGTCGTATTACCGGCGGCGAGCTGACAGAGACCGAAGAATCCCGCGAATGCCGCTTTTTTGCCCCGGATAACATGCCCCGCAATACCCTACCCAAGCATCGGCAGCGCGTCGAAGACGCTCTGCTGAACCAGCCACACGCCATCATTCGCAATCAACTCGCCCGCTCGGAAGATGACCAGCGGCTAGCTATCCAACCTCCTGTAGAGACGTGATTCCATCGCGTCCGCTTTAGCGCCTGTCTTGCCCAAATCCTGCCCGCCCTCTTCCAGCAGACCAGAGGCGGCATCTTCTCCGATGTGGCTTTCCCTTCCCATAGAGGATGGCGCTGAAGCGGACGGGCTGATGCGCGTCCCTACAGGGAATGTGGCGATTGCGTGAATTCAGGAAAAATTCTCGAACCAACTCAGCTCAGCAGCACCACAACTTCCAATCCTTTCACATCGACGCTCCCTTCGACAGTTTTCCCATCCAGCAGCGAAGTAAATGTTCCTGCCGGCAGTTTAACCTGTTGCGCCAGCTCGGTATGGTTCAGTAAAAAGAAGAGCTCGCGACCATCGGCTCGTACACGTTTTGTTGCTTCAATACCTGTGGGCGTTGCCAGCACAGGCGAGATGTGCGCCTGTTGGCAACGCTCACGGAGCAACTTTCCGAGCAGATCGGTATTGCCATGCGTTGCCAGGTAGTAAGCATGTCCCTGCCCGAATTGATGGATTGTTAAAGCGGGGCCGTTGGCGTAATAATCGTTGGCGAATACCCCCAGCGCCTGCGCGCCTTCGAGGTGGACCACTTCTCCCCATAGCGTGCAGGGATAGGTTCCCTGTAACGCGCCCTCTTTAATCACCACCGCGTTGGTCATTTCCTCCGTCCAGGGATCGAACTCTTCAACATAGATGCCGAGCAGTTGACGCAATTCCGCCGGGTGGCCGCCAAGCATAACATGATCGTTTTCATCGACGATGCCACTGAAAAACGTCGTGAGCAGCGTCCCTCCCCGCTCGACGAAGCGTTTGAGGTTCTCTGCCACCCCTGGACGCAGCATATACAGCAAGGGGGCAATAATCAGGTGGTAGCCGCTCAGGTCGCTATCGGGCGCAGCAATATCAACGGCGACATTCAGTTGATAGAGGGCGCGGTAATAATCGTTAAGCAGTTGCCAGTAGTTCAGAAGGTTGCTGGGCCCGGGCTGGTATTCAACTGCCCACCAGTTCTGCCAGTCCAGCAGGATCGCAGCCTGCGCTGAGATGCGCGAACCGACGACCTCAGGCGAAAGCTGCTGCAACTCCGCACCAATTTGCGCTGCCTGCCGAAAAATGCGTCCATGCTCGCTTCCCTCGTGCGAGACGACCGCGCTATGGAATTTCTCCGCGCCCGCCTGCGATTGGCGCCATTGGAAGTACATCGCGCCATCTGCCCCACGCGCAATTGCCTGCATAGTCTGGAGGCGCAGGCGTCCGGGTCGCTTGTGCGGATTCTGCGGCTTCCAATTGACCTGGCTCGGACTCTGCTCCATCACCAGGTGCGGCTGCCCTCTTTTGAGCGAGCGCATCACATCTTGCGCAAAGGCGTTCGACCAGACCGGCGTCGTATTAGATGGGTAGAGATCAAACGAGATGATATCCATGAAGGGAGCCCAGGTGAAGCCATCCACTGGCTTGAAAGCGACCATCAAGTTGGTCGTGAGAGGAACATCTGGCGTTACCGAGCGCAGGATCTCCGCTTCATTGCGATAGCAGCCAAGTAAAGAGTCGGACATAAAGCGCCAGTAGTCGAGCACCTGGCCAGGATTATTTTGCGCAGGCGAGATGCGCGGCGGGAGAATATCCTCCCAGTGGTAGTAGTGCTGGCTCCAGAAGGTCGTTCCCCAGACCTCGTTCAGCCTTTCGAGCGAGTGATAGCGTTCTTGCAGCCAGGCGCGGAACGCTTCGGCGCAGTTATCGCAGTAACAGCGAGAGGTATGCGCCCCGTACTCGTTGTTGATATGCCACATCTGCAAGGCCGGATGTGTAGCGTAGCGTTCCGCCAGCCGTTGTACCAGTTCAGCCGCCTTGCGTCGATAATCCGAGCTATTGGGGCAATAGTGTTGGCGGGAGCCGTGGCTCAGGCGTTTGCCGTCGCGAGTAAGCGGCAGCATCGAGGGGTAGAGCCGACTCATCCAGGTTGGGGGAGAGGCGGTTGCGGTAGCGAGATCCGCCGCAATGCCATGCTGCGCCAGCATATCCATAATGCGATCTAGCTGCTCAAAATGATAATGGTCGGATTTGGACTCCAGCATCGCCCAGGAAAATATATTGATCGAGACCATATTGACCTTCGCCAGTTGCATCAGGCGCATATCTTCAAGCCAGACATCCTCCGACCACTGCTCTGGATTGTAATCACCACCGTAGAGGATCGTCGTGGGGAATGATCGTTCCATCTTCTTGCTCCTACCCAGCCGTTAGAGCGTATCCCGCAGTGCGTCTTGCATAGCCCGTTCGACCTCAGCGGAGATGCGCCGGTAAAGTTTCTCTGCCCATTCATCATCCCATGCCCCCTGCTCCTGCAAAATTTGTTGACAACGCCGCAAAGGGTCAATTTGAGAAGTGGCATGATTCGCATCGTGTACTGGCGAAGGTTCATGTTCTGCATCCGGTTCAGGTGGGCGTGTTACCATCATCTCCAACAGAACCGGTCCATGTCCTTCCCGTGCATGCTCCATAGCATCTCTCATGGCGGTGTAAACTGCAACCACATCGGTTCCATCAATGCGTTGGTGCGTCAGACCTTCTGGCAGGGCCAGTCCCTGGATGCATGAAGAGGGAGGGGATGCTGTATGGCATTGCAAGCAATCCTGTTCGCAGACCAGCACTGTGGGAAGCTGGTGCAGAGCGGCAAAGCGTATGCCTTCAAGAAAATCTGGCTCGCCCGTTGCGCCATCGCCACAGTAAGCGACCGTCACAATCGCGGCCTTGCGCAGCTTGCTGGCGAAAGCAATGCCTGCGGCGTGCAGGATTTGAGTCGCGACAGGAGCAGGACCCGTTACCATATTATGTTTATGGTAGCCCCAGTGCAGTACAGGTTGCTGCCGCATTTCTCCGTGATGGGCCTGTTGATTGTCTGGAGCGGTGGCCTGGGCTGTTTGCAGATAGGTGCGAAAGACCTCATAGGGGGTCATGCCGATGGTGAGCACGACGCCCAGATCACGATAATAGGGCAGCGTAAAATCAGTGCCAACCTCAATACAGGCTGCACTTCCTACTTGAGCTGCCTCGTGACCTCGACTGCGCGCCAGGAAATCAACGCGTCCCTGCTTATACAATTCCCAGGCGTCATCGTCAACAATGCGCGTCAGGAGCATCCGTGCGTAAAGGTCGCGTATCAATGTGGCTGATGGGCTCGCGTTTGTCATCTATAAAATGTTTCGGACTCGCTTATAGTCATTTTATCGCAAATATTATACGCTGATAGTAGAGGTCGAGGCAATAAGAAAGTAATAAAAACCGTGCGCTGGTCCAGGGCTTTTCAGTTTTCGTCATGCTCGCAGGGCGAAGCCCTGCGCCCCGAACGGGGCGCGAATCCCGTTGGCAGGAGCCAGAGGAGAGGAACACTGAAAAGCCCTGGCTCTGGTCTTGTGAGCATTGCTTTTCGTGGCCGTGAATTTTATAATGGTCATGACACGTTGAGAATCGTGTGCAAGAAGCATCGATCAGGCCGAAAACGTCAACGAAGACATATGGAGGCAACCGCAGAATGACAGTAAATATTAGAGAAACAGGAACCGGGACGACTGCGAAGCCGCTCGATATCATCGCCCTCTACCGTACGATGGTAACGGCCAGGGTAACCAACGACCTGTTGAAAACTCGTAAGACGCAAGGGAAATATCCTTTCTATATTGGCTGTGCCGGCCATGAGACGATGGCGGCAGTTGTAGCAGCTCTCGATAGCAATGATTGGCTCGCGCTGTATTATCGGGATCTCGCCGCGTGGTTACAGCGCACGGGCGATATCTATGGACCCATTCGCGAAGCATACTCGCGTGCCACCGGCCCGATGTGCTCAGGCCGTAATATGCCCTCTCACTATAGCAGTAAACGTCACCGCATTTTACCAGGCGTGAGCGAAGTCGCTGGCCTGGCGCCCTTCGCTGGCGGCATTGGTTTCTCTCTGCAATGGCACCAGAGCCAGGAACTGATCATGGCCGCAACAGGAGATGGCGGAGCCGCGACCAATGACTTCAATGTGCTATTCCGCCAGGCCGCAGTTCACCGCCTGCCCATTCTCATGGTGATAGAAGATAATGGTTGGGCCATTACCACGGCTTCTCCCGTTCAATGGGCGGGTTCGCTGGTCGAGATGGCGCGGGGCGGCGGCGTATATGCCGAAGAGGTTGATGGTACGGATGCGATGGCAACATATGAGGCTACATCTCGTCTGGTAGAGCATATCCGTTCGGGCCAGGGTCCTGTTTTAATGCATCTGCGCCTGGGATTGCTCGACCCACATTCCAGCAGTACCGATATCAAATCATACCGCAAAAAAGAAGAGATTGAGCTGACGACTGCGACAAAAGATCCGGTGAAAAATTTTGGGCGCTGGCTGGTTGAACATAACCACTTGAAAGAAAATGATATAGAACGCATGCGCAAAGAGATCCGGGCTGAACTGGAGCGGGCCGAGCGCGAGATTCTCCAGGAGCCGGAGCCGACCGCTGATCGGGTGATGAAGCATGTGATCTCTATCCCCGAGTGGCGCGAAAACACACCTCGCGGTACCAAACGCCCACTGACTATGCTAGGTGCGATCAACGAAGGGTTGGCGGAACTGGCGCGGCGCGATCCCGATTTCTTTGTCTATGGAGAAGACGTGGGTAGCCCCAAAGGTGGCGTGTTTGGAGCTACCGCGGCTCTAGTCTCGCAATTTCCTGGCCGGGCCATCAGCAGTCCTTTGAATGAACAGGTGATTGTGGGCATTGCCGCCGGCGCTGGTATGCACGATGGCAAGGCTCGCTGCGCCGAGATCCAGTTTGTCGATTATCATCAGTCCGCGACCCAGACGATCCGCCTGGCCGCCCGCACCTCCTATCAAAGTTGTGGTGACTGGTATGCGCCGTTGCTGCTGCGCACTAAGTCCGGCAGCGGTGGTGGTGGCCCCATTTCCAGCAGCTCAGCCGGTGGCGGCGCCTATGGTCACTCAAACGCGGGCGAGCAGTGGTTTACCGATATTCCTGGCATGATCACCATTTGTCCCGCCACGCCATTTGACGCCAAAGGTCTCCTGTTAGAAGCGGCGCGGGCGCAATCGCCGGTTGCCTATCTTGAGCGCGGTCGCCTCTATCGTTCGGAGCCGCCAAAAGATGATGAGGGCAATATTATCGAAGCTATCGCGGACCTCTGGAATGTGCCCGATGGTTACTACACTCTCCCCATTGGCAAGGCTCGTACTTTTCGCATTGGCGACGCTCCTATGACCAGTGTGGCGATTATTGCCTGGGGAACAATGGTGCTGGAAGCCTGCACGGCTGCCGCTAATATAGCGAAGCGTGAAGGGGTTGCCATTGAGGTGGTAGACCTGCGCACCCTGGAGCCTTTTGATGAAGAGACCATTGCGACAGCCGTCAAAGCGGCCAATCGCGTGATCGTAGCAACGGAAGAAGCCGACCTGGGCAGTTTCGGACGCCATATCCATTCGTGGATCGTCGAACACTGCTTCTATGATCTGGATAGCACCCCCGCCTTCATCTCGGCTATCAAAGCTCCGGCAGCTCCCTACAATGCGCCTGAGGAGACCGCCTTCTATCCAACTGCCACGACCATCGAAAAGAAGATAGAGGACCTGCTAGCCGAATAAACACCTTTGCAGCTTTCATAAAAAAGGGAATGGTATAAAAACATAAACATGCCATTCCTTTTTGCTTGGGACACCTGCATTATCTGCGGGAACGCCTGGTTTGCTGAAACATTTCATCCACTGAAATGCTTTATTTGCCGCCACACATTGTGCAGACCAGATTTACGCGTTCGGTTGATCGGGCGTTGGTCCCTCACTGCGTCCTCCATCAGGCTGTAGCGACCAGGTTTACCGCGTCCGGTTTACCGCAACAACATACAAATACCTGCAAATACAAGCTTAATTCAATTGATTCAAACCAGCTATATGTACGGATTTTCTTTATTTGAATGGTCTGGCGGTAAACCGGACGCGGTAAACCTGGTCGCTACAACTATGCGGTTGGCGGTAAACCTGGTCGATACAACCATGCGCGCACTAACGTTATTTATAAAGTGTATCTTGCGCCCAACGAGCGGGATTGGTCTCGATGTAGGCGCGGATGCGGTCTAGCTCTTGCTGGTTGCGAATAATATGCTCATAATAACGAGCCTGCCAGGCGAATGTAGGGTTGCCCGCCCTACGGATGAGGTATGTTGCTGCACCCTTGAAAGTACGAACAACTTCTCCTAAGCTAGAGCTTGGAACAGGATGGTCGCTCCTTTTCGTTTGTATAGATGCTTGCAATCTTTCAGGAGCACTTCCACTATCAGGATCTTGTCGGAGAAATGAGGTTTGAGCATCGGCAAGAATAATGATTCCGTGAACGTGATTCGGCATCACGACAAACGCATCGAGTTGTACGAACGAGAAACGCTCCGCTAACGTAGTCCATGTTTTTTGCGCCAGCTCGCCACTAGCATTTAAACACATTTTATCATCAACAACATCACCAAATGCCACTTTTCTTTCCAGCGTACAGATGGTGATGAAGTACCATCCAGGCTGGGCATAATCGTAATGGCGCAGACGAATGGAATGATGCTGTGTTGCTTGGTTGTGGGACATAAACTCCTCCACTACGTATCTTCCCAAAACTATCATCAGAGAGGTTGTCATTGTAAGATCCAAACCCATCTATAAGTTTAACGCACGAAAGATGTGAAAGGAACATTGTGTGTTGCCAGTACAAATAGCTCGTCAAAATCTAGGAGATTCCGCTTATGGACTGGAAAACAGAGAAGCCTTGAAAGAGGCTAACAAAAACGCTGTACTTTTGACGAAAACCAATTTATAATTAGGCGCAGGAGGGAGGAAGTTATGAGTGCGGAACTAAGACATCTACGAGACCGGCTAGCAGTACAAGAACGGTTAACAACGTCGCTCTCTGGCAGCGTTGAGGAGATAGCAAGCCAATTACAGGAAATTACGGCTACAATGGCAACCAGGGAAGATATCAAGCAGTTTTCAGCAAGCGTTGATGACCGTTTCAATCGGCTTTCAGCAAGCGTTGATCAACGGTTTGAACATGTGTATGGAGAACTGGCTGATATTAAATCTGACACTGTAGAGATTAGAAACATTCTTGCAACGCTCGTAGAAAAACTCAACTCTTTACAAGATGGTATCCAGGAAAACAAATAAACCTAAGTCTCAAGCTGAGCTACAGACTGTGACATGCTTCGGTTAGTGCTGTGTTATAATACGTTTATATAGAATAGGTTGGTATTAGTAGTAACTTACGAGGGGGAATGAATATTCATGACGACCTGTACTTCCTGCGGTGGCGATGTCACCGGTAAAAAGTTTTGTCCCGAGTGCGGCACAGCGGTTCAGCCTGCTAATGGCTCGGCGTCAACCAGCAACTGCCCTCGTTGTAATGGAGAAGTGAGGGTTGGAGCAGCGTTTTGCATGCATTGTGGGTCGGCATTAAATGCGCCTGCCCAGACGACGTATGCGGCTCCCCCACCCCCGCCGATGCGTCCATGTCCGGCCTGTCATGTACAGGTTCCCCCGGAAAGCGCCTTTTGTACCAGTTGTGGTCACAACATGAATGCCCCGGTAACGGCTGCTCCATCGACAGCGTTCTGTACCAACTGTGGCAGGCAAAATGGTCCTGGAGTGCGTTTCTGTGGTGGTTGCGGCTCCCCCATTGGCGCACCTGCCCCACAATCAGGCTCTATGATGCCCGGTCAGTACCCTCCACAACCGCAATATCCACAGCAGTACGGCCAGGCTCAGTATCCGCAACAATACGCACAGGGAGGCTATCAACCACAACCGATGGTAGGCCAGCAGCCGATGGTGTTGCGTTGCCCAACCTGTATGGCGCAGGCCCCAATGGGGACGCCTCAGTGCGTGAGCTGCCGAACCAGCCTTGCGGGCATTGTCCCCACTCCCGCCAATATGCCCATGCAGGGCCAGCAGGGCGGGATCGGCGGATTTTTGCAGGGGGATGGCGGCAAATATGCAATGGGCGCGCTTGGTGGAGTTGTTGCTCTCGGTGGAGCAGAAATGCTCTTGCATGGGCTGGAAAATTCGGTCGAGAATCGGGTGGAGGGCGATCTTGGCTATCCCCGGCGGCACCATCATCGTGACGAAGGTTTGCTTGGCGGCCTGGGAGAACTGGCAAACGATATTGGGCTGCTCTAAAAAATTTAGCAATGCCATGCCAGAAATGCCGGGGGACGCTGCACTCCGTCCCCTGGCTGGTTTATCTCCAGCACTGCATAAGTGTTGTCTGTCCGCTCTCTTTTCTTCCTATTTTTCTGGTATTCAGTTGCGACACTCGGTAAAACCGTCTATAATACTGCATGGCAAACCATTTTTCTCATAGGTCGCATGGCCATGCTCTTATGTAGATAGTTATACTGGCTTGTAAACAATGGCTAAAAGGGGAATAGGGGCATTTTTTCAGAGCAGATACGCACGAAATATTGCCTATTGCAGTATCCTCAAGCGGATCGAGGTAGCCACAGGCTCCCACTTTTCCCCTTGAGGAGAAGTATAGCATCAAAGCAGAAGATGTCAAATGGAAATGCACCAGGATTTATTGAATGGATTATCGGAAGATTACGTTACATAACGGACTGCGTTTGCTCGTTACCCCTATGCCGGGGATGCGTTCCGCCAGTGCCGCGTTCTTTTTTTCTATTGGTTCGCGCTATGAACCAGATCCTCTATCAGGAGTGTCGCACTTTATTGAGCATATGCTCTTTAAAGGCTCAAAACGTTATCCAACCGCCCGCCTGATCTCGGAGGCAATTGAGGGTGTGGGGGGAGTATTTAATGGCAGCACGGGGAAGGAGATCACCGCGTATACGGCTCGCGTTCCAGCAGAATGTCTGTCCGTGGTGATAGAGACTCTGGCTGATATGATACGGAACCCGTTGTTTGACCCCGCCGAAATTGAGAAGGAGCGCGGAGTCATTATTGAGGAGCTGAGAGCTACTCAAGATGATCCGCAGGAGTGGGTGAATCTGCTGGTTGACGAGGTGATGTGGCCCAATCTCCCTTTGGGGCGAGACGATGCTGGCACTGTGGAGACCGTTTCGCGGCTCCAGCGCCACCAGATGCTGGATTACCTCAATGCCTGTTATCGGCCAGATTCGCTGGTGATCAGTATCGCCGGCAATGTTGACGAGCAGCAGATTGTTGAGCTTATCGGCGGCCTGTTCAATGATTGGGAAGCAGGAGTTGTGCCGGGATGGAAAGAGAGTTTGCCGCCACCATCTGCGTCACCTGTGCGTATGATTAAGAAAGCGACGGAACAAACGAATATCTGTCTCTCAACACTGGGTGCGGCCCACGTCACTCCTGATTACTATGCCGTTTTGCTGATCAATGCTTTGCTCGGCGATGGCATGAGTTCGCGGCTATTCCAGTCGCTGCGCGAAGAGCAAGGGCTGGCGTATGATATCGGAAGCTATTTCAATAGTTATCATGAAACAGGGAATTTTGTCGTGAGTGCTGGGATAGATCCCGCGCACACGGAAGAGGCGGTTGTCGCTATTATTACCGAGCTTGAGCGGTTATGCAAAGAGCCGGTCCCGTTTGATGAGCTTGAACGAACCAGGGCCTATGTACGTGGTGGTATGCTTCTGGGCTTAGAAGGGACGCATCAGGTGGCATCCTGGTTGGGCAGCCAGGAATGCTTGAATAATCGGGTGCGCGACGTTGAAGAAGTGATACAGTCCATTAATGCCGTGACCGCACAGGACATCCAACGGGTGGCGCAGACCTGTTTTGCCCCTCAATGGCGTCGTCTGGCAATTATTGGACCCGATGATATACGTCGGACAGGATACTTTGGGAAGTTGCTCGCAGGTGTGTAAGCGGAAAGAGGAGACCAGGTTTTATGGCACAAACAATGCTTCGCGACTATTTACAGGAGACTGAGGATGCGATTAGCGCCGGGCAGATCGATACTGCTCTCGCTAACTGCCAGTCCATTCTTGCCCGTTTTCCTGAATCGCTGGAGGCTCAACGTCTCCTCGGAGAGGTCCATCTGGCCCAGGGAAATCTGGAAGAAGCGCGGCATGCCTTTGATTGGGTGCTGACCAACGATCCAGAAAATGTGATTGCCTACTGTGATCGAGCCTTGATCAGCGAACGTATGTCCGATTACGATACCGCGCTCGACTGCTACCAGCAAGCCTATGAGCTGAGCCGAGGCAACAGCCAGATCCGCCAGGAATTTAATCAACTGAGCGCCAAAACAGGCCAGCAGGGATTTATGTTCTCCCGGGCCGGTCTGGCGCGGCTCTATATGCGGGGCGACCTGTGGACTCAGGCTATGCAGGAATGGGATGCCGTCCTGACTACCACCCCTGATCGTCTGGATGCTCGTATCGGGCTGCTGGAGACCTACTGGCATGAAGGAATGTACAGTCAGGCTGAGCAGCAGGCGACGCAGATTCTCCAGGATGTTCCCGAATGCTTAAAAGCATTACTGCTGCTTGCCCATATTGTTTCTATGAAAAACATACAGCGGGCGCAAGAACTGCTGCTTCGAGTAGAGGCGCTCGACCCCGATCTGTTGATGGCGCAGGAGCTTTTTATGGATCGGGCAGCAGGGCAGTCCAACGAGCCATTTCTTGAATTACTGAAGAGGCCGCCCATCCATCTGGAACTTGCCAGTAGCGCGTCGCTGCCCAGAGTCCAGGCGGCCCCGCCAGCAGCTCCTGCGGCCTGGGAAAAAGAAGCTGCGCTCAATGCAGAGAAGCCAGCAGGCTCCGGCGCCAACCACGGCCTCCTTGCTGAACCCTGGCAGACTTTCCAGGAAGCCCAGGCTTCTTTTGCCGCTGATGCTCCAAGGCAATTTGAGGCTGAACCTGCTCCCTGGGAGATCCCTACTGCTATGGACAACGCCAACGCTAAAGGCGCGAGCACATGGGAGGATGGAAAAGAGCCACAACCGGCAACTGCTGCCGATCCCTGGGCCAATCCGTTCGCAGATCCGTTAGGCGCAGACCCCTCCGCCCCCCCTGCATGGCTGAGTATGCTCACACAGAGCGAGCGGGAGCAACTCACGGGCGCGATGACAAATCCTGCTCCGACTGAACAGCCCCTAACCCCGTCTCAACCGTCCGCCCCTCTCACCGGTTCAGGAGCGACCTGGGGCAGCGATACAAACTCGTCCAGTCCGCAGCCCGCAGTGCCAGCTTCTAGCTCGGGTACATCCTGGAAGGCAGAACCCGTTCCTGCCGCCAACAACCAGGACACATCATCCTTTGGACCAGAATGGTTGAAGTCCCTGGGAGCAGCCGCGCTTGAAGAGGACGCCCCACTCTATCAACCTCCATCGCGGCCCGCTCAATCCGAACTACAACAAGAGACCGGCGAATTATGGAAGATAGTGGCGCAATCACAAACAGATGTGGCGCAGTCTGCCTCAGCAAATCCACCGGCTGATGCGGCCCGAGAGAAGGCCGAGCAAAATTTCGTCACCACTCTAGAGGAACTGGAACAGAGCTTGCTTTCTCAAGGCTTTACTCAGTTAGAGCCGAATTCTCTAGCCTCAATTGCGCGTTCTCAAGGAGCTTCGCCCATCGCGAAAGCGGAACCAGATTTTTCCTCGACTGCCGTGTGGCCGGAAGAAGCCGAGCCGGATGCCGTAATATCATCGGCCCTGGCCGAACTCAGCGGTTTCGCACAGGACCCTGTTATTGGGACGCCAGCGATACCTCTTCAGCCATCAGGTGACGAAAATCGTACGCCAGCAGGTCCAGTATTCGAGCCAGCATCATCCTGGCAGCCGACTAATCCACCGCCTGCCAGCGTTCCTGGTCAGAGCGAGATTGTGCCGGGCCCGGTGTTCGAGCCAAAGCCTGCCCCGGCCAGTTCTCCTACCCCGGCACAGCCACCGAGCAGGTCAGCAAATCCATTCCTCGATAACGAGTTGGAGACAACGATGCGTCGCCCTGCCGTTCGCTTGCAACCCATGCAACAAAAATTTGCTACGCCGCGTGAGCATCCAGGCTCATACGGCAGAGGGAGCCGTAGCGGCGAACGTATGGCGAAAAATATCGATGGTAGTGTCAGCTATCAAGAGTTGTTGCTCAAAGGGTATCAATATCAGCTTGCTGGCGATTATGATGATGCCATGCAGGCGTATCGTGTCATTATACGGAGCGCCCCCGAATTGCTCAGTGAAGTCGTCAGCAATGTGCGCGCTCTGCTCAAACTAGCCCCGAACTATTCGGCGGGCTATCGTGTATTGGGTGATGCCTATATGCGCCAGGGGGAGTACTTGCAGGCAATGGAAGCCTATAACAAGGCCCTCACAATGGCGAAAAAGGCAAGAAGCTAGAAGCTAAAGGAGCCACCGCGTGGAAACTATTTTGCAACGCTTAACCGACCTGGATGAGGTGCAGAACGCGCTTCTTGTTGGTAAGGACGGTCTAATTGTCGCTGGCACGATGCACAGCGAGGACGACGAAATGGTCGGGGCCATGTCGGCTGCCGCTTTTGGCTCCATCACCAGCTATACAGCGAAGATTCATCATGGCGACGCTCACCACGTCGTTATTGAGACCAGCAAAGGAACCATCCAGGTGGAAGAAGCCGGGGACCTCATTCTTATTGTCACTACGCGCAGCAGCGGTAATACCGGACGCGTGCGCCTGGAGATGAAGAAGGTCTGCCGTCAGGTCGCACAGATGGTTGCAAGCTACTAAAAAGTTACGAAAAAGGAGATTTTTTTCATATATGGAACGCACCCTGGTATTGTTGAAGCCCGATGCGGTGCAGCGTGACCTCGTCGGTGAGATTATCGCACGCCTGGAGCGCAAGGGGCTGAAGCTGGTTGGCTTAAAAATGATGCGCCTGTCCGATGCTCTGCTGAACGAGCATTACAGCCATCTTGTTGGGCGTGACTTCTTCCCCGAGGTCAAATCGTTTATGCAGCTTACGCCTGTAATCGCCTGTTGCTGGCAGGGAACGGATAGCGTCAATACCGTTCGCACGCTCTGTGGCATCACCAAAGCCCGCGAGGCCGCACCGGGTACGATTCGCGGCGAATTCGCCATGAGCGTGCAGGCCAACCTGATCCACTGCTCCGACTCGCTGGAGACCGCCGGGATCGAGGTCGAGCGTTTCTTCAAAGCTGAAGAACTCTTTGACTACCCCGACATCCTGGAGGGCTATGTTTACTCCTCTCGCGAACGAGAATAACGCCCTCGCATACTAATGCTGCTCGCCTGGTAGAGGCTGATGTATTGCGCCTCTACCAGCGCATCGACGCTGTAAGGGAACAAGCAATCTTCCACCGCACCCCCATTAATACAGAGGCACCGCCGTTTCTTCCGTTGGCTCAGCCTGGGCCGCTGTCTTCTTCTGGTCGGAGTTTTTATTGGCGAGTCGCCAGCAACATGACTTGCTGCGGAAGCATTTATCTTGCTCTTCCGCGGTCACGGGAGGAGTTCCTTTGAGACAAAAAACCTGATACATCGGTTCGCCCGCGGCAACGTCGTTGCACGGGAACCAGCGTTCACGATAGAACGGACAAGCGTTTTTGTGCTTCCGCCAGTTTGAATTTTCTGATGGATGAGTTTCTATAGTGCCTGCCAAGCAGGTATCCTTCCTATTCGTCTGGTACGTGCTCTACTATGAGAATAATATGTTGAACGTAGTATACCATATCGCTTTTGTAGCAATAGGGATAAGACTACAGACAAATCACGATCTTCATGGTATAATTGAACACGAAAAAAAGGGGGAAGTTCCTGGTGGCACAGAAGCGTAACGAAGCTTTCTGGACGATTCAGCAAACATTCACTGGCATTCTCTTCACACTGGTTCCTTGGATTGCGTTTGCTCTGGGTCTTTCGCTGTTAAGCCCGAGGCCGACGCGTGCCGGGACGTTACCGCCGCAGGTGGATCTCACCAACGCTATTATCGTCTTTATCTTTTCGGCCTTGATCGAAGGCGCATTTCTGATCGCACCATTTTACTTTGCCAGTCGCGCTTTCCGTTCAACCACTCACCGTACACGCTCAACATTCGAGGCGCTGGGTTTTAGAGGTTTTAATGCCGGAAGCGCTCTCTTCTGGATTATACTGCTCTTTTTCGCGGTATTGATAACCAATGCTCTCTACCAGGAAATTATCAATGCGCTGCACCTGCCTCTTCAGACCAATGACCAGGTGATCCTGGAACAGGCCAAAAATGCGCCTCTTACTACCTATGCCACCCTGCTTGCTGGAGTGGTTGTAGCGCCTTTTTGTGAGGAGATATTTTTTCGGGGCTTTGTTTTTCCTGGCCTGTTGGGTGGGATGCCGCTGGGATGGGCAATTGTTTTAAGTTCTCTCATCTTTGCCGTTGCGCACGCCGATCCAGGCTCGTTCGCTGTGCTTTTTGTAATCGGGCTGGCTCTGGCATTTTTACGCTGGCATACGCGCTCAATCTGGCCTGGTATGCTTTTGCACCTGCTCAACAATGGCATTGGCGTACTTTTGATCGTGCTCACAATGCAGGGGATTATCCGTTAGTCAGGCGCGGTCAGCCTGATCTCCCCCTGCACGATGCGCAAAATGCCGAGCAGGACGCTAAGCAGCATCACCTGGGTATAGAAGAAATTGGCGTCAGGCGTGATTGCGCCTGGAATCGCCAGAATGAGCAGGATGACCGGAGCGAGGCCAAAGAGGAAGGTTGGGCCGGGCTGCGTTTTCCAGCAAGAGGGGCGTAGCCACCAGACGAGGAGACAAAGATAGAGGGTGACCCCGGCTATCGTACTTTCAAGTTTGCTTAAAGAGCGGTCCTCCGCTGGGATGAGCAGGAAAATCAGGATGATGATGCAGCCGCCGATAATGGGGGCGAAGCGGAAAAAGAGCGTATCCCAGCGCCGTACTGAGGTGCGAGTGATCGAGAAGCAGATATAAGCTCCGAGCAGTGCGCTATTCGTGGCGGCATTTAAGTGGGCAATAATCGGCGACTGAGGGTCCACGGGAAGCAGGCTCAATAGATAACTGATGCCTGTTAGGAAGCCCCAGGTACACCCAAAAATGCCCCCAATACGTATCCAGGGCGAGCGAGCGCGGGTGATAACAGCAATCCAGCCGCCTGACAGCAGCACTATATACGATAGCAGTATCCATTCGCCCGCGTAGTATTTGTTCATCCAGCCCTCGGTCAACAGTGTCGCTGCGCTCAACCCAACTACAAGCGTTAATCCAAAAATGAGAATAAAGCGCGGCGTCCAGATAATGGGCGATTGCGTGGCGGTGATGAGCTTGCCAGACGGTAATTCTGGCATAGCGATAGCCGCCCCATCGGCGATGCTGGCTATCTTGTAATCTTGATCCTCTGTGGATTGTGCGGTGCTGTCGGTCATACAGGGCTTTTCCTCGTTGTGATGATCTCTTCTTGAAACGAATAACTTCTTTAGTTGGGTACAAATAGCTAAACAGTCCTTCGTATACTAAAATTATCTAATATCAAGGTACATTTGTTGCAGCCGGACCGGAGAGACACCACAACGGTAAAGCACGCGCAGGTACCACATAAAAAGCACGCTGCGCAGCAATCCGATCTTCTCATGTCGTCGCGCCGAAGTGGTGACGTACTGAGGCAACAAGACGAACTTGCCAATGCTACGGAGCCGAACAATAATTGCCAGATCTTCCATCAATGGCTGCTCAGGATAGCCATGAATGGCTCTGAAGCTGGTCGCGCGTATAAAATATGCCTGGTCCCCGGTGAAAATATTGGACAGGCGTGAGCGCAGATTGGTTGTCCAGGCCACGCAGCGATAGGCCAGACTCGCCTCGTCAAATTTGATGCGAAATGCCCCTCCAACTATCTCTGGCTTTTTCAGCGTGTACTCAATCGCTTGCAAGGCATGAGCAGGCAACCTGGTATCGGCATGTAGAAAAATAAAAATATCGCCATATGCAACGGCGGCCCCTGCATTCATCTGGCTTGCGCGGCCACGGGGGGCGGAAATAACCCTCCCATAACGTTGGGCAATAGCAACCGTGTTATCAGTGCTGCCTCCATCAACAATGAGCACTTCACAATCATTCTGCGTACAGTGTTCCATCAAGGAACTGAGCTGGGTCTCAAGCACTGCTTCTTCATTCAAAACCGGGATGATGATCGAAAAACGCACGACGATGCCCTTTCCTAAGCGAACAATAGCCATCAACGAATAAAGGCGATCTAATGGATCGCCTCAATACTTACGAATATTTTACCGTATATAAGCAATCATTGCACGATTGGTTGTTGTGGTTTTCCTCTGCGCACGGGCAGGGGAACGAACGCGCTCTCCTGCGCATGGGGCTGAGCCGGGCGCATTTTCGCGTTCAGCGCGCAAAATGACATCACGCCTCTTGGGGACGCGTTATGGAAACAGCAGCGCTCGATCCGGCTCATATCGATATCGCTTTCGTCCATAAACGGTTTGACAAAAAGGGTGAGCGTCTTGCGGCTCGTCCAGAACGACGGATCGGCGCCAATATGCGGCCAGAGCGTTTTTATCAGTTTGAGGCTGCCGCCGATATTGGTGACGATTTGTGGCAGGACTGCCGCTCTTCCTCGTGTAAGCATGCGCAGGGTCATATTGGGACGCGGCCCCATCACCTCCATAAATTCTTGCAAGGTGAAATTTGGCGCGATAGGTTTGTAGCCTGTTTTAGTATGTTTGAGCAAGGTGAACGTGTTGCATAGCGGTGAACCTTCGCCAACCGGGAAGAAGAGATCCTGTGATATGCCCGTTTGCTCTTCGATTAGTTTGAGGATCTCCGGCATGCGCAGCTTACGTGGCGCGGGATTGTCTGCCGCATTGGCGTTGCCCTCCACGTTGCCAATTTCGAAGCGGCCAAAGGGCGTTGCGGCCTGGAATGCGATGGCGCAGACGGTGCCGGGATGTTGCCAGGCGAAGTGAATCACCTGCTGAATCTGGTCCGTGTTGAGGCCATCGTAGAGGGAGACAGCCAGGGTTGAGGGAAGTTTGACCCGTTCCAACGCTGCGACGGCTTTCTCGCGTACCTCCCAGAGATCCTCGCCGCGCAGTCGCTGAATATCCTGTGGGCGTGTGCTATCAAACTGCAAATAGACGGAGGTGAAGCCCCAGGAGGCGAGCTTTTCGGCAAAATCTGCCTCTCGCGCCAGGCGAATGCCGTTGCTCACCATTTCTAGCTGGCCGAAGCCCTTGCGTTTGACCATAGCCGCGATTTGGTCCAGGTCTTTACGGATCGATGGCTCGCCGCCGGATATCTGTAACGAGATACCCTTCCCTTCAATCGCGATAAGCTGGTCCAGGCGCATCTCAATCTCGTCTAACGAGTAATCGCGCTCCCCAGGGCTGGAATAGGCGTAGCACATGGGGCAGGTCAGATTGCAACGCTCGGTCACTTCCAGGATAGCCAGTCCGGCTGGCTTGCGCAGCGGAAAAGGGGAAAGTCCTCTGGAAATATCGGTATCGCCACCATCCCCGTAGCGCTCGATCAGCAGCTTTTCCACCTGAAACGATTTGCGATAGAATGCGGCGTGATAGCCAAGATCGGTCTCCGCTCTTCCATGTGTGGGGCAGGTCCGTGTAAAGAAAACCTGCTCATTCTCATGCGCTTCATACGTGGCAGGAACGATCTCGCCACATATTGAGCAGATGCTGCGCGTCTGTTTAAGGATTTCGCTCAAGTTGCTCCCCCTTTTTCGTCAATTCCTAGAAAAACAGTGGGAGGAGGCAGCAGACTGCCTCCTCTACCAGTATAGCTGATTTCCTCTTAGTCTAAGCGAAGGAGGAGGTCACTCATCGTTACATTCCGCAGGATAATGCTAGTGGTGTTGTGGGGGCTTTCCACGTTGCTCTCCTTCACTTGCTTTCGCCGTCGTGTATCGGCGAGAGAAGCCGATTTGTCGTGTTCTTGCTTTCCGACTTAGTGTATCACATCTGACTGGATTAGCCCAGAAATTTGGTAGAATAAGACAGGAGGATCAGGTGAGTCAGAAACCAGTATCATTTGCAACCGAGAACGAGGAGCTTTCCCAGAACATGCGGGGAAGCCAACCCGGCCAGATCGTGATTTTGAATGGTGCCCCGCGCTCCGGCAAGTCCAGTATTGCTGCCGCGATTCAGAACACGTTTGAAGGTGTATGGCTAAATCTGGGAGTGGATCGCTTCAAGCAGATGACTCCTGATCGCTACCAGCCAGGAATCGGGCTACGACCCGGAGGCGAGCGTCCCGACCTGGAGCCGCTCATCGTGATTTTGTATCGTGCGATGTACGAGGCTATTGCTCTGCACAGCCGCCTGGGGCTCAATGTCGTAGCGGATGTCGGGCACCATGACGCCTATACTGTTCCACGAGGGATTCTTCCCGCCTGTGCAAGGTTGCTGGAGGGGCTCCCGGCGCTATTCGTTGGTGTGCATTGCCCGCTGGAGGTAGTTATGCAGCGACGGCGTGCGACCTGGCCTGCTATTACTCCCGACGACGGCTCGGTGCCACAGCCGGTAAGTTTGTGGCAACAAGCCGTCCATGTGCCAGGAATTTATGACCTGGAAGTTGACACCTCGGTACTCAGCGCGGAGGAGTGTGCCAACGTGATCCGCCAGCGCCTTACAGAAGGGCCACCACCATCAGCGATCCATCGTCTCGCAGCCATGTCCACGAAATCGGATGCGCCATCTGTGTAGCCACAGGTCTCTCGCCGCTACGCAAAGGTCTTTCCTTAGCGGAAAGCACGGCTACGCTTATGATCTTCCGTATAGCGCGTCATTATATCCCCAGGGGGCGAGGTCGGGCAACTCGATCCCTTGCTGGCTAAGCAGCGTGGCGATTTGCGAACGGTGGTCGATGGCATGCTGGATGGCCTGGATCACTACGATGATCACCGGAGCATCATAAGTTCCCCCTTCAAGATGGAGGACCTCACTCAGCTTTTCCTGATCCGCATGCTCCACGAACGCGATCAGCGCCTCTCCCGTCTCCTTTGCGTGCCGTCGGAGCTCGTCGAAGCCGGGAAAATGCGTCAGGTTCTCAAGCGAAGGAGTAAAGAGTTTCCCGGTCAGGGTCTGTGCGTAGCCTTCGTCGGAATCGAACAGGTGCATCAGGGTCTCGCGTACGCTACCAAACGTTCCTGTCGTGGTCGCGTCCAGTTGTGCGTCGGACAGTTTGGCGCACTCATCGAGCAAGCACAGGTTTGCCCAGAGGTTATATTGAAAAAAGTCGGCAAGTCCCGTGGTCATTGTTGTAACTCCTTTTATTCTCTCGCTTTCAACTTAGATTGCCTGGCCCTGTAGTTGTGCGGCCTGTCTGCGCAAGGCTTGCAGGCTGCTGCTGAAGTTCACCGGATAGGGTGCATTGACGGTGAGAGAGCGATACTGCGGGGGAAGCTGCGCCAGGTTTTGCTGGGCCAGCTCGCGCACCTCTGAAAGCGGTGGCAGGCTCCCCGGAATGATCTCTCCGTTGCGCATAACTGGTTTCAACAGCCGATGGTAGCTGTCGGGGCGCGGCTCATGCGCGAGCTGGATGATATCCTCTTCCCAGTCGGGATGGCGATAGACTTCTTTTTTGCCCGGCCATGTGCTTTTTACACCCGCGGTTTTGATCTTGGGATGTTCTATGCCCTCTTCATCCACGTACCACACCTCTTTATAAACAGTTCCCAGCGATCCTCCCTGGATGCCGCGCTCGACGGAACCCAGCCCGTTTCCCAACGCTGTGCCGACGCCGAAGGAGTCGATAGCAGCGCCAGCTTGCAGTATCTCGGTGATTTTCCACTCGTCGAGATCGCCGCTGGCAAGGATACGGACGCTGTTTAATCCGGCCTTGTCAAGCTGCTCACGGATGTAAATGCTGTCTCCGACGATATCCCCGCTATCCAGACGAACCGCAGCCAGCGTATGGCCCAGCGTCTCCTGTGACCGCAGCGCAACCTCGATGGCAGTGTTAATGGCCTGTCGAGGATCGTAAGTATCCAGCAGCAGCGTATAGCGGTTGTAAGCCTGCGCCACCGCCTCAAAAGCCTCTTCTTCGGTATCAAACAGCTCAATCAGCGCGTGGGGCACTGTTCCCGTAGCAGGGAGGCGATACTCATAAGCGGCATTGAGCAGGGATGTGCTGGCGCAACCACCGATGTAGGATGCGCGCGCCACCGTCATTGGCTCCTGGGCGCGCCGGAAGGCAAATTCGGCAACGCGTCGTGGATGTCCCTGTTCCGCTGCGTAGACGATACGAGATGCTTTGGTGGCAATCAGCGTCGAGAGCGCGATAGCCTGGAGCAGGCCCGATTCCAGCAGCAGAGCTTCGCGGAAAGAAGCTGTGACGCGCAGTAGCGGTTCGTTGGGAAAGGCTATTGTCCCTTCAGGAAAAGCCAGGATCTCGCCGGTGAAACGCAGATGCGCCATCTCGTCCAGAAAAGCGAAATCATAATCGCGAATGCGCGCCAGAAAGTTGAGTTCCTCCTCGGTGTAGCGGAAAGACTGCGCAAACTCCAGGGCCGATTCCAGCCCGGCAACCAGGAGGTAAGCGCCTCCAAAGGGGGCGGTGCGTGTATAAAGATCGAAGGTGGTGAGTCCGTTGCGACCACTCCGCCACGAGATATATGCTGAGTCTGGGTGATACATATCGGCCATCAATCCTGGATGTATTTTAGCAGCGCGACGATTCATTAGACAGTCCCCTTGTTCGGTTTTTCGCAGTAGTTGAGTTAGTGTACATTGTACAATATTGATGCTGTTTTTGCAACCCTGCGGCTATCAGGTGGCATACGTCTTTGGGGTGATATTCATGGTGACAACAAATGTTAGCTAGGTGTAAACACGATTTGTTAGGGTGTAGTAACAGCGTGGAGGCGCATACTACCTGAGACGTACTGAAATTACTACGAGGAGGGATTACCCAGGATTGTAATTTCAGGTAGAATAGGAACAGAGCCTGTTTGAGAACAGGATATGTCGCTCTGTCAGTTCTTTTGTTATACAACGTCGTAAAGAATTGAGCATTGAGCCATTAAGGAGGAACGGCTATGGCAGGGCAAAAAGGACAAAATCGCTGGTTCGTCGGCCTTGCAACCAGTACAGGCATTCTTGGGCTTTCCCTCACCAGCGGGCTAACAATGTTAGCGTTTCGTTTCGTGGAGGAATTTTCTCACCCCCATCTCAAATTACAAGAGGACATCTTTGAATGGGAGATTCCTCGCACCGCTCCTGAGCCGCCGGCAGCGCAGCAGCGTTCGCTGCTTTTCAAGACCATTGACAATACACTCCTCCGCGGCGATTTCTGGGCGCAGCCGCAGAAGGCTCCCACGATTGTGCTCTGTCATGGGTACCGCGTCTCTAGAACATACTTGCGCGAGGCTGCCGCGCTGGAGTATCAGCGTGGCTATAACGTCTTTTCCTTCGATTTTCGCGGGCATGGCGAGAGCGATAGCGTTACGACCAGCGGCGGAAAAGCGGAAGTGCGCGATCTAGAAGCAGCGATTTTTGTGGCGAGCCGGCAACCGGAGACACTGCCGGGCAAAATCGTTATTCATGGCTTCTCTATGGGTGCATCTGTGGCTCTGCTCATGTCTCCTCATCCTGATGTCGTTGCCATTATCGCCGATAGTCCCTATGCCCATTCAGATGATATTCTGCGTCGCCTTATCAATTATCGCCTGACACAGGAGAGTCGCGGCTGGATACCGTTGTTGCAGATATTGCGTTGCCTGTTCCCTGCCATTGCCTGGGCCACTATTGCGACCAGCGCCATTGTTTTTCGCTTACGCTTCGGCTTCCATTTTGTAGCCCATCCTGCCTGGAGCTTCAAGTATTGGAAGACGCATGCGAGCGCGAGAAAACTGCCAATCGTTGTCAAAACCGCCGCCCAAAAGCAGATAATGCAGCGTTACTCTACTCCGATCCTGCTGATCCATTCATCTGGCGATATGTTGATCCCTATTGAGCATGCTCGTAAAATCGCGGCGGAGGCTATCCTGAATGATGTGCCGCTGGAAACATACTTTGTGGATCATCCCGCGCACTGTGGAGCGTATATCTGTAATCCTCACCAGTATACCAGCATATTACAGAAATTTCTCGAACACCATCTTGGTGATGATTTTCCAGAGGGGCACCGAAAAATAGACATAATTGGGTAAGAAAAGACTTGAAACTTTGCATTCTTCTATGCATAATTGCTAAAGGGAGTACTTTTATTCCAATTTGCCTTAAATACAGGTTTGTATGACCATTCCTGTATTACCCGTGCAAGAACGCTAAGAGGAGCGTCGTATGCTACCATCAGAGGATTTGAACCAGACAACAGATGCCCTTGAGACCATCACTCAGACCACGGAAGCGCTCCAATCGCTTCCCAGAACAACCCATCCCCGGGTATTGTCGCGCGTTACTGATCGTCGCACCGCTTTAAACGGGCGGCGACAACAAATGCTTGAACGTGACACCGATGCTTTACCACAGATTACGATTGATCCTCCCGGAGCGCGTGTTGCCTGGCGGCAGGTAATACACCTGCGCGAAGAAAACAGACATTTACGCTTTGCTCTTGAGCAGCAGCAGCTTGAGATGCAGCGTATCTTCAATGAATATAGCGCATTGCAAACTACTTATGATAAAGAAATAGCGGTTGTTCATAAAGGATATCAGCAAGAGATAGAGCAATATCAGAATCATCTGCGGGAAATGATGGAGGAGCGCAACCGGGCGCAGGAGACCTACCTGCAAATGGAGCAGCGCTACCAAATCTTATACCATACCTTCCAGGATGCTGTTGAGGAGGAGGCTCGCAAGATGGTGGTGGAAGCCACGCAAACTATTGAGCTGTCTCCTGAGAGCGTGCCAACGTTTTTGCAGGATGCCGTCAAAACATTGGAGATCCGCGCCCGCGAGGTTGAAGACAAACATCTGCTGGAAGCCCTGTATCTCAAGGGAGAGGTCCAGCGGATGGTCGAGGAACTAACGGCGGAACGTAAGTCACTGGATGAGGAGCGGCAGAAGCTGTTTATCATGCAGCATACGGCCCGTGAGCAGGCGGAGCTTCACCAGAAGACATTGCAATCTCGTCTGTACGCTCGCTGGAAGTTTAAATCGGCGACGACCTCGGTTGGGCTACTGGTGACATTAATCGTCTTGCAGTTTCTTACCCTCACCCTGTTCCATGTCCCCTTTGTCACGGCTGTTGCGTTCGCGATCTTCGCTCCCGTTGTTCTCTGTTCGCTGCTGGCTTTTGTCCTGGCTCGCCCGTTGACAATGGTAAAAGATATCTATGAAAGCGCGCCGCGCAAGAAGAAGATCAAAAAGCAATAGCAATAATCGCATAGAAAAGGGACTCCCCAGGCTATACTGCGAGTCCCTTTTTTGCAGGAACTATCCGCGCAGATTAAGCACGGTACGGACGAACCGGCGGTTATTGGCCGCCCCTGTGCTTTCCAGATATGCCTCAAAGGCAGCTTGCTGTACTCCTGTGTTCATGGTGGGATAAGCGTGAATCGTGTTAAAGATGTCGTTAATGGTCAGGTTGTGTTGCATCGCCAGCGACATCTCTCCCAGCAGTTCCCCCGCGTGCGCGCCGACCATATGCGCGCCGACGATCTCATCCTTCTTGCCCGCTAGCACCAGTTTGATAAATCCGGTCGTCTCATTTTCCGTCTGGGCGCGATCAATATCGGCCCAGGGCAGTTTGACCACGCGCGTCTGTTTATACTGTCGTTCGGCCTCTTGAGGGGTGAAGCCAACGCGCGCCGCCTCCGGGTCGGTGAAAGTACACCAGGGAACGACCCGATAATCGACCTTTTTCTTGCCAACCGGCAGCACCGCATTGCGCACGGCGATACCTGCCTGGTACGCGGCCACATGCGTGAAGAAGTAGCCCCCGATCACATCGCCGATGGCAAGGACGTTTGGCGCCGATGTCTGTAAATAGTCATCGACCTTGATGCCTTTGCTATCGTAGGCGATTCCGGCCTCCGCTAAGTTTAGCCCTTCGACGTTAGGATGGCGCCCCACTGCTAGCAGAATTTCGTCGGCCTCGATATTCCAGACTCTGGTCCCCTGTTTGACTGTAATGACTTTCTTCTGCCCTTGACGGCTGACTTTAAGCACTTGCGTCTCTGTAGCGATGTCAATGCCCTCTGATTGCAGTACTGTGACAATCGTTGCCGATACCTCTGGGTCCTCTTTGGGCAAAATGCGCTCGGCCCTCTGAATAATGGTCACTTTTGTTCCCAGGCGCTCAAATGCTTGCCCCAGTTCTACGCTGATGGGGCCGCCGCCGATGATCGCCAGGGATGACGGCAGAGCTGTTAAGTCGAAAACGTCTTCATTGGTGAAGTATCCCACCTCCTGCAAGCCTTCTATTGCCGGGATGGCGGGCCGCGAGCCGGTGGCGATCACGATGCTACGGCTAGTTATTTCCTCGTCATTGAGCACTAACTCCGTGGGAGATTTGAATGAGACCACGCCAAATTTGATGGTTGCTCCCTCAGCATAGACTTTTTCCGCCTCTTGCACACGGCTGATCACCCCCTGTACGTATGCGGACACTCGCGCCATATCGACTCCCAGGTTCGCCGGAGTCAATCCTAGCTGCATGGCTTCTCTGGCCTGCTGTACCACGCGGGCCACATGGATCAGGCTTTTGCTTGGCACGCAACCGTAGTTTAAGCAATCCCCTCCAAGACGCTCTTTATCGATCAATAAAACGTTTGCTCCCAGTGTCGTCGCCACGCGAGCGGCGGTGAGTCCCCCAGAACCGCCACCGATGATCGCGATATCGTATTGTGTACGAGCCATTTTTTAACCTCCTGGCACGAGTCCTTGTGATATAGTGCGTATGACGGGTTTGTATGTTCTGTCGTGAGTCGTATCTGGATGGATAAAATCAATTCTATCATAAACAACGGCTAGAAAGTCTATATTTAGGCAATATTGATCAGACATATTGACCCAAGAGACCAGGGTACTTCGTGTAAATTATAGATATCAAAATTCCTGAGGAGCATGCTTGTATGACCGAGAATGTTCAAGAAAAAGATCAGCCTCTAAAGCAGCATATTATCTGGCAGGATGGGCATCATCCTGATCCTTGCTGCATCGTCATCTTTGGCGCAACTGGCGATCTGACGCAGCGCAAATTGCTGCCCACGCTGGCGCATCTGATCCATGATCACCCCCTTTCCGAGAGCATTTGTATTGTGGCTTTTGCGCGCCGTCCTCTCAACGATGAGCAATGGCGGGCGATGGCCCTGAAATCAATCAACGAATATATGCCGGAGGATGATCGTCTGGATAGCGCCGCCCAGCAAGCCTTTGCCCAGCGGCTATTCTATTGCCAGGCCAATTTCGCTGAGCGTGAAGGGTATGGCCGCCTGGCTCAACTGCTCGAAAAGCTTGATCGCGAACGCGGAACGGGTGGGAACCGCCTCTTTTACCTGGCTACTCCGCCCGAACTCGACGCGGAAATCGTCACTCATCTTGGAGAGTCAGGGCTGGCGCGCCCATCCCATAACGATAACGGCGATAAATCCTGGACCCGTATTGTGTTCGAGAAGCCCTTTGGTCATGATCTTGCGTCGGCCCAGAAGCTGAACCGCGCTGTTGCCCGCGTCTTCCGCGAGAACCAGACGTTCCGTATCGACCATTACATGGGCAAGGAGACGGTGCAGAACATTCTGGCGTTCCGCTTTGCCAATGGTATTTTTGAGCCTCTCTGGAACCAGAAATATATCGACCATGTGCAAATTCTTGTGGCGGAAAGTCTTGGCATCGGCTCACGGGCCGAATTTTATGAGTCGGCTGGCGCGATCAGAGACATTGTGCAGAATCATATTATGCAAGTATTATGTTTAACGGCGATGGAGCCGCCAGCCGCTTTTGACGCGGAGGCGATTCGTGACGAAAAGGTGAAGGTGTTGCGAGCCATTCCTCTGTTCTCCCCTGACGAGGTGGCGGAGCGCGTCGTGCGGGGCCAATATACGGCAGGCGTGGTTGATGGAGAGCGGGTGGTTGGCTATAAAGAGGAGCAGGGCGTCAAACCGAATTCGACAACAGAAACGTATGTCGCGCTCAAGATGTTCATCGAAAACTGGCGTTGGGCGGATGTCCCCTTTTATATTCGCACCGGCAAACGCCTTCCTTTGCGCAGCACAGAGGTGACTATTCAGTTTAAACGCGTGCCGCATCAGCTCTATAAGCCATCTGAAACCAAAGGGCTGGTCCCCAATCGCCTGACGCTGCACATTCAGCCTGACGAGGGGATTACGCTTAAACTGGGGGCGAAAATTCCTGGCGCGGCCCGTCAACTCAGCTCAGTGGATATGGGCTTTGCCTATAAAACGGCCTTTGGCATTCAGTCGCCGGATGCTTATGAGCGTCTGATCGCCGATTGCATGCTGGGCGACTCGACCCTGTTCATCCGCCGCGACGAGATTGAGGCTTCCTGGCGCATCATCGACAGCATCACCAGCGCCTGGCAGCATATGCCACCCGATACGCTCTATCCCTATGCTGCGGGCACCTGGGGACCTGCGGAGGCTGATGCGCTTATCGAAGACGATGGGCGTTCGTGGGATAATCCGTAAATATAAGAGGCACGCCCCTTGAAATAAAGCTTAGGGAGCGTGCCATTCACTTAATAGTCTGATTTGTGAGTCAAGCTAGCCCAGCAATTGTTCCATCTGCGCCAGGTGAGACTCGAAGAGCTGGAGCGCCTGGTGTACCGGCTGCGGCGTGGTCATATCAACCCCGGCCTTTTTCAGCAATTCGATGCTGTAATCAGACGAACCGGAACCGAGAAACTTCAGATAACGCTCAACTGCCGGAGCCCCTTCACCGTGCAAAATCTGCTGCACCAGGGCTGCGGCGGCAGAGATGCCGGTCGCATATTGGTAAACG
The DNA here is from genome assembly GCA_035650355.1 of Ktedonobacteraceae bacterium. GTDB lineage: Bacteria > Chloroflexota > Ktedonobacteria > Ktedonobacterales > Ktedonobacteraceae > DASRHT01. The sequence goes on from DASRHT010000029.1 coordinate 43,625, forward strand.
TAGAAGTTGTAGTAGAAGTGGGGGATGCGCGCCCATTCGATGCCGATCAGGTCATCAATCACCGTTTCCGCTCCATAGTACTTCTCATTTAAGGTCAGGTACATGGCCGTGAGTGTATCGGCGGTGAGCGGCTCTCCCTGTTCCGCCTGGCTATGAATCTGCTGCTCGAACTCGGCAAACATCGTCTGGCGGAAAAGCGTTCCCCGGATGTCTTCCAGCGAGTGATTCAGGATGGCAAGGCGAACGGCGGGATCTTCGGTCTTCTTCAGCAGATATTCGGTCAGCAGCCCCTCGTTCAGCGTCGAGGCCACCTCTGCTACAAAGATCGTGTAATCGCCGTACTGGTAGGGCTGGTTTGTGCGCGTGAAGTACGAATGCATCGAATGCCCCAGCTCATGCGCCAGTGTATACATGCCATCGCGCTTCTCCTGGAAGTTGAGCAAAATAAACGGATGAGTGCCATACGCGCCCCCACTATACGCGCCTCCACGCTTGCCCGGTGTCTCGTAGACATCGATCCAGCGCTGTTCAAAAGCCTGCTTGAGCGTCTGTACGTATTTCTCACCCAGCGGAGCCAGCGCGGCCATAACCGTATCACTGGCCTGCTGATAGGTAATGGTGCTCTCGGTCTCCTCCACGATAGGTACGTAGAGGTCATACATATGCATCTCGTCAAGCTGCAACACACGTTTGCGCAGTTGCAGGTAGCGGTTGAGCAGTGGGAGATGGTCGGTGACGGCCTTGATCAGATTGTCGTAGACGCTGACAGGAATGTTGTAACGGGCCAGGGCGCGCTCGCGGCAGGTGGCATAGTTGCGCTGGCGTGTGTAAAAGATATCACCTTTTACCTGAGCTGCCAGCGTGGCGGCTATGGTGTTGCGCTGCTTCAGGAACGTCTCATGCATGCCCACGAACGCCTCTTTGCGCACACGCCGGTCTGTGCTGTGCATATAGACCATGTAGTTGCCCAGCGTTAGCTCCGCCTGCTTGCCCTCCTCATCAGTAATAAACGGCAGCTTCAGGTCGGCGTTGTCAATCATCGAAAAAACGCTCTCCGGCGCTTCTGAGATCTCCCCTGCCGCAGCCAGGATCGCTTCGACTTCGGCTGAACGGATATGAGGGCGCTGGCGGTTTAAGTCGCGCAACTGCTGTTGATAGAGCGCCAGCTCGGGCGTCTCCTGCACAAATTTATTGAGCGTTTCTTCGGGCAACGCCAGAATTTCCGGCTCAATAAAGGAGGCTGCGGTCGAGGCGCGTACAACGAGCTGCATGGCGCGGTCTGCCATACCGATGTACTGGCTGTTGGCCGTATCCTCATCTTTACGCATGGAGGCATAGGAGTAAAGTCGCTCAAGCTTCTCAAAAAGGGCATCGCGCTTCTGGAGAACGGAGAGCAGTGCCTTACCGCTCTGGGCCAGCGTTCCCTGTAATGCTTCGAGTTCTGGTAGTGAGTTCTGTATCGCCTGGAAATCCTGCTCCCAAAGCTCATTACGTGAGAAAATACTCTCAAGATCCCAGGTAAACTCTTTCGGAATTTCTGTTCGCTCTTTGTATGTCTGCAAGTCTGATATTACCTCTCTTCTCGCTTGGGAATAATTCCTAATATGGTGACATGATATCATATTATGAAAGCTGACTTAAACTACAATGCAGACCTTCTCAAAAGTCGCCGCACGCTCTGACTGCTCGCGCCTTCGACGCTCACAGGAAGAGGAAGGTGCAGGCCGTGGGCGCAGCCCACGGCCTGCACCTTCCTCTCCAGAACGGCTCGCTTGCGAGCCGTTCGTATGAAAAGGCAACGTTTGAGAAGCCCTGAACTACAATGGTCATAAGCGATTGCTGATAAAAGGAACGAGCTGCATTTCTTCCGGTTCGAGGAGAGAAAAATGCAACTCGTGACTTTTTTTATGAAAGCTGACGACCTACCTTTCTAGCAAGTCGTCGCGATTTCCCCACTTCTCTAAAAAGCGATAAAAGTTGCGCTTGGTCAGCCGGGTAAGCTCAGAATCGGGCAACGCCGAGTCTTGTGGCTCAGGATGACAGAGCAGCGGCAGATGCGGCGTCAGCACATTCTCAGCGCCGGTATCGCGCACAGCGAAATTGAAATCGACATCCATGTAGCGTGGATAGCGGTAGCGTTCGTCGAACAGCCCGGCTTTTTTGAGCAGAGAACGTTCGAAGGCCATGCACAGGCCATCGACGACGTCAACTTCGCGCTGCTGGCTCTCTTCAAAGTGACGCAGATCGTCGGTACACAGCCCACGCAGCCCGGTAATGCCCACCTTGCCGTTCGCCAGCGTCTGTGCCAGTGGAGTAAAGACATCCCCCGTTAACTCGACGCACGAATCGAGCAGCAGGATATAGTGCCCCCGGCTCTGTTTCAGACCGATGTTGCGCGCTTCGGCTGCTCCTGTTGTGCGGGTTGTACGGAGAAAGCAAAAGCGTGGCTCGCGCTCTTTCAGCTCTTCCGCCCAGAGATCAATGCCATCGCGTGATGCGTTATCAACCAGAATGATCTCGGTGTTGCTGGCTCCCGCAAAACGCAGTACGCTCTCGACGCAGCGCCGTGTCTGCTCGAAGTTGTTGTGCGCCAGGATGTTGACCGAGAATGTACAGGTGTCAGCTTCGTCGAGTAACGACGGGAGCTGGCGAGTTGTACGATATACGCGTCCATCGACCTCAACACCTGGCAGAATGACCAGGTGAGCGCCGTGTGGATTATCCTTTACCACATAGCCCGCCTCCTCTATTTGTCGTTTAAGAATGTCGGCTCGTTCATACTGTCCGCGCCGACGCAGGATATCACGTTCATGTGAAAGCGCCAGGATCTCTGGCGGGATGCCATGACGATATGGACGGGTAGTCATACTTTTTATCCTTCCTTACTACGTGAGACTCTATCCACAAATGACCCGCTACCAGCCCAGCGCAAGACCATCGCAACGTGGGTCGGCAGCCCCCTCGAAAATATGTGTATCAGGATTGATGACAATAGCTTGTGCGTGACCCATACTATCTTCCCAGGGTCCACGAATGAGTGTACGATGACCGAGCAGATCAAGTCCCAGGATCGCTTCGTTGGAGAAACGGTTTTCGAGCATGACTGCCTCGGCGATATTCTGATTCAGGTATTCATCAACGCCGCTCTGACCTCTAAGTGCCTGTTCTGTAGCGCCCGTGTTAAACTGGAAACGTCCGCTATGCCAGCGTGGAGCAGCGATGGCCTGCTGGGCGTTCAGACCAAAATCAAGCATGGCGGAGAGTAACTGCACATGAATCTGTGGCTGTGCGTCTGCTCCCATCGAGCCAATCGCCATGTGGAGTTTGCCGTCGCGCATCACCATTGCAGGCGTCAGTGTGTGCATTGTGCGCTTCCCTGGTTGCAGGTAGTTGACGTGGCGTGGGTCAAGTGAGAAGTACGAGCCACGATTATGCAACAATACGCCCGTATCACCGCCAACAACGCCACTACCAAAGCCGGCGTACAGGCTCTGAATAAGAGAAACAACATTGCCAAAACGGTCTGCTGTACAAAGATACATCGTATCTCCCTCTTTTTCAAGTCCTGCCCCATAATACGCTGCTGCTCTATCCGGTTTAATCCGCTCTCGCAATTGGGCGGCATAGTCTTTACTCAACAGGCGCGCCACCGGAACATCGACGAAAGTCGGATCAGAAATATAGCGGTCACGGTCCGCGAATGCCAGCTTCTTTGCCTCCAGCAGCACATGCAGGTATTCAGGCGTCTGATAGCCAAGTGACTTGAGATCATACCCTTCGATAATATTGAGCATCTCCAGAGCGGCAAGCCCCTGTGTGTTAGGTGGGAATTCATAGATATCATAGCCCCGGTAGCTGGTCGAAATAGGCGTAACCCAATCAGAGTGGTGTGCCGCCATATCTTCCATGCTAAGCACACCGCCGCATTGCTGGATATAAGCCGTAATCGAGCGGGCCAGCGACCCTTTGTAGAAGGCATCTCGTCCTTCTCGGGCCAGCATCTTATAGCTTTGCGCCAGATTGGATTGGCGTAGCACTTCTCCCGTTTTACAGGGCGCGCCCCCGCTTAAAAATATCTCTGCGCTTGTGCTCCAAGAACCTAACGCGCCGGAGGCAGACTCAGCCAGCCAGCCGCTGAGCTTAGGGCTTACCGGCATGCCTTCTTCAGCATAGGCGATGGCAGACTCGAAAATTGTTTCCGCCGGAAGAGAGCCAAAACGCTCTAGCGCCTCAAACCACCCATCCACCGCGCCCGGAACGTTGATTGATAGAGGACCACGCTGCGGCACTTCTTTCATGCCTTGCGCGGCAAACAATTCCGGCGTCATGCCTTGTGGCGCGCGTCCGCTGGCGTTAAGAGCGTGAAGTTGCTGTGTCTTAGCTTCCCAGAAGAGGATAAAAAGATCGCCGCCTGCTGAGCACATAGCCGGATAGACGACGGTCATCACCGTGTTGGCCGCGATGGCAGCGTCAATCGCATTGCCGCCCTGCGTGAGGATACGCAAACCTGCCTGTGTGGCAAGATAGTGAGCAGTAGCGACCATGCCTCGCATGCCGAGTGTCGGTTGTTCGAAGAGCATTGCTGGAAACTCCATTTCTTTTTTATGGCACCAACAGTTCTTCCGTATTATAACATAGCACAAATCGGGCGGTCATGGCTACTCTTAACGGCTGCTGTAGGGGCAGGGCTTGCCCCTGCCCTGCTGTGGAATATTTCTTGTTCTGCCTGCTCTTTCATAGGGGTCCTCACTTGACAATGTATCCAGTATATGGCATTATTATTTTTTCTAGTTAAAATATATATTTTTAGATAGGTAAAAATTTTGGAGGAGGTTATACTCATGACTCTCACAACAAAGGCCCTGCTAGGAGGGAGCTTCCAGTTGCTGCTTTTTCCGTTGGCCCTGTTTCTTGCGGCTGGTACCATCTTCTGGTCTGCTGGATGGATCTTTCTGCTTCTGCTCTATAGCTTCGTCATAATCACCGCCCGTATGCTCTTCAGGCGCAATCCTGGATTACTGGAGGAGCGAATGAGCATGTTCGGTCCCAATCAAAAGGGCCGGGACGGCATGTTTCTGCTACTGCTTGTGCTTTGTACTGCCTGGGTAGTTCTGATGCCGCTCGATGCCGTTCGCTTTCACTGGTCGCAGATGCCGCTCTGGCTTCAGGTGGTGGGAGCAATTATCCTGGCGGGTTCATTTACTCTGATCTATCTGGCTTTTCGAGAGAACGCGTACTTAACGCCGACCGTGCGCATCCAGGAGGAGCGCGGGCATACGGTGGTATCCACGGGGCTGTACCGCTACATGCGTCACCCGATGTACGCCGGTTGTCATCTCTTTTTCATAGGGATGCCCCTTTTGCTAGGCTCACTTTTAGGGCTTGTACTTGCGCCAATCCTCATCGGCTTATTCTTCAGGCGCGCGGTATTAGAGGAGCGTGTGTTGAAGAAGGAACTGCCGGGCTATGAGGCATATATGGCAGAGGTCAGCCACCGGTTTATCCCGTATGTCTGGTGAGGAACGATTGCGACAGAAGGCAAAGAACCACTACTGCCAGCTCGACTGTCTTCTGCCGCAATGCATCACCTTACCCCTTTTTATGATGTTGTTCCGCTAACTCTTTCACGCGCTGCACATGGGCTTTATGGCAGATGACCGTCATATCGTCCATTTCGACCACAATCACATCTTCCAGACCGATAGTGTAAATGCGACGTGACGTGTTGTTGTACACGACGACATTCTGGCTACCAAGTCCCGCATGAGCGCCAACCGCGCGTACGCCCTGTTCATCGGCAGGGAAGAGCGCGCCATATTGTTCCCAGTTGCCAACATCGTTCCAGCCGAGATCGGCAGGAATAACGACAAGATTGTTAGTTTTCTCCAGAATGCCATAGTCAATCGAGATGGATTGCAGGGTGGGCCAGAGTTCATCAAACGTGGCCTGTTCCCGCTCCGTTCCCATCGTGTCCACCATGAGTTCGATTTTTTGCGCTAATTCGGGGAGGTGTTGATGCAGTTCCTCCAGGATCGTTGCCACTTTCCAGATGAAAATGCCGCCGTTCCAGACGTAATGTCCATCCAGGAGGTAGCGCTGAGCCGTTGCCAGGTCGGGCTTCTCGACGAATCGCTCTGCTCGAAATGCCTGGTGCTCATAGCCTGCGAGTACCGGATCGGCGAAACGAATATAGCCATAGCCGGTTTCAGGCGTGGTGGGTTTGATGCCGACGGTGACAAGATATCCCTGTTCTGCCAGCTCATAAGCCAGGCGAACCGTTTGTCTGAGCGTCTCTACATCGTGCATGACGGCATCGGCTGAAAACATCGCCATCACAGCCTGAGGATCGTGGCGAGCGATGGCAGCGGCAGCCCAGCCAATGGCGGCGGCGGTATTGCGTCCAATTGGCTCTTTCAGAATATGTTGCTCTGGAATCGTTGGCAGATGTTCCTGCACCAGTTCAACCATGCTTCGCCCGGTGACAACCCAGGCGCGGTCGGTCGTTATCAGCGGCTCAACGCGAGCCAGCGTCTCTTGAATCATGCTATTGCCGTTGGGTAGCGGCAAGAATTGTTTGGGGAAATCTGGGGTGCTCAGCGGCCATAGACGCGTGCCACTGCCACCGGCCAGGATAACGGCATTGAGATGTTCCATAAGCTTAAATATATCTCCTTGCGATGTATATCTCTCTTCCAGTATGGTACACCGGGTCATCTATCGATCAGGGTTTCTCAATCGTCGCAGTACGCTTTGACTGCTCCCGCCTTCGGCGCTCTCTGGGGAGGAAGGTGTTGGGCTAAGGGCTACGCCCTTAGCCCAACACCTTCCTCCCCAGAACAGCTCGCTTGCGAGCCGTTCGGTCCAAAAAGACAACGTTTGAGAGGCCTGGTCTATCGATAAGTTCGTCTGAGCGGATTGTAGCGGCGTTGGCTGAATGTGTCAAATCGGCAAAGAAAAAAGGCGGGTGTACAGCTTACACCCGCCTGGAAGCAGTTCCCTTTGCTTATAGCGCAACCTTCTCTACCTCTGCGGCTGTTGCGGTTTCTGGCATGTTTGAGGTCTCTAATGTAGCATTGAGCGTCTTATTGTGGCGGCGTTGTAGCATCTCAGGCGTGACGCGATAGACATCCTTAACCAGTCCAAAGCGTTCAAGCGTCCAGATGAGGTAGCCGGAGAGATCGAATTGCCACCAGCGCAACCCGTGGAAGGCCGAGCGAGGAAACGCGTGATGATTGTTATGCCAGCCCTCACCAAAGGCCAGCAGCCCCACAATCCATTCGTTACGGCTTTGATCTGTCGTTTCGAAGTCCCGTCGCCCAAAGGTATGGCAGACGGAATTGACGCTCCATGTGACATGATGGGCTAGAAAGATGCGCACAAGCCCGCCCCAGAGCAGACCATGCCAGCCACCAATGGCGAAGGGTATCACTATTGATAACGCTGCCCAGAGGAAAAATGTGCGGTCGATAAAGACGATCATTGGATCTCTGACCAGGTTGCGGCAGTAGACGTTGGGATCGGCTTTTTCGGCGTTAAAGATCCAGCCAATGTGGGCATGGAAGAAGCCTTCGACGGGGCTATGAGGATCGCCTTCACGATCAGAGTTCGCATGGTGTTTTATATGGGTAGCTGCCCATTCAAGTGCAGGCCCCTCCAGAGCCATAGAGCCGAGAACGAGCAGGATAAATTTAATCACAGGATGGGGCTTGAAGCTACGATGTGTGAGCATACGGTGAAATCCAACAGTCACGCCAAATGCAGTAAGGGAATACATAATGAGCAGCAGAGTGATATCTGACCAGTTCACCGCTCGGTTCCATAACAGCCAGATGGCGTAAGCTGTGGCGAGCAAGGGAACAATGACTGTTACTAGAACGATAGCTCTATATAGTTTAGTGGGTTGCAATTGAACCTCCGGTTGGTAGCATCCGTACAGGATGCGAAAGATCTGCCTGAATGGCAGTATGCTCTTTAAGAGTGAATATGGGGCTGTTTTGTTTCATGGATTTCTGCCGTTGCCAGGAAGTACTCTCTGATAATGGGCTAGCCAGAATCGTATAGGTATGGTATGCTGAGCAAGTAAAATTGTATACTTTTTGTGGTCCTGTTAAAAATACCGGTTTTATCCTTATATATTCCAAATAGAGAAAATTGTGGGAAACGAAGAACAGCCGCCTCTGCCAGAGCAGGGGCAATTAGAGCAACAAAAGTATTATAGCTGGCAATACGACCAAGATAGTATGCAAGAGGCGTCACCGCATTCTCCTGTCGTGCCGCCAACGCCATCACGCCTGTTTCTGCCAGCTCAGCCGCCGCAATCGCCGCTGCCCCCGCAGCTCTCGCCATCTCCTCATTGGCCGCCTCGTGCGCAGGAGCCTATCCAGGATATGGGAACATCGCTGGGTTATGGGCAGGGGATGGAGTATCAGTATTTTGATGCTCCCCAGCCATCTCAGCCGATACCACAGTTGCGCCAGCAGCGATTGCAGCAGTTACGTGAGGACCGGATGCGCCGCCAACAACGACGTATGCAGCCAGATGCAACAACGTTAATACCGTGGGGACGGAAGGGGGCGAAGAAATCGCCGATGCCTCCAGCGCCCCTCTCGTCTTTGAAGCTCCCTTCTTCTCCTGCATCGCCACTGGCTCCTTCAGCGCAATGGTCGCCTGCGGCTTCTCTGCCCGTCCAACCTGCATCCACCGGCGGCCTCGTATCAGCCGCTGAGCCAGCGCAGGATACGGGGATGATTCAGCAGGTTCGTATCGGGAGAGCTGCTCTGGTCCTGACTGGAGCATTTATCGCCAGTCGCATACTGGGGCTGTTACGCTCTTCACTGTTTACTTATGTCTTTGGTGCAGGTCACACTTCAGATGCATACTTGCAGGCATTTCTTATTCCCGATCTCATCTTTAACATCGTTGCCGGTGGGGCTCTTAGCTCGGCCTTCATCCCTGTTTTCACCACCTATATGATCGGCGAAAACGACCGGAAGACGGCCTGGCATATCGCAAGCTCCGCTTTGAATCTGGCTCTGGCCATAATGATGGGGTTGGCGCTGATCGCGATTCTGTTCGCGCGACAACTCGTGCCGCTTTACAACCCTGGCATCCATGATCCCGGCCAACTGGATCTGATTGCGTCACTGACCCGCATCATGCTGCTACAATCGGTTGCACTGGGGGGCGGGGTCATAGTGACCGCCGTATTGAATGCCCAGCAGGATTTCCGTTTGCCCGCCATTGGCACCGTGCTCTATAATGTTGGTTTGATCATTGGCTTACTCCCAGGCATCTTTCTGGCTTTCGGTGGCCATCACGATGATACCTTTGCCGTTTATGGCGCCACCTGGGGCGTTGTGTTAGGGGCGATATTACAGGTGGCTATCCAGGTGCCCGGCCTCTTTAAAGTCGGCATGCGTTATACGCCCTCGTTCGATTGGCGCCATCCTGGCGTGATCCAGATAGGGCGCCAGATGATTCCTCGTATTGTGAATGCTGCCATGCTTTACGTCTCGACTTTCGTTGATCGCGGCCTGATCCAACTCCTGGCGGTAGTTGTGGTGGCAGGGAAAACTGATGGCTTGATTTCGCAGTACTATTATGCGTTGCAACTTCTCCTGTTACCGCTCGGCATTTTTGGTATGGCCGTATCGACGGCAGCTTTCCCAACATTATCAGAGAATGTAGCAAGAGGGCGGCTGGATCGCGTACGCAGTACTATCCTGGAGACGCTGCGTAGCATTCTTTTTATGTCGATTCCTTCGAGCGTCGGCCTGATCGTCCTGGGTTTTCCTATCATCCAGGTGCTATTCCAGCATGGCCGCTATACGTTGGGCGATGCCTATTCGACGGCGGTGCCTCTGGCCTTTTTTGCTGTAGGGCTAACTGGCCTTGCTGCGGTAGAAATTTTGACACGTTCATTTTATGCTATGCGTGATAGTACCACACCGGTGATTGTCAGCGTAGGGCAGTTCGTTTTCAAGATTGCGTTGAGCCTGGTGCTGATCAATGTCGCCGTGTGGGGCGCGCAATGGGGCCTGGGCGCGCTCGCGCTTTCCACATCTATTGCCGGGCTGGCCGAAGCTGCTATCCTGCTCTGGCTACTCCATCAGCGCCTGGGTGGTTTGCAACTGCGCAACACCGCTATGTTTATTGGACGTGTCACGCTGGCGGCGGTCGCGATGGGGGTTGGTCTGCTTATTGTGCGCTTTGTGCTTGATCGCATCCTTGTGACGACCAATGAACAGGCCCTGGGGGTGATAGGTGCGTTTATGGCGCTGATAAAGTTGTTGCTTGAGCTGTTTGTCGGGGTGGTTATCTATATTCGCGGCGCTCGTATGCTGGGTATTGAGGAATTGGGGCCGGTCAAGCGCGTCCTGGACCGGCTGAAATTATCCTGGATATAGAGTCAGGGGCTGGCAATGAAACATCTGCGACTTGCTCTCATCGGTTTTGGGGTGGTGGGCCAGGGGTTGGCAGAACTGCTCTCCACGAAAAAAGATCTGTTGCGGCGGCATTACGACCTTGAGGTGACGCTTGTCAGCGTTGCAAATGCCCGCTCCGGCCTGATTTACCGCGAGGTCGGGCTGGACATTGCTGCCCTTCTGGATTTGGCGGCACAGCGAAGATCTCTGACCGAGTATCCCGATGTAAAGCACTGGGCCAATGTGCTGGAGGGGATAAAAGCCATAGAAGCGGATATGCTGGCGGAGGTGACGCTTACCAATCTGCACGATGGAGAGCCGGGCATGAGCCATATTCGTGCTGCGCTTGCTAAGGGTATGCATGTCATTACCGCGAATAAGGGACCCGCTGCTCTGGCTGCGCGCGAACTATTAGCATTAGCGCAACAAAACGGGGTGCAGTTGCGCATGGAGGCGACGGTGATGGCGGGTACCCCTGTTCTGAGCACCGTTTGTCAGGGCATGGCAGGCGCGCGCGTGCGCTCCATTCGTGGCATCCTCAACGGCACGTCTAATTATATACTGAGCGCGATGGCGAACGGGCGCGATTATGCCGAAGTGCTGGCGGAGGCTCAGTCGCTGGGGTATGCCGAGGCGGACCCCACCGCCGATGTCGAAGGCTACGACGCCGTGGCTAAAATACTGATCCTGGCCTCGCTGGTTTTTGGGCATACCCTCAAGCCTGATCAGGTGTTGCGTCGCGGCATTACGTCGATCTCTCAAGAGCAAATGCGCGCGGCCCAGCACGAGGGGAAGCGCATCAAGCTAATTGCCTCATTGCAGCCGGTTGAAGACCTTGATGAGATCCCTCTGGAAGCTCGTGTTGAGCCGGTGGCCTTGCCAGAGCATGATCCATTAGCTCGCGTCGATGGAGTGATGAATGGTATTACCTTTCAGACAGACACGCTCTCTCAAGTTACCATCATCGGCCCCGGAGCTGGCAAGCTCCAGACGGGCCAGGGGCTATTGGCAGATTTAATTGCTATTGCCGGCAGTTAAAGCAAGAGGTAAATGGAGAGGATGGTATACCCTCACATTTTTTCTTCGGCATCCTCTCCGCGCTCGGCATTAGCTATAATGTCTCCGCTCTTGAAAAGAATGCTTTGAGCGGCCACTCGCCACTTGGGATGACGTCTGAGCAGAAGCTCCAGATCCATTGAGAAATGCAAAAATTCCTCTTCCTGAGCATGTTGCATAATGCGCTTTGCTTCCTCGTCCTGTTCAACCGAAATACGCTGCTCGTACCAGTTGATAGCCTCGCACTCCTCATTGAGTGAAGCAATGATGCGGGCAAAGGTTCGCGTCTGCTGTGATAGCTCGTTTGCCGGTTCGTGATACTGTTCGAATCCCATGAAGAAAAAACCCTTCTTTTAGTTTGTTCTCTTGTACATATAGATAGATAGATAGATAAAAATGACGTGTCAGAGCAAGCAATCCATAAACCATGCCTCCAAATATGACTTACTCCTCTGTCTGTAGGAAAATATGTTCCTATGGTATCATATAGATACAGATAAAACAATGCTTCGGGAGTAATGTCAGGGCTTTTCCGTGTTCGTCATGCTCACAGAGCGAAGCCCTGCTCGCAAGAGGAGAGAGGTGCAGGCAACGCCGCGTCGCGGCGTTGCCTGCACCTCTCTCCTCTTGCCCTGCGCCCCGTTGGGGGCGCGAATCCCGTCGGCAGGAGGGAGAGGAGAGGAACACGGAAAAGCCCTGGGAGTAATGTGCTTGATTATAACAGAGATTTTGCTATTTTTTAAGGGGGGAAGAACTTTCTCTCTCGGGAACGACAAACCTTATGCGCACATTGCCAAAATAGAGGATGTCTCCATGGTGCAGGATCTCAGACCGAAATGGCTCAAGCACCAGGTCGCGCAGGCGCGTTTTATTGCGGCTCTTGAGGTCCTCGATGTAAAAAAACGCTTCCTCGAAGCGGATGCGCGCATGCTGGCGTGACACCATCATTTTCTTATCAGGTCCACTCAAATCAATATCAGGCGTATAATTCCGCTTGGGATCGGAGCGCCCCACAATGACTGTTTTGCGAGTAATAGCGAAGCGTTGCGTTTCTTCTCCCGCTTGCTCATAGCAGAGATAGGCCAGCGTATCAGTTTCTGTGGGAGGATTGGAGGCCAGCGCATCTAACTGGTACTGTAAAAGCGCGTTTTTTTCGATCTGCGTGGCCTGCTGCGCAATGTCGCGCTCTATTGGCGGCATCTCGTTAGTCAGCCCCGCTACATGTATCGTCTGATTGTCCTCTCGCGCTTGCCTGTCGTTGGAAGGATGATGTGCGGGAACTGCCAGCGTTTCCAGGGCATGCAGCAGCGAGGAGGTATCCGAGAAACGTTGTGCAGGCTCCTTTGCCATCATTCGGTCAACCAGTGTTTGCAGTGATGAGGGAGTATCGTGCTTGAACTGCGCCATGCGTGGCAAAGGGCTACTTGTCTGCATCACCCCTGTTTCTGCCTGGTTCCGTCCCACGAAGGGTAATCGACCGGTAATCATTGTGAACAGGAGCAGGCCGACCTGATAAATGTCGCTCCACGGGCCGATCTGCCCGCCATTAATATATTCGGGTGGGGCATAACGAGAATCAAGGGTGCTAATATCACTGTTGTGCTGGTCATTCTTATAGCCAATGCTATTGAGCAGCGACCTTAGCCCGATATCATCGATTTGTGTACGGTCAGTGATGCCGTCTGAGTCAACGGTGATGAGTTGTGGGCGAAGGTCGAGCCCTGTGATTCCCTTTTGGTGCAATGCCTGTAATCCCTGCGTAATCTGTTGGGTCAGAGTGAGGGCGCGCTGGATATCGATATTCTCGTTATCCAGCACATGCTGCAATGTGATGCCCCGTGGCGAGGCGGTTGCGATGTAGGCTCGCGTTCCTTCAATGCCCCAATCGAAGACCTGGAGTACATAAGGTGATATTACCTGGCGTCGTGACGCGAGGGCATTTAGCCGGGTAGATACCAGATCTTGTGGAGCCGTTGCAGGGATTTCTATAATAGAGAGCCCCACAACATCGCTGGTGTTCCGGTTGTAAGCTGTACATATCGTCAGTATTTCGCTGCTCGCGATCACCTGGCCCACGCGATAGACGCCACCGACCAACCGTGCATCGCGCTGTGGCATGCGGCGTACCCCCCTGTTCCAACAATCTATATCATCCAGCTTGTTTAGTTGTACAAGTGTTGATTAATGTAGTCAATAATCCCTTTCCAGTTGCCATTAGCAGGCTGGAGGATATATTGCCCGTCGCTTGATGTGCCATCCTGTAACACATTCTGGTTGCTCAAGCCTATATGGGCGGTGTGAGGATCATTGAGGTCCATTTTCATGGCGAACTCTGTCAGATCAGCCAGAGACATATTGGTGTAGATGGTATGTTGCAGAGCATTCATCGCATTGAAGAGGTTGGGCCAGGTTGACATCTGTTTGACTTTGGCTAGAGCCGCTTTGATGATGATCTGCTGGCGTGCAGAGCGGGCAAAATCAGTGCCTTCTGCCAGATTGTCGAGCACCTCGCGGGCGCGAGCATAGCGGATGGCTGTCTCTCCATCCATGTGCTGATTGCCCTTATTGAAGTGAACGGTAATCCAGCTCGCATCAATAGCCGGGTCATCATTTTTCGGGTACTTCGCGGTGAAAGCATCGGGGACGTAGACATCGACGCCACCAATAGAATCGATCAATTCGCGGAAGCCAGTAAAATTGATGGTCAACCAGTATTTCACGTTCTGACCGGTAACCAGCGATATTTTAGCTGCGGCTGCATCTCCACCCACTGCTGGCTGCTGCCCATTGTTAGAGGCAAGCTCGTAGATAGAGTTGAGTTTGGTATAATTGCCTGAGTTTGGCGGATACTGAATCCACAAATCGCGTGGAACAGAGATGAGCGTCGTGTGATGATTTTGTGGCATCAGGCTGATGACCATCATCGAGTCCGTGAGATTAGCTCCATCGTGGCCGCTCCCACCATAGCCCATCACCAGCAGATCGGTGCGGTCGCTGGTCCCCATATAGCCTGTTTGTGTGCTCAGAGGCGACTGCGTGGAGATAGCGGAGCCAAAAGCCAGAACGCGCTGCGCCGTTGTCAGGGTGAAGCCTCCAACAATACAGGCGAGCACTATCACGATCAGCATTGTGATCAGGCAGCCCTTCCCTCTGCGTCGAGGGCCGCGCCTTGATCTTCCACGACCTGCTGGCTGCGGCGCTTGATAGTAGGGATACGGGTTAGCATTGGGCGCAACTTGCTGTGCCCGGTTGGGATAAACGGTGGCTTGCTCTGCCGGATCGGGCTGTTGAACATATTGATAAGGGCGGCGCTGCGACTGTCCCGACTGATTTTTAAAACTGCCGAGCACCAGCTTGCCCTGTTGATTTTGACCTTGATAAGACGATGGCCGGACTGGTAATGTTGGTTCGTCATCTGGATTTATATAGTTATTTGACATTGAGAATCCTTCTCCCAGATAGAAAGCACAATCATCGTGCGCTGCTATGATATATGTTCAATCCATCTACCTCTGCGCATACCACTTGAAGTTCTTACTCCACTATTACAGACGAACGAAGGAACAGGAAGTTGCATCTCTTATTTTTTTGTCCAGTCGTGCATTACCGTGCGATCCTTGCCGTGGCGCATTGCCACGATCTCGGCCATGATAGCCAGCGCCATCTCTTCCGGCGAAGTTGCGCCAATATTTAGCCCGATTGGGCCATGAATCTGGGCAAGCTGTTCATCTGTGAGTCCCTGTTTTTTGAGCCGCTCGGCTCGCTCCCCGCTGGTTTTGCGACTGCCAATCGCGCCCACATAGCCGACGCGGCGCGAGAGCACAACTTTGAGCGTTGGTTCGTCAAACTTCGGATCGTGCGTTAATACCGCTACTGATGTAGACGGATTGAGATCCATTTTCTCCAATACTTCATCAGGCCATTCAACGATCAGCTCGTCGGCATGAGGGAAGCGTTCGCGGGTGGCAAAAGCTGCACGCGCGTCGATCACGATCACACGATAATTGAGCGTTTTGGCGAATGTGGTAAGAGGGATGGCGATATGGCCCGCGCCGACGATGATGAGCGATGGGGGAGGTGGGAAGCCTTCGATGAACACCTCAAAGGGCTGTCGTTCCGTTGCTCCTTCAATGGTATATGTGTGTGTATTGGCATCTCCGGTCCAGATTGCCCGCTCGGCGTCCTGGATGACTATACCTTCAAGCGTTGCATCGCCGAGCGTCCCATGAGCAGTTTTATCAGGAAACACCAGCAGTTTCGCTCCCACCTGCTCAGGACCACGCACAACCGTTGCCAGCGCCACACCTTTCTCTTTTCCCAACTGGTCTTTTAGTTCTTCATATAGACTGCTCATGATGACGATCCTCTCCTATTTAAAACAGGGCAGGCGCAAGGCCGTGCCCCTACAGAATATTGTTCGCCCATTCAGGTAGGGGCAATCCCTTGCGGTTGCCCAGCCTTGCACCATTGTGCCCCATTCCCACAGCGAATTGTTACCAGTCAAGCCGTTCGACGAAGACGTGGATGGTGCCGCCGCAGGCCAGACCGATCTGCTCGATGTTGTCTTCTTCGGTGATGCCGAATTCGAGCATCTGCGGTTTCCCGCTTTTGATCACCTCCATAGCTGCATGGACGACGGCGGGTTCGACGCATCCTCCGCTCACCGAACCTGCCAGCTCGCCGCTCTCGCTCACCGCCAGCTTGGCTCCCGGCCTGCGAGGCGCGGAGCCAGCCATGCTTACCACGGTAGCAATCGCAACCTGTTCGCCTTGAGTGCGCCATTTCTCTATATCAGGTAATATATCGCGCATCGTGTTCCTCTGCTTTCTGCGTCAGTCGCGTCAAAAAAGATAGTGCTTCTTGCTCTATTAGTAGCGGGCTTTGCTCCATCGTTCAACCGCTTGATGACGGGCTGCGGCGCTACGTACGGGTCTGCTATCGTCAATTTTGGAGAGTAAATTCCCCAGGCTAATCAGGCTGTCCAGGTTATGGGCAGGCAGGAAGTCGTCAATGAACGGCAATGCTGTCTTCATGCCAATCGTTAAGGGCCGGTAATCGGGCGAGCCCAGCAGCGGGTTGAGCCAGATCAGGCGATGGCAGCTATGTTGCAGGCGATCCATTTCGATCTGTAGCACACCCGCATCTCCGCGATCCCAGCCGTCGCTGATGATCAGCACCACCGCTCCACGGCCCAAAACGCGTTTGGCCCACTGATGATTAAAGTGGTGCAGCGTGTCGCCGATACGCGTGCCACCCGACCAGTCCTGCACCGATTTGGCAACGTCGCGCACGGCATCGTCAACGTCGCGCTTTTTCAACTGGCGCGTGATGCGGGTCAGGCGCGTCCCGAAGACGAAGGTTTCGACGTTCATCAGACCATTCGAGATGGTGTGAATGAAGTGCAGCAGTAGCCGCGAATAGAGGCTCATGGAGCCGCTGATATCGCAGATGATGACTAGCGGGCGCGGTTTGTATTTTATCTCGCGCCATGTCAATTCAATCAGTTCCGCACCATATTTCAGATTGCGGCGCACAATGCGGCGCATATCCGGGTAGGAGCCGCTCCTGGCGGGCGCTTTGCGGCGCGTCCGGCGCATCCCCAGATTCCAGCGCATCTCCGCCATCAGTCTCTTAGCTTCCTGTACCTCTTCCCAGGTGAAGTTCTCGAAATCTTTCTTCCTCAGTTGTTCGATGGCACTGTAGGCGGTACCCTGTGGTGGCTGCCCGGTATCATCATCGTCGTCACGCTCTTCGCGGACGTTGCGTGGCTGACGGCGCTCGGTTGGACGCATCTCCTGCCGGAGCTCTTTGCGCGTATCGGCGTTCATATGTTCCGCCAGGCGTTTGCGCTCCGATGGCGGGATACGCATCTGGCGTTCCTCACGCTTAGCCGCGCCCGAACGCTCCTTATCTTTCTTGTTTTGCTGGTCGCGCATCAACCAGTAATAGGTGAACATCTGGTTGAAGATCGGCTCTTTCTCGTGTTTGGTCAGCAGGCAGCACTTGAGGGTATGATAAAACTCCTCTTTATCGGTAATATCGATCAGGTTCAGCGTCTCAGCCAGCTCCAGAATCTGGTGCGGCCCCACGTTAATATCCGATTCCCAGAGCAGGCGACCAAATTCGGTTAAGCGGTAGAGCAGGCGCTCGCCGCGTTCGATATCAAGCGGTCGTAATTCCAGCGCTATTTTTTCCGGGGTGGCTCCATTGTCCTGTGGGAGTGCGTTCATAGCTTGCTAGGCTCCCCGGATTTTCTGCAACGTTTTACCCAGATCGCCGCCGCCAATTTTCAGTATATCGTCCTGATATTTCAGCAATGCCCCAAGCGTTTCGCGCACTGGCCCCTCCAC
This sequence comes from Ktedonobacteraceae bacterium, assembly GCA_035650355.1. Classification (GTDB taxonomy): domain Bacteria; phylum Chloroflexota; class Ktedonobacteria; order Ktedonobacterales; family Ktedonobacteraceae; genus DASRHT01. Next base: position 61,455 of record DASRHT010000029.1, read on the forward strand.
CAGCTCCAACTGGTTCAACGCGAGCAGGGAGCTGATCCAATCGAGCGTTTCCGCGACACCGGGCGCTTTATACAGATCGACGCTGCGCAGTTCGCGCACAAAGGCGCAGACCTGCCTGGCTAAGCGTTCTGGCACGCCGGGCATACGCGCCAGGACAATCGCGTACTCTTTTTCCAGCGTTGGGAAATCGATCCAGTAATAGAGGCAGCGCCGCCGCAGGGCATCATGAATCTCGCGTGTGCGGTTGGACGTGATAATCACAAATGGCGTCTCTTTGGCCTGAATCGTCCCGATTTCGGGAATGGTGATCTGGAAGTCGGAGAGCAGCTCTAGCAGATATGCCTCAAACTCCTCGTCGCTACGGTCGAGTTCATCAATCAGCAGAACGGGAGGCTTGCTATTGGCAGGATCGATGGCTTGAAGCAGTGGACGCTGCATCAAAAAATCGGGGCCGAAAATCTCTTTCAGCTCATCCTGGCGATTCGTGCCGCTTGCTTCCATCAGGCGGATATAGAGCATCTGGCGCGTATAGTTCCATTCGTACACGGCTGTGCTGATATCGATGCCCTCGTAACATTGGAGGCGAATCAGTCGGGTATCCAGGGCTGCGGCCAGAACTTTGGCGACCTCCGTCTTGCCTACTCCTGGTTCACCTTCCAGCAGCAGCGGCTTGCGCCGTTTGAGAGCCAGGTATACCGCTGTCGCCAGGCTGCGGTCCGCTACATAATTGTGGGCAAACATCGCCCGTTGTACATCTTCAATACCTGTAAAGTTTGTCAACAAATCCTGCTCCAACGGAAGCCTCCCATAACAGACTATGCCACGCCGTACACAAAAAGTAGTACCCTTTATTCTAAGCTATACGAAAGGAAGTTAGCAAGTTGCGTTGCTCTATGGCTCTGCGTCATCAGGCATTACACCAGGATTTTGCCATCTTTTAAGAAAAGCGTATCATCGACCCAGACCTCCCCTGACGTACGCAGATCGCACACCATATCCCAGTGCAGCGCGGACTGATTGACTCCTCCCGTTTCAGGATAACTGGAGCCCAGCGCCATGTGGATGGTGCCGCCGATTTTCTCGTCGAAGAGGGTATTCCTGATGCTCCGGCTGATCCGCATATTGTTGCCAAAAGCGAATTCGCCCACGTAGCGCGCGCCCGCGTCAAGTTCGAGCATTTGTAGCAGGAAGTCCTGTCCCTCGCGTGCGCTGGCCTCGACGACTTTCCCCTCCTGGAATACCAGCCTGATGCCATCGACTGCGCGACTCTCGTAGGTCGCGGGAATATCAAAACGAATGGCTCCATTGACGCTGTTCTCAATCGGTCCCGTAAAAAACTCTCCGCTGGGGAAATTGCGTTTGCCATCGCTATTGATAAAGATGCGATTCTCAATCGAGAGCGTCAGATCGGTGCCTTCTCCAATCACGCGTATCTGTTTGTGTCCCACCAGCCAATCGACCAGTCGCTGCTGCTGCGCTGCCAGGTCCTTCCAGCGCGCGATAGGATCGGGATCATTGAGGAAGCAGGCGTCGAAAACGAATTCTTCAAAGTCGTGCAGCGACATATTGGCGTCCTGGGCGGAGGCGTGTGTGGGGTAGAGCGTGGTGCTCCAGCGGAAGGCTTTTTCCTGCTCGCGCCTGCGAAATGTGCTTGCTATTTCACGCATAGCCTGCCGCCGTTTGGATGCCTGTGCAGGATCGATGCCGCTCATCGCTTTCGTATTACTTCTCGCCCCGATTCTCAGCCGGGCGGTTGCTTTCTCTGCGAGCAGTTGGTCAATGGGAGACGGTGTTACCAGTTGTGTCTCGTTGCCTTCGCGCAGCAGGATCTCGTCGAGGGCCTCCAGGTCAATCACCGGTATCGGCTGCGCCCCCATATGCAGAGCCTCGCGGTATAGGGCTTCAATGAGCGGAGCAGCGAGTGGTGTGCTATAAATGGCGAAAATATCTCCTGGCTTGAGATACAGGCAATAATGGACCAGCGTATGCGCCCAGCGCTCTATGCGGATATCGTGCATGTCTATTTCCTTTGAGTTTGAGTGAGAGGCGTATAATGCGACAGAAATCATGCAAGTACGCTTGTTACGGGCGTACTTGCATGATTTCTTACATGCTACAAACAGGTCTTAATCAGGGCTAACGATAGTTATGCTCGTTCGAGCGCGCGGGTGATGGCGCGGCGTGTGACCACCGTAGTCATCTGGCGGCGATACTCTTTCGAGCCGTGAATGTCGGCCACAATTTCCAGCCCATCGGCGGCGTGGCTGGCTGCTTCCGCGATGGTTGCCTCGTCGAGCTTCTTGCCCACGAGAGCCGCTTCCACAGTTTTTGCGCGCGCCGTCTGCATTGCAGCGCCGGTGATCGCGATTCCTGCTGCCGTGCAGGTGCCGTCGGGGCCGAGCGTAATAGTGGCGGCGCATCCCGCGACGGCATAATGGGACGCTTTATTCGCCAGCTTCTCGTAGGCGCTGCCCATCTTACCGGACGGCGTGGCGAAGCGAACCTCAAGCACGATTTCGTTTGCAGCCAGAGCCGTGCTGAAGGTGCCGGTAATGAAATCGTCGGCTGAGATCGTACGTTTGCCGTTGGGTCCCTGTACGACGATCTCGCCGCGCAGCGCCAGCACCACGCCGGGCATATCGGAGGCGGGATCGGCGTGCGCCATGCTGCCGCCAATAGTGCCACGGTTGCGCACCTGCTGGTCTGCGATCAGCGAGGCCGTTTCTGGTAGCACCGGGAGTTGGCGACGCAGCAGGTCGGAACGCTCGATGGCGGTATAGGTTGTCATCGCACCGATAACAATCTTCCCATTCTCCTCGCGGATATAGGATAGCCCGCTGATGCGACCGATATCCACGAGATGGCCGGGCTGGGACAGGCGCAGCTTCATGGCTGGTATCAGGCTATGACCGCCCGCCAACACTTTGGCTTCGTCGCCGTATTGTTGCAGCAGCGTGATGGCCTCATCCACTGTCGCGGCGCGATGGTAATCGAATGCTGCGGGTACAGACATGATATTTTCTCCTCTTCACCGTCAACTGTATCTAAAACCAGCGTAAGCGTTACTTCTGGTTGATGATCTTCCACAATTTTTCCGCCTTGAACGGCATATCGACGTGAGCAACGCCCAGGGCATCCGCGACCGCAGCAGCAACCGCCGGGGTTGAGCCGATAGTGCCAGCCTCACCGATGCCTTTCACGCCAAGCGGGTTGACCGTAGTCAACGTGACGGTGTGGTCAAGCTCGTAAAGGGGCAGCTCTTTGGCGATTGGCATGGCGTAGTCCATTAGCGTGGCGGTCAGTAGTTGACCATCTTCGCCGTAGACGACTTCTTCGCACATTGCCTGGCCGATGCCTTGCGCGATACCGCCATGCACCTGGCCCTGGACAATCATCGGGTTGATCTGCCGCCCGCAGTCATCGACGGCCACAAAGCGCGTGATCTTGGCCTCACCCGTCCCCTTGTCAACTTCAACCACACAAATGTGTGTGCCGAAGGGGAAGACGCACGCTTCAGGCTCGAAGAAGACGGTGGTTTCCAGTCCGGGTTCGATGCCTGGGGCCAGGGTATTGGAAAGGTTGGCGGCGGTGGCGACTTCAGTAAAGGTGACAGATTTCTGCGGCGTGCCGGCGACCGAGAACTTGCCATCTTCCAGATTGATGTCGGAGGGGCTGGCCTCCAGCATATGGGCCGCGATCTGCTTCATCTTCTCCTTGAGGCGCTGCACTCCATTGAAGACGGCGGAGCCACCGACGGCGGTGGTGCGACTGCCGTAGGTACCGCGTCCCTCGGGCGTGGAGTCGGTGTCGCCGTGCATAATCAGAATGTTTTCAATCGGAATGCTGAACTCTTCCGCCACAATCTGGGCGAAGGTCGTTTCTTCTCCCTGGCCATGCGGGGAGGAGCCGGTGTAGACCATCACGGTACCGCTCTGCTCGACGCGGATGCGCGCGCTCTCATAGAGACCAACGGGTGCGCTACCCTTAGGGCCGAACCCGCAAATCTCAATGTAGGAGGAGATGCCGATGCCCATCAGCTTCCCTTCAGCACGTTTGCGGGCCTGTTCGGCGCGCAGGTTCTGGTAATCGATGATCGCCATCGCTTTTTCCAGCGCAGGCTGGTAATTGCCCGTATCATAGATTGCCCCGGCGGCTGACTTGTAGGGGAACTGGTCCGGCTGAATAAAGTTGATTTTGCGGATCTCCGTCGGATCTTTGCCCAGCTCAAATGCTACCAGGTCTACGGCACGCTCGATGACATAGGTCGCTTCGGGGCGTCCTGCGCCGCGATAAGCGTCGGTAGGCGCTTTATTGGTGAAAACAATATCTGCGCTCAAATGTACTGCTGGAATATCGTAAGAGCCGCAAGAAACAGGGAAGCCGAAGGCGATCATGATCACGTCGGTGAAGATCTGGCAATAGGAGCCGAGATCCGATATGCCATGCACCTTGAGGCCGGTCACTTTGCCTTCTTTTGTCGCGGCAATTTCGATATAGTCAACCTGGTCGCGTCCGTGAATAGTTGCGGCGAGATTCTCGCTTCTATCTTCGATCCACTTCACAGGCCGCCCTGTTTGCATGGTAGCGAACGCGGCCACCATTTCTTCAGGGTAAATGTTGAGCTTGGCGCCGAAGCCGCCGCCCACTTCCGGCACAATGACGCGTACCTGGTGCTGGGGAAGCCCGACCAACGCCGACAGGATATTGCGTAGCAGGTGTGGAATCTGCGAAGAACTCCAGACGGTGAGCGTCTTGTCTGATTTGCGGAACTCCGCGACGACGCCGCGCGTCTCCATCGAGGCGGGAGCGAGTCGCTGGTTGACCAGGCGCGCCTTCGCGACAATGCCGCCACCGGCTTTCGTCTGCTCAAAGATCTTATCAATATCGTCGGTTGGTGGATGCATGCTGAAGGCGACGTTGGTGCCGAACTGCTCATACAGGAGCGGCGCGCCTGGCTGCATGGCTTTCTCTACATCAACGATAGCGGGCAGAGGCTCATAATCGACCTCGATCAAATCGAGGGCATCGCGTGCGACATAGGGAGTGTCCGCGATAACGGCAGCCACCGGATCGCCGTAGAAGCGCACCTTGCCCTCGGCAAGCGGGCCGCGGCCTCCCATCCCTTCGGCAATGTGCCCCAACGGCACAGCGATAGCGATATTGCCCACCTTCCCTTTCAGGTCGTCGGCTGTATAAACGGCAACCACGCCGGGAAGTTTGCGGGCCGCGTCGGTTTTGATGCTGTTGATGCGGGCGTGACCGTAGGGACTACGCAGCACTGCCATGTGGAGCATGCCGAGGAGTTTGATATCATCAACGTATGTTGCCTGGCCCGTAATGAGTCGGGGGTCTTCACGCCGCTTGATGGGCGTGCCGACCATAGCTGCAATACCCATAAATATGCATGTCCTTTCTCAGTAGATGAGAAACGAAACGAAAGCAGTAAGAACGTCGGGTTGGCTGCTTCCATGCAGGCTGAGATTAATCTCCGGCGCTCACAGGCTCGGTTTTGCCGGTGCGCATCTGTTCGGCAGCAAACTGGACGGCGCTCACGATATTCTGATAACCGGTGCAGCGACAGATGTTGCCTTCGAGACCTTTGCGAATCTCAGCTTCGGTCGGGTTGGGGTTATGCTTGAGCAGCTGGTAAGAGGCCATAATCATGCCCGGTGTGCAGAAACCACACTGCAAGCCATGCTTTTCCCAGAAGCCTACCTGGATCGGGTGCAGGTTGCCTTCGGTAGCCAGTCCCTCAATGGTGGTGACTTCACAACCATCGGCCTGGACGGCAAGAACGGTGCAGGATTTTACTGCTTCGCCATTAAGCAGCACCACACATGCTCCACACTGAGAAGTGTTGCACCCGACATGGGTACCTGTAAGATCTAACACCTCTCGCAAATAATGGACTAACAACATGCGCGGCTCGACCTCAGAACGGTGCTCCTGACCATTCACGGTCACGGTAATTGCGCGCTTCATCGACATTGATGGTACCTCCATCTCACTGGTCGCGTTGCCACTTATGAAAAATAGGTAGTGAACGCGATAATGCATTTTCATCCGGTGTACGTTCGGGATATGTTTGTGCGGGTCGTGGACCCTTAGGGATAGAATACCTAGCTTTAGTCTACACTACCAGCCTAGAGGATTTCCACTCCTTTCCTTTAGCATTGGAATGATGAAGCTGTGTTTATTGGTTGCGGAGGTAGCCTGTACGCTACCTGGGTGGAAGAGTAATGCACTATTTCCCTCCCTCCAAAGCTATCAAGGAAGCCGAATCGCTTTGGCGCCTTAAACTCTGGTGGAAAAGGCGAGTGACACACTCATTAATCAATCACCCTCAGTCTTGGACCTAAGGCTTCTTACCTCTGGACTCCACCGCAATTCGGCATACCTTCGCAGGCGTGCCGCTTTGGCTTCACGGTCCGAGGCATCAGGGGCCATTGATAAGAGCCCTGTCGTGCTCCAATCTTGTCGGAGCACGAGCGTTCGCATCACCACGTTTCTCGCCCCAACGAGATCCGCATGCAGTGTATAATAGCACTGTTGACACACAAAGAGCAACCCCTTGTTCGGGCGGTTCTCATCGGCTGTATACCCACACCTGGGACAGCCCTTTGACGTATAATCCGCATCGACTTTGACCGCAAATGAACCGGATAGCGCGGCTTTATAGCTGATGAGCGTATGCAGTTCGGCAAAGGACCACTGCGAATAGACCCTATTTGACTTACGCGCCTTTGGCGTGACGCGTTCAAAGCCTTTGCCGTTTTTCTTGCGCTTGCGCTTCCGGCGACGGGTGCGATCTCGAATATCGGTCAACTGTTCCAGTCCGATGAGTGCCTGGGAATGCTCTTGGATGATCTGGGTGGCAATCTGGTGATTGGCTTGCATTTTCAACCGTCTCTCTCGCTGCCCGATGCGCTTCATCCGTCGTTTCGCGCCGCGAGTGCCTTTCTTCTGCAAGCGTTTGCGCAACCGCGCATAATGGTTGGCTTTGTGTCGTACGCGTTTGCCTGAGTAAAAGGTCGCCTTGCCTGCCGCCGTGGAGGTCACCGCGAGATAGCGCACGCCCACATCGACGCCGACGGTCTCGGTCAGATCGTCACAGGTCGGGTCAGGCAAGGTGATCTCTAGAGATGCAAGCAGATAGAACTGTTTTTTGGGGTGGTCGTACCAGAGCTTGGCATCGCCGATCTGGGCGATGGAGGCTCCCTGTTGAATGAGCAGCAGATGCTTGAAATAGCCCTGATAGGGCAGACTGATACGCCCGTTCAGGGTCCTGAGGCTCACCTGCTGCTCGCACTGAAAGGTATAATCACGCTCATAGGTATACTGCACCGTGGGAGAGCTATAGTGCGGGGGCTTGTCCAGCCCTTTGAAGCGTTTCTTCGTGATCTTCATGCGCAGGTGCTCTCGATTGTTGAGCAGCTTGGTCCACAAGCCCTTGTACGTCGCGGCCACCTGCCGTTCCACGCTACAGGCCAGTTGCGAGGGCAGATGGTAGCGCATGCGCAGTTCTGCATACATGCCTTTGTGGAGCTTGGTCACACTACTGGTTTTCCCGTGGGTAAAGGCGTACTGACTCACCGCATTGAGGCCATCACGATAGGCCAGTTGCGTCTCGCGTAACGCACGATGCTGCTCGTTTGTGGTGATCAGCTTGAGTTTGGCGCTGATGATCTGCTTCATATCGTTGGTCCTTCAACCAGTGAGGAGAGGAGTTATTGTGCTCTCCTCACTGGATTCTCCCTCGTCACATTCCTAGACCTGCTCAGAGATCGCTTGCACCATGAACCGATGCCCGATGATGCTCACATCCTGCACCTCTTCAACGCCCCACTTGCGGCATTCCTCGCGCCATGCCTGCTGCTCCTCTGCCGTTTCAGGGAAGAGCGCGCCGCTGAGTTCCCCTAGCAGGCTGCCTAACACATGGTTCCAGGTGCCTGCTGCTTCGGACTGCTTCCAGTGGGAAGCCTCACGGACGATATCGTGTAGGAGTTCAAGCACGCTCTGGTCGCTATGGCGGTACGGAGCGTCAGGTTCATGAAAGCAGGCGGCACGGCCAAGCTGATAGCCGGCCTGGGGATGATCGAAGCAGATGAGGGCGCGCACCTCTGGACGAAGTTGGCTGGTTTGCGGAGAGAGGACTGCACCATGATACATGCCGAGGTAAAAGCCGATGTGATCTCGCCAATAGGGGTCTTGTTGCTCGAAGTAGCGTTGCCGGTGATATCGTGCAAGATTGGTGATGAGATAGCGCACGGAGAGCGGGCCGTGGCCCTGCTCGTCTCCGTACATGCTCCACCAGACGCCGCGCTCGTAGTGTTCGGCAAAGGCGGAACACTCGATATCCAGAAGTGGACGGACGGTGGGTTTACTGCTGGTTACCATAAAGCAAGCATCCTTTGCAATTTCTGTGAAGGCCGCCTTGCCTCTACTTGAAAGGTAGGGGTATCTGGCGAACCTTCTCATGAAAATGGTATTTGCTGTGCTTATTGTCCCGGCGTGGGTGATTTTCCTGGTCTGGGAGTGGTGGTTGGCGTACCCTCTGGCGTGCCGGTTGCAGTCGGGGTATCGGTCGGCGTGCCGGTTGGCGTTGCAGAAGCGTTGGCGGTCGGCGAAGCAAGAATCAGCGTGAAAAAGGCCGCCCGCGCCCCATCGACCACGCAGGGCGTCAGGCCCGCTTTGGTAAATGTCACTGTGACCAGGGTGGATCTATTGACGGCGCTGGCCTTATCGCCAGCCGGGACCGAGAAGACGGCCAGGCCATCGGGTGTGGTGGTGGCTGAAAGTGTGCTGGTGGTGCCATCGGGCCATTGCACCACGGCTGTGGCCGCTGCGCCATCCACCCCTTCGGGATTACCATTGACATTGTGCGTAAACTTGGCGTATACCCCTACGACTGTATTGGGATTAAAGCCCGGCGATGTCTGGGTCGCCCAGGCCCCGCACCAGTAATCCGGCAGTGGTGGCGTTGGCGAGCTATTGGTGCCGATGAGGATGGTCACGGTGGGCACCGGACCAGCGAGGTTGGCTACATTACCATCGGTGCCTCCGCAGGCGACGACGAGCACGCTAAGTAGAAAGAGCAAAAATAGAGCCCCGCATTTTATATAAAAAGAACGTGTTGGTCGTGTAACGGGGCCTGTTTCCGGTTGTGGCTGCATCGATTTTCTATTACCTTTATTATCTTCCACGTTAAGAGTACTCCTTCCTGGACGAGTATAGCACACTCCATCGGCGCACTCCCAACGCCTCCGCTATCGCTGCCAAGAAAGTACTATCTGGGGTGGAGAGATATAAGATGATACTTTTAGTGTGCCTGGTTCTCAGCGGGGCATAGCAGAAGGGGTTGTGGCTGCGAAACCATTATTCCAGTCGTCTCGCAGCCACAACCCCTTTGATCAAATGTGACCTTATAGAACCGGCGTTATTGCACGGTGACGGTTAAGTTCATCCCCTGGTGTATGGTGCAGTACAGCTTAAATGTGCCAGCCGTGGTGAAAGGTCCCGCCGACTTGCTATCGCTGCCTGCGAAAGTAAGGTTAACGGTTGGGGCACCTGCCTCTTTGGCTGCCTTTTGCGTTGAGCCATCCCAGGTGCCGTTGGTGATAATATGCGTCGCAGGCGACGTATCGACCAGCGTGATCGATTCGCCCTTTTTAATGGTGATTGTTGTGTCGATGAAGGTAGATGCTCCCATTCTGACCTGTGGGCCACTGGAAATAGTGCTCTCATCCCGGATGGTGCAGGCTGCAAACAAAATGGTGAGCAGAGCAAAGCTGGTTATGACCAATAAAAACTTTTTATACATGGATCTTCCTTTCAAGCCTCCCTGGTTTTTTTGCCTCCCATGAGCCACGAGCGAAATATTGGAAGCACTCCTGGAAGGGACATACCTACTATAGCAAAATGTCTTCGCTCTAGTAAAGAGATGGGGCGCTTTTCTCTTGATCTTCGCTTAGCTGTTGACACCGGTTCTATACATCCGATATGCTTACAAAAATATTTTGCTAGAGGTTTGGGTATGTTGACCATTGATCATACCTTGAAGGATAAAAAAGAAGAATTATTGAATCATTTTAGGAGTAGAGCATTGGAATCTCTGGAAGAGATTTGTAGAATTTATGGGATTTCTCAGTTTAGGGAGAGAGCCCAGGCAGTAAATAAAGCTGTTACTGAGACAAAGAATACCTTGATAAAAACGTTAACCCAGAAAGCTGGCTGGGAGGGATGGGATAAAGAAGATATCTTGCGATGTGTTCTGATGATTACCTATGTTAGTTATGTGGTAATGATAGAGACTAGAAACGAAGTGTGGCCTTATGATTATATGGCATTTTCCCGCAGAGTTGGAGAACTATGGGAGCCTTTTTGCAAGTTGTGCTTTGAGAATCCTCTAAGCGGAGCTATGTTGTTCATTCCTCCTCTTTTTTCGGAGGTTAAGCAGAAGCTTACCAGAGAGATAGATGACTATATTGATCAACTTAACATAAAGGTAGAGCAAAAAGATGAGTTAAAAAAGTACTATGGAAAAGTATGGAGCCTGGTTACCTCCGGCGAAATTCAATTGGAGCTTGATTTACATTTCCAATTAAATAATGAAAAATATGTGGTAGATTTTAAAAGTGGTTTTGGCTCAAATGAAAAGGGAAATACGAACCGACTTCTACTTGTCGCAACAATATATAAAAGCCTGGAGGAGAACTATAATTGCTTGCTTCTGGTACGGGCGGAGGAGGATAGAAATAACGCTTATTTTCAGACGTTAAAAAATTCTGGCATTTGGAAAGCTTATTGTGGTGGAGAAGCTTATGCCAAAATTAAAGAGTTTTCGGGATTTGACATCAAAGAGTGGATTAAAAATAACGTTAATTGGCCCGCAGATCTTTTATCAGAGACAAGACAACATTTAGGCAAGAACAACCTGGATCAATATTTAGTATGGTGATTGGAGGACAATTGTGCAGGCACAAGAGATATATAGGCCGTTTTATACAAAATCTAGCTCATTAGTAAAATATATGATGAAAATGCTTTCAGTTCAGCCTGGTATGCGCGTCTTGGAGCCATGTGCTGGCGATGGCGTATTTATTGACGCTATTATGAGCACCGTGTTGGATACAATACTAGACGTGTATGAGTTAAATCCTGATGCGGTGTCTCTTCTTAGAGAGAAATATAGATGGTGCAAAAATATTGTTGTAAATTATGCCGATGCGCTTACTAGTGATGAACTGACGTTTTATGTGAACAGTGGAGGAATTTACGACAGAATAATAGCAAATCCTCCTTATGGAGGTTGGCAAGATTATGAAAAACGAAAAGACTTAAAAAAGCAGTACGTGAATATATATGTGAAAGAGACATACGCTCTTTTTTTATATCGCTGTATTAAGCTGCTTAAAAATGGTGGTAGGTTGGTATTTATTATTCCTGATACTTTTCTCAATCTTCATATGTTTACAAGTCTGAGAGACTATATATTAGTCAACACAAAGATAAAGGAAATATCGTTGTTTCCGTCGTCTTTTTTCCCCAATGTTAATTTTGGTTACTCGAACTTGTCAATCATAACGCTTGAAAAACAGGAAGATAGAGATACCTGTCTGGAAAATCAGTTTTCAGTGCTGACAGGGTTTAGAAATGTTGAGGAATTGGAAGCTCCACATGAGTATAGTAATGTCTATAATTTTACCCAAAGAGAGGTTTATAATCATCTTGAGCATGCATTGTTTGTTGCTAATAATCCGGTAAAAACGCTCCTCCGCTCCAGCAAGTTGAGAATCGGCAATATGGCAGATTGTGTTACAGGTATTTATTCAGGAGATGATAAGAGACATTTGAGACCTCTTTCTTTGGAGGTTAAAAACGGCAAAAAATACTTACCAGTAGATAAGCACCTGGTTTGTGTAGATTATGATACTAAAGACAATATTCTTGACGGTCTCGATTCTTTACAATGCTTTGTGCCAATCGTCAAAGGTGGCGCTATTAAATACTGGAAACCGGATTTGTGGTATATAGATTGGAGTCGGGATGCAGTTAGAACGTATAAAACTGATAAGAAAGCAAGATTTCAAAATTCTAAATTTTATTTTAAATATGGAGTAGGCGTTCCTATGGTTTCTTCATCTCAAGTTACTGCGACACTGATTGAGAACAAGCTATTTGATCAGTCGATAGTGGGAATTTTTCCTCACGATCCCCAGTGGACATATTATTTACTGGCGTTCTTTAACTCGTCCACCTGTACTAAGCTTCTCAGGACCATTAATCCTTCCGCCAATAATTCTGCAAACTACATAAAAAAAATACCTTTGGTGTTGCCAGATGCCCATTTGAAAGAAATTCTTGACACAAAGGTAAAACATGTTCTTGCTCTTCTAAGAAGCGGTGACAAATACGAGGAGAAACTTATTCTGGATATTGATGGGATAATTGCTGATCTCTATGGTTTGTAAAAAATCTCTCGTATGGCTCTACAGGCTGTACGAGAGATTTCGTATAACGGGGTTAGTAGCGCATACGGGATTAGCAACTTCTTGTTTTTGGCTGTCCTTTGATGTTCCTCAGTGCTCTCCACAGGCTGATTTATCTATCCTGTGTGTTGGTTACAGTCCCCTAAAGTTTGTCGGTGTTGTTGCACCTCTTGTTGCACTGGTTATGGCCCTTACTCATCAACCAGTGTTCTAGGGCTTATGAGCGACGCAATTACGTAGATGGTGTATACGACGCCGAATGATGCGAACACCACAATGTAGAATGTGTTGTTAAGCTGCTGTCCTGCCGTTATCCCGATTAGGCACAGAAATACTGCGAATGCAAGCAGGATGGTTTGGAGTGTGACTCTTTTTGGTCTTTTCTCAGCATTTCTCTGTTGCGTCATTATTTTGTCCTTTTGCCCTCTAAAAACTCTGCTGCATTTAATATAACATATATTTATTCTAGTGGCTAGCCATTTCTTTTTAGTTGTCAGGCAATTCTTCAATGAGATCACAAATACTTACCCCTAATGCTTTTGCTAGCTTCTCTAGAGTGCTTAGGTTGATGTCTCGGTAGGGGTTGCTATAAATTTGTCTAATGGTTCGATAGGTGATATCGGCTGATCTATGGAGCTTACTCATACTGATGCCCTTTGCTTCTGCGACTTCCTGTATTTTCAGTCTAACCATATTCCTATTCTGCCTCTATTTATGATCTGGCGTCGATTTTATCAGAGAGCGGTTGTTGACAGAAGTCATACTTTGATGATAGGCTTAGAGTAAGATATTATAGTAAGATACTTTAGTATCAGTCCCTTGTTATAGTTTTATCGACAAGAAGGGGGTTATTCTAAATAAAGGAGGCTGGTTGTGGATAGCGTTCCTACTTTTCCTCGTTCTCCTACTCAGGAAGAAATTGATGAGAGGATGCGTGTTCTGAATGAGGTGGTCCGGCAGCTTGATGCGGTGCAAGAGGGTGATGCTAAAGTTCATGCTGAGAGGTCTTTGAAGGAGGTGTATGATTGGCTGGTAATGCGTAGGATTAACTTCTATTTTGATCGGGGGACTGATACCTTTCGTGTGATTGATGAGTTGTAGTGTTTCTGTTTATTATAATGAAGGGCCGAAGCTTTTGTTGTTCCGGCCTTTCTTTTATTAGATCGTTTAGTGTCGAAGTGTCTCTAATCGCTGTTACTTTTGTTTAGCACTATACTTTTGTCTTGTTATGTCGGTTGCTAAATTCTTCTAGAGCCTCCTTATACTGTGAGCTTACTGGCGCCCCTGACTCTTGGATTTTTAAGGCAAACACTCTTTTCCCTGCTTTGGGTGATGGTATTTCGCTAAAGCCGAAAGCTTGTAGAAGTTTTATGCCGCTGCGTGTAGCTCCTATTGCTAGGATTTCTTGTAGGATGACTCCTTTTCTTCCTAATTCTACAACAGAGGTGATTAGTCCGCTTATGAGATGAGAACCATATGTACGTTTAAGGTCCTGGTCTAGGCTTGGTTTTATTCCTATTCCAACGACATAAAGCAGGATATGCTTTCCTGGCTCGTATTTTTCTACATCATCTGTTTTTATGTCCACCTCACCTAATAGGTCTGCTTTTAGGATTTCCTGGATTTTTGGGGAGTTTGGTTTCAGTGGTAAAGTTGTAGCGAAACCGATCACTTCATTTTTTCTTTTGAGGACATACATGATCTCGGCATTTTTCTTTAGCCAGCCTATGTACTTCTCCGGTGGTGTGACATTACCCTCGTTCTCTTCGGTAGCGAATAGCGTCTTTGTGATGTCTACTATAGCATATACGTCCTTTTCGCTAGCTGTTGTAAATGTGCTGGGGATAAACTCTCCCTCATCGAGGTGAAGGAAAGCATTAAGCTCGTTTGCTAGCTTATCAACGTCTTTTTTGCGATAAAAGCCTTGTTTTCTTCCTTCTGGAACGAGGTATTCTATTTTCCCTTTTTTCACATGTTCTCTTACCATAGCCTCGCTAATATTCAGTATTCGCGAAGCTTCGGTTGATGTGTAGTAGCCCTTTGGTGGCTGCATTCTAGGCATAACTTTAGTTCCTTTCTGTTATTGAAGTCTCATTTGGGTCCTCATAGAAAGTTTAGCATTTTTTTAATAGCTTAGCAAGATTAGTAAGTTTTCTATTGACAAGGGGATACTTATGTGTTAATATATTACTAAGCTTAGTAAGTTTTATGATAATAGTAAGCTTTAATTATGTTAGTGGCTTGTTATAAAGCCTGAGTAGGAAGGAGTCGCCCATGAGTTGGAGTCGCTCACAGTATCAGAAACGGGACCGGCGACCTCGCCACGCGCATGTAAGTCTGTGCGTTGCGTATTGTCCCGATTGTCGCTGTCAATTGAGGGTAACATACCCGCTGTCTCGCTTCGAAGGCCGGTGCCGAGCTTGTTGGTCAGCGTTCGTCAATGGTGCCAAAGAAATGGCTTGCCGTTAGGGGGTGCCTATGCTAGACGTGATTAAAAGGGATGACTCGCTTTATCCTGCTGCAAAGAGTCCGACACAGGAGGATGGGCTGTTAGCGCCAGATGGAACATACTTCCCTTGCGGGTTCTATGGGCATGATAAATGTGCTCAGCGTATTGCGGGTGTTAGGGTGGCGGAGCTTATAGAGCGGGGCTGGGTCGGCATCTCGGATTCTCGTATTCCCCGTTGGTATCTGCCGAGGTCGTTAACGCAGTCGCAAATTAATACGCTCTATGACATGTATATGCTCAATCCTGCTAGCCTGTTCGCTGAGTCTGTTGCTCCGCATATTGGCATAGGACGAGATTGGTAGGGGTGATTGTGCTTGGGTGTGGTGTGGTGTTCGGGAGTTTTGAGAGGAGGTCGCCTATGGTTGGGATGCTGTTCTTTCTGGTGATTGTGGGGATGATTTTGCGGGTGGCCTATGGGCTGCGCCGGCCTCACTTCTGGGTCTATGCGGGGTTGATGGTGTTGGTTGGCTTGCCATTAGTGCTGCTGATGATGTGGGTTGGTGATTTCGTGGTTCGGTAGTATGTTGGCTGTGGTACGTAAACAAGTCAACCTGGGAACAGGTGAGAGGAGGGAGCCTATGCAGAGACGAATGGGCAAGGAGTTCTGGGTGCTGGTGTCGGTGTTGATCGCGGGGATGATCGTGCTTAACTGGCCGGTGCTGGTTCGCGGGCTACATTTCTGGCTGGGGTAGGGTCGTGAAGTCGGGGAAGATGTGGCGGCATCGTTGTGGCTATCAGTTGTGGGCGGTGGTGTTAGACCGGCTAGGGGCGCATGTGGTGGTGAACTTTCGGGACGGGTCGTGTGACGGGATGGTGGTGTTTCTGTGTCCTGGATGCGGGGGAGAGTTGCAGTTGTGGTGGAAAGACGCTGAATGGCGGGGGGAGCCGTGGCCGAATGCAGGTGGGATGTGGGATGGTGAGGTGTGGGTGTGCGGTGATGGTCGAAGGGTCTAGTTCGGTGGTGGATATGTGGCAAGGGTATACGGCTTGTTTGGTGTTATGGAGTGCGGGTGTTTCGTTAAGGAGGTGGCCTATGTTTATGAATGCAGTAATGGTAAGCGGCGATGTCCAGGAAAGTGTCTTTTATGACCAGACAACCGGCGCACAGAAGCCGCAATTTGTGGTCAATTTGACGGTGCTGGATGCTGATACGGACGAAAAGTTTGAATGTCAAGTGACTGAGGGCTTTCAACTCCTGGAGGCGTTGAAGAAGGCGAAGAACGACGGGGAGCCTGTGGACGTGTTGCGGCAAATTGCCGACCAGTTGCGGGCGCAGCTTCCGCCGAAGTTCACGCCGATGCAGCTTCAGGTCTTGCGCTTTAAGGGCAAGCAAGCGGCTTTTATTAAGCTGGTCTGTCGGCTGCTCACTGTTGGCGCGACTGCTTAGGGAGGAGGTGACGGATGGGGTTGCTTAGTCAGTTTGTTTCAGGGTTGCGGGGACAGCAGGGAGCGGGGCCGCAATTGGTGCGGGGTGTGGTGCCTGCGCGTCGTCGGGAAAGCTGGATTTTGGCGGCTGAGCACGGGTTGCTACGGGTGGTCTCGTTCCTCTTCTCGGCGGCCTCAGCCTATGCGATAGCGCGGGTGTTTGCACCTTCTGCTCCTGGGGATTATGTACGGCAAGCCGTGGATTTTGTGATTGCGGGGGGCTTTGGGGTGCTGGGCTACTTCCTCAGTCGCAGTATTGCCTATCGCCTCTTCATGAAAGAGCCGGTATGGTCCTACCTGCCGATTTGTCTGGTGGTCGAATTTGTGGAGGTTTTTTGTAACTATGTGTTGGGGGTCTCGGAAGTTCCGCATGCAGCGTGGTTACAAAATGTGCCGGTGGCACAACAGCCGTACCTGACGGGGATAGCCTATGTCGTGCTCTCCATTATTCCGGTGGTGACGATTTTCCTGGCGGTGGCGGATATGGACCTGGAGCGCAAAAAGCATCATCGGGTCACATCAGGGGGACCGGCACAACCGAAACAGGTGAATCCCTCGGTCTATAGTCAGGGGTATCAAGCGCAACAACCAGCAGCGACGTACCAACGTGGCGGGGCACCCAATCAGGGGCAGTGGCAACAGCAGGGGGGTATGGTGAATGGGAATAGCCCTTTGCAGGGTGCGCCTTCTGGTCCGACCCGCTAACAGGGGCCTTGCTGATTGGGGAAGTCAAGCGGTTGACGGCGGAAGAGGCGGCGATGGTGCGGGAAGCGTTAGCGACTGGTCGGGTGGTGGTGTTCCGCAATCGGCATCAATGGCGGCATTTTCAAGTGCGGTTTCCGTAGTGTGGATTTGAGGAGAAGCGGGCGGCGTGTGCGGGTGTTGGGAGTTGTGTTCCTGGCCTGGGCATGTCGCTCTTGCTACAAGGAGGTGGCCTATGGGATATACCTATGAAGAAGAACAGATTAACTATGAGTGGATTAAGCAGTGCGCCAAAGAACAGCGGGTCTCGGTGAATGATCTGATTGCGTTGGCTCCGCAAAATGACCCGTTCTATACGGGGACGCCGAACGATTGGGCGTTAGGGCAGTGGTTCGCGGGGTTGTGGCACAGTTTCGGACTAGATCGGGCACATATCCGGCGCGTGCATTATCAGATTGTGAGCCAGGACCCGCCGATAGTATTGCCCAATGGCAAGCCATACGAGAATACTGTGGAGTGTTGGGATATCCTCAATCTTGCCTCGAAGGCGGCGCGATACCTGGGGCTAGTCAATCCTGAAGCCTTCAATGATCGGCGAACGCCGGAGGTGATGCTCTATGCGCAAGAGGGGCTTCCTGAAGAGCCGGATGTGCGGATTTACGGGGGAATGTATCGCCATAATGTGCAATTTCCTCCGTTTCCTGGGTTTCCTCAGTATACGCTGAGTGGCTATCGGCCCTATCAGCCCTGTCACCTGGAAGTCTGGTGTGAGAAGTCCACCATGAATGATGTCCTGGCTCCGCTCTGCCAACGCTATGGGGCGAACCTGCAAACAGGCATGGGTGAGATGAGTATTACGGCGGTGCTGGCTCTGGTGCGGCGGTTCGGGCGAGCCGGTAAGCCGGCGCGTGTTCTCTATGTCTCGGACTTTGACCCTGCGGGTCAGTCCATGCCGGTGGCGGTCTCGCGCAAGATCGAGTACTTTGTGCGGACCTTTGGACTTGATCTGGATGTGCGCTTGTTTCCCGTGATTTTGACGCTTGAACAGGTTCAGTACTACCGGTTGCCTCGGACCCCCATCAAAGAAACGGAGCGGCGGCGTGGTGGCTTTGAAGCGCGGCATGGAGAGGGTGCGGTCGAACTGGATGCGTTAGAGGCGCTCTATCCTGGGGAACTAGAGCGGCTGCTGAGCCAGTATATCGAGACGTATTATGATACGAGCTTGGCTGATCGAGTCTATCAGCAGCAGGCGGCGTTGGAGGAGGAGTTAGAGCAGGTACGGCAGGCCGTGATACAGCAGCATGAGTTCGAGGTATCGGCGCTGCGTTTAGAGCATGAGCGTCTCTGTCGAGAATTTGAGGGGCAGATGGCGGGGTATAGTGAGCGACTCAGGGGCGTATGGCAAGCCATTCAGCGTGATATGGAGCAAGGGATAGAGGTGGTCTATCGCTATCCGGTGCCACAAGCGGACCTGGATGGGGAACTAGGAAGCGGGCTGTATAACAGTGAGCGCGCGTACTTTGAGCAGGTCGGGGCATACAAAGAGTTTCAAGGGCGATTGTAAGGGGGTGGCATGTGGGACGGCATAGGTTGTATCACAGTGTGTTAGAGGAGGTCATGTGGGAACAGGTGCGGTACTGGTTGGATGCGGCCTATGCGTCGCTCCACCTGGGCCGTGTCCCTGTCGAATTGGGGGAGGTGTGGGAGGCCATTTGCCAATACCTCGTCACAGAGTATATGGTGCGGCCTCTAGTGCTGGATGAGCGATTGATGGTGCTGGGAGCATTGTTTGCGGTGCAGTATCCAGGGCATGAAGAACTGCTTGAGCAGGCACGGCGGTTGGATGTCGAGACGATAGCGGCAATGGCTTGCCAATAAGGAGGTGATGAGGATGGCGAAGTATCGAGAGGACGCAGAAGAGGCGGCGGCAGCTATTCGGCGGTGTGAACCTACGGTCGTGGTGGAGGTGAAGCAGAGGGTGTTCCGTCGCTCCTGGTATGTACGGGTGGTTCGTGATGGAGTGCGATACGTGTATGAGGACATCTATCATTATTGGCTGGAATCGGGTCTTTTAGCGGTAACGGGCAGGGCTCGCTTCTAGAGTGTGTCGAGGGGGTGATGCCTATGGGGATAGTGCTAGTGGTGGCCTTCCTGGCGGCGGTTGCGTGGGTGTTGGACGGGTTACGGTTACGGGGGTGGTTGTTCTGGGTGTGCTGGATAGCGTATGGGCTGGTGGTAGGTGGAGCGGTGATAGCGTTTGTCTCTGGTATGTTTCGGGTGTAGTGCTGGCGTGGGGGTGGGGATGAAACACCGTGAGCTCTATCCGGTCAATTGGGAGGAGATGGCGTGGGCGTGTAAAGAGCGAGCGGGATGGTGCTGTGAGTTCTGCGGGGTGTCTCACGGGACGCAAACGGTGTCAGAGCGAACAGGGGTGGTGTATACCATTCATCTGGCGGCGGCACATCTAGACCATGATCCGTGGAACCCACAGCCTCGTTTAGCGGCGCTATGTCCTTCCTGTCATGGCCGCTATGATTATTCGTGGCGAGAACGGGAGCGGTGGTTGCAGTTGGAGGAATTGCGTCACCGCATTTTGATCGATCAATGGATGTATGGTGAAGCAGAAGAGTAAGGAGGTGCGCGTATGGATGGAGTGTTATTCGCGGTGATTGGTGTGCTGGCTCTGGTGGTGGTTGTCCAGCAGATGTACATTGTTCGTCCCCGGCGTGGATTGCGGTTTTTGTGGGAATGTTTGATGAGGTGTGGGAAGAGGTTCGGCAGTTGGAGCGGTCCGACTCGTCGCATGAGTGGGAGGATGTGGATTTATGGGGGAGCGTGTTAATGGGCATGAATGGTGTCCGTTTTCAAGCTGGTTGAGTACGACGGCGGATGGCTGGCGGATGTGTTCGGAGTGTGGGCAGGTGCAGCGATGGCTCAATGACGAATGGCAAGACGTAGAAACTGAGGAGGAGCCTCGGCGGACGCGTTCTAAGCCGATATTCGTTGACGAAACGGGTAAGCCGCTTCAGGGGCGGAGGATACCAAAGGGGTTTTATGTAGATGAAAAGCGTTTAGAGAATATTCGAGAGTACTGGAAATAGGGGTTCCGCCGCTCTGCTGTGGCCCTGCTCAGGTGCGATGGCGGGGCGGCGGGTGGAGCCGAAGGCTACGAGCATCCTTGAGAGCGGAGGCCCGCCGGAGGCACCATCGTCGTGCAGGACGTTCGCTCCCGAAGGGCTGGGAGAGCAAGCGATGCCGCCAGGCCCGACCCTTGAGGCGGCGGGTACGCTCGGAGTGCGAAAGCGACCTGCTGGGGTAATTGCTACGATGCAGTACCAGGTCGCTTTCGGCACGCAGTGCTTTCCCCGCCAGCGTCAAGGGCGGCATCGCCTCCCAGCCCGCCGGAGTGCTCTCTCCCCGTTGCGCCAGCTTCCAGGCTCCGCGAAGCGGTTCCTTGATGGGGGGTTGGGCGGTGTAAGGATGTGGGGGGTGCGGCTGTACGCGCCGTCCGACTCGGTGGGGCCTCCGGCTTCACCCCGTCGGGCGGACGACGTAGCAGCCGCCTCGGGCGCGAGGCAAGTATACCGCGCCTATTAAAGGACAAAGGGGAAAGAGGCGGAGCGGGTATTATTGGACAAGTGAAGGAGGTGGCCTATGGAAGAGCAGCAGCAAGCGCGGGTCGTGGCGTATGGGGTGGATACGTTGGTGGTCAACGCCTTCTATCCTGGGTACAATGGCAAGCCATTGAAACGGGAGCTAGATGAGCAATTGGCGTTGCAGTTGGATGAGTGGAAACAACAGGCACAAGCAACGCATGAGGAGTATGCAACATCCTGGGTATTCAATGGCTCGGTGCTGCATATGTGCCCCAATGGCGGAGGGCGTGGTCAATGGCCCTGGATGCTCAAATCACGCGATCTGACGCTCTATGTCTCGCGGGGCAAGTGGAACGGTGCCGCAACAATACGGCTCAGTTCAGAATACCTCTGGTCGTCTCCCTCGTTGCTCAAGGCGATTATCGCGGTGCAAGTTCTGGTCGATGGGATATTCGGTGATGAGATGTGCTTACAACTTTCGGAGGTGCATCTTTGTGCGGATATTGCGGGCTGGTCGGATATCGATACACTAGATCGCCATCAAAATTTCGTCTCACGCTCAAGGAAACGGGCGAAGTATGCAGAGCCGGATTGGGGCTATGGCGGCAGTGTACGAGAGTACTCCTATGGTCTGCAAGCCACCGGCTTTGACTTCTCGCGGGGGAGCGCGATCTCGGCCACGATTTACGATAAAACGCGGGAAATAGAGCAGTCGGGCAAGCTGTGGTTTGAGGATGTATGGGCGGCATTTGGTCGATGGGCCTATCGGGAGCAGGTCTATCGGGTCGAGATACGGTGGAAGCGTGAAGCCCTGCACGAACTGAGGCAGGAGGTCGAGGGGATGGAGGTGTTTCACGGCATTGAGGATGTCTATGAGTTGCCTGACCGCCTTCCGTTGTTGTGGGCCTATGGTGTGGGTGTGCCCGGGGCTGCTGATGATGACGAGCTTGGGGGCTGGCTGCGCTGCGTGCGGGTGGGTGAAGGGGTCAGGCGGTCACGCTGGCCGGTACATCCGGTGTGGGAAGTGGTACAAGGGGCGTTCTCTGAAGGGGTCCAGCTTCCTGAACACTTCGGCAAGGTGGTGCGCAAGCGGTGGGAGGACCGCAACATTGACAAGGGGATAGAGGCCGTGATGGGCTACTTGACCTCATTAGCGGCCTGGGCGAGGGATGATCTGCCTGACGAGGGCATTGATCTGTCGGTCGTGCTCCATTGGCTTGCTATGAAGGGGGAAAAGTATCTCGAACGGGTCGAGCGTGATTTTGCTGAGGAGGTGCAACGCAAGCGGCTGCGGTTTGGGACCAGCGGAGAGCGTGAGGCGATAGCATAAGGAGGTGGCCTATGGTAGCGATTGTGAATGTGCGTTCAAAGCAACCTGAAAAAGCGGCGGTAAAGCCCTTGTTGCTGACTATTCCTCAAGTGATGGAGTGTTTAGGGCTGGGGAGAAACAAGGTGTATGAGCTTATTCAGAAGAAGCAGCTTCCCGTAAAGCGGTTTGGCCGTGCTGTGAGGGTTTCATATAGCGATTTACAACAATGGGTTGAGCAATATCGGTAGGTAATGTATTCCAGGTATGAGGAGGAGGTGTGTCTATGGGTAAACGTAAGAAGCGTGAAGATGGCGAAGGGTGCGTTTTTCGTAAGCGTGATGACCTGTGGGGAGCGTATATCGTCGGCGAGGATGGCAAGCGTAAATACTTCTATGCTAAATCAAAGCAGAAAGTATTGGAAAAGTTAGAGGCTGCCCGTGAGGAGAAAAAGCGCGGGGTGCTGGTATCTACTCCTCAACAGACAGTGGCTCAGTACTTAACTTCCTGGCTTGAGCATACTGTGAGAAACGGTATCCGTCCTCGTAGCTATGAGCGTTATGAACAATATGTGCGTCTCCATATTATTCCTATGGTTGGTCGTGTGAAGCTGCAAGCCCTAGCCCCTGAGCACGTTAAGGCCCTTAAATCTAAGAAGTTGAAAGAAGGGCTTTCTGCTACAACGGTTAGCACTATTCTTATCGTCTTGCATAAAGCATTGAGCGATGCAGTGAAAGAGGGGCTGATAGTGCGTAACGTTTGTGATGCGGTCTCACATCCTCGTAAGCAGCATAAAGAGTTGCAGGTACTTACGTCTGAGCAGGCAAGGAAGCTTCTTGATGCTGCAAAAGGTCATCCGAATGAGGCCCTTTTTGTGCTGGCTTTGGCTACGGGTATGCGTCGGGGGGAGCTGCTGGGGCTTAAATGGCAAGACATTGATTTTCTTAGCGGTGTTCTGCATGTTCGACGGGTTCTTAATCGTACGCCTACTATTATGGGTGAGGGGGCTGGTTCTCTGGTAGAGTCAGAACCTAAAACGCGGCAAAGTCGGCGTGGTATTGTATTGGCTGGCTTTGCGCTGGATGCTTTGCGGAAGCATAAGCAGCTTCAGGACGAATGGCGAAAAGAGGCGGGGGACTCCTGGGAAGATCATGATTATGTTTTCTGTACCCAGTTGGGGCATGGTATTCATCCTAACACTCTTCATAATCAGTTTAAGATGTTGGTGGAAAAAGCCGGTATTCCTGCTATACGCTTTCATGATCTGCGTCATAGCGTTGCTTCGTTACTGTTGATGCGGGGTGTTCATCCAAAGGTGGTACAGGAGATTTTAGGGCATAGTCAGATTAACATTACAATGGACATCTATTCTCATGTCTTGCCAATTATGCACCAGGATGCGATGGACCAACTTGACCAAGCTTTTGCTGAGCAGGATGAAGAGGAAGGGGATGACGATGAAGGCGGCGGGGTGCTGGCACGAACATAGGCTTTTGTGCTGGTTGTTGCACTAGATGTTGTACTTAGGGGGAAAGCTCTAGATAGAAAAATCTCTCGTATGGCTCTACAGGCTGTACGAGAGATTTTGTATAACGAAATTAGTAGCGCATACGGGATTCGAACCCGTGATCTCCGCCTTGAGAGGGCGATGTCCTAGGCCGCTAGACGAATGCGCCTCGTTCGTGCTTGGCTCTATTTCCTCGTATGAGAACCTCACGGGCTATATCATAACCCGACTCTGCGCTCTTGTCAAGAGGTTTTTGGCAATAAATGTTGTTAACATCAACAATAAGGGTGGTCTTCGCGACCACCCTATACCCTTCGTGATGGTTATTTACGCAGATCAACGGCGATAAGCTGACCTTTGTGCTTGAAGTGGAATGCGATGCGGGTCCAGCCGTCGGGCCAGCCTGGATTGGTGACGTAACCCTCATCGGTTACACGCAAGCCCGCGAAGCCCAGGATGGTTGCCTGCCATACAGCTCCCGAGCATGCTACGTGGATGCCCTCCGGCGTGTTACCACGCTGATTCTCCAGATCGACCAGCGCTCCCTTCATGAACAGGGTATACGCCTGATCCAGGTGCCCCAGTTCGCTCGCCAGAATAACATGGAACGCGGGCGTCAACGAGGAGCCATAATCGTGGTCGGTGATGGGATAGTAGTAATCCCAGTTGACGCGTTTCGTTTTGAGATCGAACTGCTGATCAAGCACGGTTAGCAGCATCAGTACATCGGCCTGCTTGATGATGCGGTATCTCTGAATGCCCTCAACCCCTAAAATGCCCTGGTAAGAGTCTTTGCGACCTTGATACTTGCTCCGGTCGAGTAGCGGCAGCTTGAAGAAGCCCTCGAACTGTTCGATCAACCCCGTTTCGGGGTCCATGAGGAGCCGTATATGTTGTGCCACATCGCTCCAGTGGTCAAGACGCTCGCTTGTCAAACCAAGCTGGCGCTCCAGCGCCCGCGCTTTGTCGGGGGCATGAACGATCAGCCATTGCAGCGTTTCGAGCGCAGTGCGGATATTCTCGCGCGCCATAAAGTTGGTGTAGGCGTTGTTATTGACGTGCTCATGCCACTCGTCGGGGCCGATAACGTTGGTAATTTCATAATCGCCACGCTCCTCGTTCCTCTCAACCCGGCTGACCCAGAACATCGCCGTGCTGAGCATGATTTCCGCGCCATAATCGCGCATAAACTCGTCATCGCCGGAGACTTTCCAGTATTCCCAGACGGCATGAGCAATGCTAGCGGTGATATGCAGCTCGATCAGGCCGTTAAGAACAGGAATAACCTCTCCTGTCTCTGGATGGATGATCGAGGGGGGTGTGGCCTCTTCGCCATCGACAGTACTCTCCCAGGGGTATTGCGCGCCTTCGTAGCCGTTGCTGGCAGCCTTTTTGCGCGCGGCTGGCAAAAGGTGGTAACGGTAGAGGAGCAGATTACGCGCAATATCGGGCAAGACATAGGTGAAAAATGGCAGCATAAAGATCTCGGTGTCGTGGAAGACGTGCCCCCGATATCCAAAGCCTGTTAACCCTTTAGCTGCGATACTGTAGAAGCTATCAGTTGACGAGGCGTTGATGCGCAACTGGTAGATGTTGTAACGTACGGCCACCTGGGCTATATCGTCACCCTCTATAATGATATCGGCAATATCCCAGAATTTGCGCCATGCCTCCTGACTGGCCGCTAACAGCTTATCATAAATATACGTATGAGTGGGAGAGGCCACTATTGGGTCTGAGCCTACCATTAAGGCGCTATGAATATCTGGCTCCTGCTGCGTTCCCCCCAGCAGTTGCAGATGATGCTCTACCGCCATGCGTACCGGGTCGGAGCCATCGCGCGAGGTGTACATTACGACGATTTTCTCGGCGGTGAGCATTGTTCCGGGGGCAAGCGTGCCATAAAAGCGAATCCCCGGTTCAATGTCCGAATCGATCATCTCTTTGCGGAATCCTGAAGCGGTGGTGACAAAGCTCATCGTCTGTGCCAGATGCACTAGCGTCTTCTTGGTCTCGGTATGCAGCCAGATCAGATCTTCTTTATGCCCCTGGTCTACCGTTTCCCAGTGCATGACGTCGTAATTGCCTTCAGCCGTGTTGATGCTGGCCCACAGGCTGATATCGATCAGTTCGGTTCTCTGATCTTCGTCCGGGGTGACGCTATAGCGAATCGCCCCAACATGCTCATCGGCCAGGTTGGCGAAGCGTTCGCTTGTAATATGAAGGCGTGTGCCGTGGGGGCTTTCCCAATGTACCGATCTGCGCATAACGCCCTCGCGCATATCCAGCTCGCGATGATAGGCAAGGATCGTGCCCCTATCGAGCCTGAAACGCTCGCCGTTGACAAAAAGCTTGATGCTGGTCCAGTCGGGAGCGTTGGCAAGCTCTTCCTTCGCTATCGGAATGTCGTCGAAAACGCCGAATAACAGGGTCGCAGGACTGTCCCTCGGGTAGCCTTCCTCGAAGGTGCCGCGCGTGCCAAAATAGCCATTGCCAATAGTATAGACAGTTTCCTGGCTATGCAGCTTTTTAAGGTCTGGATCAAACCTCTCTTCGTTTATATACCAAAGATCCACAAACGCATCCTCCCTAATATTTGATGGCTATATAGTGCGTCTCTCTTTTCTACTCAGGAAACGCGTAGCTAGCCTAGTAAGTCTGATAAATGTTTTCCGGCCAGGGTGGGTAAAACTCGATCAGCTCGCTGAAACCGCTCTTTAGGTCCGATACCAACTGCCTGCATGCCCGCATTCTTGATGGCTTCCACTCCGGCTGCTGCGTCTTCTATCCCCAGGCAATCTACGGCGGGAATACCGACAAGCCCTGCCGCGTAGACAAAAATGTCAGGCGCTGGCTTGCCGTTGACGACGCTATAGCCGTCCGCAATGCCATCGAAGTATGGCATAAGGCCCAGCAATTCGAGGACGGTATGACTGTTTTTACTTGATGATGCAATAGCTGTTTTAATCCCTGCTTGTCTGATTTCTTCTAATAGTGCTGTTCCTCCCTCCACCACATCCTTTGGGCTCATGTTGTGGATCAGTTCTACATAATAGCGGTTTTTACGGTCCATCATCTCCTGGATCTGTTCTTCAGAGTACTGACGACCGCGAATCAGGTACAGCAACGAATCGCGCCGCCCGACGCCCCGCAGGTGGGCATCGTTCTCTTCGTGCGTAAACGGTATCCCTTCGTCGTCTGCCAGTCGCTTCCAGGCTTGATAGTGATACTCTGAGGTGTCTGTAATGACTCCATCAAGATCAAAAAGAATTGCTTTTGGTTTTTGCATAGGAATACACTCTCCACTGTTTCATGTGCTCTTAATCAAGAGCTGCTGCCTGAATCCTACCACATAAACGATACGCTGTAACTAGAATAGCAGAGATATGCTAGAGGCTTGTAAAAATGCCTGAGACGCTATTACAGCCGTATTGCTGCGCTGGTGGATCGTCTGTGATTTTTGCTTGCTAGTGCCGTATTTTCACGGCTCGATTCTACTTTTGGTACGTTAAGTGCTCGCTTCCCGTTTCACTGCTGGCCCGGCTAAAAAGGAAGAGGTAATGGCAACGAAGCCAAAAAGCATAATTGAGCCAAACGCGAGTGTAAAGGCGCCTGTGCGATCTAAGAGCAATCCGATCAAGGGCGGACCAATGATGACGGTCGGGCTTGAAATCAGGCTGACAAAGCCTTGCGCAACGCCTTTCCCTACGCTGCGCAAGTTGGCCGCCGAATTGAACACCGAAGTATACGGCGTGGTTGAGCCAATGGCGATCAGGGACATGCCGATAACGGCAAACGGTGGGAAATGCAGCGGTATGGCGAGCAGGCCGACGCCAATAGTCCCCATGATGGTGCCTAGCCGTAGCAGTGGAATGGCTCCAATCGTCTTGCGTGCCAGTAGAATGCCACCAATCGGACGAAAAAACATACCTGATAGAATGCCAAAGGAGCCAAAAGTCGCGGCCAGCGTCAGGGAGAGGTGATACTGATCGACCAGGTAGATGGTGATCCAGGCCGCGATGGCGTTGCCCAGACCAAACGTTCCCAGGTGCGAAAGTCCTAACGTCCAGACCGATGGTGAGCGAACCGCAGCTTTGAGATCAACCTGCGTTGGTGTGTGCCCCTCTTGCCCATCGTTGATAAAGAGCCAGAGAACAATGGTAATGGTGCCGAGCAGCCCCCAGAAGAGGAAGGAGCCGCGCCAGCCTAAAAGTGGCAACAGGTGCGGCGTTACCAGCAGTCCCATGCCAGAGCCAACCTGCGTTGCTCCGCCATACAACCCCTGTCCCAGAGAAGCATGCTTGCCAAGTCCCGCCGCTACCCCTGCGCCCGCGACAAACGCTCCTCCTGAGCCAAGCCCAACTAGTATGCGACAGAGGAGAAGCCAGGGGAGATTGGCGAAGAGCGGCAGCAAAATGCCCCCTATGCTAAGCAGAATGCAGGAGCCAAGCAGCACCCTCTGCCCTCCAAGACGGTCAGCCAGGATACCCGCAGGAATGTAGGTGATAGCCAGCCCCAGGAAAAGCAGAGTGGAGAAAAGCCCGACCTGCCCGCTGGTAATGTGCAGCTCGCTGCGGATCGTGACGATGAGCGGACTATAGTTTGTGTAGTGGACTGCTACCATCATCGCGGTAAAGCATGCTGCAAAGGCGCGCGCTTTGACACTACTCGGGGACTTTGGCCGAAAGGTTGGTTTCGCTAGATTGGGAATGAGGAGCCCTGGACGTAATTGTGACAATGTTCGGTATCCTTCCATGGATCGAGCGCAGACCGCGTATTTCCTCCTCCTCGGAGGCAAATTAACATATTACATCTTAAAGCGTCAAGTGGAATGCACTAAGAAGCCTGCCCCTATTATAACACTCCGCGCTCTGCTCAATTGCGGCCAGACTGCCAGAAACAATCACCATGCGCCTTGAACACTTTTCTGTCGGGACGAGGGAGGAGAAGTGCTGGACGAAAGAAAGGGCCAGAGAAAAATTTGATGAAATGAAATACCGAGCTAATCCGTGTCTTATGAAGATGATAATGCGGAGTGCTTACCAGGAAAAATGTAAATCTGAATCCGAAAGGTGATGATTTTTATGAATACACCCATTACATTTGGCGGCCCCCAGGTGCTGCTTTTACTTTTAGCTATCATCGGTGTGGGATTGTTCGTTTGGTCGTTTATGGGATTACGCAGCGGCCATAGAGAGCGCGAGAAGGGCTATTGGGATGAGGAGGGCAAGTTCCATCATTACAGGCATCCTCATCACCGGCGTCATTATAAATGGGGCCGTGGCCTGAGCGGCGTGCTGTTACTGGCCCTGGCGATCTCTCTGCTCTGGCTGACCTTCCTAGTCCAGGCGTACCTGGGGCTTACCAGCGATATCCAGGTGGCGCAGGTACGCGCCACAGAGATCACAGGAGTGTCGCACATGATGAGCGTTGAATTAATCCTCTACGATCAGAACGGCCATCAAACATCCGACAAAACCTATCTTGTGCAGGGAGACGAATGGATGTTGCAGGGCGATATTGTGAAGTTCCCTACATGGTTGAACATCCTGGGGCTGCATACCGGCTATAAGCTGACGCGGCTGGAGGGGCGTTTTGATGATCCCAACCTTGAGCGCACCTCTCAGCATACCGTGATTGAACTCAATGGCGGCGATGACAACTTTTTTAAAACGGTGCAGCAGCAGGCATGGCTCTCTCCTACGATAGAGGCGGCCTATGGCAATGCCGTTTTTCTCGGGGCCGATAGCAGGGTTTACAATGTCTATGTCTCTCAAACTGGCCTGCTTGCGAAGCCTGCCAGATAGCAGGAGAGCTGTCTATCGGTTGCTGCTACCTTTAGCCCGAGCCTGCAACTGGCGGATCTCCGCCATAGTTGTGCGCCATGCCGTTGAGGCCGGATCGATCACCACGAAATGATCGGTACCCGCCAGCTCGATCAGGGTTACAGCATCTCCCGCCTCCAATGCTTTTTGCGTGTACCGCTGGCTGACTATCAGCGGCACCCGATCATCTTCCGTGCCGTGGATCAGCACTTGCGGGACGCCTGTGGGCAGAAGGGCGGCAGGTGATGCTACAGCATAGCGTTCCGGTACCCCATCAAATCCGCCGCCAAGCAACTCGCTGGCGGCACCCTTGCCGAGGTTGAGCTGCCAGCTATGTTCCAGATCGGCGACGCCCGCGAGACTGATGGCGCCTGCGAGTGTAAGCGGTGTTCTCTGGGCCGCGAGAATGCTCTGCTGCGGTATTTTTGAGCGTGCGGCTAACCAGAGCGCGAGATGTCCCCCGGCTGAATGTCCAACCGTCACAACTCGCTGCATATCAAGATTGTAGCGCGTGGCGATTGTTGGCAGATAGTCGGCGGCCTGAGCAACATCAAGCAGCGTGCCGGGCCAACCTCCGCCGATGTCCCCAACGCGGCGATACTCAATATTCCAGGCGGCTATCCCCTGCCGCGCCAGATCCTCGGCCAGGCCCGTCATCAACGTAAGGTCGTACGCTGCTCGCCAGAAGCCACCGTGAATAAGTATAACGATGGAATGAGGGCCTGAGCCTTCCGGCAGGTAAAGCGCGCCAAACTGGAGCGGCTCGGTTCCATAAGATAACTTGTTCATCAATCATACCCTCTGGTATCTGTTTTTAATCAAAGCAGCGCTACCAGGTCCGGCAGAACGCGGCCCGCGTTTGCGTGAATTATCACATCTGCGTAATCATCAAAAGGGGTTGGTTCCAGATTGATGATAATCAGAGGCACATTGCGTTGTAATGCCAGTCTGGGTAATGCCGCGGCTGGCGTTACCCTCAGAGATGACCCCACTACCAGGAAGAGATCGCATGTCGTCGCCAGTTCTCTGGCCCGTGCGAGTTCCGTCTCCGGGATGCGTTGCCCAAAGAGTATCGTGGCCGTTTTGAGGAAGCCGCCACACTGCGGGCAGGTTGGATCGGTTTCGCCTGCATCGATGCGTTGCTGAAGCTCACTCATGGATGAACGTATACCGCATAAGGTGCAGGCGGCGAAACGAGAGGTGCCGTGCAGTTCGACGACGCTCTCTGGCGCATGGCCTGCATCCTGATGGAGACCATCGAAGTTTTGTGTGATGATGCCCAGCAACAACTGCCTGCGCTCCAGTTCTACCAATGCTCTATGTGCAGCATTCGGCCTGGCGGCAGCAACCTGCTGCGAGAGGCTGCTGCGCGTTTGCCAGTATTGCTGACGCGCCTCCGCTTTGCTGATGAAATCATGGTAGCTTACGGGAGGTGTTTGCTGCCAGATGGAGCCGGGGCTACGAAAATCGGGAATGCCCGATTCGGTGCTGATGCCCGCGCCGGTCAATGCGACAATATGGCTGGCTTGCTGCATCAGTTCGGCAGCGTCACGGAGTTGTTCTTCTAAGCTGAGCATAAGCGTTGCAATCGACCCCATATTTTTCTAGTGAATAGCAGTAACGATTAACGTGTTAAGTAGTATATCTTTCTTTTACTCGCGCTGACAACTGCAACCCGCGAGGCACATCTCGCTGAAGGGGCTAACTTATATTGCTATAAAGATTGCCATACGAAAATCCTGCATGTTAAAATGGTTAAAGCAAAGTCAGGTTCGATCTATCTGTAAAGTCTTTTCAGGTATGTCTTGCAGAGTTCGGGTACCATTTCACAGACTTTTTCGGGTCAGAAGGTATTACTACATTTTTAAAAATGCAATCAGAATAGAGGGCTTGAGTCATTTGAGTGCTTATTTGCAACGCCTGGTAGCGCTACCTTGTAAAATACAGTTCAGTATTATTATGCTCTGCTGGCTGCCTGCTGCGTTCCTCTTTTCGCCAGAGAGATCGATTTTTGGTACCCTTTTTGGTCTATCAACAGCTCTGGCCGCCTGGATGTTCAAGTACCGAGGAGGCTTACTTTGTGTTGGCGGTACGCTGCTCTATATCATTATTATCAACACCGTCGTTATGAGGTCTTTGATATGGGAGCGCCACCAGACCGTGAGCTTTATACTGGGCTCTTTATCAATAACTTTTGTGGCTCTACTCATTGGCTATCTACGCAGCCTGCTCGACATTGCTCTTGCAGGCAAAGAGCAGGCGGGCAGGGCGCTTGAGCAGCAACGACTGCTCAATGATTTGAAGGACCAATTTCTTCTCAACGTGAGTCACGAGCTGCGTACACCGCTCACGGAGGTGCAGGGCTATCTCGAACTGCTGAAAGAGCACAGTGGGAAGCTAGAACCAGAGATGCAGAAAACTTTTGTGGAGAACGCTGTGCGGGGCTGTGAGGAATTGCAGACGCTGATCGCTAATGTGCTGGATGCCATGTATTTCGACGAACAGACCGGCAAACGCACGTTAGTGGCGCAACGAGAGCCGTTACAGGTGTTGATGGTTGTGCGTGAGATGCTAAAAGGGTTTGAGCAGCAGTTGCACGGGCGAACGGTGGAGCTGGATATTCCCGAAACGTTGAAGGTATGGGCCAGTCGGCTTCATATGCGCCAGATTCTCTACAATTTGCTTTCCAACGCTTTAAAATACTCGCCTGAAGAGAGCCCGGTTTGTATTCAGGCAAAACTCTGGAGTAATGAGCCGCTTGATGGCGTGAAGTTGGTACGCCAGGTGTGTATTTGCGTCAAAGATACGGGTCCCGGGATTCCGCAAGATGAAATGCCCCACCTCTTTGGTCGCTTCATGCGTCTCGAACGCGATATTTCTGGGCCGATCCGTGGCAGCGGTCTGGGCCTCTATATCTGTAAACAGTTAGTTGAAGAGGTATGGGCGGGACTATCTGGGCGGAAAGTGCAGGTATACCCGGAGAAGGAACCCGCTTTTGCTTTACTCTCCCGGCAGTGCCATCCTCAACGCAGCTTTATCATAAAAGCGAGAGCATCATTCCCTCCGAAGCTCACGGCTAATTGTCTTGCTATGCTCGCTCCCTCCCGAAGCTTTAAGGGATGGCAAGCTGCACCTTTGTTGCGACGAAGCTTGCTCTAGGCCCTGCAATATACAGCCCCAGTCTCCCCGCTGTATAAGCCCTATCGATGAGAGTCGGCGCTCCCTTGATCTGGATTGCCTCTCCATTGATGGTGAAGGTGAATGTATGCCCTTTTACCACGACCTGTAACATGTTGCTTTGATGCAGCCCGGTATGGATCGCTGATGATTGACCAGACCACTGATTAAACAGGTCTGTGTTTAGCTGGCCGTTGTCATAGCGAAGCACGCTATAACTACCCGCGCTGGTGATGATGAAGGCATAGCAGGACTTCACCTGCTGATCGCCGCTATACGTGAGAGAGAAAGCCAGCCCGTAAGCGATATTAGTACTTCCTGCGCTCTGCATCATTTGCGTCGTCAACGTATAGTTCGCGGGCAGCGCGCCAACTCCGGCGGGATAAGGAAAATAGGGAACGTCATTGCCGCCAGTGGAGAGCGTGTACTGGTTATCACTAATGATGGCGCTCAAACCGTTAAAAGTTCCTTCTGTCCAGTGTCGCTCGTGCGTCTGGAAAGTATCTGTAAATGGTTGTGCCGGAGCTGCTGGCTGGTTAAGCGTTGTGGCATTGTCAAAGAGAGGCGAATTTCTAACCAGCAGAAATGTGATAAGCAGGAGAGCGACGATTGCCAGCGTCACTCCTGTCTGTAACCAGGACGAACGAGCGCGGCGTTTCCTGGGCGATGATGTGCTGATCCCTCTCCCGGTACTGATGGAGGTTTTTTGGTGCTCGACCGGGATGTTTATCAGCGAGGTGTTGGGGGCATAGGATGAAGAAGTAGTCCCATAGGGAGACGGGAGCGGCGAAGGGCGGCCCTGGGGATATTCTCCCGGGAGCCGCCCATAGGTAGCGTACTGATCTAAGGGCAGCATAGCTGATAGATTGGTGGAGGACGTAATGGCTGCCTCTAAAGCCTGGGCCATCTCTTCTGCCGTCTGAAAGCGGGCGGCGGGCGCTTTCTCCAGTGCTCTGGCAGTGATGCGCGCCAGCGCTTCCGGGACAGTGGAATTAACCTCACGGATCGGTCTGGGTGGGATGTGGACATGCTGGTACAGTAGCCCGACCAGGGTGGTGGATTGAAATGGCACGCGTCCGCTGAGCATCTGATAGAGTACCACGCCCAGCGCATACACATCGGTACGCGCATCGACCGGCCCTTTGTTGATCTGCTCAGGGGCCATATAGTCGGCGGTCCCCACAATCTGATCGACGCTGGTGAACTGGGGATTGGCAGGCATACCGCCGCTAGAGAAATCGGTCCAGGTGGCCTCCTGGCTGGCATCGAAAAGTTTCGCAATGCCGAAATCCGAAAGGAGCAGGTGGTTGGGATCGCTACCGGAAATCAGCATATTTTGCGGTTTGATATCGCGATGGACGATACCGCGCTGGTGGGCGTGGTGCAGCGCCCGCGCCATCTGGAGCGTATAGTGAGCGGCGCGCCTGGGATCAAGCGGCTGCTCGTTAAGGAGCTGATCGCGCAACGTCCCACCGCCGACGTATTGCATCACCAGATACGTGAGATGATCGATCTCGCCGAAGTCATAGACCGCCACGATATTGTTATGTTCCAGGCTCGCAACGAGCTGCGCCTCGCGCTCAAAGCGGGCCTGGAAATCGGCGTGGTCATCACTGTGCCTGTGCGTAGCGATAACCTTAATGGCGACGTCGCGGCGCAGGCGAGCATGGTAAGCTTTATAAACGCGTGCCATTCCACCTTCGCCCAGCCGCGACTGGATCAGGTATGCGCCCAATTGTTTCCCGATGAATGGATCGCGTGGTACATCACTCATCCTATTATCCCACAGGTAACTGGTACGCTAACGGTATTGGCTGGCCCCGTGAAGGTGAGCACTGGCGGCGTTTGTGGTACTGAATTGCAGTCGCTCATAGGGATATTAACTGTGACTGTAACGGACTTTCCGGGGTCAATGCTGCCACTGGTAGCGCTGAAGGTCACACTTTTGTCGCTACTGCTGGCTGTCCAATCCAGGCTCATTGTGCCACGATTGCTGGTCAAGGTTACCTGGCAGATAAAGGTTCCGTTGCCGATGTTTGGACAGGCAATGGAATCACCAGTATTAATGCTGCTTGGCGTTACGGTTAATATAGGCTGAGATACGACCGTAAGGGTGACTGCAACAGTTGCCTGAGCCGAGCCGTTGCTGAAGACGATGGTTCCTTGATAGGTACCAGGCGGTAACTTTAGCTCCACGTTGGACGCCGTGACGGTAACGGTCTGCGCGGAGCCATTATTGAGCCTGCCGGTGCTGGGATTGATGCTTAGCCAGGCTGCTCCGGTATCCGTGGTAATCGTTGATGACCACGGACCCGTGATGCCACAATTGTTCAAAGAGAGTGTCTGGGAGGCGGGATCGCTTTTGCCCGCGACGCCGCTAAAGTTGAGCGAACTGGGGGTCGCGGTAATGCATGCTGACTGAACAATAAATGTGACATTCAGCGTTATCTTGTTACTGCTGCCATTGAACGTGACGGTAGTGGTATAGTTGCCCGCCGCCATCCCTCCAGGCAGCGCGCTAATTGCGATTTGCTGCGAGCCAGGAGCCTGGATCTGCCCAGAACCGGGGGTAATTTGTAACCAGGGAGCCTGGTTGGGGTCCCATGTTGCCGTCCACGGGACGAGATCGGAACCTGCCGTGCTAAGCGTGACCTGGGTTGTGGCGGCCTGAGTCGAGCCGGTGCTCACCGGTCCGAGCACGACTGTCCCGGGGCTGATGCCGTTTAATCCCGATGTGCCTGGAGTTATACCCACTGTCGGCGAGGGCGTCGGCGATGCCGTTGGCGTGGATATGGGTGTGGTGGGCGTATCTGTTGGCGTCGGGGTCGGCGTTTGACCGTTCGCAGAAACCTGGAAGGTAAAGGAGGCGCCGCGTGGGCTGAAATCTTCCGAAGCCCGTAGCGTGTGCGCACCTATGCTCCAGTCTTGCCCTACCTGAATAGTCGCGTCGAATGTGCTATTGCCGCCAACGGTAATCGTATGATCTGCGGCTGGTAGCTGTCTGAGCTGTCCAACTTGCATGAGCAGCCTCATACTTGTGTTGCTATGTTGAATGTACGAGTCCTGGGCGAATTGCGTCGGAGCGTGGAACGCGGATGGCGATAGATGGGTTGAGCCGTCGAGCGTAAATGATACCGTATCACCGGGCAGGAAGCTTTGACCATGCACATGTAATGAGCCGCCAGGGGCGACACTAGAATTGCCGGTGAGGGTGGGAGCGAAAACGGTTATGGCTGCCCCGAAAATGCTGGCAAGCAAGAGCAGCGGCAATACGACCACAATGAGCCAGGTGATACAGCCAGGAGGCATGGGTTGCTGCGATCCTGGAGGCGACGATGGGCCTGGTGAGGTTGGTGGAACGTAGGGAGGTGGTGTAGACGGTGGAGGCAGGATCAGGGGAGGAGCGGAAATGGCTGGTAAGGTTCCCGGTACCCCGGAACCTGGCATGTTTGCTACGGGTGGAGGAGTGTTGCCGCCGAAGTGAGGTGTGCCCTGTCCTGAGAGCGCGCCGCCGAAGTGAGGCGTGCCCTGCGCCGTCAGTGCGTTGCCAGGGAACTGTCCCCCTAGAGCTTCTCCGGCCAGGGGAAGCGCAAGGCCAAAGAGAGCCGCGCGCCGTCGCTTTTCTTCTTCGTCTTCTTCTGAGATAGGATGCTCAATAGTAGCATAGTCTGACACGGACGTTGTTCCCTTTGGCTCAGGAGGGGTGTCCAGCGTCACTGTGTCGATACTTGTAATCTCCTCAGCGGGAGCCAGGCGCACCGCTTTTATCCCTGTTGGCGCACCCGCGATATGGCTGGCCGATTTGCCGCAAGCTCCGCAAAAGCCTGCATGCTCAGGAAGCACTGACCCGCAAAATTCACACCGTTTCATATCCAGATTCCTCCTCCACGAAGAGATTCTTCTGCTTAATATAAACGTACGAGATAATTGAATGTATGTAAACCTCTATCTGTCCAGTACTTCAGTTAGTACTTCAGTTTAGTCGTACAAAATAGGATATTACGTACTCCATCTTAATCATAAACATGTAATAGGCGGGTTTATCCGCCTGTGCATAATGTAGCAGATATTTCACTGCCTGGCTACAGTCAATATCACAACCAGAATGTGAGTATTTTCATAACAGGGTAGTGATAGAAGCCGGTTAATTTTTTGGCAAGTACAGGAAGAAATAAGTACTTATCTGTAACAAAAAAATACATTTATGCACATTATGCGGTAATATATTGCATGGGGAGATAGCTAGTAATATGCTACGTAGTGTGTCCGTATTGGGGGGATTTCTTCCACATTTTTAGGAAGAGTTTATATCGGTATGCATATAATTTCGCCGGATGTCCTGTTAGGTCTGACCTCAAGTCTTGCTTTTGGCTTGCTTGATGTGCTGATTTCTTTCGCCTCTCGTTTCATTGGCATGATGCTTTCGCTTGTGCTTGCACAGGCAATTTCTGCCATCATTCTCTTGCTGGCTTTAATCGATGCATTTACATCTGGTTTAAGCATCCAGGCGTTGCCGATGCTTTTACTCGTTGGCACTGGATTGGGAGCGATTAACGCGTTTGCTAACCTGAGTCTCTACAAAGGGCTGGCGGTGGGACCTATCGCGCTGGTTTCGCCGATTTCAGCGTCGTATGGATTGGTTACAACGAGTCTGGCTGTGCTTCTTTTTCATGAGATACTCTCACCTCTACAGGGGATCGCTATCTCCCTTGTGCTTGCTGGCATCTTCCTTTCCGCAATTGATAGCAACCGTGTTACATCTACATGCCCGTTACAGCCCTCTCGCCGCTTTCCTTCACTTCTTTTGCTGATAGGGGGGGCGCTAGCCGTTGAAATGGTTGTCTTTATGGGCCTTTCCTGGATGAGGGTGACGCGCTGGCTGGTTCTACCAACAAGCCTGGTTGTAACGACCTGCGCCGTCACCTTTCTTGGATTGGTATTGCTCCCCACCTCCGGCGTATCCATAAAACACTGGTGGGGGCTTAACAAATGGAAGTATACAGGGATTGTGTATGCCCTGGGCTCCACGGTTGGATTTGGCCTGGAGTTCTTTGGCAACAGTCTGGTAACCGAACAACTGGGGCCGGTGCAGCCACTGCTCTGGTCGCGGTTGTGCTCTCTTTTTATTTTGCTTATCTACGCTTTCTGTAAGCGAGTACGCGGATGGCGTGACATCAAATTGCAGTATCTTGGCGTGATTGCCTTGATCGGTTTGCTCGATACGCTGGGTATGTTCTGGTACAACCTCGGCACAAGCCTGGGCGCTACGAGTATCGTCGCTACTCTCTCTTCCACCTATATGCTCCTACCCATGCTGGTGGGAGTTTTTCTGTATCGTGAGCGTCTGGCTCCCATTCAATGGTCTGGGGTGGCTTCCCTGGTGGCTGGTGTTATCATTCTTTCTATAGGTGGAAAATGAGCAATAGCGGACTGTTCAAGCAATGCAGTGCAAACGCGATGAGTCGGCCTGGAGGCTTCAGGTAGGATACTTTGCGGTCAATCTATTATTTTTCAGGAGGTCGATATGCGCTCTGTGTCACGAACTCTCATCCCGCTGACGATGGGGGTGGGAGCGTTGATGGTGTTGATCGTTGTACTTCATCTCGGGGGGAGCTTTGCGGTCGTCGTAGGGCAGTTCTCACCTGTCGTCGGGGCCTTTCTCGGCGGCAGCCTCGTTCTGTTAAGCACGGCTAACAGAGTAGCGCAGCCAACGAAAGAACGGACATTTAGAATCGAGCAAGCGTCTTGGTTGCTCATTGGGGTTGCCATTATTGCCTGGGGAATCGGTGAAAGCATCTGGCGTTATTACATCGCGACAGGGCAAAAGCCTTTTCCATCATTTGCTGATATTGGTTACTCTGCATTCCCTCTCATCATGTTTGTCGGCCTGTTGCTCCAGCCCTCCTCCAATAAGAAGGGGCGGCAGTTTGTATTATTGATGGATAGCCTGATTGCTATGGGCGCAATTCTGGCCATCGCCTGGTTTCTTTTGTTAGGCTCGCTGGCTCAAAATCCAGGAGAGCCCGGCCTGGCAACGTTTTTGGGCCTCTACTACCCCATCAGTGATACCGCTTTGTTGAGCTGCGTCTTCTTTTTGCTCTTACGTGGGCAGGACCAGGGAACTCAATCATGGAGCAGGCGCATCAGCCTCTTTTGCATCGGGATGGGGCTGTGCTTCTTTGTCACCTCTGATTTTATCTTTAACATTCAGCAGAACGCAGGCACCTATGTAGAGGCGACCTGGATCGATCTCGGCTGGCCCTTAGGGATGATGACGATTGGCATCGCTGCCAGTCTGCGTTCCTCTCTCGGCTCCGCCATCCCGATCCGCATCCCAGCCCCTATGGAGGAGTATGCCAGGCGGCCTGATTGGAGCCCTTTTATTTTCCTGCCCTATGTGATGGTGGGCTGGCTTTTTGCTGTCCTGGCCTATAATGTGCTGTCGGTAGACAAAAATCAACAGGCTATACGGCCCGTGTTGCTTTTCGCGACGCTGGGGGTGGTGGGACTGATCGTGATCCGGCAGGTGGTGACGATGTGGGAAAATATTCGCCTGATGCAACAACAGGTCGATGCCCTTCATCGTCTGGAGCAGGTCAATCGACAGGTGGAAAATCAAGCTCAGCAGATTGCCGACCAGAATGCCGAGCTGGAACGCGGCATCGAGCACCTGAAAGCTGTGCTGGCAAATCTGGCGAACGGCAACCTTCAGACGCGCGCTTCGCTCACACGCGGCATTCTCTGGCCGCTTGCCGCGGGACTGAATATTATGGCCGAACGTATCGGGCGCATTGTGCAGGATGTAATGTACGCTCAGCGCATGCGCCAGGCTTTGAAAGAGCTGAGTACAGCGATTGAACAACGGCGCTATATCGTTCCCGAGCGGTGGCACGAGTTTCCTGAGGTCAGCCAGTTGCTCTCGGTGATTCAACGCGCTCAGCATAGAGAGAATATTTCGAATGTGCCTGACCGTCGCTATGATTAATTGCTTTTCAGTTGCGTGAGTCCAGGCGCAAAGAATCGCATGCTCTAACGGAACTGTGACGCCTGGACTAGCCGCGAATTAGCGGCGTTCGCAACTGCATTTCAAGGATTTAGCTATCCTGTCCTATGCGATATTTGAGGTCGTAATTGATGATGAAGGCAAGCTCATCGCTCGTAAAGCCATAGTGCTGCGCGAGGGCGCGGTCGATGTCGTCAATGATAGCTTTGGATTTTCTGGCATAGACGGTGTAGCTGGCCGCCTTGCCTCGTTTAAGGTGCCGGGCATGCTGACGAAAGTCGTTCATCAGGCGCTGGCAATGGGTACAGAGGGCGCTAACAATCCCCGGGTCCTCGGGATAGGAGAAGCGGAAGCCGAAGATCATATAGTTTTTCAGGTTGAAGGTGTCAAAGGTGACGGTATAGTACCACCAGAAGAGAGAGCTATTGAACAGGGCCACGAAAACGTCCCGTTCATAGCTCTCCTGGAAGCTGCACTGCTTGTTCGAGGTGCTCTGATAGGGCCACGCGAAGTTGGTAAATACTTTCCAGTACAAACCACCGGCGGAGCGATAAAACATGCTGTTCTGGTTTGGGACCTGTGCCAGGTAGTGACTGACCGGACAATGCCTGAGGATCTTTGCTAGCAAGTCGTTTTCCAGCACGGAGCCGAGCTTTGGATAATAGTGCCGGTTAGCGCAATCCTTTGGTGTCGTTATCTGGCAGTACGAGAGGGTTGCGAAGAGCTGGTCGCGCTGCTCGCTGCTCCATTTGAGCAGATGGGTGCTATAATACTGCCCCTTTCCCTCCTGCTTCGCGAGATAGATGGCCGTAGGGATATTGGCAAATTTGCTGCCTGAGAAAAGCATGGCCGGACGAAAGTGGTAGAACGAGAGCCAGGCTGTAGCAAACCAGCGTTGAAAGTGCTCGATCAACGGGATCATATTCCTGGTGGCGAACGCGGCCAGGGGAAGAATCATCCCCTGCCGCCCCAGAGGCGAGAGCAGTCGGTAACTCCGCTCGACAATACAGGGGTACAGGTTACCACAGGCCGCAGTTTCATATCCCTTGACTGCGTAAGGAAATGCTCTTTCGCTATACTCCACATACGGCGGATTGCCGATAATAACGTTAAATCCTCCCTGACCCATAACCTCGGCAAATTCGCTATCCCAATGAAAAAGCTGCTGATCGCCAGAGGTATGTGCGTTGTGGAGAGCATCAGCCGCCGTTGCGTCACCCCCCACAACCCGCCCCACCAGCGCATTGCCCGTTCGGATATTGCGTTCGATGGGTGGCAACGGCTCTATCTCCTCCGCCCGCTCAACCCGCGCTATCAGCTTGAGAGCGAGGCGAAGCTGACAAATCTCGGTCGCCTCCTCCATAATATCCACGCCATAGAGATTATTGGTAATAATCGTTTTAAGGATGAAATAGGCACTGGTAGGGGCAATGCCTTGCGCTTGCCCTCGTCCCCACACAGGGGAAGCGCAAGGCATTGCCCCTACCACCATCGACCGCATGCGCTCAATGCAAGCCTCGTAGAGCGGTTCCAGAATTCTAAGGGTGCCAAAAAGAAACGCCCCGGAGCCGCAGGTGGGATCGAGAATCGTGATGGCTCGAAGCTGGTCATAGCATGCCTGCAATTGCTGGAGATCTTTCAGCGTGCAAATCGCATCGTGAGCCAACTGGCAGATATCAAGGTTATCGCTAATGCAATCGTCAATGGTTCGCGGTGCGCCACCGGCTAGCCTTGCACGGAGTTCCATATAACGCGCTTGTCTGCGCTGATACTCCTCAACGGTCTCTCCAGGCAAGGTAAACTCGCAACGAACCGTGTTATAAATATAGCGGTCGGGATTGCGGCGTATAATTTGCCAGATTGCCCCCTCTGCTCC
Source organism: Ktedonobacteraceae bacterium (assembly GCA_035650355.1). Classification (GTDB taxonomy): domain Bacteria; phylum Chloroflexota; class Ktedonobacteria; order Ktedonobacterales; family Ktedonobacteraceae; genus DASRHT01. Next base: position 102,869 of record DASRHT010000029.1, read on the forward strand.
AAAGGTACCGGGGCAGAGCTTTGCCATCGTATCGAATAAAAAGGGGATGATGGTGTTTTTAGCAATATAGGCGGTAATGTCCTCTTTTGTATAGTACGCGCCCATTTGTTGCTGGTTGATATGCTGCTCGAAGATATAACCCAGAATATCGGGGGTAATCTCGTGATCAGCCAGTTCCGGCTGCTCGTTCAGCGACCAGCAGTATTGATCGAAGAAGGCAAACAGGCGTTCAAACGCCTCGTCAGGTATCTGAATAGCGGGGTTGCGCCGTTCCACCTCATGGCATGCGAACAATCTCCCTCCTAGATAAGGGACAGCGCCAAACTGCGTATCCAGGTCACGCGAACGATCCGGCTTGCCCAACGCTTGATGGAACAATGGACGCAGGAATTGGGGATAAAATGCGTGAAACCCGTGGCGGATTTGTGTGAAGCATAAACGCGTGGAACAGTAATGTTCATCGCCGTCAAGGAACCCTTTGTGCTGCAAGAAATAGATGAACATCAGCCGGTTGAGTAGCAGCGAGGTGAAGCGCTCTCGCTCCACCTCCTGCTCAATGCCGCGAATGCTAGCCAGGAAAAGAGCTTGCTCAATCTTAAACTGTGCATAAAAGCGCCGCGTGATGCGCTCTACATGGGCTGAGGCTATGGGCAAAGATTTCCTATAGCCATAAGATGGTGGTTGCGCCATTATTGTGCCTCTGACCGGAACAGTCCTAATGAGCAGATGATACGCGGCTCCTCCGGTTCGCTCTCATCCTGGATGTGGCAGAGGCGATTTTCGTCGCGCATTCTGATAACCATGTTAGCCAGCTCCTCATCCGCGATATTGCTCCTAATCTGCCGATTGAGCGTGTCCTTCGCCGATTCCTGCAACGGGTAGCGGTAGATTTCGTCGATGGCTTTGTACAGTTCCGGTGGTGGCGGGAAAAGTGTGTTGCGGGTGGCCTCGACGAAGTGCTTGAGCCGTTCGTAGGTGCGACGTCGCGCCCCGGAAGGTCCGCCCAACTGGCCACCGGTGCCGCGTAGCTCTTCGGCGATAATGTGTTCAACGCCCTTTCTGACCAGTTCGTGCTGCTCCTCCGGTCGCTCAATCGCTGGCGTGCGCGCATCACAGGCCGCCGCTCGCAGTATCGCCAGTTGCGATTGCGTAACGCTCTCCCCCTTGCGATTAATCCAGGCTAGCGAGTCGTTGCCCTCGGATGTGCGCATATAGACGAGCACGCCTTCGGGAGCCAGGGCCGTTGCCTCGTGTGCGCGAGTGGAGAAGGAGACGTTGGGTAGCTTTTCGATGATGTGTTTGAGGCGGGGATCGGCATCGGTGGCGTTTTTCCAGATCTGGTACGCCTGCGAGGCCAGATCAACCTCCGTATCCAGTTCGCCATCCAGCACGCCCGCCTTCTCGTTATAGAGGTCAAAGAGCACAAAGTCGTTGGCATCATCCTCGAAAAAAGCTTCATCCGTCCCCACAACTTCGGCATTCTCTTTCAGTCTCCTGCGCACCCGCTCTCGTAAGCGGATCAGCCGCTCGACTCCCTCCGTTGGTAGGAACGAGTAGCAATAGATGCTATCAGACTGTTGCCCGATGCGGTCCACGCGCCCAGCGCGCTGGATCAGACGAATGATGGCCCAGGGTAGATCATAGTTCACAACGATGGCGGCATCCTGCAAGTTCTGGCCTTCGCTCAGCACATCGGTGGCGACCAGAACGCGCAATTCATGCTCCGGCGCGACCTCGTGCTGCCTATCGTTGCTGAGCGGGCTGAAGCGCCAGGCCAGTTCTGTCGGATCAGCCGTGTCGCCAGTGACGCCCTCGATTGCCGCGATCCCTCGCGCCTTGAGCTGCTGGCTGAGATAGTGGACGGTGTCGGCAAACTGGGTGAAGATCAGGATTTTCTCGTTGGGATGCTGCTGCGTGAGCAGGTCAACCAGCGCGGCAAGCTTGGCGTCTTTGTCGGCCTCCCAGTTGCCACAGCGGTTGAGGATCTGAAGCAGACCGCGCGCATCCTGGAGCAGGTCTTTTTGCAGTTGGGCGTTAAAAAGCGTCGGACGCAGCCATTTGAAGCGCCGCCGGAATTGTTTGGCGTATTCCGCGTAGACTTCGGCGGCCCTCTGCTGGTAATCGTCCTCGGTGTACAGCGCGGAACGTACAGGGGTGGCGTTGACGATGGTCATCCCTTCGGTGCTGGCGTCGTTCTCGTCGAGCGTACCCGGCAGCACGGCCCCTTCGTCTTCGTCGTTGCTGCGGGTATCGAGCAGCTCCGCATCCTGCGTACCAATCGGTAGCTCCAGGCCGTTTTCGATGGCGTGGAGGAAGATGTAATTGCGCAGGATATGGCGCTCCAGCGATTGAATAAAGGCGGGACCGCCGCTTTCCAGGCGCTTAAACAGGTTGGTGCGGCAGAAGCCCATCAATCGCTTGCCTGCGCGTGAAAGGCTGGCGAGCTGCTGAGCCTCGCCTGCTGTAGTTTTTTGTTTAGCCGCGATATAATTCCCCAGTCCATAACGGGGTAGCGTGAGGCCGCTAATGGCTTCGATGACGTTCTCGGAGTAGAGCTGAGCATAAGGGTCGTCGCTCTGCTCGTCGTTGATCAGAAATTTGACGGTGCGAGGCAGGCGAGTGGGGAAGTACGAGCGCGTGCCATCGCTGAATTCCAGGTATTTGCGCCCCGTCGCGCCATCGCTGCGGGCGTAGTTCTCTTGAATGAAGCTGCGGGTGCGCCGCACCAGGTAGAGGCGCATCAGCTCGCGCCAATCGTCGGCGTACTCGCTTTTCTCGAAGGCCATCAGCGAGCGGACCGGACATTGATGCTGGCTGATAAATCTGGCCTCGCCCAACTCGCTCAACAGCTTTTCGGGTCGGATGCCGAGATCTTTGCTGCTCTCGTCGCTCAAAAAGAGGCGCAATTGAGCGGACAGATCGAGGTAGGTTTTGTTGTAGGGCGTGGCGGTCAGCAGAATACACTTGCTCTCGTTGCGCTCAATATAGTCTTTGATGGTTTTATAGCGTTTGCCTTCGCGGTTGCGCAAATTGTGGCTTTCGTCGATGACTACGAGGCGAAAGCGTTGCAGGCCGGGCAGCTCGTTGGTGACGTTGCTTACAGAGACGACCTTGCCGACAAGCCCATAGGTATACAGATATTGCTGCCACATCTTGACGAGGTTTTTGGGGCAGATGACCAGCGCTTCCGTGCCGAAATCGTCCTGCATAATGCGTGCCAGGGCCGTTGCCATCAGCGTCTTGCCCAGACCAACTACGTCACCGATCAGCACGCCGCCGCGCTTATTGAGGTGGCGGGCCGCGATCTTGACGGCGGCGACCTGGTACTCGAAGAGGCGTGCCTTAAAATCGCGTGGGATGCGAAAGTCGAGCAGCCCCTGGCGCGCCTCTTCCGAGAGGTGATAGGCGATCTTCAGGTAAATGTGGTAAGGTGGAACGACCTGTTCCCGCGCCCAGCTCTCGTCGATGATGCTTGCCAGCTCCTGCGAGATATCCAGGCACCAGCGATCCTCCCAGCGGTCGTTAAACCACTGTTCGAGCTTCCGGCACGCGTCATAATCGACGACATCGACATTCAGCTCGCCCTGCTGCATCAGTCCGGCCAGCGTGAGATTGCTGCTGCCGAGATAGCCGGTGATGGGCGTGACGGGATGATTGCTATAGAGCAGGTAGAGCTTGGCGTGCAGCTTGTGGCGCAGGAAGAGTTTGACGACGAGCCGCTTCGCCTTCAATTGCGCACTCAGCCGACGCAGCCCCTCGTGATCGGCGTTGGAGGGTGCGCCGATCAAAAGCTGTTCGCGAAAATTCTGCGCGATCTGCGTCTTGAGCCGCGCCACCGTTGATTGATCGATGCCCTGCCCACTGCGCAGGCTAAAGATGCGGCGCAGATCGTCCTCCGGCTTATCCTGCATGCCGATCATCAAGCGACAACACGCCTGCTCGCCCCCCTGCCAGCACTCCATCAGCGTATCAATATGTCGCCAGCCGCGCAAATTGAAGTAGCCGACGCAGAAATCGGCCCGCTGCGATATTTTCAGCGTGTCCTGCAATGCCTTGATCAGATGCTGATCGATATTGTCAAAGATGCGCGGCATTACTCTTCCTCCTCCTCGCCATTATCCCTGCCCATACGATACTTAATATCGTAATTGATGATAAAGTCCAGCTCTTCCTCTGTGAACCCGTAATGCTTCGCCAGCACACGATCTATCTCGTCGATGATGGGCTTGGATTTAGAACCGTAGAAATTATCATAACTGATCTCATGACCATCATTAGTACGGATGATCTTTCGCTCAGCATTAGCTTTCAAGTGTGACATTAATTGCTCATTTAAATCCATTAGCATTCTATCTTGGAGAATGCCAGTTGTTACTGGAAATTTTGATACAAGCGTGTCGCTAAGATGAAAGCAATCACCATATGCAATAAAATAGGTGTAAAACAGGTTGCTATTTAACAGAGCACAAATTATATGAGCTTCCTCAATACTATTGAAATATAAAAAACGACCATGAGGAGGAGAACCTGTAGCTCCGTTTTTTGCGTAATAAGGCAATCCTACTGTTGCTTTAATCCAGTACTGAGTAGCTTCTTGATAGAAAATAAAATTTGTCTCGGTTTTTAAACTTGCGGAAATTGGATTTATCAATTGTGCTTTTTTCGTTTGTATTTTCTTGAAAAGAGAATCTTCAGTATTATTAGTATATTTTGGGAATTGTCCAGAAAACATCGGTTCCCCTGTTATTTGTGCATACTCTAGAAGGAAAAATATATTGGATCGTGCTTCTGTCGCCCATCGTTGATATCGAGTTGTTGCAATAGCTAAGGAAGCTGCTCTGTTGTATCCTTGCGAAATAAAAATCGCGCTTCTACAATGTTGTAGTCCCTCAAATAACTTGCCTGGACGGTCATCGAAGGTAATAACGAAGATCGAAGAGCTTTTCTCTTTGAGGAGGGTTCGTACTAAATTCATACGAGATGAGTTTGCTAGTGGTAGCTGTACAATATAACTCATCCATCCCGATGGCGCTCGAAGCTTTAATGCTCGTTCTATACACATGCCGTAAAGATTTCCACATTTTTCAGTTGTATAGTCGCAAACTGTATAGGTCTTTTTGACGGCTGAATATTCTTTCCAGGGAGGATTCCCAATAATCACATCAAACCCTCCATCGCGCATAATGCCGTAGAATTCGACGAACCAGTGGAAGGGCTGGTGGGTGCGCTGCCACTGCGCAAACTTCTCATCATAGACTTCTTTTTGGGCGATGTTATTGCGGTCGATGCCGTACTCGATGGCAAGATATTCGTCCAGCTCGGAACGCAGAGCGTGCAGCTTCTCGCGCAGATCGCGTTTGCTCTCGGCAATGTCCCAGTGCTTTATCTCGTAGTCGGTCTGAAGCTTGCGGAAATTGTGAAAGCCGCTCTCGACCTCCTGAGCTTTGCGCTCGATGCGCCCTAGCGTCTCCGCCGAGGTCATGGCGCTACGCAGATCGTGCTCGACGGCCTTGCGCACCTCCTCCTGATTGGCGAAGCCCACCAGCGTATTGCCCGCGCGAATATTGAAGTCGATATCCGGCAGCGGCTCAATATCCTCGAACTTCTTGACCTGGACCACCAGCTTGAGAAAGAGGCGCAATTTGCAGATTTCGGTCGCCTCCTCTATAATATCGACGCCGTAGAGATTTTTGATAATGATCGATTTGAGGATAAAATACTCGCGGCTGTGATGCTTGCCGACCTCGCGTAGTATCTTGCGGAAGCTTTCGATGCGAGGAGGACGCGGGCGGCGTTGTGGCGGCGTTTGGGCGTCAAGGCGGTCGCGCTCCTCCACCATCACCTGCATACGGGTCAGGCAGGCTTCGTAGAGCGGTTGCAGGATATTGAGCGCGGCAAAAAGAAACGCGCCTGATCCGCAGGTCGGATCGAGCACACTCACCTGCTCAATGCTCTCGTAAAAGGCCAGCAGCAGATCTGGCCCCTCGCTATAAGTAATCACATCGGCGGCGAATTTGCGGATATCCAGATTGTAAGTGATTAGATCGTTGATGCTGCTAATCTCGCCCGCCAGGAGCTTGCCCCTGATCTCTTCGTAGCGCGTGCGCCGCGCCACCACTTCGCGCCATATCTCCGTAGGTAGCGCGTAATCCGCTGGGGCTGGCCTGTTCCACGCGTCGCGCTGCGAAACATCGTGCAAACCAACCTCAATCTCCGGTGGCAGCGGCAAACTCGCTCCATGCGCAGCTTCCTCGTAAATATAATCATCAGGATTATCGCGCAGCAGCGACCAGACCGGCCCCTCAGCCTCAAAAGCAATCAGACAGCGTTGCTCGGCAGCATCAAAAAGGTAAGGAATAATCGTATTCTTGCTAATATATTCGGTAATATCCTCTTTGGTATAGTACGCGCCCATTTGTTTCTGATTGATATACTTCTCAAAAATATAGCCCAGCACATCAGGATTGATCTCATTGCCCTTGCTGATAGGCCGGTCGTCAAGGTGCCAGTCGTAGCCATCGAAAAAGTCAAAGATGCGCTCAAACGCCTCGTCCGGTATCTGGATATCGGGATAGGTCTGCTCCAGAACGTGTACGTCAAAGAGGCCGCCATTGAGATAGGGGACGCGGCCCAGCAATTGCTCTAGTTCGGGCGTGCGCTCCCTCTTGCTCAAGCCATCGTGAAAGAGTCGCAGCAGGAAATAGCGGTAGAAGGAATGGAAGGTATCGCGCCCCTGTTCCGCTTGCGTCCTTTGCAGGCGGTGGCGCAGATAATCGTGGTCGCCATCCAACTGATGCTCGCTTTTGGTATCCAGAAAGCCCTGTTTCTGGATAAAATAAATAAACATCAGGCGGTTCAGCATCAGCGACGTATACCATGCGCAATCGCCCTGAGAGGTAATGCCCCGGATAAACGCTAAAAATTTGGTATGCTCGCTCTGGAAACGCTCATAGAACTTCTTGGTTACGCGCTCAACATTGAAGGTTTGCTCCACCTTGCGGGCAACGTCAAGCGTGGTCGGCTGATCCTGGGAGAATTCGAACTCAAGACCCAGCAGCTTCTGAGCCAGCAGCTCGCCCGACTGATGTTTGCGTAGCCTGTTCACGCGATAGGCCAGCGGCTTCCCGCGTTCGCGCCGCACCCACTGCCACACCTGATTCTCCCTGGCCGCATCGACATAAATCACAATATGTTCGTAAGCATATTTTGTCACCTCGCGGTCAATCAAACGAAGCTGTTTCTCATCGGGAATGCGACCCTGGCTATCGGGATCGCACAGATACACCTTCACATCGCTCTTCTCAACCAGTGGCTGCAACCTATAGATGCGTTCCTGGCAGGAGATCGGTGGTAGCGTTTCATACAGATAATTCCAGCCCAATTCCTCCACAAAAAGCTCGCGAAAATTAGCCGCCTTCAAATATTGCAATATTTTTTGTTTATTGGCTACCATAAAATCGCCTGTTTCCTCTCTACCAGCAACGAAAAAAATTGTCTATACCGAGGCAAGGGCAAGCGCGAGGCCCCCACCCAACCCTGCGCCACTCCTTGCCCCTACCGAGGTTCCGACCCCTTGCTGCCCGAAACCCCCAATCCGAACGGGGCCGATCCCGTCGGACGGAGGCGGTAGGGGCAAGGGGACGGGATGGGGGAATGCGGGAGCCTCGCGCTTGCCCTGCCTCCGGCGCGTGTTGGGCTTGCGCTTGCCCTGCCTTCGGCCTCCTCTTATCCCATCCGATACTTGCCATCGTAGTTCATAATAAAGGCTAACTCTTCACTTGTAAAGCCGTAATGCTGGGCGAGAATCACATCGATCTGATCAATAAGGGGCTTGGAATAGCTCATATGGTACTCCTCTAGCTCGATCTGGTCCCCTGCGTGCTCCTGTCCCTTGTCGGGCTTCTTGTTGCGGGTGCTGCGCGTCGCGTGGAGCTGGATATCTGCTTCCAGGCGCAAAGAGAGTTGGGGGAGTTCGTTGAGTGTGAAGAGCGCGTCTCCGGTGGGGAAGTCTTTGACCAGGGCGTGCGAGAGGTGGAAGCCGTCAGAATAGGTCGCGAACCAGACGTAGAAGAGGGAACTGTTCATCAGCGCCATAATAGTACGAGCGGTGTGCTCGTCGCTGAAATAGAGGAAACGCCCATGTTGCGGCTCCATCACCACCCCGTTTTTCTGATAAAATGGCACGCGACAGATCGCCTTCATCCAGTAATTGGTTGCCTCCTGGTAATACACAAAGTGGTCGGTCTGGCGAGGGAAAAGCACCTTTGCCAGCTTGCTTCCCCGAGTGCGTTCGAGCATTTTACGCACAATGTTTTCCTGCAGCGATGATGCGAGCTTGGGGAAAACGGCAGGTCTGAGCGTAGCCGTTGTGGTAGTGTAGGTAATAAGGTCAATCAGGTGCGGGCGTTCCCCGGCGTACCAGCGTTGTATTTTCGTCACATGGGCGCAACAATGTGTGGTGTGTGCATGTTGCGCTAGCAGGATGGAGAGGCGTTGAAAGGCTCCATCGAACAGGCGCGAAGGAAAGATCTCGAAGTTAGCGAGCCAGATGTTGCCGGTATTTTGCCTGATAGTGGTGCGAAGCTGCTCGAAACGCTCGCCTCCACAGATACTCAGTGGAATGATCAGTCCAAGATAGCTCTTTTCCTGCTGCGAGAGAGCAAGAGAGCGTTCAATCACGGCGGCGTAAAGGTTGCCGCAGCTCTCCGTCTCGTAGCCATGCACTTTATACTCTTGCCGCACCTTGCTGTATTCGACGTAGGGTGGGTTGCCAATGATCACATCAAAGCCGCCGCGCTCCATGATGCCATAGAACTCAATAAACCAGTGGAAAGGCTGGTGGCTGGCGCGCCACTGCTCGAAAGCCCTCTGGTAAGCTGCCTCATCCTGAATGTGCAGCCGATCAATGCCATACTGGCTGGCAAGATAGCCATCAATCTCGCTTGCCAGGTCGCGCATGGCTGTCTTGCGGGCGCTTTTGCGTTCTTCGAAATTACGATCCCGCTCGCCCTGTTGTGTCTGTTGCTGGCGGTGAACGGCAAACTCTTGATCGATTACCCTCGCCCGTTGCTCGATGCTCGCCATAACGCGGGTAAAATCGATCTTTTTCTGGCGATCTCCCTCGACCGCCTTGCGTACTTCAGCGATATGAGCAAAACCGACCAGCGTATTGCCAGACCGAATATTAAAATCGATATCGGGCAGGGGCTCGATCTCCTTGACAGATTTGAGCTGGGCCGCGAGCTTGAGGAAGAGGCGCAACTTGCAGATTTCGACCGCCTCCCTCATAATATCCACGCCATAGAGATTATTGAGCGCAATCGCCTTCAAAATGAAATAGGGCCGATTGACGTGTTGATCTACCCGTTGAAGAATGCCGCGAAATAGCTGAATATCCTGTTGCCAGGCAATGTCATCGACTGTAGGGGCAAGGGGAGGGGGTGTGGGGGTGCGGAGGCCTTGCGCTTGCCCTGCTTGCGCTTGCTCTGCCTCCACCATCGACCGCATCCGATCAATGCAGGCTGCGTAGAGCGGTTCCAGGATATTGAGCGCGGCAAAAAGGAACGCGCCGGAGCCGCAGGTGGGGTCTAGAATCGTCATCGCCTCAAGCTGCTCGTAAAAGGCGCGCAACAGTGCCGGCTCCTCGCTCTGTAAAATCACATCTTGCAGGAAGCGCATACTATCCAGATTGAACGTAATCAAATCCTCAATGGAGGTGATCTTGCCCGAACTCAGTGTCTCTTTAAGCCTGGCGTAGCGTCTGCCCCTGGTCTGGTATTCTTGTGCGCTTTCGGTCGGAAGATACGTTTCAGCGCGAACTGCCTGGCAAATATATCGGTCGGGGTTGTTTGCCAGCAAGCGCCAGGCAGGGCCATCAGCCTTGAAGAGGAGAGGGCATTGAGTCTGAACCGCATGAAAAAGATAAGGGATGATCGCGTGCTTGCTAATATACTCGCTAATATCCCTTTTTGTATAGTAGGCTCCCATCTGCTTCTGGTTGATGTACTTCTCAAAAATATAGCCAATCACATCGGGATTGATCTCATCCTCGCGCATCATGCTGGCGTGAGCATCATGGAGCGGCTGCTCGTTGATCTGCCATTGATAGGAATCGAAAAAGGTAAAAATACGCTCAAACGCCTCATCGGGGATCGCGATGGCGGCATAGTTGCGCTCTAGCTCGTGGACCTGAAAAAGTCCGCCATTGAGGAAAGGTACATCGCCCAATAATCGATCCAGCTCGGAATCTCTCTCCTTCTTTGGCTGGTTAAAGCCTTCGTGGAAGAGGCGTAAGAGAAAGTGTCGATAAAAAGATAGGAACGTATCCTGTCCTACCCTTGCCTGCATCTCTTTGAGCTTCTCGGGCAAATAATTTACGTTCTTGTCGAGAAATCCCTTTTTCTGGATGAAATAGACGAACATCAAGCGGTTGAGCATAAGAGAGGCATACCACTGTCGATCAATCAGAGCAGTAATGCCTTCAATAAAACGGAGAAATGAGGCATGTTCCGCTTGAAAATGTTCGTAGAAACGCTGAGTGACGCGGTCTACATCGAACGCCTGTTTTGCCCTGTGAGCAACCTTTGCAATACTCAGTTCTGTTTCTTCGCTGAGGTCGAAAGCGATTGCCTGTAGTCTTGAGAGGAGGAGTTCATTGGGGCGACCTTTATAGAAGTGAAACTCGCGGATCTTTGTCTGGCCCGTATCGCGTTTGACCCATTGCCAGATATGGTGATCGTGTTGAGCGTCGGGGTAAATGATAATATGTTCGTGAACCAGCTTATGCACCTCTCGTTCTATCCTCTCCCGAGTATGTTTAGCCAGAACATTGCCTGATGGGTCGGGAGCGCAGACGTAAACCACCATGCCCCGTTTTTGAGCGACCGGCTGCGCGCTATAGAGTTGTTGATCAATGGTAAATGTGGATGCCGCTTCCTGGCAATGATCCCATCCCAACTCGTTAATGAAAAGTGCATGGAGGTTGAAGCTGGTGAGTTGATGCAGGATGCGCTTTCTATCAAGTGCCATGATTCCTCTTCCCCCTGGTTCAAATTGGGTAAATTCGCCATCAGCAGAGAAAAAGCTCTCTCAGTTATTTTATCTCATAGAGAGCATCGAAGCGTTTGGAGGATGGCAAAGCCCCGATGCAATCGGGTTTGCTTGACAGAATATATGGTCCATCATACAATGATACCTGTCAGCATGAGTTTTGATCTCATTGCTGCTATGCACAATTCATGGAACTGATACTTTGTGGTATCTCCTGGCATCACCCCTTGATCGTTCAGCGAATATCGTACGAAGGAGTATCGTCGTATGGCATCAGAAGCTGGTAGTTCCTCCCTTTCCTCTTCTGGGGCAAGTGGCACTGGCGCGGCGGTCATCGCTCGGCAGGACCGCATCCCAGTCTGGTCCCTCTCTTATTTGTTCATCGGTATCATTGGCGTTGGTTTCCTGTTCACGTTCTTTGACATCTTTGATATCAATGTATCGTTCATCCAGACCTGCGTTCAGATCATCCCTGGATGTACCGATCCGACTAAAGCGGCTCCCTTTGAGGGCCTTCCCGTCCTGTTGAACCTGGCTGGCTATGTCGTCGGCGCGCTGATCCTCAGCCCGCTCGCCGACCGCTATGGGAGACGCGACATTCTGCTGCTCACCATGCTGATTACCGGCCTCGGTTCGCTCTACACCGCATTGGTGACCGACTACACCAACCTGATCATTGCCAGAACCATTACCGGCATTGGCATTGGCGCGGACCTGGCTATCGTCAATACCTATATCAACGAAGTGGCTCCAGTTGAGGCCCGAGCCAAGTACACCTCATTTATTTTCATTATGTCCGCACTCGGCGCCTTCCTGGGCATCTGGCTCGGGCTCTATCTGACAACGCCTCCAACGCCGTTCCCGCTCGGTTTGCCTTTTGCCGTCGCGAGTCCAGGGTTTGGCTTTGGCTGGCGCGTGATGTATGGCGTCGGCGCTCTCCTGGCCCTGATCGGTATATTGCTGCGCTTCCAGTTGCCGGAATCGCCGCGCTGGTTGATCTCCAGAGGACGCGTTGCGGAGGCTGATCGCGTGGTGTCGGCGATGGAAGAGCGGGCGCGGTTACGCGTTCCTGAACTGCCTGCGCCTGGCCCTGAACTCCCTATCCACAGCGGCGAGAAAGGGGCTTACTACGCCGAGATCTTCACCAACCCGCTCTACCTGCGTCGTACCATCCTGCTGCTCGCCGTCTGGTTTATCAGCTACATCACCGTGTATACGATTGGCGCGGGATTAACGGTAATCCTGGCAAGCTTGCAGTACCCGCCGCCGACGGCAGGTCTGATCGTCGCTTTTGGCACCTTTGGCTTTATTATTACCGCCATCTTCGCCTTCTACTTCGGTGAGCGGCTTGAACGCAAGCTCTGGCTGCCCATTGCTGCCGTGCTTACACTCATCGGCGGCATCCTGATTGCGGTCGTGGGAACCGGCAATTTCACGGTAGCGGCCATTGGCTCGATCATTCTCTTCTTCGGCTTTAACCTGTGGGTGCCGATGACCTATACCTGGTCAACCGAGAATTATCCGACCCGAGCGCGCGCAACCGGCTTCGCGCTGGTGGACGGCGTTGGGCACCTGGGCGGCGGCATCGGCCTGCTGGTGATTGCGCCCCTTATTCCCAGCCTGGGCGCGCTCAATACCTTCCTCATTATTGGCGGCTGCCTGGTTGTTTCCGCGATCATTGCCCAGCTCGGCAACGCCACCAAGCACAAACGCCTGGATGAAGTCTCGCCGTAACTGTATAGCTGGTGTTATACTCTGAAACAGGCGATCAAATCAGGTAGGGGCAGGTCTTGCACCTGCCCTCACGCAACCTTGCTGGTGTTATATCCTGAAACAGGCGATCAAATCAGGTAGGGGCAGGTCTTGCACCTGCCCTCGCGCGACTTTACTGTGATTTATACTCATTTCTCGCTATTGACAATTTTAAGGAGTTTTCGTATGCGCGTACGTACCTATCGTTCCCCTGGTCTGCGGCTCTACACCAAAAAAGACAGGCTGATCATCACTTTACTGCAAGCCCTGTTTTTTCTTGCCCTGGGTGCAGTGTTGATTTACTTCAACGTGAGTAGCAATAACGCAGTGGCGGGCCAGATCCATAAAATCACCGGGCATATCACGAACGAATTTGAATCCACCCTCAACAATCAATACAATGGAACCTGGATCAATATCGATAGCAGCAAGGACATCTACATTTTTAACAAGAATACATTTACCCCGCCCTGGGATGAACATGTGACACAGCGGCAGCGCGTTGATATTTACTACAAGGACGGCAGACCCCTGAAAATAGTAGCGATCCAGCTCTACGATGTCTTTGGCAACCCGCTACAAAAATTCACCACGCCTGATTTTACCGCCGGTCAGAATCAAACGCCATCTGCTGGCTCGATCTGGGGCATCGTCATCGGCGCGGGCCTGGTGCTCATTGGCCTGTTCTGGTCGATACGAAGCATACGTAATTATTTGCGTGCAAATAAGTCTGGGCTGGTCAGGATGATCTACTGAGAGGAAGGATCATATCTTTGTGGCATGAAATAAAGTGATCTCAGGCTATTGACAAAGCGCAAGGCGTCCATTATACTGGCGATGTGTTGAGGAACACATGGTGACCGTAGCTCAATCGGCAGAGCTCTGGATTGTGGCTCCAGCGGTTGTGGGTTCAAGCCCCATCGGTCACCCTTTTTTTATGCTCTTTGTGTTTTCAAATAGAGGAAAAGACTATCTCCCCGCTCGCCTCTTGTCTCGCCAATGAATCAGGCGTTCGAGCGTAGCAAAATTCCAGGGGGTGCCGAGGCCAAGAATAACATGGGTAGCACCGACCTTGACTTTGGCATCCAGTTGCTCTTCGGTATCATCTTTATTGGTGCCGCATGAACGCTCTATTTCTCGTGGAGCGCGCCCAATGTCGGCACACCATTGATCCAGAACCTGCATTTTATGCGCAAGAGCATCGGCATCACCAAATCCATGCCACATATCCGCGTATTTCGCTGTAATGCGCAGCGTTTTCTTTTCTCCCCCGCCTCCAATCATGATGGGGATCTTGCGCATGGGTTTGGGAACATCGACCTCCCAGCGGTGACGAATAATGGCAAGCGACTCTTCGAGGGATGCCAGGCGTTTTCCCGCAGTCCCGAAATCATAGCCATACTCCTGATAATCGCGCTCAAACCAGCCAGCACCTATCCCCAGAATGAGACGACCATCACTAATATGATCCACTGTTTTAGCCATATTCGATAAGAGTGCTGCATTGCGGTAGCTATTGCAGGTCACCAGGCAGCCAATCTGCGCTCGCTCAGTTAATGTAGCTATCGCCGTTAGCAGCGTCCACCCTTCGAAATGGTTGCCTTGCGGATCGCCAGATAGAGGGAAAAAGTGGTCCCAGGTCCAGATAGTATCAACCCCCATTTCCTCAGCCCGGCGCACAGCATCAGCGATATCGCGATAACTCGTGTGCTGGGGATGGATCTGTACACCTACTCGTATCGGGTAAGTGGTCTCCGGTTGTGTCATTAACAATTGCCCTTTCGTCGATAGTTGTGCGTGCGATTTCCCACGCCATTGTGATTGTATAATATGTTCGTGTGTGATTGGCAACTATGCTAAGGTGCCGGTTTTAAGAGCTTTTCTGCTATCGGAAATTCATAATGAGACTCAGTCTCATTGACTCATCATCTCCTCATATGATATGCTCTTTCTGACTTCATGATCACGAAAGGGAGGACGAGAAGAGCTGTGGTGACACATCAACCAGTGCTTGCCTTAGAGCATGTTAGCGTCCGGCTGGGCGGGCGCACGATCTTGCAGGATATTAGTTTGACGGTGAATGAGGGGGAGTTTGTTGTTATTCTTGGACCCAATGGAGCCGGGAAAAGCACCTTGCTCAAGGTATTGCTGGGATTGCTCAGGCCCGCCGGTGGCGCGGTGCGTGTGCTCGATGAGACGCCTCGCCAGGGAAACCAGCATATCGGCTATGCCCCACAACACCGCGTTCTAGAAGCTGACCTGGCCTTGCGCGCCCGTGACCTCGTCGGCTTTGGGCTGGATGGTCATCGCTGGGGTATCGGCTGGCCCGGCAAGAAGCGCCATGCCCTGATTGACCAGGCCCTTGCGGAGGTCGATGCCCTGGCCTTTGCCGATGCCCCCGTCGGCCAGCTCTCCGGCGGCGAGCAGCAGCGCCTCTTGATCGCCCAGGCCCTGCTCACCAATCCGCGTCTACTGCTGCTCGACGAACCGCTGGCGAACCTGGATATCGCGCATCAGCAAGAAATCGTCTCGCTGGTTGCCCGCGTCTGCCGCACCCGCCATGTGGCTGTGCTGCTGGTCGCCCACGATATCAATCCGCTTTTGGGCGCGGTGGACCGTGTGATTTATATTGCCAACGGGCGTATCGCGATGGGAACGCCGGAAGAAGTGATTACCGGCGAAATGTTGAGCAGGCTCTACGATGCGCCCGTTCAGGTTGTACGCGTGCAGGACCGCGTCTTCGTCGTGGGCGTGGAGACCTGATGCCTGCGTAGTTGCTGGCAACCTGGATCGCATTCGCCCCCTTTTTGTGCATATAATATGTCCATCCCCGTAGAAAGGACAAAAAACAGTGCAATCCAGCGAAACCACTCCCGGCAATCCTGTGCATTGGGGCATCATCAGCGCCGCCAACATCGGCGTGAAAGCTGTCGCGCCCGCTATCCTGGCCTCCTCAAACGGTCGCCTGGTAGCAGTGGGAGGTCGCGACCCGCGGCGCACCACCGACCTGTACTCATTTGCCCCCAGCGTACGTATTTATAGCGACTATGACAGCGTCCTTAACGATCCCGATATCGAGGCTATTTATAACCCGTTGCCCAATAGCCTGCATGCCGCGTGGACGATCAAGGCGCTCCAGGCGGGCAAGCATGTCCTGTGCGAGAAGCCGCTGGCCGTAACCAGGGCAGAGGCCGAGACGATGGTCAGGGAAGCTCGCGAGCGTAACCTCCTGCTCATGGAAGCCTTCATGTACCGTTTCCATCCTCAGATCGTGTGGGCTTTAGAGCAAATAAACGCGGGTTTGATCGGGCCGGTCAGGCTGGTGCGCGCTTCGTTCTCCTTTGATATTCGTGCGCGCCCGCAGAATATCCGGCTCAAGCCCGAATTAGCGGGCGGCTCGCTGATGGACGTGGGCTGCTATCCCGTCAACCTCTGCCGCGCAATCTATGGTCAACCGCCCGCGACCGTTGCCGCGCGCGTATACGTGCCGAAGCGCGGCGGCGTGGACATGGCGATGAACGCGCTGCTGGATTACGGCGACGGTCGCTTTGGCCTGATCGACTCCAGCTTCGGCCTGCCAATGCGCCAGTCCGCCGAAATCTTTGGTGAGGATGGCACGATCACCATTCCCGTGCCCTTTACTCCTGGCATCAGAGACGTTGCGGCGTTTGTAACCAGGAATGGTCAGATGACCGAGCAGAATTTTACCCGTATCGACCAGTATCAGCTTGAAGTCGAACACTTTGCCCGTTGCCTGCGTACCGGCCAGGAGCCAGCTCTGCACCTAAGCGAGACGCTAGAAAATATGAGCACCATAGAGGCCATCTATCAGGCTGCCAACCACGACTGGCCGATCCAGTGACTTCCCTCTCGGAACAAATGCCGGGGATCTGGCGTATACACAGTAGGACTGCTGGTCGTGGCTCAATTTGTTCTATGTCATCAGGCGATAGGTAGCAGAGAAGGAGTTTGACGGTGGATGCAATCATCGGCAGGTACAGGGCGCGTATGGAGAAGCATGGGCTGCTCCTGAGGCACGCTTCTGGGATTAATTTTGATTTAAATCTTGAGGAAACGTTGGGACTGCTGAATTTTATCAATGTCTATCGGCAAACCTTACTGATGTTGCAGCAGCAGGATCGTGAAACAGACCCGCAGTTGAGACGTATTACTTTTCATGAAGGTGACGATGAAAACTATTAAGCGAAAGTAACGTCGAGAAGCGATGAGCAACGTTGAATTTGGCTTAATGCTTAGGTTGAATAGCCCCGGTTACTCTATGAGTGAGGTACACGAGTATAACCAGCGCTGTATAGAAGCCCTTGCAAGCGGTATCACAACGCTCTGGCTCGAAGATCATCTGCAATGGGGAGCGACCGATACGCTGGAAGCTTTTTCTACCCTGAGCTACCTGGCGGCTCTCTATCCGCGGTACAACGTCGGTACGCTGGTGCTGGCTCAGTCCTACCGCAATCCCGCGCTGCTTGCCAAGATGGCGGCCAACGTGCAGTTTCTTTCCCGCGGGCGCATGATTTTAGGTATCGGCGCTGGTTGGAAAGAAGATGAATACGTCTCCTATGGCTATCCATTTCCTCCCACGAAGATACGCATGGAGCAGTTAGAAGAGGCGGTTCAGATTATTCGTGCCATGTGGTCATCGTCGCCCGCGACCTTTGAGGGGCGGCATTATCAGATCCGCGACGCGTACTGTATGCCGCAGCCGTCCCCTCGGATACCCATCCTCATCGGTGGCGGCGGCGAGCAGCGCACACTCGCAATTGTGGCGCGCTACGCCGACTGGTGGAATTTCAACTCCGTAACCGTGGAGGAATATGCCCGCAAGCTTGCCATTCTGCGCCAGCATTGCGAACGCGTTGGACGCGATCCCGCGACGATCAGGCTGACCTATCTGGGGACGGCCAGCATCTCGGAGGACCCGGCCAAAGTGAAGCGTCATCCTCAGAAACACTTTATCGCGGGCACCCCCGCCGAGGTTACAAGCGAAATCAAACGCTTTCAGGAAATCGGGATCACGCACTTTATGTTCCGCATCCCTGATCGTACATCGGCGGAACTGCTGGGGCAGCGCGTGGCTCCGCATTTCAAGTAGTGGCTTATTGCCTATCATGCAATAAGATTTTGATGGAGAGGCCAGATTTACCTGGCGCTCTCCTCTTTGATCTCATTGCGATACGTCTTCAGCAGCTTCTGCACTTTGGGATCGATGACAAACATGCAGTAGGACGCGGAACGGTTACGGTCGTAATAGTCTTTATGATAGCCTTCGGCGGGATAGAAGTTGGTAAAGGGCGTGATTTCAGTCACAATCGGTCTTTTGTAGAGGCCTGCTTTCTCCGTTGCCTCCTTTGATGCCAGCGCGGTCTGTTTTTGCGCCTCGTTGTGATAGAAAATGGCCGAACGGTATTGCGTGCCAACGTCGTTTCCTTGCCGGTTGAGCGTTGTCGGATCGTGCAAATGCCAGAAAATGTCGAGCAGTGTATCAAGAGAAATCACGCTCGGGTCATATTCGATCTGAATGGCTTCGGCGGCTCCCGTTCTCCCGGAGCAGACGGCTTCATAGGAAGGGTTCGGTACCTGAGAAGCTGCATACCCGGAGACAACCGCTGCCACCCCTTTGAGCCGTTGAAAAACCGCTTCTGTACACCAGAAGCAGCCGCCCGCAAGCGTGATCGTGTCAAGCTGGGCCATGTATCACCTCGTTCTGTTATCTGTTTTCCAGTACATTCAGCTCACTGTATCACGAAAAATTATCGATAGCAATAGTAAGCCCATCACCCCCTCTGCCCAGCAGGGCAAGCGCAAGGCATTGCCCCTGGCCATCCGATCCCACCATGATCCACCATCGCAGGCACCGCCACAGGGCAGAGGAGGTAATGGGCTAACGGCAGGACGTCTGGGTAGGGGCAATGCCTTGCGCTTGCCCTGTGGCGGGTTGGTTCTATTTCGGGCCGAAGACGTAGCGGGATGATTGCCCTGCGATATGATGATGTGGTTGGGGAGAGATGTACGGGCGCTGAAGCGGACGCGCTCAAGCACGTCTCTACGGGAGATGGTCGTCAAAGGGAGATCTCTGCTCCCTTGACAGGTATATGGCCCGGTGGTACGCTTTTCTATAATCCAGGTAGTTCAAGTAACTCACGATTTGAAAGGCGGTCAATTGATGAGTATGCGCGAGCAAGAAGGCTTTGTCCCCGTTGATGGCTATCGCGTCTGGTATCGTATCGTCGGTGGTGGCAGCGAGCATGAGCATGTGCCGCTGCTGGTTTTGCATGGAGGCCCGGGCGCTCCCCATGATTATCTGTCGAATCTGGCCGCTCTGGCCTCGGATACGCGGCGCGTCATCTTCTACGATCAACTCGGCTGCGGGCGCTCCGATCAGCCCGACGATACTTCGCTCTGGCGCGTCGAGCGTTTTGTGACGGAACTTGCTACGATGCGTCAAGCTCTGGGACTTGAGCGCCTTCATATCCTGGGTCAATCCTGGGGCGGGATGCTCGCTATCGAATATATGCTGACACAGCCGCAGGGGGTCGTTAGCCTGGTCCTCTCCAATACCACCCCGAGCATTCCCCTATGGGTCGCCGAGGCCAACCGCCTGCGCGCTGAGCTGCCTCCAGAGGTCAATGCTACCCTGCTGCGCCACGAAGAGGCGGGCACCACTGATAGCGCCGAATATCTGGAGGCGATGGACGTCTTCTACCAGCGCCATGTGATCCGCGTCCCTGCACCAGATTATGTCAAGCACACAATGGACAATCTGAGCAAGGTCTATTTTTTCATGAACGGCCCCAGCGAGTTTCATGTCATTGGTCCCATCAAGGACTGGGACCGCAGTGACAGACTGCACGAGATTCAGGTGCCCACGCTCATTATCTCCGGTCGCTACGACGAATCCACCCCGACTATCAATGACGTGCTGCAGCGTGGTATTGCTGGCGCTCAGCGTGTGACGCTAGAAAATAGCTCGCATTTATCACATGTGGAAGAGCCTGAACTGTATATGCAAACAGTCCAGGCTTTCTTGCAAAAAAACGAGTCGGGCGCTTAACGCCGCTTACGCGGCTGCGCTGGATGGCGTGAACGTCACGGGCAGACGTTTAAAGCCAAACAGGATGCGGCCTTCGAAGAGTTCCAGCGGCTCCTCGCGCACGCGCTGGAGGTGTGGTAGTTGCTCCAGCATCATTGGCAGGGCAATCGAAGCCTCCAGGCGCGAGAGGGGCGCGCCGATGCAGAAATGAATGCCGTGTCCGAAGGCAACGTGTTTATTGGGCGTGCGCGTAATATCAAAACGCTCGGGGTCAGGAAACTGCGCGCTATCGCGATTGGCGGAGGCGACCCAGGTGAAGATCAGCGAGTCAGCCGGGATAGTTATGCCCTCGATAGTGACATCGGTTTTGTTTGTGCGCACCAGTCGCCACACAGGAGAAGCGTAGCGCAGAACCTCCTCGATTGCATCGGGCATCAGCTCTGGTTGCTCACGTAGCCGTTGCATCGCATCGGGATGCTCGTCAAAGCAGCGAATGGCCTGGGTGAGCAGATTGGTGGTGGTGACGTGACCAGCGAGTAAGAGCAGGATGCAGAAGCTGATCGTATCGTCCATGCTCAGGCGTTCTCCATCCACTTCGGCGACCAGCAGTTCGCTCATCATATCGGCGCGCGGTTGACGGCGGCGCTCCTCAAGAATGGCTCGGAAGTAATCGGACATCTCATCAAAAGCTTTGGAGATACGCTGCGTTTCGAGCTGATCGGGTTTGAAAAACTCCGCATCGCTCAATTGTTGAGAGAGCAGCGCATCGGCCCAGCTCCTGAATAGCGGACGATCAGATGTTGGCACGCCGAGCATTTCAGCGATGACGATAGTTGGCAGAGGGTAGGCGATATCCGTCATCACATCCATCTTGCCGGTTGGGCGAACCTCGTCGAGGAGTTCCTGCGTGATAGCCCTGACGCGGTCAGTAAGGCGAGCCAGCGCGCGTGGCGTAAACGAAGGAGAGACGAGATTGCGATACTGGCGATGTTGAGGCGGGTCCATCGCGATAATACTGCGTCCCTGGTTTGGATTACGCTCCGACCGGCGGGCAACGGGACGTCGTCTCTCTGAAGAGAACTGGTGATAATCGGTGATAATATGATGCACGTCGGCATAACGAAACACATGCCAGCAGCCACTCTTCTCGTCCAGCCAGGCGGGTTGAGTGGTGCGCATCTGTTCAAACCAGCGATACATTTCCTGCACATCCTGCAAGGAAGAAAGCTGTTGTAGCATAGAAGGCGTTTCCTTTGCTAATTTCAGTATCCTCAAGCGGACCGAGCTAGCCATGTCCTCCCGCCGTCTCGCTTGAGGGACAATATACCTGCCATCTACGAGGATATCAGAGGGTGTCTGATTCTGAGGATCTTCGCCCTTGCGTGGCGGAGTTCGCGCGGCGAAGCCGCGAAGGAGCTTTGTGTGTTGTGGAAAAATGCGCGAAGCGCATTTTTCCACAACACACAAAGCTCGGCAAGCGTCGCAGGCGCGAGCACGCACTCATGCTGAGAATCAGACCCCCTCTCAAGTGGAAAGGCACTGGTGTTTCTCACAGAAAGGGTGAGAAAATCCAATCCGGTGACTTATTACGTGCAACAACAGTATATCACCTTTAACCCGAAGTGGGAGCGCGCCAGTAACGGCGAATTGTCAAAACGTCTCCCGGCTGATTGGCTGTATTGGCGACCAGGCGAGCCGGGCGGAGCCAGCTCTTATGTGCCCCTCTTTTCTCTAGAAGCTTTTGTAGCTTTGCCAGGGTAATCCCTTCTTGATCCGGCAACAGGGAGAGGACCATCTGGGCCAACTGCTGCAGAAAGGAAAAGCATTTTTTATGAAAAAGCGGAACACCACCTTTCACTAAAATGGGATTGCATCCCTTCGTAGCGACCAGCTACAGCGCGTCTGCTTTAGCGCCCGTATATCCCTGACCCCAAAAAGGCAGGGCAAGCGCGAGGCCCCACCCAATCTCCATGCCGCTCCTTGCCTCTACCGGCATTTCTCAAAAATCAAATGGGATCCACAATGTTGGACCGGAGGCGGTAGGGGTAAGGGGATGGGCTGGCGGGGGCGTGGGGGCCTCGCGCTTGCCCTGCTTGCTTTCAGGAGTGCAGAAAGTCGTTCACGGCCTGCATAAAAGCATCGAACATGTGACGGTGGATATTGTGCGTTGCGCCATCGATCTGTACCGCTTT
Source organism: Ktedonobacteraceae bacterium (assembly GCA_035650355.1). GTDB lineage: Bacteria > Chloroflexota > Ktedonobacteria > Ktedonobacterales > Ktedonobacteraceae > DASRHT01. Next base: position 124,910 of record DASRHT010000029.1, read on the forward strand.
GCTGTGGGCGGGCAGATAGCCTTGCGCCTCATCCCACAGCCGTCCCGGGAGTGTGGTGCCATTATCGGGATCGGCCCTGAGCAGCAGCGTCGGCGCTGTTAGCCTGGCGAGCAGTGGCAGCAAATTGCCCATCTGTCCAGCCTGCTCAAAGACGCTAACCACGCCCTCGCGGCTCACTTTACTCATGGCATCCAGCTTGCCTTCTATATCGGCTTCCGTCCAGCCGGGGCTATTAGCAACCAGTTCGGGGCGCAACTCATCGGCGGGCCGACCAATATCTTTTGTATACGGAATGGCTCGTTTTTCGGCATCGCCCTGCCCAAAGTTGCACGCGGGATCTTCAAGAATAATTTTAGAGAAAGCCGGGGCAGGTTGATCAGTGCCATCGCCGCTTGCCAGGACGAGGGCGGTAGCGCCACCCCAGGAATGGCCGATCAGCACAGGTCGGCTCAGACGTAATCGTTCCATCAATGCCTGTGCATCGTCGGCTGTCTGGCGCAGGCTATAGGCCCCGGCAGGCGATTTGATGCTATCACCATGACCGCGCATATCCAGGGCATAGACTCTATAGCGGTCGGCCAGAGCTGGTCCGACGCGTATCCAGCTTTTCGCTGAGCTGGTAATGCCGTGCAGCAATAGCGCGCAGGGGCGATCCATATCCTGCGTCCCCCAGCTTAAATAATGGAAGCGGCCACCGGGAAGATCAATGGTGTGCGATTGAGGGTCCTGGTCAAAACTACCAGCCATACTCGTCTCCTTCTATAGGATAGCGATATCGAACGTAACAATTCTTTCTAGCCCGTAGTTTACCACAAGAAATTGTTTGCCCATCTGGAAGGGAGAGCGTTGGTATCAATTTGGGCTTAGCTTACGTGTTAACTACATGCGGGAGAGAGGCTTTTTGCGAGGGCGAGCGTTATCAATATATAACTGTTAGAGAACAGTACAATGGAGTGTTTCCCTGATGTTGCAATTGTCGCACTACCTGCAAACGAGAATGGACTGTAAAGCCTGTATTGGAGCATGAAATGTGTAGGAGGCGTCTAGCGAATAAAGGGGAAAAAGATGTCGGGTCATGATATTATCGTTGTGGGGACCTCGGCAGGTGGAGTAGAGGCTTTGCAGGCGCTTGTGCGTGGCCTCCCCGGTGATATACCAGCGGCAATTTTTGTGGTGGTGCATATTCCGGCAGAGTCGCGGAGTTGGCTCCCCGAGATATTAAATCGCGCTGGTCCGTTGCTGGCCTCTCATCCAGAAGATGGCACAGAAATCGAGTATGGACATATTTATATCGCCCCACCCGATCAGCATCTCCTCGTGGAGAAGGGGATTATGCGCGTCGTGCGTGGCCCAAAGGAGAATCGCCACCGGCCTGCGATTGATCCGCTATTCCGCTCGGCAGCCCTGGTTTATGGGCCGCAGGTTGTTGGCGTTGTGCTTACGGGAGGGTTAGATGATGGCACTGCGGGCCTGCTTGCGATTAAGATGCAGGGAGGGATAGCCGTCGTCCAGGACCCCCAGGAGGCCCTGTATCCCAGTATGCCCCAGAGCGTGCTGAATCAGGTGCAGGTTGATTATTGCTCGCCGCTCACTGCAATAGGCCCTCTTTTAACGCGTTTGGCTTTTGAAACAGTTGAAAATGGAAGGGTGCGACAGGTTCCATTGGAGCTCGAAAAGGAGGTAAGGAATGCTGCGATGGAGACAAACCCATTGAATAACAATGAACAGGTGGGAAAGCCTTCCGTGTTTTCCTGCCCTGAGTGTGGCGGTGTGCTCTGGGAACTGGAAGACGGCTCGTTGCTGCGCTTCCGCTGCCGCATCGGGCATGCTTTCTCGTCTGAGAGTGTGTTAGCTGAACAGTCAGAGGCGCTAGAAAAATCGCTCTGGGCTGCCTTAAAAACACTAGATGAGAAAGTGAACCTCTCGCGACGCATGACCGAGCAGGCACGTAAAAAGGGCCGGGAATGGCTGGCTCGCCGCTTCGAAGATCAGTTGCAGGAAGCTGAGCAGCATGCTGTGCTGCTGCGTACAATACTCACCAGCAGCAACCCACAAAATGGGATCGTGGATATGCCGCCCAAAAAACCTGGTGCGTAGGGGCAGGGCTGGCTCCTGCCCTGCTGAGCTTATCAGAGTTTCTCAAACGTCGCTGCACGCTTTGACTCCTCGCGCCGAAGGCGTTCACAGGGAGAGGAAGGTGCTGGCGGTGGGCGCAACCCACCGCCAGCACCTTCCTCTCGAACGGCTCGCAAGCGAGCCGTTCTGTCTGAAAAAACCACTTTTGAGAAGCCCTGCTGAGCTTATAATTCGGGATTGACAAATACAGCCAATGAGCCTACTATTAGTGACGCACAAATAGAAACTCTATTTTTGTTGAGATGTTTGTCGATCCTGGATCAAGGGAGTGAGCCGACGCTCATGGGTGAAGAACAGAACGTGACTAATGAGGCACAGGGCCTGGTAGTGGTGGGCTCGTCAGCGGGAGGAGTGGAGGCGCTTTCAATATTGGTAAGCACGCTATCATCCGACTTTCCCGCGCCTGTGGTCCTGGCCCAGCACCTGGACCCAAGCCGCCCAAGCAGCCTTGACCTGATTTTACAAAAGCACACTGATCTTCCCGTCGAGGTGGTAATGTCCAGCAGTCAGTTACAGCCGGGGCGTATCTATGTGGTGCCATCCAATCATCATATTGCGATCAGAGGACACCAGGTTGAAGTGTTGGAAGACCGCCAGAAGCGGCCTCGTCCTTCGGTAGACACGCTCCTTTCGTCCGCAGCCTCAGCCTATGGCGAGCATCTGATAGCGATCATCCTCACCGGCGCTGGTTCAGATGGTGCGGTTGGCGCTATCGATGTCAAAAATGCTGGGGGAGTGGTCATTGCTCAGGACCCGCAGACCGCACGTTACCCTTCGATGCCGCTCTCCCTGCCTCCGACGATTATCGACTTTGAAGTGCCGGTGGAGCAAGTTGGTTCATTGCTCTACAATTTACTGACCGGAGTGAGTATTCCACAGACGGAAGAGAAAACGGAGGATGTGCTGCGCCAGATTCTTGAGCAGATCAGTCGGCAGGCCAGCATTGACTTCCGTCCGTACAAAACAGCGACCATTTTGCGGCGCATTAGTAGGCGCATGGCGGTCACACACCAGCCTGGCATTCGGGAATATGCCGCCTATTTAAAAACGACTCCACAGGAAGTAGGTGAGCTGGTCAAGGCATTCTTGATCAATGTCACCCAGTTTTTTCGCGATCCAGAAGCTTTTGTGTACCTCAAAAATGAAATCTTGCCTCAACTGATCGCTCACGCCCGCGAAAGTAACCGCATCTTGCGCTTCTGGACCGCCGGTTGCGCCACCGGGGAAGAGCCCTATTCGCTTGCTATGCTGCTTACTGATATTCTGGGCGCGGAACTGCCTGAATGGAGCATCAAGATTTTCGCCACCGATCTGGACGAAGCTGCCATTAACTTTGCCCGGCGTGGCCTCTATTCTGAAAACCTCTTGAAAGGCGTCCCCGATGATTACTGGGAGCGGTTTTTCGAGCGCGTCGATCACGGCTATCGCATCTCTAAAACCTTACGGCAGATAGTGATTTTTGGACAGCAAGACCTCAGCCGCAGCGCGCCCTTTCCGCGTATCGACCTGGTGCTCTGTCGCAACGTCCTGATTTACTTTGCTCCCGAACTTCAGGATTATGTGCTCAACCAGTTTGCCTTCTCGCTTTCTCCCAACGGCTATCTATTTCTGGGGAAGGCTGAGACCGTCCGCCCCATGCAAGCTTTTTTTGAACTGATCAACAAGCACTGGAAGGTTTATCGTTGCACCGGCAATGCTCTCCCTGCCCTGCGCCGTCAAAGTTTTGCCAATCTCGATACACCTCGTTTGGAGGAGCATTTGATGAACCGCCAACATAAAAATATAGGGAAGCAGAGTACGGATCAGGAGTCACCTTCTTCCACGCTTGAACTTGGTGTGTTGCGCCGTTTTAATGAACTGCTGCTGCGCTTTCTTCCCGTAGGCGTGGTGGTCATTGACCGCACCTATCGTATTCTGACCGCGAATGGAGCAGCGCGGCGGTTATTAGATCTGCGTGATGTTGGGACTGAGCAGGACTTTCTCCATGCTGTACGCGGCATCCCTTACCATGAGATCCGGGCGGCGATTGATGGCATCTTTCGCGAGCACAATTCGCGCAATATGCCCGAAATCTCGCTGGATGCTTCTGCGGGTGGCAATGGACGGTATATTAATGTCTCTATCGCTCCTATGCATCTAGAAGGAGCAATGCCTGAACTGGCTGTGATTAGTATTTTCGAAGTGACGCAGCAGGTGCAGATGCGTCGGCAGATGGAAACTGTGCAAAAGGAACAGGCCCAGCTTATGAATGAGCTAGGGACAGCGAATAAACGCTTGAGCGATGTCAATAAAGATCTCATGGATACCAATGAGGAGCTGCAAATCTCCAATGAGGAACTGATGCTCACTCACGAAGAATTGCAGGCCAGTATTGAAGAGTTTGAAACCACCAACGAGGAACTGCAGGCCACGAACGAGGAGCTGGAAACAAATAATGAAGAGCTGCAAGCGACCAACGAAGAGCTAGAGACGACCAACGAAGAGTTGCGTGCTCGCACGGTTGAACTTCAGGAGTTAACGGTTATTCTTGGGGACGAGCGTAAAAGCCTGGCGGAAATAGTTGAGCTTGCCCCTTTTTATATTATGGTCCTACGGGGCACTAACCTTGTTGTTGAGGCATATAATCCACGCTACGCCCGCTTGCTGGAAAACAGGATGGTGCAGGGCCGTCCGCTGGATGAAGTCATCGATCTTTTCTGGGAAAATGGTATAGAAGTCGTGCATTTAGCCAGAGATGCCTATCGCTTAGACCAGATACAGGTGACGCCCAGAATGCTGAAGCATATTCCCAGGTCACAAAAAAATCAGGAGCATAGTCCTGAAAATTATTTTACCTACACCATTATCCCATCACACGATGCTTTGGGGAAAGTTACCGGGGTAATTCTTTATGCCGCAGATGCAACCGAACTACGCCTGCGCGAGGTTGGGGAAGAGCGGGAACATCTCAAACTGATCTTCGGCCACTTTTCTCTTGCGGCTTTGGCGCTCTACGATGCAGCCACCGCCACATTGATTATGGGCAGCCCGCGCTATCTTGAAATGGCATCAAAAGCGCGTAACTTACCTATAGAGGGCCTGATAGATCGTCAATGGCAGGAATTGGCCTTTATAGCCCCTGCTGAACAAGCCTTGCAGCTCTGGAATACCGTCGTTGAGAAACACGAACCGGTGCATATCCCCGAACTATCCTATCAGCTCGACGATGCAAGCACAGAAAGTATCTGGGACTATACCCTCGCTCCTCTTGTGGATTCCGACCAGCCTCCTAGCGTTCGTTACGTGCTGGTCTCGGCAATAGAGATCACGCAGTCGGTGCAGGCACGCAAGGAACGGGAACAACTGGATATCCTCAAAGACGAATTTATTGCCCTGGTCACCCACGAACTGCGCTCGCCGTTGACAACGATTCAGGTGAATGCCCAATTGCTCAGGCGCAATGCGCTACGGGGCAATCCAAGAGAACAGACAGAAAATCAAGATAGTGCCCTGCTTGATAGAATGATTTATCAGATCGGTCAGATGAATAAACTGATAGGGGAAATGTTGGATGTGGCACGCTTACGCGGTGAGATATTCCAGATGAACAAAAAGGAGCAGGTGGATATCGTTGTTCTGGTGCAACAGGTCACTGAGCAATATGCGTCGCAAAGCCACGACATTCTGCTCCATGCCGATACAAGCCCAGTCCTGGGAACATACGACGCGGACCGGATCGAGCAGGTACTCAATAATTTGCTCAGCAATGCCATCAAGTATAGCCCCGAAGGCAAACCTATTACTGTAAGTATTGTGCGCGAGCCTGAAAAACCTGATGAGGTGGTGATTGCTGTGCATAATGAGGGACCAGCAATTGCAGAAATAGATCAGGCGCATGTTTTCGAACGCTTTTATTGCGGTAATGATTCTCAGAAGCAAAAGCTCGGCGGCCTGGGGCTGGGTCTGTATATCGCTCATGAAATTATCGCTTTGCACGGTGGTCGCATCTGGCTGGAGAGCATTCCCGATCAAGGTACAACTTTTTATTTCTCGCTGCCAATCCAAAAATCTTAATGCTGCAAGTATGCCATTTTTACTCATTATAGTGCTGAGCCCGCTCTCTTCTTACCTTCATATGCTCGCTTAGGTGTTTCCTACCCCCTTTGCTTTTCATCGATAGTATGTTATAATTTTCCACGAATGTACTAGACTTTCCACTAAACTTTCCAACAGAATAGACCAGGTATTCCAGCCATGAACAACAGGCAGTAAAGATCTTCCAGGTGGATATTTGTTGTAGAAGATATAAAAATGGAATTGCCCGGTTGCGGTTTGACTTTAGTCATTGGGGAGGTTGTTATGCTTCAAGAGAGATTTACTACTGAAGCAATCTACCGGCCAGCCGTTGCTCTTGTGCAGGCGACGTTCAAACACTCACTTGCCTCCATTCCATTGGTGAACATTGATACGCCCGAAGCCATTTGCGGCAGGGCGCGCCGTATCGGTTACTGTGGCTCGCAAAAAGAGAACTTTGCTCTTTATCGTTTGAAAATACACAGGCAGAGCAGGAATGGAAAAGTCACTGCTACCTTGCCCGGGCTCTTTGTGTTGGATGGGGGAGTATTTCATCTTTTTGCTACGCCAGGCGATGAAGCTAGTGACTAGAAGAGAAGAGAGGTGAAGTCCCCTGTTACAAGATGCATAGTGAAAACAATTATGTACCCTGCAACGGGGACCCACAACCACTATCTCCCGCTTTGTGTTCAAAAACAGGAGCAGCCTCTATTACCTGTTACCCTTTTTTCTTGTCCTTATCCTTTTTCACTTTGCTTGCTGCATCGTGCATCTCTTTTTCCGCTTGTTTGCGAGGAATAGTTTCCCCGTCGTCCAGCTCATCCTTTTCGGCGTTCCTGCCCTTCCCTGAGTGAGACGCCTTCTTCGAGGCTCCCTGGCCCTGTTGCGCGTGCAGCTTTTCTACTGCGCTCTGCATTTCCTTCTCGGCCTGCTCGCGCGGAATGGCTTCCACCCCTTCAAGTTCATCTTTCTCCTGGTTTTTTCCCATGTCATCCTCCTTACTTATATGTACCTGGTGTGGAGAGAAATACTACATATCACTGAACCCATGCCCTCTCAGTTTGGTCACGTCTGATCAAGCAGGAAAGATACACAGCAACTTCCTCATCCATAAAGTCATTCATACCAATGTAGACCTTGACAGCCCTAAGACAATAGAAGGTAAGCAGGGAAAAGATGGAATGCGCTTTACTTTTTGCTTTACTTTTTAAGGAAGGAAATAGATGTATTCAAAGAATGCTCTGATGCTGCGCCAGGCGGGGGAGCATATTCGACAATTACGCCGCCAGCTTGGCTTGACGCAGACGGAATTAGGGGGAGAGCATTATTCAAAATCATATGTGAGCGCGGTAGAACGAGGCAGTATCACGCCTTCTCCATCTGCGCTGAGTTACTTTGCCGAACAGCTTGACAAGCCTCATGATTACTTTGAGCAGTTTTTTCGCCAGCACGCCGAGGCTGACCAGTTTCTTTTACCTATCCATGTCCCCTCCCATCTTAGATCAGATGTAGAGGCGCCCGAAGTCAATACGCTTTTAGAACTGCTCCTGACGCAATCAACGCTCTATCCAGCAGTGCATGTGCGCAAATTTGCCGTGCTCCCTCTTGAGGATGTTGTGGCCTTCCCCCCGCTAACGCAGGCGCGCTATGTCTTTTTCAAGGGCTTATTGGCTCAAAAAGAAGGCAACCATGCTCTGGCTCTGGCGGCTTTCGAGTATGCGTTAGTGCTCACTCCTGGGCTGTATCAAGCCGTTATTCTTGATGCCATTGGGATGCATTACGCTCTTTTGAGGCAATATGATGTTGCTTTGAGTTATCATGAACGGGCACTGGCGATGTTGAAGGATGCAGGATTAGTTCCTGCGGAACGCCACGAAGGGCAGTATTTTGACCTGCCTCTGCTCGTGGAACTGCATTGTGGCGATGATTGCCACCATTCAGGGCTCTATTCGCGGGCTGTAAAACATTATACCCATGCTCGTAACTACCTGCGTAACGCTCATGATATCAGTGTGACCGGCCAGGTATATCTGGGCCTGGGGTATTGCCTGTATGCCTCGCTCTACCAGCAGCCAACATTGTTTTCTTCAATGCATGCCTGCGATGACCAGGAGCATACTTTTCAGCAGGCAGTTGGTTTTCTGCTGCAAAGCCGGATGCTTTACCAGGCCAGCCAGGATCTTTCAGGCGCGACGAAGGCGCGCCTGTTGCAGGCGCTGGTTTTGCTGGACTTTAGCGCCTGGAGGCAACAGTATCTACAGCCATCAGGAAATGATAGGCAGGCGTTTTCTATTGCGCAATGCTGCACACTGCTGGATGATGCGCAGGAGCAATGCGAGCAAATCATCATGGGCTGGCGTAATGCTGATCCCGATGGGCAAGCTTTGATAGCGCAGGAACCGGTCATTTCTTCCGCACTGGCCTATCTGACCCGCATATATTGCCAGCGCGCAACGCTTGGGCGATTGGAAGGACACAGCGATACGGCTCGGCTTGCATGCGCACATGCAACCAACTTGTGCCAAAGTTTATTAGATGTGGTGATGGCGGAAGAGCTCTCCTGGGCGATGATTGATCAATTTCTAGCTTTGACTAAGGAGCATCCAGGTGTTTATGCTTCATTACCTCCGCCCCCTGGTCGCTCTCTTCTGGACGAAACCACCCGCTCAATGGGCCAGCACGTTATCTATCTCGCAATCGCCGAGGTTGCGGAGGAGCTGGGAAGAATAGCCAGTACCCCTGATTATGCGGAGCTTTGTTTTACCTCTGCGAATCAGTATTGTCGGCTCGCTCTTGCGCTGGTCTGGCGTGCGCTTGAGAAGAAAGAATGCGATCCAGGCTATGCTACTCGTTGCTACCTCCAGTGTATGAATATGTTGCAGGCTCGCACAACGCTGAGTTCGCCTTTCGCTGAAGAAACTGTGCAGGAATTGTTGCAGATCCTGAAAGAGCAAGCTTCTTTCTGCTAACGTGATGGTTCTGGAATGTGTACGGGGAGATGTCCCCGTGCCTCGCTTTTGCCGAAAATGACCCGTGTTGCCGCGACCAGCGCCGGCTGGGTATATTCGTATGTGGCAAGGACTGTATGCGCCTGCGGGAATGCCGACAGGTCGTAGGGATTGCGCACCGCTATGACGATGGTGCGCCGCTTTGACGCCACCAGACTGCGCACAAGTTCGGCCTGCCCTTTGTCCAGGTGGGCATTGACGGTTGCTATAATGAATACGGCGGATTCGCTGGTCGTCTGCAATAACTGCTGATACCCATCTTCCTCCGTCTCTGGATCGACCGGCAATATCCCCACAAGGGGATGATAGCGCCGAATAGCTGCGGCCAGCATTTCGTCAGTGTAATAGCGATCTTCCACCATTGTGGCTGTGTTTCTCTGAGGCGAGAGGATGATGATTTGCTCTTCAGCTTTCAGATGCAGGGGCAGCAGCGCATCTTCGTTACGGATCATGGTGGTGGAACGCTGGTAAGACTCGCGCTGTAATTGCAAATGGGCGTTGCAGCCGATGACTGGGGGAAGGGTTGCGGTCAGCGCCGGCAATGCATCCCAGGAGAGGTAGCGCGCTTTGAGCTGGAGCACGCGTTCTGCGGCTTGCCTGATCGCTTGAGGGGAGAGCCGCCCATTTGTGTGAACTGCGGCGCGTATCGCTTCAATGCCATCGCGCTGCAACTCGTAATGATGGGATATCAGCACCAGGTCGATGCCAGCCTCCAGTGCCATCACCGCGGCCCGCGCGCTGCCAAAGGTTGCCGCGATAGCCTGCATCTCCAGACAATCAGAGACGATCACACCACTGAAGCCGAGCTGCTGGCGTAACAACCCATGAACGATAGTGCGCGAGAGGGTGGCGGGAAGCGTCTCCTGCTCGGCCAGGGCAGGAAAGGCAATGTGCGCGGTCATCACGCATTCGCCGCCAGCTTTAATGCCGCTTTTGAACGGTACCAGTTCAAGCGTTTTGAGCCGGTCGAGCGTATAAGGAATGGTGGGCAGCGCGAGATGGGAATCGGTGGCTGTATCGCCATGTCCGGGGAAGTGTTTTAAGCAAGAAATAATCCCCGCTTCCTGATAGCCTTTGACCATCGCAGCGGCCAGGCGAGCCACCTGCTGGGCATTCTCGCCGAACGAGCGCACACCGATGACGGGATTGGCCGGATTGTTGTTGACATCAACCACGGGCGCAAGGTTCATATTGATACCGAGTGCCTGCAATTCACGGCCCGTTGCCAGGGCGACATCGTGCGTCACCTGCTCGGAGCCAATCGCGCCTAGCGCCATATTCCCAGGAAAGAGCGTGGCGACATCCCCCAGACGCTGCACAATGCCGTTCTCCTGGTCAATCGCGATCAGCAGAGGATAGCGATGTCCGGCCTTTTGTGCTGCGGCTTGCAGATTATGCGTTAGCTCCAGCACCTGTCGGGCATCGTGAATGTTGCGTGAGAAAAAGAGGATATTGCCGACATGGTAACGTTGAATAAGATCAAGCGCTTCCTGCGAGGGAGTATGTCCCCAGAAGCCGACCATGAGCAATTGACCGATTTGCTCCTCTATTGACATGTTATCCGTAAGATTGCTCATAGGCTGCCTCTCCTTTCAGGCGATACTCTCTCTATAGATGGATGGTGGCCCGGGCGGCGCTCAGCGCCGGCTGCGTAACCAGCGCAATCTGCCCGACTGCCCGGCGTTCGCGTATGGCGTCTAAAACCTGCTCTCGAAAATCTTCCTCATGCAGCAGCAATCCGCCTCCCAGCGCGATAGGCAGCGGACCGGCTGGATCAGCGTAGGGGCCACTCCCACGATGAATCGGGGAGCTACCGGTTGCCCCCACGTTTGCCCCCACGTTTGCCTCTGCGGTGATTGCCGCGAGGGCCAGCTCTTGAGCTGCCTGCCGTACTATCTCGCGGGCGGTACTGTCGCCGGAGCTGGCGGCTGCGAAGACCAGCGTGGCTACCTGAGCAATATCGGCTTTATTGGCGGCATGATAGACTTTATCGATGAGGCCATCAGGGCTAGTAAGATTCCAATGCTGCGTAATTAATGCCAGCAGCATTGTTCCCGGCTCACGGCCATCGGCTGCTCTTGTGGCCGCTTGCAAGCCTCGGCGTGCTATATCGTAGCCACTGCCCTCGTCGCCAAGAATATGTCCCCAGCCGCCGGCGCGCCTGATACTGCCCTGCGCATTGCGGGCGAGCGCGATGGAGCCGGTCCCGGCGATGAGCGCGACCCCCACAGCATTATCCAGCGCACTGAGCAGCAGCTCTGCATCATTTGTCAGACGGACGATCTCGGCCAATGAGCGCAGGTGAGGCAAAAGCGTCTCGCAATCGTCCTGGCGATCAATACCCGCGAGGCCAAGCCAGGCGGCGTGCAGCGGCAAGGTGCAGCCTGCTTCACGCGCAGCCTCCTCAACGGCGCTGCCGATATGGGCCACGGCCTGGCTCAGGCCAACGGCGGCATAATTGGAACTGCCGGACAAACCCTGCCCGCGCTGGTTGCCCTGAGCGTCCACAATGATGGCGAGCGTTTTGCTGCCGCCTCCGTCTACGCCCAGGAAGTAAGATGACGCTGTTGGCTCGCTCATGACAGCGCCGCCCGCAAGCTATTGCCGTGGGCGGCAAGCTTTTCCCTGGCCTGCTGCGGGGTCAAATTGGCGCGGGCCGCTAAAATTGCCGTTTTCGTCTCGCCTCCGCAGGCGTCGAGGATCTGCTGGGCGGCATCCGCTTCCAATCCGGTGATGCGCTGTACGATGGTAAGGGCGCGTTGGCGCAGCTTATAGTTGGTCGTCTGCACATCGATCATCAGATTGCCGAAGGTTTTCCCCAACAAAATCATGCTGCCGGTGCTCAGCATATTCAGCACCATTTTCTGCGCCGTGCCTGCTTTGAGGCGTGTCGAGCCGGTAATGACTTCGGGTCCGACGATGGGCGCGATCATGATTTCGACTTCGGTTTCCAGCGGCGAGTTCGCGTTACAGGCCAGACCGATGGTGAAGGCTCCCTGCTCTCTGGCGCAGGCAATGGCGCCACGAACATAAGGCGTGCGCCCGCTGGCGGTGATCCCCACAATGGTATCTTTGGCGTTGAGGTTGAGCCGTTCGATATCGGCTCTGCCAGCTTCGACGCTATCTTCAAAGTCTTCGTGCGCCAGCGTCATGGCTGTAGGGCCGCCTGCGATACAGGCCACGATGGTATCGGGTGAGAGATTAAAGGTGGGAGGACATTCGGAGGCGTCAAGCGCGCCCAGGCGGCCTGAGGTGCCAGCGCCGGCATAAATAAGTCGTCCTCCGTGACGCAGCCGCTCGGCGATGACTTCGATGGCGGCGGCGATCTGTGGTAAGACCTGCTCAACGGCCTGCGCCACTGTGGCATCTTCGGCGTTGATGGCCTGCACGATCTCCAGGGGACTCATCAGGTCGATTTCGGAGGTGGCGGGATTGACCTTTTCAGTTTCCAGCGTGCGTAACGAGCGTTCCATGCGCGGTATCTCCCTGATTTGAATGGTAATGGGCCGGACGCGATAAAATAAGTTGGTACGACATTTCCCCGTTTGCAGGGGAGGACGAGCGCTAAAGCGGACGCGATAAATCGGGTCGGTACGGTATGTTACGGTAACAGTTGTTCGCGCTTCATATGGGTGTAGAAGGTGTACTTATGGCCGCAATACATGGCTCGGGCATACTCGATGGGCTGGTTGCGTTCGGTATAGGTGGTGCGGCGCGTGAAAAGAACGGGGCTGCCGGGCTCAATATTTAAAATCTGGGCCTCGTCGTTGCCCACCAGACCCGCCTCCAGCTCCTGATCGGCTTCCATCAGCATGATGCCAAATTTTGACTCAAGCACCCGGTAGAGCGAGTTGTGCTCCAGATCTTCTTCGAGCAGCCGTTCACAGCCCTTGAAATGGATCTGCGATACCTCGATAGCTAGCGGTTCGTCGTCAGCCAGGCGCAGGCGTTGCAGGCGAAAGATGAGGGTACCGGGCTCAATACGTAATTTTTCGGCGGTGGCCTCATCAGCAGGAGACATTTCCGCCGAGAGCACTTTCGTGCTCGGCAATTGTCCACGCGCCCGGATGTCTTCGGTGAAGCCGGTCAGGTGGATCAATTGCTGGGTGATCTTGCGGTTGCTCACAAAGGTTCCCTTGCCCTGCTCACGATAAAAAATACCTTCGTTGACCAGGTCAGTAATGGCCTGGCGAGCAGTCATGCGGCTGATGCCATACTTTTCGCTCAGCTCGCGCTCCGAAGGGATCAGGCTTCCCGGTTTCCATTCCCCGCTACGAATTCTTTCGCGCAGAATCTCTTTTAACTGGTAATAACGAGGTAGGGGGCTGTTTCTATAAATCGCGCTCATAATCACTTTTCCAATCTGATGCTGTTTATCTCTTGCTTTCCTTTCCCAAATATGGTACTAGTTAAGTAAGTGGTATAATTGGTATATTGTATATACCAGTATGCTCACTTATTAATGATCGCATATTTTTGCGTATCTGTCAAGGTTGCTTAGAGGTCTGTGTCCTTGCTATCGCCCTCAAGGAACAAAACCCCTATAGAAGGAGGATCGATGCGATTTACATTACGTAATGCTCACCTGATAGACGCTGCCACAGATATTGAGCATGGAGACATCTCTATTGAGGGGACGAGCATTCGGGCAGTCGAATATGCAGAAAAGTCTGATGCAGGAAACGCTGTGATTGATGCAGAAGGAATGATCGTCACGCCAGGTTTTATTGAGGTCCATACCCACGGCGGGGGAGGATTCAATCTGCACACGACGGACGCTGGCGAGATTCGTTCTTATGCGCATTGGATACCCTCAACAGGTGTCACTTCTTTTCTCATCACGGTGGTTGGCACGCCAGGCACTTTGCCAGAGTGCCAGTTAGGTGCAGCAGTAGAGATGATGAAGGGGAAGGGGAAGGGAAGAGGGGCCGAGCCTCTAGGAATTTTTATGGAGGGGCCATATATCAACGTGGCCCAGCGAGGAGCGCATCCGGCGATCTGGCTGCGCATGCCCGATGAAGCGGAGACGGAGCGCGTGCTGACCTTGACCGAGGGGCACCTGCGCCTGATCACCCTGGCTCCTGAGTTGCCAGGAGCGGCGATGATGATCCGTCGGATGATCGATGCTGGTGTGACTGTGAGCATGGGGCACACTGATGCAACCTATGAGCAAGCTCAGGAAGCGGTGCAGCAGGGCATCACCCATGTTACGCATTGCTTCAACGCCATGCGTCCCATGCTCCATCGTGCCCCTGGACCGCTTGCCGCCATCGTCCAGCCTGGCTGTGTTTGTGGAGAGCTGATTGCCGACGGGGTCCATGTCCATCCCGCGGCGATGAATGTGCTGGTGAAATTGCTGGGACCCAAGCGAACCGTCGTGATTACGGACGCGCTGGCGGGCGCGGGCGTTCCTGACGCCGACTTTAGCTTTGCCGGACAAGCGGCGCGTGTGGTCAATGGTGCCGCGCGTCTGGCTGATGGCACCATTACCGGCAGCGTCTTAACTATGGATCGGGCCTTGCGCAATATGCTCGCGATGACGGAGGTCTCGTTGCAGGAGGCGGTGGGCATGCTAACCCTCAACCCTGCCAGGACTGCGCGTGCCGCTGATCGTAAAGGGCTACTCCAGGTCGGCTATGACGCAGACATGCTCATTTTCGACTCCGCCCTCACCCTGCAAGCGACCATCTGTCAGGGCGAGATCGCCTACGCCACCGCCGCCTGGCGCAAACGTTTCGAAACCCTATAAACCGCCGTAAATGCCGTAGGGACCCGCTTTAGCGCGTCCGTGGGCGATTTATCGCCTACTCTATGTACTCTATGGGGGTCGGGTTACCTCGCCCGATGGCAGGTATGAAGGCAGGGGCAGGCCCTGCCCCTACAACGTTTTGGTTACTTTCTGCAAGCCGCGCGGCAGATCCGGGTTCACATCTTTGGTCAGAGCGAGGTGCAGCGCAAAAAGCTGACCCGGGAGAATGGCGGTGAGAGGACTGAGCCACTCTGGCACGCCAGCGGCAATGGGAAGCCTGGTCCGGGCGAGAGAAAGCGCGCGTTCAGAGTCGGAAATGACCAGCAGTTCGGCCTGGCTCTGTCGCAGATCGTGCGCCAGGGTTAGCATATCATCGAAGGTCGCGCCGATAGGCATGATCAGGACGACCGGCAGGCCCGCTTCGATGGTCGCGATTGGGCCATGACGAAAATCTGCCGAGGAATAGGCGTTTGCCATGACGTAGGTCAATTCTTTGAGTTTGAGGGCCAGCTCAAAGGCGGAGGCATAATTGTAGCCGCGCCCGATGATGACGCAACGGTCCATATAGCGATAGCGTTCAACCAGTTGCGCAACCGCAGGCGCCAGTTGCAAGGTCGCTGCGATAGCCTGTGGCAATTGCTCAAGCTCGGCAAAGCGCGCCGGTTCGCGGCTCCACGCGGCGGCGAACATCGCCATCACCGCGAGTTCTGCGGTATAGGTTTTGGTGGCGGCAATGCTGCGCTCCGGTCCGGCATGCAGCTCCACGACGTAATCGGCGATGGCCGCCAGAGGAGATGCGCCATCATTGGTAATTGCCAACGTGGGGCGGCCCTGGCGCTTGCCCTCTTGCAAGACGGCGAGGATATCGGGCGATTGTCCTGACTGCGAAATGCCCACGACCAGCGCGCCAGTCAGGTTGAGAGAGGCGTTATACATAGTAAGCAGCGAAGGCGCAGCCAGCGTGACCGGGTAATGACCCAGTGTCGCCCAGGCATACTTCGCATAGGTGGCAGCATGATCGGACGAGCCGCGAGCGGCAATCAACGCATGGTCAAAAGCTGGAAGCTGGGCAACGATTTGCTCGATATGGCGCGTTTCGCGCTCAAGCAAACGCGCGATCCCCTCCGGCTGACTGGTAATTTCTTGCTCAAGCAAAGAGGTCATGGCTACTCCTATCCTTTTTATGGCAGTACGGATGGAACAGGACCATCCCGTTCCCATCTCAAATTTTACAATAACCCTGTCTAGTGGTCTAGATGTCTTGACAAATTCAGCGGAAAAAGGTACAGTATTGTACATAGATTGGTCTGGATTTATGGGAGGTAAGTATCGAACTCCGTTGATTTAAAAAGTTCGGACTCAAAAGCTGGAAAGGAGGAAGCAGGCGAGAAAAGGTTTGTCTTGTGGACTCAAGAGAAATATTTCCGGGATCTATCAAGTAAGTTTTGACATCATGTCAGGAGGTTGCAAATGGCTTCCAACCCTCTCCGCGCGTTGTCTTCGAGGGCGAAGATCGCATCTATGGCAATGGTATTCACCTTCCTGGTCATCTTCACAATGATACTTGCGGCCTGTGGAGGTGGTCCTAGCCAGAACACCAATACCAAGCACATTCTGAAAATCGCGGCCCAATCGAATGATTTCACCCAGGCTGGCTTTAATCCCTATAATGGGCATCCCAACGCGGGTCTGGAAGGGATGGTCTATGAGACCCTGGACTTTGTGAATATCAATGATGGCTCGTTCACACCCATGCTGGCGAGCAGCTATCTGTGGAACAGCGACAATACCCAGGTGACATTCACGATCCGGCCAAATGTCAAATGGAACGATGGTCAGCCGTTCACTGCGGACGATGTGGCATTTACCTTCAACATAATGAAGCAATATCCGGCGGCAGACGGCGGCGGTGTCTGGACCTATCTCAAAGATGTGACCGCTTCGGATGCCAACACGGTCGTGATGACCTTCCAGAAAGCATATCCGCCGTCGCTGGTAACGATTGCCGGGCATGTGTATATCATTCCCAAGCACGTTTTTGCTTCCGTCGGCGACCCGACTAAGTACCTCACCAATAAGCCAGTTGGCACCGGTCCTTTTATGCTCACCCGTTATACAACCGACCTGGCTGTCTACGACAAAAATCCGAACTACTGGCAGGCTGACAAGGTCAAGGTTGACGAGCTGCGCTATCCAGAGTACAAGGACAACGCGACGCTGCAACTGGCGCTGCCAAAGGGCGACGTGGACTGGGCTGGCTACTTCTCGCCCACGCTCCAGCAGGATTTCATCTCCAAAGATCCGGCCAACAACCACATTTTCATGGACCCGATCAACCTGTATTCGATCTGTCCGAATCAAAAAGATCCTATGCTAGGTGGGCAGGCTGGCCTTCCGGTGCGCCTGGCGCTGAGTTATGCGCTGGACCGCAATGCCATTGCGGCACAGGCCACGGCTGGTCTGGAGCCTCCGGGAAGCCTGACCGGTCTGGTGCTGCCGACGGCTAATAGCTGGCTGGCCTCGCAGTATTCCGGTCTGTCAACCGGCCCCGATACCGCCAAAGCCGAGAAGTTCCTGACCGATGCGGGCTTTACCAAAGGCGCGGACGGCATCTATCAGAAGGACGGCAAACGGCTCTCCTTCACCCTGAGAAGCGTGGACTCTTACTCGGACTGGAACGCTGCGGCAAAGCTGGTGGCGGACCAGGCGAAAGCTGTGGGAATCGAGATCAAGAACGTGACGGTTGGTGAGAGCGATTATTACACACTGCGTACGGATGGTAAATATGATTACCAGTTGATGTTCTGCGGCATGGTAGGCGGCCCCACTCCGTACTACCTCTACAACCAGTACCTCAACAGTGCGCAGATCGGTCAGGGCAAGTTCAACTTCGTGGCCTGGAATGATCCCACAACCGATCAGTTGTTGAACCAGTACGCCTCTACTACCGATGCTGCTACTCAGAAGCAGGCTATCGCGGGTATCCAGAAGACCTTTGTCGAAAATCAGCCCTTCATTCCTCTGTGGACCGGCGCTGACTACGACGAGTACCTGACCAAGAACTTCACCGGCTGGCCCGACCAGAATAATGCTTACGCCAGTGGTAGCCCCAACACGGCCCCTGACTGCGAACAGGTAATTCTGCACCTCCAGCCCAAAGCGTAATTGGATGACGTCTCTGCTCTCTACCCGAGCAACTCGGGTAGATGGCTCTGTGGGGATGATTGCGAAAATCATCCCCTTTTTCACCAAAAAAGTGTACAATACTAATATGGACGTGTGCCTAATGAAGGAGCAAGCAGGTGCGTCACATCATTCGCCGCATTTTGTTCTATCTATGCGCGGTCTGGGTAGCCATTACGCTGGATTTTTTCATCCCTCGGCTGGCTCCTGGCGATCCCGTGGCGGCTCTTGTGGGGAAGATGTCAACAAAGGGCTATGTGACCCCGGCGATGCAACAGAGCCTCGCGGTCATGTTCGGTCTGAATACGCACGACCCCCTCTGGGTTCAATACTTTAAGTATCTTGGCAATCTGCTCCAGGGCAACCTGGGCAATTCGCTGGAATATTTTCCCACCCCAGTTTCTCAGGTTATTGGTCAGGATATTGGCTGGTCGATTATGCTTGGCGGGGTGGCTGTACTGATCAGCTTCGCGCTTGGCTGCTTGCTAGGAATAATTGTCGCGTGGAAGCGCGGCTCTATGCTTGATACATTTCTCTCGCCGGTGATGAATTTTCTCTCTGCCATTCCTTATTTCTGGCTGGCACTGATCTCGCTCTACATCTTTTCCTACCTGCTCAACTGGTTTCCCCTGGCTGGCGGCTACGATTCGGCCAATATCGATCCAGGCTGGTCTTTTGATTTCATCGGTAGCGTGATCCAATATGCATTTCTGCCCGCTTTAACGCTGGTGATTTCATCGCTGGCGGGCTGGATGCTGACGATGCGCAACTCGATGATCACGACCATCTCGGAAGATTACGTGCTGATGGCGCGGGCAAAGGGATTATCGGGGCGGCGCGTGATGTTCTGGTACGCGGCTCGCAATGCGGTGCTGCCCAATATTACCGGCTTTGCCATTGCCATCGGAGCAATTGTCGGCGGTCAACTGCTCACCGAGATGGTTTTCTCCTATCCTGGCATTGGCTATGCGTTGTTCCAGGCGGTGAACCAGCAGGATTATGCCATGATCCAGAGCGTTTTCCTGGTGATTACATTGGCGGTGCTGGGAGCGAATTTCCTGGCCGATATGCTTTATGCTTTCCTTGATCCGAGGGTGCGCGTAGAAAGGAGCAGCTAACATGAAAACTCAGGATGTAGGGGCAGGGCTTGCCCCCGCCCCCATCGACGCGGCTCCGGTGGCGGCGCTGCCCGAAGCTAATCCTGCCTTACCTGCGCGTATTGTACGCGTGTTGCTGATGGTCTGGCGAGCAATGACGATCAGCCCCAGGGTAGCGGTCGGCAGCGCGATTGTCGGATTTTTCATCCTGGTGGGTCTCTTTGGGCCATTTTTTATGACGATTAATCCCAATACCACATCGCACCTGTTTATCGCGCCTCCTTCGCCTGCACACCTGTTAGGTACGACGGTTGTCGGCGAGGATCTCTTTAGCCAGTTGATCTATGGCACGCGTACCAGCGTTTTCTGGGGGCTGGGGACTGGCCTGCTGGTGACGCTTGTCTCGGTGTTTGTTGGGCTGGTTGGCGGCTATTTTG
Source organism: Ktedonobacteraceae bacterium (assembly GCA_035650355.1). Lineage (GTDB taxonomy): Bacteria > Chloroflexota > Ktedonobacteria > Ktedonobacterales > Ktedonobacteraceae > DASRHT01. The sequence goes on from DASRHT010000029.1 coordinate 144,573, forward strand.
GCGGCTGGATTGACGATGTCTTGACGTTGCTTACCAATGTTTCACTGGTGCTGCCCGCGCTCCCACTTGCCATCGTGCTCGCGGCCTATTTCCCGCGCGGTCCCTTGACGATCTCGCTGGTGATTGTCTCTACCAACTGGGCCTGGCAGGCGCGTGTGCTGCGTTCGCAAACGCTTTCGATGCGTAGCCGCGAATTTGTGACGGCGGCCCGTGTAAGCGGAGAGCATAGCTGGCGTATCATCTTCTTTGAGGTTTTTCCTAATGAGATCGGGCTGGTGGTGGCTGGCTTTGTCAGTACAACGATCTATGTGGTGCTGACCTGGGCGGCACTCGAATTTCTTGGCCTGGGCGATGGCACTATTCCTAGCTGGGGCAGTATGTTATACTGGGCGCAGCAAGCTGGTGCATTGGGGGGCAATCTATGGTGGTGGTTCATCCCTCCCGGCGCCTGCATTGCGCTGCTGGGAGCGGGTCTTTCGCTGATCAACTTCGGGATCGACGAGTTTGCTGACCCACGCCTGAGACGTGAACGGCCTGCGAAAAAGAAGAAAGGCTTCCTTACAGCGTAGGGACCCGATTTATCGCGTCCGGCGCGATTTATCGCCTTACCCGCTTTATCGCTTGGACAACTGGATAGCAAGGAGAGCGCAGAATGGCAGTCAAGGTACAGAGCGAGACGCTGCTTGAGGTGAATCAGCTCAATGTTGATTACCTGGCGGCTAACGGAACGGTACACGCTGTAATCGATGTAAGCTTTAGTTTGCGGCGTGGCGAGATTCTCGGCCTGGCCGGTGAGAGCGGCAGCGGCAAATCGACGCTGGCCTATGCCATCACGCGCCTGCTGCGTCCGCCCGCGATGATTACCGGTGGCGAAATACTCTATTACCCGCGCTCCGACCGCGGCAATGATATTGTTTCACAGGTGGCCTTGACTCGCCCCCCGAAAAATGGGAAGCGGGGACGCGAGCGGGATGAAGACGACGGACAGGCGATTGATCTGCTCAAGCTCTCGGCTAACCAGTTGCGCGATATTCGCTGGAATGATCTGGCGATTGTCTTTCAGAGCGCCATGAACGCGCTCAACCCGGTGATGACCATTGGGACGCAGATTATAGATGTGCTGCATACGCACCGGCCACAGATGAGCACCGCTGCTTGCAAGCAGCGCGCCCGCGAACTGCTCGAGCTGGTTGGCATCGCGTCTGATCGCCTGGGAAGCTATCCGCATGAATTGAGCGGAGGAATGCGCCAGCGCGCCGTTATTGCCATTGCCCTGGCGCTCTCGCCCGAAATACTTATCATGGACGAGCCAACTACCGCTCTTGATGTGGTGGTGCAGCGCGAGATCCTGACCGAGATTATGCGTCTGCGTGAGAAACTGGACTTTGCCGTTATTTTTATCACGCACGATCTTTCGCTGCTGCTCGAACTGGCGGATAATGTTGCGATTATGTATGCAGGCCGCATAGTGGAGAGAGCGTCCAATCAGGACCTCTATGCGCATCCGCGTCACCCCTACAGTTACGGCTTGCTCAACTCGTTTCCAACATTGCAAGGTCCGCGCCGCAAGATGTCGGGCATCCCCGGTTCGCCACCCGATCTGCGGGATGCGCCTCCTGGTTGCGCGTTCCATCCACGCTGTCCTTTCGCCTTTGACAAATGTTACAGCGTGTTACCGGTTTTGCGACCGGCGCTGGCAGAAAATCTCAATCAGGTTGTAGCCTGCCATCTCTATAATCCCGAGTTTAGCGCGGAACCTCCATCAATGGCGGACATGGCGAAAAAATATGAGGCTATGGCCGAAGGGAGCGGCAAATCATGAGCACAATCAATCAGCCTGTCATCGATAAGTCTGCGGGAGGAGCTGGCACGCCTATTCTAGAGGCGATTCACCTGCAGAAGCACTTTCCGCTGCGCTCTTTGAGTCTCTTTGGACCCAGGAAAGCCGTCCGTGCTGTTGAGGACGCTTCCATTGCGCTCTATCCTGGTCGGGCGACGGCGCTGGTCGGAGAAAGTGGCAGCGGTAAAACGACGGTTGCGCGTCTGTTAGCGGGCCTCTACACTCCCACTTCCGGCACGCTGCGCTTCCAGGGTCAACCAATCAGGCTTACCAATAGCTCTACCCTGCGCACCTATCGCCGTCATGTGCAGTTGATCCTGCAAGATCCCTTCTCCTCGCTTAATCCGATTCACGACGTGCGCTATCACCTGAGCCGTCCTCTGCGTATCCATCGCCATGTACGCAATCAGGCGCAGGAGACGGAACAAATTCTAGCATTGCTCAACCGCGTCAACCTGAGCCCCGCCGAACAGTTTATCCAGAAGTATCCGCACCAACTCAGCGGCGGTCAGCGTCAACGTATCGCCATTGCGCGCGCGTTGGCGGTGGAACCGCAGGTATTGCTGGCCGATGAGCCTGTATCGATGCTTGACGTCTCTATTCGCCTGGACATTCTCAATCTGCTATTGCGCCTGAAAGAGGAAGAGCATCTTGCCTTGCTCTTTATCACGCATGATATTGCCAGCGCGCGCTACTTTGCCGAGGATACGCAGGTGATGTACGCGGGCCAGGTAGTGGAGGGGGGACCAAGCGACGAGATTATCCAGAATCCAAAGCATCCCTATACCCAACTGCTGGTATCCGCCGCGCCCGATCCGGCTCGCCTCACTCCTGATAGCGATAGACGCGTTGTCGAACTGCCTGCTCGTGGGGAGATCCCGAGCCTGATAGCGCCGCCGAGTGGCTGTCGCTTCCACCCGCGCTGTCCGCACGCCATGCCAGTATGCAGCCAGCGTTTCCCCAAACGCACCGAGCTTGGGGGCGGACGCTGGACGCACTGCTTCCTGTATGGCGATGGGGAAACATCAGGTGAGACAACCGGCGCTGTTTCCACGGGATAATGCCGCAGGGTTAACCTTTGCGGCTTGTTTCTCTCCTTGAAAAATCCTGCTGAACAGTTTATAATCGAGCAAGTTATTGATTCCTTTGCATTAATGAGAGGTTTGCACTCTGGTGACTTGTGTTGAGCACAGGAGGTAGCTATTTTGTTCTGTCCTTATTGTGGTGATGGACTGCCAGAGGATGGACAGTTCTGTCGAAATTGCGGCAAAGAACAGCCAGCGCCAGGGACAATCCAGACAGGAATGAATGCTGAGAGTGTGCGCCTGCGCCTGGATAACCTTGAGAAGCGGGTACATGCTCTTTCTGAGGAACAGCAAAGATTGAGCAATCTGACCTCTCCGCCATTCTTCGGTTCTAGTTTATCGCTCTGCGCGGCGGCCCTGGCTCTCTTCATCTTCTGCTTCCTACCATATATCAGCTATAATGCTACAAATACATCTTCGATTCGATCTAAAAATACATTTGGAGATCAGATCGCGCCATCCGCACCATCTTATGATTTTACAGGCATAGAATTGATTGGTCTTGACTCCCTCTTCGGCGATCTCGGTCAGGGAGGGCCGCAGGATATCTCCGTTCCCAACCAGAGTTCGCTCTGGCTTGAGCCCCTGGTTGCTCTGCTGATTCTGCTGCTCGCATTTTCCCAGATTATCAATTCGCTCTATCATCGGGTGCTCTCTTCGAACGTTGCGATTGGCATTGGTGTTCTGGCGCTGCTGATGATGCTGATAATGATTTTTGCTCAAGGGCGTGGTTCATTTGCCGAGAGCATCTTCTTTAGTTACGCAGCCATCGGCTACTGGCTTTTTCTCGGTGCGTTACTGCTGGCACTCGTGGGTGCAATTGTGCAGTTTATGGCGGCGAAAAGCTAAAGTAATCGTTGCGCTGGATTTCTGGTGGCCCCTACTGGGCATACGTGAAGTCTTCCTGGCGTATCAGCAACAGCGGGGCGCAATCTCCCCTTTTATGTTGAGCGTTTGCTCTGCTACGAGTGCCATCACGCGCTGATTGGGCTACGTTTCTTCGCCAAAAGCGACAATGAGCAAAGTTATCGGATGGTGCGTGAGATTATTCAGCGCAAGCTCGCAGCATTCGGCGTTTAACTAAAGTATTGTCGTGCAATGCGTTAGTTGATTAACAGGTAGACCCATGCGATCCTACGAAGATCGGGTTCCCTTCAACGCTCGGTTTTGTGGGATCGCACCCGCCGCTTGAATGCTTCGTAGCGACGCGATTGATCGCGTCCAGTTTACTGCCTGTCCTTCCCCAAATTAGCTGTCCCAACAACGATATCGCAGGAAATAATGGATAGACAAGCAAATTATTTGAAAACACTATTATTATGTAAGAGAGGTTTTTCTATGATATCAAAGTCCATGCGATAAATCGGACGCGATCAATCTCGTCGCCACAGCAGAGAGCCACGAAGAGGGTCTTTGTTGCTCGAACGGCTTTTCTGTTAGAGAGAGAAAAAGCCCAGTATTAACGCCACTTCGTAAATCTTCAACGTTATCTATTCTGGTATAGTGGTCTAGATATATTGACAAGTAGTGTTTATAACGATACACTTAATAGTAACAAATGCCATCGTGGCATTTGGCGTCTCTTCGTCGTCTAGGGTGCCATTGTCTCCAATCGGCAGAAAGGGGTAAATCTGCCCGTCAACCACGGGCGTATTCAAGGTGCCATTTAAACCTTAAAGGCCATCGTTATCTGTACATGCGTGCATATCCACATCCCGTCTACTGTACCTTTTCAGGAGGGACCCTGTTAATGAAACCTTCTTCACGCATTCTGGCCTTCGCTGCAATCGGCGTTTTAATTCTCACCAGCGTGTTCCTGGGGGTAAGTGCGCGCGCCACTCACGCGGCGGCGGCATTTCCGAGCCAGCTTTTTGCACCCTATCAGGACATAACGCTGAGCGGACCGACGTTGCAATCGGTTACGCAGAGCACAGGCCAGAAATTCTATACCCTCGCCTTTGTTACCGACGGAGGTAACAACTGTACCGCAGAATGGGCTGGCACCATCCCGTTCAGCCAGACGGGGCAATTCTTGCCCAACCTGGATAGCGACATCTCGTTTATTCGCAGCCAGGGTGGAGATGTCATCATCTCTTTTGGCGGTGCGGCGGGCCAGGAACTTGCGCTCACCTGTCCTGATGCCACCAGCCTGCAAGCTCAATATCAGGCTGTGATTAACAAGTACCATGTCAATCACCTCGATTTTGACATTGAAGGAGGAACCGAGGGAGATGTGACCTCGTACGACCGCCGCAATACCGCATTGGCGGCTTTGCAGCAGGCCAATCCTGGTCTGGTCATCTCGTTCACCCTGCCATCGGCAACTACCGGACTGCTCAGCACCAGCATCGGCCTGCTCAATAATGCCAAGAGCCACGGCGTCAACTTCTCTATCGTGAATTTGATGGCGATGGACTACGGCTCGCCTGATAGCATGATGGGGCAGGAAGCTATTAATGCGGCCAACGGCTTTTTTAGTCAGTTGCAGCAGATCTTCCCCTCGAAGTCTACCAGCCAGTTATGGTCAATGATCGGTCTCACCGTGATGATCGGTCAGAACGACTCGCAGGGAGAGATTCTCTCGGAGTCGAACGCGCAGCAGGTGCTCTCGTTTGCGCAACAGCAGCATCTCGGGCTGCTTTCATTCTGGGAGGTGGCGCGCGATAACGGCGGTTGCGCAGGCAGCACGACTGCTTCGGATACGTGTAGTGGCCTTTCGCAAGGCAATCTGGATTTTGTCAACATATTCAAGCAGTTTAGCGGCGGCAATACCGGCGGACCGACGCCAACGCCTCAACCACCCACGCCCACACCAAAGCCAACCATGACGCCGACGCCTCAGCCTTCGGTAACGCCGACGCCGACGCCGACGGGCAATCCGCCAGCCTGGGACCCCAACTTCCATCCATATAAGGTGGGCGACCAGGTAACCTTCCAGGGTCACATCTACCAGTGTATTCAGGCCCATAACTCGCAGCCAGACTGGTCTCCTCCGGTTGTACCAGCTCTCTGGAAGCTCATCTCGTGATGTGATGAGCGGTAGCGAGTAATACAGGCGCGTTTGTATAGGCCGAAGTCTACGCAAACGCGCCACTTTTTTTGAGAAGCTTACTGATCTGCGTGATGGGTAGTCGCAGGTACAATAGCTGTTTCTGGACGGTGATCAGACAATCGTCAGGCTGATGTTGACGTCATGTTCCAGACCACCACCGACTGCGTGGATAGTCATCGCGAAGGTTCCTGTGGTGAACGTGTGCTTCAAAATCTCAATCGCCACCTCACCGTCATGTAATGGCCCGAATCCCGGCTGGGAGATCGAGACCACGCCGTTGGGAGGGATGTTGCCGGTCAGGCTCAGCTTGACGGTGCTGTTAAAACCATTTACTGGATTAATGGTCACGAAATAAGGAGCGCCCGTGCCTCTCTTTCTGGTTTGCGAGAGTGGATCGACCGTCACCGTGAAATTGGGCGTGCCTGCCAAGACACTCTTCACGGGAACGGTTGAGGCGCTTGCTCTGGGTGTGGCTACAAAGAGAAAAGACATGGTCAGGGCGAGGGTCAGGAGCATCAGGGTCAGGATGGTTTTGGGCCGGATCTCGAACATCATGGTTCTCCTTTTTCGTCTGCTACCCTCTCGTATTGCCGAGAGGTTCACTGAACTACGGCACGAAAGTCACGATGATGCGCGTTGCGTAGGACGATCCCTCTAGCACAGAGATATCCCAGAGGGGAAGATAGGGTAATGGCACCTAAAAGAAGTATAGCAGAAAAAAGAAGGAAAGTACATGCTTGATATGCATGGGCTGGCTCTAGATATGAGATAAGTCTATGTGTATGTTATACTACTAGTGGCTTTGCGCGTTTTTCGGCATTCTGGAAAAGCAAAAGCACACAGCATGTATCTTCTCTATATGTCTCGTTGTTCGACTGAATAGCTGTTGTTGCTGTTCATCGGGAACAGAAAGGGGGACCCTCTTGACCGTCCAATCTAGCGACCTGGGTCGTTCACTGCACATAAAAAGTGGAAGCGTTAGCAAGCCACTGATTGGTGGGACAACCTTTCATTTCGTTTTTCTGGCGGCGGTGGTATGGTTTGTGATTGGAGATTACCTGGATAGCTGGGCGCATAACAATGTGGCGCAGTTGGAAACGTTTTTCACGCCCTGGCATGGCGTGCTCTACAGTGGTCTGTTCGCCATCGCCGTCCTGCTTTCCGCGACCATCTGGATCAATCACCAGAGAGGAGCTGACTGGATGGAGGCGATTCCAAAGGGCTATGAATTATCGACCATTTTTGTCTACGCAATGTTTTTTGTGGGAGTGGGCGACGCGACATGGCATACACTTTTTGGCATCGAAAAGAACGTCGATGGCCTACTAAGCCCTACGCATATCTCAGGCATGCTCTTTTCCGGCCTGGTCATTCTGGGTCCCTACCGGGCGCTCTCCAGTCGCAAGGGAGCGTTGAGCAGGGCCGAGCAAGTGATCCTCACCATTACTATCACCCTCTTCCTGGCCTACATCGCCGTTCTCACTCAGGAGACGACCACCTACACGCGGCTCTGGCCGCTCACCGTGCCGGCCTCTAACAATGACGGTCAGTTACTGGCGGTGCTGTCCTTTATTTTTCAGGGCCTGATACTTGGTGGACTCTCGCTCATCGTGATGCGTCGCTGGAAGCTGCCCTTTGGCCTTTACACCTGCACCTTGCTTGTTGTGGGAGCAGGGATGAGCTTCATGCGCGGTCAATATGTGGTTGATATCCTGGTGGGTTTGATCGCCGGACTACTGCTGGACGTCTGCTATCACTTTTTGCATCCCGATATGCAGCACACGGATCGTATGCGCCTCTTCACCGTGATCGCTGCCAGCGCCATACCGTTTGTGTACCTGCCGGTCGTGTGGCTCACTCAGGGGGCGCTGATCTGGAGTATCCACCTGATCATTGGCTCAGTCGGTGTATGCGCCATCTTTGGCTGGATGCTCACCTATGTCGCGATACCTCCCGCCCAGTATGAAGAAGCATAGGCTATGTGTGCGGTTGTTTACAAGAGGATACTGTTAGCGAAAGACATTCTTCAGGGGAAGCAGCGCGAACTTGAGCGACCTTGCGGGGCCGAGAACAGCGCGCGAACCGCTCTGTCGGCTGAACGGGCGCTGTAGCTCCCCGATTCATCGTGGGAGACGGATACAATCGGGTCGGTACGGAGCTTTGAGCGTTGTACCGACCCGCAAAGGTGGTCAATTAGGCGAGCAGCTTCGCCACTGTGCGTATGGCGTGTTCTAGCTCCTCCGCGGTGGTGAAGCCGTGTGGGGCCAGGCGCAGAACTGAGCCTCGGGCGGAGACGACGATAGCGTGCTGCCGCAGCTCGTTCTCCAGTTGGGAGGCGCGTTCGGCTGAGCCAACATTGATCGCGGTGGTCGCGCCCTTCTGCTGAGGCGTTTCGGGACCACTGATCTGTAAGCCCAGTTGATCTGCGAGGGCGAAGGCGGTCTGGGAAAGTTGTTCGATGTGGGCGCGAATGTGGGCGACGCCTGTTGCCGCCACCAGCTCCATGCCCGCGCGAGCAGCGTAGGCGTTGATGATCGGAGGAGTGCCGAGATCGAAGCGGGCCGCGCCGGTCGCATAATCGAGCGTGCCCGGATCGAACGAGAATGGGTTGGTGCGTCCGAACCAGCCGGTGACTGTCGGCTCCAGCCACACTCGTACCGCCGGACTGATATAGAGGAAGGCAATGCCCGCCGTTCCCAGCAGGTATTTGAGCGTGCCCGCCGCCAGAAAATCGACGTCCGCCGCTTTGACATCGATTGGAACGGTGCCGATGGATTGATAGGCATCGACGAAGATCAGCGAACCCTTAGCATGGGCGGCGGCAGTGATAGTCTCTAATGGCAGCAGCATGCCGTTGGCGTAACAGACGTGAGGTACCGAGAGCAGCGCCAGGGTATCGTCAATCGCGCCTATAAATTTTTCGGTATCCACGGCCCCTCTGGCATTTGTGCCAAGCAAATCAACCTGCCAGCCATGTGCATGAGTAGCCAGTAATGCGTGGGCAACGCCTGGAAATTCCGCATAGCTGGTGATGATGCGTCGGCGTTTAATATGAGAAGAGGTCACAAGGGCGCTTGCCACCGACGAGACAAGCTGGGAGACGGAGGTACCAACGGCGACCTCATCGGGTTGCGCGCCGATCAACGCGGCAAAGGCTGCGCGCGCCCGGTCCACCTCGGCGATCCAGGCGTTCCAGTGCATGCCCAGCTCTGACCAGCTTGCCATAAAGGTGTCGATAGCCGCGCGCACCGGAGTCGTCAGCGGCCCCTGCGAGCAGTTCGCCAGATACACATTGTTCTGGAGCAGCGGACAGGTTTCGCGTAATGTCTGTAATTCGCCTGGGAGGGACTGATTCGAAGTTAGCATCCTGCTTCTCTTCTCCTTATGTATGATCTTGAGCTGCATTGCTCTCTCCAAATTATACCATGTGGTGGCTTCGCGTTTGCCCTTGTTCTATCTGTTTACACATACCTGCTGCGCGCTGACATCTCCTGCTCTTCGGTTAAGCGGTAGCCGAGATAGGGTTCGGTGATGATGTAGCGCGGGTGCGCGGGGTCTTGCTCTAGCTTGACGCGCAGGCGGCGTATGACTCCTTTGACGTAGCCGGTGGCGTCGCTGTATTGTGGTCCCCAGACGCGCTGGAGGAGTAGGTTTGTGGTCATGACGCGCCCGATGTTATGGGCCAGCTCGGCCAGGACCGCGTACTCGATGGGTGTGAGCACGACTGTCCGATTGGCAACGGAGACGCGCCGCTTCTCCGTATCGATTTCCAGGTCGCCACAGATGATTTTCCTGCTCATCACCGCTTTATTGCCGCGTCTGAGCACGGCGCGCACCCGTGCGAGTAGCTCGGCCAGGCGGAATGGCTTAACCAGATAATCGTCGGCGCCCAGGTCAAGCACCGAGACAATATCGGACTCGCTCCCCTTGATGCTCAGCACGATGATGGGGATCGAGGAGAATTCGCGCACACGCTGACAGACTTCCAGTCCGCCGCAGCCGGGCATAACCAGATCCAGCAGGATCAGTTCCGGTGGCTCGCGTTCAAAGGCTGCCAGGGCCTCTAAGCCATTGCTGGCTGTCGTCATCTTATAGCCATGAGAGACCAGCGCCTGCTTGACTGCGGCCATAATGCCAGGATCATCATCTACCAGGAGGATGCTCTGTTTGGCGTGACCCATGATATCACCATGCTTTCAAATATTTCCTGTGGTGACGCTTACACTGCTAATTCCTGCTCCTCTGATGCTTCCAGGTCCATAGGGTTCGCTGGTGGGAGGGCGATCAAGAAAATAGACCCTCCCTCGTTATCTTCCACCCAGATACGCCCCCCGTGCGCCTCGATAATGCCGCGACAAATAGCGAGTCCCAGTCCGCTCCCCGGGGTATGCGCCTGTTGATCGCGCTCAAGACGGTAAAAACGTTGAAATATTTGCTCCTGCGCGCCCTTAGGGATGCCGGGGCCGCGATCCGCGACGCTGATAATGACTTCCTTGCCGGGCGTTAACCGTGCCTCCACTCTAATAGGCGTCCCTGGAGGTGCATATTTGTAGGCATTTTCCAGCAGATTCCATAGCACCTGAAGGAGACGGTCTGGATCGATATAGTACAAAGGAATGTTTGGATCGAGTATCTGTTCAATGGAGCATCCATTGTGGAGGCGCCCAAACTCTGCTACAGTATCGGCGATAAGTACGGAAAGCTCGGTCCAATCGCAATCGAGGGCAAGCGCGCCCGCTTCGATGCGCGAGAGGTCGAGCAGTTGATCGACGAGCTGCCCCAGACGGTTGGCCTGGCCCGCGATATTGCGCAACAGGTGCTGCTGCCCCAGCGCGGATTGAATGCCGTCCGCGTCGAGCAAGCTCTCGACGGAGGCGCGAATAGCCGTGAGAGGTGAGCGCAGGTCGTGGGAGACAGCCGCCAGAAATCCGCTTTTCACGCGATCAGCCTCGCGCAACGCCTCCATCTCGCTGGCCGAACGCAGAAGTTGCGCATTTTTGAGCGCCAATCCGAGCTGCTGTCCTACGGTTGAGAAGAACTTCAGATCGTTCTTGATATGGCTATCATGATGCCGGTTGCCGATCAGCATCACTCCCAGGATGGTGTTGCCGGTCGTAAGCGGTACCACGATCAGGCTATAGAAGCCGACGAGCAGCAGGGCCTCGCGGGTCGTCGGCTCGCTGCAATCATCGGCGTAGATCATCAGCGGCTCGCGCACGTCTATAATGCGGCGGGCCAGCATATAGAGCGTTTTCAACGGATATTGTTCCAGATCGAGCTGGATAGTGCTGGAAAGCATGTGCTGCGTGGCGAGGGTCATCTTATCCTGGTCATCGTCTAGTAGTAAGATCATGCCGGTATCTAACTGAATAATCTCGATAATGCGGCGCAAAACAAGGTCGAGATGCTGGCTCGGATCTGGCAGAGTGCTGAGAATCTGGGCAATCGCGTTGAGGGCCTCGATATGGCGGTTGTGTTGTTGCAAAGCCTCAAAGAGGCGTGCATTTTCAATCGCCGTCGCCGATTGAGCGGCAAAAGCAAGTCCCAGGCGTATATCCCCGACGTGCCACGGATGGGGAGCGAGGTTGGAAACGCTGATAAAGCCGCTGACTCCTCGCGCCGTTACCAGCGGCAAGAGCATCAGCGAACGGATGGCTGTCTGCTCGCCAAAGGTGGCGGGGAGCAATGGCGAAATGAGGGTGTCATCAATCACCACCGGCTCGCCGCGTTCCTGGATCAGCGCGACTGCCCGTCCATCGTTGAGTAGGGTCGCAATCGCATCGGGTCTCTCCAGATGCGGTGATAGTTGCGCAGATACATTCTGTAGCGTGGTAGGCTCATCCTGTTCATCGAAGAGATAGACGCCAGCTCTTTCTGCGTGCAGCAGGTGAACCGTCTGTTCGACCACCTTCTCAAGCGTGACATGCAGATCGAGGCTGGCGCTGATAATGCCAGCCGCCGTTACCAGGCACTCGGCATCGTATGCCCGCCGTTTGTCAGGGGCGAGCGATGTGCGCGTTTGAACGGGGGGGTTCGATGCTGGTACTTCATCTCGGTGCGGAGAATATATTTCACTCATAGCGTTTGTTTCGTTGATCTGAGCCGCTACCTGCCGACGTATGATAGGGCTATAATAGTCGCGCTGCCATTTGTTATGGTAGGGAGCGGGGAGCAGGGCATATAATCGCTGCTTGATCTCCAGGGCTGCCGCCGCCAGGAAGCTGGTAAGGAAAGGACGGATCAGGCGATAATCGCCCGTTACGTCGAGGATGCCGATAATAGCGTTTGTCAGTGGATGACGGATCGGAGCTGCTGTACAGGTCAGATCCTGCCACCCATCGCAATAGTGTTCGGCGGACATCAATTGTACGATATGTTCATCGGCCAATGCGGTTCCAATGGCATTCGTGCCTGCCGCCGCCTCGCTCCAATTGCCACCGGGGATAAAATCGATGCGAGCGAGGCGGCGGCGAATTGCCACATCGCCGAGTACAAGCAATAAACGTCCCTGAGCGTCGCTCAGCACCACCACGTAGCCCGAATCAAAAAGAAACTGCGTAAGATGTTTGATTACCGGCTGGGCTGCCTGGATGAGTAGCGCGTTTTCCTCCTGTAACTGCATCAACTGGATCTCACGCGTGATTGCCAGTGGGGCGCAGCGTTGTGAAGGATTGACGTCAAGGGTACGACAACGTTGCCACGAGTCGAGGATGAGCGGTCGTGGCGTCCATAAAGTGAGACTTCCCTTGTTCAGGAAGTCTTCGCGCACCGCCGTTAGCCGGCGAGCCGTATGCTCAATTTCCAGCGGCGATGCGATAGACAGGTTAACGGCATGTTGTTGTATGTGGTGTGTGGTCATACCTCCACCTCAGCAGTACAGGTGAGGCTTTCCTTGTTGCCAGCCGGGACTCGGCGGACGCGATCAATCGGGTCCCTACGAACTCCATAATGCAAGTTATAGCATATGATTTGAGTGGCTGTCCATGAAAAAAGTCGGATGGTTGCCTATTTTTTACCACTTTTTTACCACTATCGGCTCTTCTCATGGACTGCTGCTCAGAGGCCAAACTCGATATCCTTGAAAGCCGGGATATGGATCGGCGTATCTGTGATGAGCGTATCGGTCGTCAGGAGCATGCTGGCGATGCTGATGGCGTTTTGCAGCGCCACCCGCGTCACCCTGATGGGATCGATGATGCCGGCCTTGCACATATCGACATAATGGCCGGTAGTAGCATCGAAGCCGTGGCCGAAGGGTTGATCGCGTACATTGGCAACCACGACGCTGCTCTCGTAGCCAGCATTGGCGGCGATTTGCCGCAGCGGCTCCTCTAACGCTCGTCTGAGGATATTGACGCCCGTCGCCTCTTCCGGCAGACTGGTTTTGACGCTTTCCAGAACTGGCTGCGCCATTACCAGAGCTGTACCGCCCCCGGGCACGATACCTTCCTCAATCGCTGCTTGCGTCGCTGCCAATGCATCCTGCATCCGTAATGTGGACTCTTTCATCTCGACTGCGGTAGCGGCCCCGACCTTGATTACCGCAACGCCGCCTGATAGGCTGGCTAAACGCTGCTGGAGATTTTTGCGGTCATACTCACCGGTGACATGCTTCGTCTGCGCACGTAATTCGTGCAAACGATGCTCAATGGCTTCTCTGTCGCCCTGACCGTCAACGAGCAATGTCGTCGTCTTCGTCGTGATGACCTTGTGGGCGCGGCCAAGATCCGCGAGCGTGGCATGCTCTAGCCTGCGCCCTAGCTTCTCGCTGATAATCTGAGCGCCTGTCATGATCGCGATATCCTCCAGGGCTTCGTCACGGCGATCCCCGAAGCTGGGCGCTCGTATCCCCAGAACGTGAAATGCCCCGCGCGTTTTATTGACAACGAGCGTTGTCAAAGCCTCGCCTTCGATATCCTCTGCAATGATCAGCAGCTCCTTCTGGCCCTGCGCCAGCAGTTGTTCTAGCAATGGCAGCAGCGTTTCGATGGATCGGATCTTCTGATCGGTAATCAGAATGTATGGGTGAGAAAATACCGTTTCCATGCGCTCCTGGTTATTGACCATATAGGGAGAAATATAGCCGCGATCAAGCTGCATGCCCTTGATGTAGGCGATTTCGGTCAGTAGGCCGTTGCCCTCTTCTATCGTCACCAGGCCATCGCGTCCAACCTCGTCCAGCACGCCCGCGATCAGCTCCCCTATGGCGGGATCGCCTGCCGCGATTGTGGCGACCTGGGCAATCTCTCCGTGTGTCTCAACGGGTTGGCTGATGGCTTTAATCTCTGCCTGGAGCGCCTGCGCGCCGCGCTCCAGACCTTTGCACAGGAGCATAGGATTCGTCCCCGCCACCACGTTTTTTAGCCCTTCAGCCAGGATGGCCTGTACTATGATCGTCGCCGTCGTTGTGCCATCGCCCACCAGATCATTGGTTTTGATCGCGGCCTCTTTCAGCAACTGGACAACCATGTTGGTAAACGGCTCTTCCAGGTCGATGCCACGGGCAATCGCGACGCCATCATTGAGGATTCTGGGCGTCTCAAGCGGATGATCCAGCACCACATTGCGCCCCCGAGGCCCGATAGTCACCCTGACGGCATCAGTAAGCGTATCCACCCCTTTACGGATGGAATAACGGGCCATCCCTTTAAACTGAAGTTGCTTGCTCATAGACCTGTGCTCCTTTCCCAAAAAACCTTCATCCACAATTTTAAGGGACGAGAATGCCGCGCCCTCGCAGCTTGCCGCTCTCCAGATCGTGAATGGCGTCAATGGCCGCGTCCAGCGGATAGACCTGGGTATGCAGCTTGACTTTGCCCTGGGCGGTCAACGTCATAAGCTCTGCCAGATCGTTGTAGCTGCCCACGAGGTTGCCGATGAAGTTGATCTCCGTCGAGATGATATCGATGGTGGGAACGTTGAGCCTGCCGCCGTAGCCGATGATGAAGTGCGAGCCGGCGCGCCGCAGCATCTGGACCGCGTCCATCTCCGCCCCCTGCTCGCCCACAAAGTCAATCACGGCCTCCGCTCCCTGCCCGTTGGTGATATCTTTCACCGTATCAACATGCTTGCCATCTGCTACCACCGTATAGTTCGCGCCCCAGTTTTTGGTCAGATCGAGGGCTGCCTGCGATTTATCAACCACGATAATTTCGGCAGGCGTAAGGGCCTTGAGGCACTGCACCCCGATATGGCCGAGTCCGCCTGCGCCAATCACCACCACCTTCGTACCCGGATAGAGCAGGGCCGCCGCCTTTTTCACTGCATGATAAGCAGTCAGGCCAGCGTCGGCAAGGGCCGCAATATCTTTGGGGGCCAGGATGGGATCGAGCTTGACGACGGCGCGGGCGTTCGTTTTGAGGAAAGCTGCCATGCCGCCATCAACCGAAATACCCGGGAAGACCGAATTGATACAATGCATATCATCCCCGGCACGGCAGGCGCGACAGTAGCCACAGGTCGCTAGCGGATGCACGATGACCGTGTCTCCCACCGCAACGTTGCTTACGGCTGAACCAATGGCCTCGACCCAGCCGGCATTTTCATGACCGAGTGTATAGGGCAGGGTCACGCCGGATTTCTCCACCCACTGTCCCTCAATAATGTGCAGATCGGTGCGGCAGAGGCCCGCGCCGCCGATACGCACAATTACATCGGTGGGGCTGGTAATCGTGGGTTCGGCGGTCTCCTGTACTTTGGGAAGTTCGTTGTATGCAAGCAAACGCACAGCCTTCATATCATCTCTCCTTCTGGTAAAGACTTCTTTTCGCCAGAGCCGTAGCGGGTCTGGAACATATCGGAGCAGAAGACAGTATTAAACATAATGTTCATGCGTACCGAGCGGGATTGGCGCAGGTAGTGCTGCAACCCGCCGGGAGGAATGGCCTGACCATGATCGTCGAGAAAGAGCAAGTCGCGCGGCCCTTGATGCAGGCCAAGCAGCGTGGCGCGACGTAAATAAGCCTGCGCGCTCTGGGCCGTTCGCTCCAGATGGATTACCTGCTGGGGCGTGGTGATGGTTGCGCGCTGCGTTGCCTCATCAATAGACAGATCGGCCACGCGTAGAGCGAGCAGCGTCTCTTCGCCCACGCCGGCTTTCTGCAACTTGCGCAGCAGTATATCCTGGCGCATCAGAAAGCCCTTGCGTAAAAAGATCTGACGCAGCTCTTCCAGGTTATCGTGGGCCTCATCGGGGAATGCCTCGGTAAAAGACTTGCCCGTGTTGATGCTCGCGTTAATCTCCTCGTCGGTACAATGGTCCTGCAACAGAATATGAGCCGTGTGTACCCCTGGAATAGCCAGCACTTTGGCGCGCAGGTCGGCGGCCATCAGGTAGGCGAAGTTTGGAGCGCACCAGTAGGTGGGCAATTTAAAAGCTATGGTGACATTGCCTCCATCGATCTGAACATGGTCAATGAAGCCCAGCTTGACCAGAGTTTCGTCTAGCTCAGGGTCGAGCACATCCGCGATGGCTGCGTAGACCGTCGTCTCAGTGATCTCTCCAGAGAAGGCATCAGCGAACAGCATAAAACACTCCTTCGTAGGGACCCCGATTTATCACATCCTGCGCAATTTATCACGTTCCTGTTTGACCGGGAGGGTAGCCGTAGGGGTAGCCCTCGCGGCTACCCCTACAGTTCAGTTTTACGGTTCAAGGACGCCGATGCCGCCGCTTTTATGGTGGAGCTGGGTGGCCTCCTGCGAGAAACGGTCGTCTTTGGTTTTAGCCAGTTGCTCGTCGGGATTGACGTCATAGAGCCGGGCGGCGTTGAGACCCAGGATCTTGCGCCTGTTCTCCATGTCCATCTTCACATTGAACTCCGCTTGCAGGTCTTCCGGGAACTGGAAGGCCATGAATCTCTCGATTAGCCACTTGGGTTCCCATATCGCGTAGTCGCTGCCGAAGAGGATCTTGTCCGGCCCGAGCCAGAACATCAGATTCGCCATCACTTCGGCGAAGTAGCGCGGGCGTGGATAGATGAAGGGCAGGACGACGGCGAGGCCCGCGTAGACGTTGGATTCCTGGGTGGCGATCCAGCAGAAGTCTTCGATGCGCGGCAAGCCTGCATGCTCGACGATAAAGTTTAGATCGGTGAATACTGAGGCGGCATCATCGACATCGGCCACGTCGAAGGCGTCGCGGTTGAGCGGATAGATGGTTGGCCCTTTATGCACATGAACGTTGGTGATGCTAAGCTTGACGCACTCCTCCAGGAAGCGATAGCTCTCGGGATCAGAGAGTTTGTAGCCTTTGGAGTTGCCGCGCCACTCGGCGGTGTACAGCTTCACGCCCTTGATATCCCAATCGCCCTTCTGCCGCCGTAGATAGTCCAGGCCGGCATCGCCATCACGGGGGTCAAAGGCACCATTGAGGATATAGCGGTCGGGATAAGCGCGCTTCATCACGCTATTCTGCTCAATGGTATTGAAGCCGTTATGGTAGAAGTCGGTCAAATAAGTTGGTTGCAGGACGGCGAGGTCAACATAGCCCTTGACGAACTGGTCAAATACCATATCATCGGGGGAGTATTTCTCGTACTTTTCCAGCGACCAGACATATTCGGGCGGGGAAAGGTTCTTGTGGTAGGCGTAGAAGCAATCGATCCAGCCACGACCATACTTATTTTTCTGGTTGGCAGGGCTGGCATCCCACAAATGAGAGTGGCAGTCAATGACGAAAATATCTTCTCCATTGTCAGTTCGATACATCGTGTTGCGACCTCCTGTTTCCTGACTATGTGTATTCCTTTGTTAAACGCTGCTGTAGGGGTAGCCCTTGCGGCTCCCCACCACGTACGGCTACCTGGACCACAGACGATCATCCTCCCGCGGTGGGGTAACTGTATCAGGGTAACCCTTGCGGTTACCCCTACGGGATGGTAGGTGAGGTTTGGGATGAGGCGGTTGGCTCCGGCTCAAACCCTAGATATTCGGCGGCATCTTCGGGATTGGCGAAGAGGAGCACCCTGTCATCGAGTCGCACCTGGCGTCCGTAGTGGGTCGATGTCTCGACCTCAAAATCGTAGACGGTGTACTCGCCTGGCTCATAGCCCAGGGCCGAGCCGATCTCGTCCATATCAAACTCGATCATCTTCTCCGCATCGATACGGATAATGGCCGGATAGCGCGTGATCCGCACCCCTGGCTTCTTGCTCATAAGCTCGGCTATGGCGTTGCCTTCGACGCTGGCGCTCATCGTCACCCCGCAGAGGTTGGATGGCTCGCGTTTGAACTGCAATTCATATGTTGAGCGTGTGCCTGTAGCCTTGTTTTCCGCAGTTTGACTCAAAGCTGGACCTCCTTACCGCGCTCCGTAGGGACGGGGCTTGCCCCCGCCCTATGGGGACTCTCCTTTGGCAACTCTAATCCAAGTTTTGATAGGACCGCCGTAAAGCGATTTTTGGCGCGCTCATACGCATCTTCGAAGCGCAGCACTTTGATCTGCACTTGAGACCAGATGGGCTGCAACTGGCGCGCTCCGGCAACGCTAAATGGCGTCCAGTGCGAGAGCCACTCACCCATGATGCGCTTATTAGCCTCGCCGTGTTCCTCGTCATCGACGAGCAGCTTGAAGAAATCGACGGTGTAGGCCAGGTTGCGCTCGTAATCGTGCTCCGCTATGCCAAAAAACACCGGTGTGATGAAATCGCCGTGAGGCGCGGCGCACTGCATCACGAACTGGCTGCGGAACAGTTCCCCACAGAGCGGTTCGTAAATCACGTTAGTAGCGAAGAGCTGCTCGGCCCAGTCAGCGGAGGCAGTCAAGCGTTCGACGTTCTCGCGTACGCCGAGCCAGGCAGGATCGTTTTTCCAGGTCTGTTTATGCGCCTTGCCATCAAAGCCCGCAATGCGCTCGCTCAATTCCAGGTTGTAGAGTGCCAGGTCCTGGGCCAGGCGTAGCTTGTCGGTTGCGTTGATCGCCATCGTATTATTGATCATGTTGGTGGTGCCATCGCGTTGCGCCGGTACGAAGACGTGCATGCCCAGGCCGTACTCGGCGTGCATCGACGCGCCAACATGGGTTTCCATGCATTTGATCCAGCTCTTGTCCCAGGTCGCGTAAACGTTCTGTTCCCGGCCTATCGTCTGGGCCTGCTGGATCTGGCGTACGGTGTTGGCCTCACGGATATACATGTTGCGATGCCACTGCTCGTTAGGGTCGCGGAAAAGATGCCAGTTGGACGATTGCATTTTTGTCCAGCGCGGATCGTATCCTTCGGTACCATTGGCGAAGGCGTAGAGCCAACCCTGTAGCAGGTACCGGTCAGGATCGGGCTGGACATCTATAGTGACATCCTCATAGATACTGGCCTGACGCCCCTTTGGCTGGAAATAGTTGAAGGCGCGACTATCCGAGCCTACAAACGTGGCTGCGCCCGCCTGCGCGTTGGTAATGTTGATCGCTGGCCCATTATCAGTGATCGGGTCTGCCATGATAGATCCTTTCCTCCGTTAACAAATAGGACGCGATAAGTCGGGTTGATACTGGGTAATGCGATAAATCAAGTCTCTACTGCATTTCGCTTGACATTCTCAGCTATAACGAGTACACTCTCCCTCAAGAGGTGGCAAGATCGCATAGCTGTCTCGATCCGTTTTAAGGATACTGAAATGTCGGTGTGAACTTGTCGTAAAAGATGCGATCCTCGCTGATGCCCTTGCTCACGAGTACCGGGATGGCAGCGTCGATCATCGGCGGCGGGCCGCAGAGATATGCCTGGGTGAAGCTCTGGTCGCCCTCCAGATGGCGATCCAGCACTTCGGTGATCAGGCCAGTTTCGCCGTCCCACTCGTCCTCTGTCGTTGGCATTGAGAGCGCGGGTATGAAACGAAAGCCGGGCAGCTTTTCCTCCAGCTCATGCAGATGATCAAGGTAAAATAAGTCTTTGCGCGTTCTCGCGCCGTAGAAGTAGGTGGCTTTGCGCTTGATCCCGCGTTCCGCCATATCGTTGAGCAGCGACCAGAGGGGGGCCATGCCGGAGCCGCCTCCGATGCAGACGATATCGCTATCCCACTTCTCACGCAGCATAAAGACGCCGTACGGTCCCTTGATCTCCAGCTCTTGACCAACCGTGAAGCCATTATCCAGCAGACCTGAAAACAGGCCGTCCGGGAACATTTTGATCATGAACTCCAGTCGCCCCAGTGTACGCGGCGTATTCGCCATCGAATAGGCGCGATACTCGTCGCTACCGGGAACGCGGATGGAGGCATATTGCCCGGCATTGAAGCGCATCTTTTTCCCCTCTTCGCTGAACTTGAGCACCAGACGGCGAATATCATGCGTCAGCGGCTCGATGGCGTCGATGGTCATCTTGAACGTCTCGATGGGGATACCCAGGCGCAGAATGTCTTCGTCGTAGTTGATCAGCTCCACTTCCGCGTCGCTATAGACATGGGAGCGGCAGAGCAGCACATATCCCTCTTCGCTCTCGTAGTCTGGCAGCGCGAACGTCGAATATTTCTTCATCTCCAGGTCGCCATCCAGCAAAAACGACTTGCAGGCCCCGCACTGCCCCTCGCGGCATCCATGCGTCAACGACACGCCCTGCCGGAATGCAGCATTGAGCACCGTCTCGTCTTCGCTCACTTCGATCTCGATATCAACTGGCTGAAACCGTACTTTGTGTATAGCCATCTCGCAACTCACTTCGTATGGACCCGATTGATCGCGTCCTATCACTGGAAACGCCGTGGCGACGCGATTGATCGCCCGTACATCCGCCGGACCCGTAGCAGGGCAAGCGCGAGGCCCCCTCGTCCCCTCCAGCCCATCCCCTTGCCCCTACCAATTCCCCCGCAACACCATCTGCCATCCACGCGCCTGCCCTACACCAGGTGTCAAACGTATCAGGGGGCAACCGCAAGGGATGCCCCTACAGCCCCTGCCGTCTTTGTTTGACGTGCCAGGACGTTATTTGATGGTGAAGCCCTTGCGGTATTCCGCCATGTGGGCTTCTCGCTGCTCCGGCGTCATTTTGTTAAGCAGGACGTTCGGACTCTGGAACTCGATCCCCTTGAGGTGATCTAACGTCCACATCTGCTTATCGTCGAAGATGACGTGCGGCTGCGGGATCAGCGTCTTACCATCGGGACGGACGAAGCCCTGATCAACCATTACATCGGCCACATCCCAGCCGTGGTAGCAGGTTTCCCACTCGCGTTTACCCACCAGACGACCCATTGCAGGCGTTGGGCGGCCTTGATATTCACCGCGGAAGGCGACTTTATCGGTCCAGTGGCAGGTCTTAGAGCAGTATGTGCGTACCTGCCCATCTACCGTGTCCATGATGGTGTCTTCGCGAATCATGCAGGGAACCATGCAGGTCCAGCAGCGATGCGGATAGACATAGCCAACATCCTCAAACGCAATCGGCTTGTGACCGTTGGGTTTGGACAGGCGGGCATAGTGCTCCCACCACTTGCCGTATTCGTTGTACCAGCCGGGATACTTGAACTCGAACCACTCGAAATCCTCTTCCGTCATCGGATCGATGCGCCAGAAGTTGGCGAACCAGCCCGTGGCGAAGAACTGGGCGGTCTTATGCACATACCCCTTGTTGGCGATGCGGTTCCACGCCTCCTCAATATCATCGTGGTGGATCTTCAGGCCGTACTTCTCCAGCGGCATGAGGTAGCTGCGGTAGTAGTCGTCGTAGATCCAGCGTCGCCACATCTCGGCATAGCTCTCGCGATTCTTGCGCCGATCCTTCGTGCCATACTCGATAAAGGTGCCGATAGCGGCATCGACGAGCGCATGGTTGTTCCAGAAGGCGTAGCGCAGGTCACGCTCCAGCAGAGGTCGATTATCCGGGTCGGCCAGGGCCATTAGCAGCGTGGCATAGCCGTTACTGATATGGCGGGACTCGTCCGACTGGACGGAGAGGAAGACCGTCGGCAATAAATAATCGCCGTTGGCAGCAGCTTCGGACGGCATGGCGACGAACAGGGTATTGGTGAAAGCCGTCTCCGCCACGATCTGGAGGTAGACGTTGGCAGCCGTGATCGCATCGCCCGTCGTAAAACCCTCGCCGAACTGGCGGCCAATTGTGCCTGCGTAACAGCGGTCGAAAGACTTCTCAGTGGTATCGAAGCCGGTGGGATCTATATAGTTTTTCATATAGTAACGCTTCAGATGCATCTGAATGGTGGAGTGGCGCACCTCGTCAATCATCTGAAGCACCAGGCCGTTATGCAGCTCGGGATTAGGCACCACCGAAGTAAGCAAGGGCATGGCGCGAGCGGCGGAAATTTCCGGGAACGGGCTGATGCCCAGGAAAAGCTTCATCCACTCCATCCAGCGTGGCTCCGTCGAGCGGAACATATTACCACGCAATGCGCCATCCATCGCCCCCATTGAGCGATCATCCTTCTCCTCCTGCATGGGGAAATAGGATTGCATGACCTGCTTCAATGGCTCCTTCTTAGGCGCCTTCGTAAATTTGTAGTCGGTCGGGTACTTCTGAGCTGGCGTCACAAAAGTTGGCTCCCAGGAAAGCTCCTGGATCTTCTGGTACGCCTTCGTGAGACTGTTTCGTGCCATTAGAGTTGTGTCTCCTTTTCTGGCCTTCCACGATGGAAAAATAGGGAGTGCCTTGAAATTCCGCCCGCCAACGCTCCCACGATGAATTGGGGAGCGACAGCTAGATGCTGTCGCCCAGGCGGTCGGCAAGGAGGACCTTGAAATTCCGCATGCCAGGACAGGGTCTGTAGGGGCAACCCTTGCGGTTGCCCGGCCCCTACGACAGTCGGCAAGGAAGATCGGTTCCAGCATGTCAGGGCAGGGGCAAGCCCGGCCCCTACGACAGTCGGCAAGGAAGATCGGTTCCAGTAAAATTTTTAGCTGGTACTACTATACCCAGGCGGAGTGATAGGGAAGTGAAATTGAAGGGGGTGGAGGTGTAAAATTGGTAAAAAAATTCCCTTGCGCAGCATCTAGGATTCGCGACGCAAGGGAATACTTCTATGCTGGCTTGACCCCCCAGGTGATTAAGCCGAAAGAGAGGCTTGTAAAGTCGTCGCCTAACATGTCCGCGAGCAAACGGTTGTAGAGACGGTCGTACTCTTCTTCTTTCACAAGGTCGGATTTGATGATATAGGGCTTGAGCAAGGAGAAAAGTATTTCTATATCCTTATAGACAGCGTAGTGGGAATCGGCGCCACAAGAGGCATCAACAAAGAAGGGATGTTTCTCTACTTTTTCAAAGCCTGTATCACGGATAAGCTTCCCTAACTGATGCACCAGGCCAAAGGAGCGTCCGTCAACAGAAAATGTGCGCTTCTGCATAACAAGCACCTGACAGAGATAGCCGAAAAGCCGCTGGGCGGCGAAGCTGTTCGTCGTCCACCCATCGCTTTCTGTTAACCGGATAACTCCGCCCGGGCGCAGGATGCGGTAGCACTCAGCAAGCAACCTGGGCCAGGACTCCTGATCCATGAAACCGACCAGTAGCCGCGCATTGACAAGATCAAAGCTGCAATCGCTAAACGGGAGCGGCTTGAGCGCATCGACAATCTCGAAGGTGACATTTTGCAACTGACGCGTGCGGGCTTGCGCGAACGCGTATTGGATCACCAGCGGGTTGATGTCAATGCCGACCACTTGCGTATCTGGATATTGGAATGCAACTTCCAATGCCCAGCCGCCAGGCCCGCAGGCGATATCGAGTAGCTCTCCAAAGCGCGCCATATCGTCCGACCGCTCGGGAAAAAGGCCACCCATCGCTTGCGTAAAAAGACGGTCTTGCTCCATGAGACGCGCGGTCTCCGCGGCCTCCTCGATATTGATGATATACCTGTTCTCTGAAGAAGTTCCGTCGGCAGATGACATGGCGGCCTGTCCTTTCTTTAGTTGCTGTACTTTTAAAAATGTTTTTTTAGGCTATCAAGATGCAAGCTGCTTCCTGGTATATATATGCAGCATAGCCTACTATTGCTGAGCCTGTCAAGAATATTGTACAAATATGCCTTTTATCATATCGTCGCATAAAAAGGTAAAATAAGCAGCAGAAGCGCGCATTTCCTGGAAGGAAAATCGCCTCCTGATGTCAAAATTGATAACATCAATCATATGGTCAAGGAGCGCGATGAAGAGAGTCAGTTGTTAGCTTTTACTAAAGGGGAAGAGGGTCTATAGCAGAAAATTATCATGGCAGGATACAATGATGGTTTTATTGAAGCGAGCATGGGCGTTTTTCGAGGAGGCCGACCCCGAATAAACGGGTCAGCCTCCTCGAAGTGAGGGTCTGCAAGCAAGCTACTGGGTTACCGTACAGGTTACCTGGATAGAGTGTTGCAACGGTCCGCTTGTCCCGGTGACGGTTAAGGTAAATGTGCCCAGGGAAGACTGAGCGCCGCTATTAAAGATAAAATCGACGTCCCCTGAGCCTGCCACCGAGTCGGGGTTGAAGAAGCCGAGGTCGTTGGCTGGTACGCCTGAAACGGTGAAGTTGACGGTCCCGATGAAGCCGTTCAACGCACCAACATGGATGGTATAGACAGCATTCAAGCCCCCTCTTTGAATGCTCTGCGAAGTCGGGCTTGCCGAAAGCGTGAAGTTGGAATTTGGCGGGATGACTTCAAACGTAATATCGGTAAAATGTCCTAGCTGCCCACTTGTGCCGGTAACGGTCAGTCCAAAGGAACCGGTGGTAGTCTGTGAGGTGGTTTTAATATCAAGCTCCGTGGTCCCGGGAACTACCACTGAGGTGGAGGTAAAGGATGCCGTGGCACTGGCGGGCACGCCTGAAACGGCCAGGGTAACGGTGCCGGAGAAATTTGTGCCTGGTACAGAGGTAACGCTGATCTGATAGACGGCGGTTCCCCCCGGTTTAACGGTCTGGACGAACGGATTGGAAGAGATGGAGAAGTCGGGGACCGGGATTGTCGTCAAAGTCACCTGGATAGAATGCTGTAAGCTACCGCTGGTGCCGGTGACGGTCAATTTAGAGGTTCCTAGCGCAGATTCATGTCCGGGGCTATGAACACTGAGAACTGAGTCGCCAGTGCCCGTCACCGATGGGTTTGTGAAGGAGGCCGAGTCATGATTGGGGACGCCTGAGACGGTCAGGTTGACGGTCCCATTAAAGCCGTTCAACGCCTGCACATGAATGGTGTAGGTGGCTGTCTGTCCCCTTTCGATAGTGCGGGAGGTTGGATTTGCTGAGAGGGAGAAATCTGGGCCGGATGCCGCTGCCGCCGAGTAGGTGGGTCCGATGAGGAAAGATGCAGTCAGAGCCAGTGTCAGGACGAGCAGGGTAAGAATTGTTTTGAGTCGTGTCTGAACCATGATTGTTCTCCTTGTTTTTCTCTTCCCCCTCCGCCAAAGAGAGGTCTGCTAAGCATGCGCGCACGACAATCAGGTAAGGTTCGTAGATGGTCTTGCTGGAAAAAAAGCTTCTTTCGCGTGGTGAAAGATGCGACGGCCCCAAAAAAGTATAGCACAAGAACTAAGAGAAGTAAATGCTTAATTGGTAGCTAAAGAAATTAAAAATTTTGAAGACAATTTTATTTACTAAAATAACAGAATTTATAGTAAAAACGATTTTACCAGACAAAGCACGTTAGTATGGCTCATCAGAAAAGATATGACGGGGACAGAGCAGGTTGTGTCGGGGTGTGGTTCACAACCTGCTATTGTGCATAGTTCACCATGTTTCACTGGGGGACGAAAGTGCCGTTTTGATTCTTGAACCACAGTTCGATGGACCCGCTATGTACCAGCATATCAGGATGATGGTTGCCCTGGCGGTCCACGAATTGCAGCGTGACCGGCACCAGGTCCGCGCCGTCCCCGGATAGCGTCGGTCCGACGATCATCCTGGCATGGCTCGCATCGCCCCCTGGCAGTTCCAGGATCTGGATATGACCGCGGAGATTAAAGGCGATAAAGTGGCTGGGTGTGGCAAGCGAGTCGTTATGCCCCACTACGACATCGATCTGAAAGGTGCGAGGTCTGCCGAAGCGCAGATCGTTATATGCTGTGGTACCCCAGGCTAGAGCAGACTGAAGCAGCCAGATCAGCACAATAGTGACCGTCATTGAGATCCCGATGGGGATGAGCCAGTGAACGCGATCAGGCGGTTGCGCTTTGCTTGCCGTTTTATTCACAGGTAATGGCGCATCTCCGGTAATACGCGTCTCAGGCTCTTTTTTCTGCATGCGTGAGGAGCGCTGTGTGATCGGCACAGTCGTTTGCTTCGTCCCGATAGGACGGTGCCGCAAGGCGCTCTTAGGCGCGATCTTCTTTTGACCTTCAACAACGATAGACATAATTTCCCTCCTGTGTGTGGCTAAAATGGAACGATCAACCGGGATGAAATAACCGACGACACAGTCAGGGATACGTCGCTTTTAAAACAAGTATAACTGGATCGGAACGCAGTTGACCAGCCTGTTATCCACAACTTTATCCACGACTTTCTCTAAGGCGGTGGATGAGCTGTGGATAACCTGAACCTTTTGCTAACCCCAAAAATTGACTTTAACAGCTTTTTGGATACAAAATGAAGGGCAGTAAAATTTTTCTGCATGGTAAAACCTGCGCCATCAAATGATGATATGTACATTCAAGGGGAGAGAAAACGTGAAGACGGTACAGCATACAAATGAGTCTATGACTTTTACCGAAAGCAATGAGCATATCAGCGAGTTGCTAGGGTATATGTATGAGATGACTGATCTTGAGAAACTGATCAGGCTTGCTGAGTGGGATCAGCATACGGCCATGCCGGAGGGAGCGGGTGAAGCCCGCATGTACCAGATGGCAACGTTAGAGAAAATCTTGCACCAGCGCCAATCCGCGCCACAACTGGGCAATGTGCTTAAAGCGTTGGATGATGTGATCGAACAGGAGCGTTTCACCGACGCGGATCGAGGGCTGGTGCGGCATGCCCGTCGAGCCTACGATCAGGCCACGAAGCTGCCATCGAAGCTTGTTGAAGAGAGGGCGCGGGTGGCTGTCGCCAGTGTCGAAAGATGGGTTAGAGCGCGCCAGCAGAACGACTTTGCCAGCTTCGCTCCCTGGTTACAACGTACGGTGAAGATACAACGCGAGATCGCTGATAGACTGGGCTTTGCCGAGACACGCCTGGATGCCCTGCTCGATCTGGCGAACCCGGGCCTGACTGCCAGAGCGGCGGAGGAACTGTTTGTTCCCGTACGCGATGTGAGTATCTCACTGCTCAAGCGCATCCAGGCGAGTGGCAAGACAATCGATACTTCCTGCCTCTATGGCAACTTCCCTCCAGAGCAGCAGCGTGTGTTCTGTGAAAAGGTCGCTGCCAGCATTGGCTATGATTTTGCGCATGGTCAGATCATGCGTTCCGCTCATCCTTTCACCACTGATTTTGGTTCCCCGCTGGATGTGCGCTTTACCGTACGCTATACAGAGCAGTTTTTGGGGATGGCGCTGACGGCGACATTGCATGAGGGAGGACATGCGCTCTATGAGCAGGGGAGTTCGCGGGCGTTATTACGCACTCCGCTTGCGGGAGGAGCGTCAGCGGGCGTGCATGAATCGCAATCGCGTTTGTGGGAGAACGCTCTGGGCCGCTCCGAGCTTTTCTGGCAGAAAAAGTATGCTCTGTTGCGCGAGTTCTTCCCGCAGCAGTTCAATACGGTCGATGTAACGACCTTCGTGCGGGCGCTCAACCGCGTTGAGCCGAGTCTGATTCGGATCGAGGCCGATGAAGTGACCTATAACCTGCATATCATCATTCGTTTCGAGCTAGAGAAGGCGCTGATGAATGGTGAAATTACCGTCGAGTCCCTGCCGCGACTGTGGAATGAGAAGTACCGCCAATATTTGGGGATAGAGCCGGAAAACGACTCGGTGGGTGTTTTGCAGGATGTCCACTGGTCCGGCGGCTTCGGCGGCTTCCCCAGTTATACGCTGGGCAATCTCTATGCCGCTCAAATTTTCCAGTCCGTGCAGCGTGAGTTTCCCGATTTTGCCGAGCGCCTGGCTGGCGGCGATACCTCCTTCATCTTGCAGTGGCTGCGTGAGCATATGTACGCCGTTGGGGCGACCTATCTGCCTGATGAGCTGATAGTGCGCCTGACGGGGGAGCCCGCGAATCCCCAGTACTTTGTGCGTTATCTGACTGATAAGTTTACAAAAATTTACGAACTGCCCCAGGCGAGTTGATCGTCACGCGGGCGAGCGTTGATTAAGGGAGTCCGAGCAGGGCAACCGCGAGGGATTGCCCCTAGCCAATCGTCCTGCTGTACCCCCTGCCCGTCCCGATCCGATTGATCGCCCTATGGCCCCGTTGCATGGTTGGGTATTGCCCTTGTCCTGTTCCCCCCACGCAGCCCTGCGGAGGTTCTGTCCCATACTGACACGTTTGCCGGTGGACGACAACGTATGGGTAGGGGCAATCCCTCGCGGTTGCCCTGCTCGCCTGCGATGACCTTGCCCCACGCGGGGACGAATAGGTGGGGCAATCCCTTGCGGTTGCCCTGTGGAGGAACCGATAGCGCCCTGCGGCTATCAAACAGCGTGACGGCGCTCAGCTTTCCTCCAGGTATTTTTTTATGTTCATCATGGCGTCCGATCTACTGGCTGTTTGTCACAATCCCGCGCTAAAGCGGACGCGGTGATGCAGATTAACTATTAAATTCGGTAATAAACATGTTCGCTATGGGCGAATTAATTTGTTAATGTGCATAACCTCGTCGCCACAGGGCAGGGGTATTCTAAACATCATTGATTAATGAGCATAATCATTGCCCTATAGTGTCAGCCCTATCGGTTGCTTCAGTTCGGGTGGCAGCGGCGTGACATAGGGCTGATCACGCACGCGCCGCTCGAAGTCGGCACGGGCGGCCTGACGCAATTCTGCATCGTGCAATAGATCAAATCCGGTCCAGGCGAGCAGACGAGCCGCGTAAATGGCACCTTTCAGCCCGATGCTGGTGCCGTGGCTGGCGGTCGCGGCCCAGGTGTGGACGGCAACGCCGAGCGGCATAGTCGGCATGCCGCAGCCCATCGTCGGCACATTCCAGCTCACATCTCCCACATCCGTCGATGCGCCCATAGAGCTGCTTTCATCGCCGAGAGGTTGCGCCTGCGTGGTCATACCTTTGGCCTCGACGCCGAAGTTGCGCTGCAACTCGCGCGCGAATGCCAGCTCCTCCTCGGTATAGCTGGGCACGCCGATGCGGTCAAGATGGATTTGCATGCGGGCGGCCAGGGGACTGTTCGGCAGGAGGTCGTAGAGGCCGGTGTAGACCTGGACTTTGCTGGTGGTCTGGGTTGCCAGGGCCGCGCCCTCGGCTATCTGCTTGACCCAGGCCGTTGTTGCCATAACGTTTTTGCGGTTGCTGTCGCGCACATATAAGCACAGGCGGGCATAGTCGGGGACGACGTTTGGCGCCATGCCGCCATGTTCATAGATGTAGTGGGTGCGCGCGGTCGGCTCAAGGTGTTCACGCATCAAGTTAAGGCCGTGCGCGAAGAGTTCGGCGGCGTGGACCGCGCTACGCCCTAGCCAGGGACCGCCGGCGGCGTGGGCGCTTCTGCCGAAGAACTCGATCTTCATCTGATCGACCGCCGTCGAGCGGAAATTGCTTACTCTGGCGAACGGGCCAGGATGCCAGTGCAAAGCGACATCAAGATCGCGAAATAGCCCCTCGCGGGCCATATAGATTTTAGCTCCTTCAGTCTCTTCTGCCGCGCACCCATACAGGCGGATCGTGCCAGGGATGTTCTGCTCGGCCATCAGGTTTTTCAGCGCGATAGCAGCTCCGATGCAGCCCGCTCCCAGCAGGTTGTGGCCGCAGCCATGTCCGCTGCTGACCTGATCTTTGCGCGGCTCTCGATATGGCACGGCCTCGTTCCCCAGGCCAGGCAGGGCATCATACTCTGCCAGGAAGCCCAGAGTCGGCGATCTGCTGCCATACTCGGCAATAAAGGCCGTGGGTATGCCGGCAGTGCCTTCGCTGGTGATGGTGAAGCCATGTTCCCGCAAAATATTTATCAGGAACTGTGCCGACTTGACCTCGCGCAGCGAAAGTTCGGCGAACTGCCACACTTCTTGCGCGATCCGCTGGATGGTGGGTGTGGCCTGCTCAACTGCCCGGTCAACCTGTGCATATGATAGAGTTGTCATGGCGAAGAATCCCTTCTGAAAGATACTATCCGACAGGAATAGAGGGTACGAACCTGGAAACGGTTGGTTTTTATCATATGATCCACATTCGATCATCACAACTTGTCCTGTTTGACGACGTGCGAATGGGTGGCATATAGTAAAAAACCACGAGATCATTTGAAGCGAAGGAAGGATCATCATCATGCAATCTAATACCTCAGCCTCTACAACGCCGCGAGCGCGGATTGGCCTGGCAATCGAGGCGCGGGAAGCAACGCAGGCAATCGAACTGATCGCCGCTGCCGAGGCTGCCGGAGTCGAGCAGGTCTGGATGACGCAGTCGCCGCCGACGCTCGACACGCTGACCCTCTACGCCGCTACAGCAGCACGAACGACGCGGATACGCCTGGGAACATCGATTGTGCCAACCTATCCGCGCCATCCCCTGATCCTGGCTCAGCAAGCATTGACGGTCAACGATATTGCGCCTGGACGTCTGCGCCTGGGCGTTGGTCCGAGCCATCGACCCCCTATCGAGGGCATCTATGGCTTGCCACATACGGCTCCCCTGGCCCACTTGCGCGAATACGTGGCAATTTTGCGCTCGGTTTTGTGGGAAGGTCAGGTCGCATTTCACGGCGATTATTTTAACGTCCAGACGCCCTCTCTGCGCACAGCTCCGGTCCCGATCTTAATTTCAGCGTTGCGTGAGGGCGCATTCCGTCTCGCTGGC
Source organism: Ktedonobacteraceae bacterium (assembly GCA_035650355.1). Lineage (GTDB taxonomy): Bacteria > Chloroflexota > Ktedonobacteria > Ktedonobacterales > Ktedonobacteraceae > DASRHT01. The sequence continues at coordinate 175,378 of DASRHT010000029.1, forward strand.
GAGATTTCAGACGGCGCCATCTCCTGGCTCTGCCCCGTGCCATACCTCTTGAACAAAGCTTTACCGGCCCTGCGAGCTGGCGCGGAGGCTAGCAAGCGCCCGGCGCCTCCTCTGGTGGCGCATGTCCTGGTCTCTTTAAGTGAAGACGAAAATGCCGCTCGCAGTGCTGCTAGCAAGCGCATCCAGTTCTATGCCACGCTGCCCTTCTACGCCAGGATGTTCGCGGACGCGGGCTTTCCAATAGGGGCCGATGGGGCGGGGCTTGATGAGCTTGCACGTTCCCTTGTCGTCTTCGGCAATGAGGCCGCGGTAGCGCAGCAACTGACCAATCTGCTGGCGCAGGGGCTGGATGAACTGCTGGTGCTGCTGATACCGGTTCAGGATGCCGCTCGCGAGCAGGCGCAGTTGGCGCGCTTAATCGGCGGCTTGCAGTGATAGCTTGAGATGAAGCATAGGTGGGGAGTGGCATGTGCAGTCCTTCCGAACGGGTACTCTTCCACCTGTGCTTGATGTATAAACACGATACACCATCCTTTTTTGCGCATCTTTTTTCTCCTCCTTGATGCGCTAGTAGCTGGATCGTAAAATGTATCACGAAGATGGCAATTGAGTAAAATAGAATTTTTACTACCCGCGTTATTTTATTTTTACCTCATGTAACCTTCCCACGTAATTACTAATTGGACCCCCAGGATACTTCTTTTGTCCGGCGTATCTCCAAAACGTCATATGTTCATTTAAAAGTGGGGAGATCGTTCTATGAAGAACCTAAAGGATCTACGTTACCTCGTTAGTAGCACTTTAAAGCTGGCCGTCCTCGCAACCCTGATTAGCGGCTACATGGTAGCGGGACTATTTTCCTCGTCTATTCCTGCCGCCCATGCTGCTACGAATAGCGGTTCGCCGTTGAGCACCGTGGGGCATCTCAAGTTCAAAGCCACTGTGGATATGAGCAAAATCTCCACTGCTCACGCAGCGCCGGTTCATCCCAATCCGGTGGTGCGAAAGGTGGCCGTCAACCGTCCGGCGCCGGATGGCGCAGGGACCGCTGCGGCAGTGCGTAATGGCGCCATTCCAAAGGTGGCCGGTTCGCCCTTAACCAGCGCCCACGCGGTGAAGACAAACTTCAATGGGCTGAGCAGCGTCGATAGCTTCAATGCCAACGGGTTTGATGTTGAACCGCCGGACCAGGGTATGTGCGTCAACAAGAGCAATGTATTGGAGCTGGTTAATTTGGTGGGGGCTGATTACAACCGCAACGGCACGCTGAAAGACGGTCCGGTCAGCCTCAACAGCCTCTTCGATGAGGCCCCCGCCGAATTCCTCAGTGATCCGCGCTGCTATTTCGATGCCAGTACCCATGCATGGTTTGCCAGCGTTCTGGCAATCGATCCGTCTAATACGGCATCGCACCTGGATGTAGCGGTAGCGCCCTCGGACTTCCCGACCATCTTCACGGTCTATCAGTTCGATACCACCGATGCCAACGATCCAGGCTGCCCCTGCTTTGGCGACCAGCCCTTGCTGGGCCTTGATAAGCAGAATATCTATGTAAGCACCAATGAGTTTTCTATTCTTGGACCAAACTTCAACGGTGCGCAGATCTACGCCATCTCCAAGTCGCAACTGGTGGCGCTGGCGACTACCGTCAACTTTGTGCATTTTGGCAATCTGGGTATTGGCGGAGTCGTAGCCGGGTCCGTCCAGCCCGCTATTACCAATGATAATACCAAAGCTGAGTTCTTCTTGCAGTCGTTAACGCGTCACTCCGCCTTTGATACGCGTCTTGGCGTGTGGGCGATGACGGCAACCGACCGCGTTTCCAGTGGTGGGACCCCCAATCTTACCAACGTGGTCATTACCTCGGAGCCTTATGGCGCGCCTCCGGCGGCAACCTCGCCCGGTGGCGTTTTCCTTGACACGGGCGATAACCGTATGCAGCAGGTGCAAATGATCAACGGTAAGCTCTGGGGTGCTCTGGATACTATCGTCAATGTTCCTGGCGATGCCACTCCGAGCACCGGTGCGGCCTGGTTTTCAATCACTCCTGCGCTGGACTCGCAGCAGCAGGTGATTAAGAGCGCCACCATTGTTGATCAGGGCTACGTGACCGCTCAGGGCGAGTTCCTGCTCTATCCGGCAATTCAGCAGAGTCCCGATGGTACTGTCGAGATGGTGATGAGCATGACGGGGCCGAACACCTTCCCCAGCGCGGTCTATGTGACCCGTTCGGGAGCGAAGCACGCGCAGTTCGGAGCGATCACGATGATCCAGCCAGGCGTTACTGCTGATACAGGCTTTACCTGTGCTGGCGGCGCCTGTCGCTGGGGTGACTACTCCGCAGCCGCGTTTGACTCTTCCAATAACGGCCATTCCATCTGGGTTGCAACCGAGTACATCCCGGGGACTGGCGATCAGTTTACCGACTGGGGTACGCGTATCGCTGAGATCGGCGCCTGATGCCATGCCATCCAGAGATGGATAAGGCATAAACGCATCTCAGATTTTGGGGTTCCAGGAGCTACAACTCCTGGAACCCTAAAGTTTGCTTACGCGCAAAATTCGCAATCAGGGAAAGCGAACCATGCCGGACTGGTAGAAGCTGGTGCGGCGCGAATTGAGCGCGGAGGCGTCGGCATGATAGCCGGACAGATTTGGATGGAAAGAGCCATGTATCAGCGCATTGATGCCGGTGATTTCATTGATCCACTCGTTGCTCTGGTTGGCTGTGCATGCCTCATGACCCGCGAAAGCTTGCTCAACCTGACTGCTGGCTGCCACAACGCCGGCCTGTGCAGCCGCCTGGGCTATGACCTGGTCCATCTGACCGGCGAGTTCACGGATCATTGTCATCTCGCTTCCGCTCAGGCCAACGTGGACAATGGGATTGTGACAATCTGCGATGTTGGCAGCCGCGAGCAATAAAGGATAGCCGAGGACAATAATATCAGCGCCCGGGGCTGCCTGTCGGATCTCCTGATAGACCTGAACCAGGCGGGGTTCTAGCGCCGTAATTTTTTGTGAGATAGAGGCTTGTTGGGATGTGCAGGAGCTAAAGCTAACAATACAGTTTTCTAATTCGTTGGCAAAACCAACATCATTTCCTCCGATAGTCAGAGTGATAAGAGCGTTATTCAGGGGGCTGTTCTTCAATTGCTGAAGCTGCGTACCCGGTAGCCCGGAGTTCTGGACGGTCTTATCGATATCGTTGGTAACGGCGCCGGAACAGGCGATCATGGTTGGCGTTGGTATACCAGCGCCGAGCAAGTAGGCGTAGCTGTGAGTGGAGCGATAGCATCCTGTTGCGCCTGAATAGGGCGGGGAGCCTTCGCCGGAAGAATACGAATCGCCAAGAACGTAGTAGAAGTCATAAGAGCCGCGGAAGCCCGTCGTGCGAATATCAATGGGAGCGGATGGGGTGCCCTGGACTGTCCCGCTCACCGGAATAACGCGGAAACGATACCAGTGTCCGGTAGCCAGGGAACTGGCAGTAAATGAGGTCGTCGTTATCACATTTGGCAGTTGCTGGACCTGCCCGGTGACCAGATCGGTCTGTTCAACGATGTAGCTGGTGGCGTTGGGGTCGGTGGTCCAGGTCAGAGAAGCCTGCTGGTTTCCAGGGGTGCCGTTAATAGCAATAGCAGATTGGGCGGCAGCCAGAGCGTGCAGAACAGGGTTAGTAAAGAGAAGCGTTGCGCACACAGTGGTCAGGATGAGGCAGAAAAAGATGGCGGTGGTCAGTTTAAACTTGCCTGAAGTCGCTGACTTTTTCCTCCAGGGTATACCATGAAGAAGTCTCTGGGCCATCCGTGGTTGACTATGCATGAAGTTTTCCTCTTTTCATGTTACTAAAAAGGCAGATAAGAAGTGAGCTTGAGCCGTGCATGGCGGTGGTTGCGATAAGGCAGTGACAGTATTGCCAATGGACGAGCGGCTTCATTGGCAATACCGGATCGTTTAGTGGAAGCCAGAGACGCTAAAATACCAGGATGGCTCTCACTCTCTGATCCTGGATGAAGTCGCTGTTCACCTCGCAGGACAGGGACAAGCTCTACTAAAATTATACACGTTTCTTGTATGAAAAATTAGCAAGAGTTCGACAGATATCTTAAATTCGCTATCATTATTGAATGATCTGATAGACAGAAATGATGGATGAGCACAATCTGCCTGTGGGGGAGAATGGTCCGTGATTGCAGCTAATTCTATGATAGTGTGGAGCTAGAAGGCTCCCCTCAAGGTAAATTGCACCTTACCTTGAGGGGAGCCTTCCCTGATCGACAGAGAAACTTGCCTGTCGAATTAATTTGTTGGGGCCGCGTGAACGATAGTGACCTCGCTTGCGGGCACCCAGGCTTGACGATGATTGTAGTTGATCTCGTACCAGAGCGTCGTGCCGCCGTCCTCGATCACCGTATAGGCTGATACGAAAGTTGAGTTATTGGCTGCGTCACCGATATGGAACTGCTCATTCGTAATTGGCTTGCCGAAGACCTCCGCGCTGGCTCCATTGGTCCCGTTGAGTGCGACAACTGTGCCCGAACCCTCAATGGCAGCTCCCGAGGGAACGGCCAGCCAGGCCAGGTGAGCCGTAGCAAACAGGCTTGACGGGTTCGCGTGGGCCTGGTCCTCTTCTCCATACCAGATCTCGTAGAGTGTATCGCCGGTGCCTGCCGGGTCCTTTACCTTTGCCAGGAAAAAGTAGCTCGTAGCAGGCTCGACATTGTTGGTGACATCGGTAATATCGGTGCCGTCACCCTGCTGGGGGATCAGACCTGAGGCGGTACTGGGTCCGTTATAGAGATAGAAAAAGTTGAAGTTAGCCGGCGTCTCCGTCCCGTTTTTCCCAAAGGGCCGTACATCGGTTGAAGGCTTCAGCGTGATAATATGCGACTGGGGGGTTCCTTTCGGGAAAGATACGCCCTGCTGATGAATCAGGTTGAGATAGTAATCCCAGAGCCAGTAAGGACCTGGATCAACGTGATTTGGAGCCGCAGCCAGGAAGGGCGAAGGGACGGTGCCGTGCGAAACAATGTGGGCGTGGTCCAGCGGAATATGGTACTTCTTGAGCAGGTAAGCAGTGAGCTTCGCGGAGGACAGATACTCTGTGGCGTTGTACCACTGGAAGCCGGTAGCGTCAAAGCCGGCATGCTCAATGCCAACGGAATGCTGATTGTACCAGAAGTTACCCGCGTGGAAGGCAATATCTTTCTCGTGTATGACTTGATACACAGTGCCGTCGCTATCCACAATATAGTTGACGCTAACGGAGCTATTGGGGTCCTGGAACACGTTGAGCGCGTTCTGTGCTGTGCCTTCGATATCGTGAATCACCACTTGCAGGATTGAAAGATCGTTAGGACGATTGGCCCCATCATAGGTGCAGGGAGCGTTTGACGGGACAAGGTTGCAATCAAACGTCTTTGGGTCCACAATACAGTCGATGGCGGCTGGATAATCGACGTTGGTATCGACCTTACAGCCCACTGGCAGCGTTTTGGCTCCCTTGACTGTTGCAGCGGTTGTATGGTCGGGTTGCACCTGCTGAGCCGCCAGCGTGACCGTTTCGCCATCTTCGGCCTGCGCGCTAAAGCCGCTATTGAGCAGCTTATAAAGGCTATCGGCATACATCAACGCTGTTGAGCGTATCGTCGCGTGGCTATATGCAGCAATTGCGCCATACCAGCCAGCCAGAGTTTTAGGGAGGGTATGCGAGCTAGAAAGCTGCAAAGCTTCGTCGCGTAGCACCGCCGCGCCACCGAGGATATTTGTCGCGGCATCAGTCTGGAGGCGTTGAACGCTTACGCCCAGGTCTTTAGTAGCCTGATCGAGTGTATCGGCGCGGCTATTCTTCACCAGGTGCATAAGCCCATACCCGCCATCGATACTGGATGTGCCATTATGCATGCTCAATCGGCTTTCCATGTAGGCAATTGCTTTCAACAGCTCGACGGGAACCCCGAACTGTTGCGCTGCCTGGGCGAAGGCCGCGTTGGTCGAAGTCGCAGGAGCCGCTGCGTACGCAACGCTCTCTTTGCCAACGCCAAACTGAAAACAGAGGATGACTAGGAGTAGCGCGAGTAAACCCGCGCGGAAGAAAACAGGGCAAGGGTTTTGTCGCATAGACGTTTCTCTCCTAACTAAATATTTGTTGCGCGAGAAGTGTTTTTATGAAAATGAATGGTGAAATAACGAAAATGTAAATAACACCTCCTTCCTATCTTTTGAGATATAATATATCATATTATGATTAAGTACGAGCTATGATTTAGGTGATATAAACGTTTGTTATAGCCAATCGTGGTGATTTTCTTTCAAATTTCTGCTGCCCGCCGATCCATTTGCAACCGCACGAGTGCGCACTGCCGCTGGCAGTGAACGACGTCGGGATGGTCTGGAGCCTGGAACTGAGCATAAATGGTCAGCATACGCTCATATAGTGGCGCTGCCTGAGGATAACGTGCCAGCTTCTGGTACATATTTGCCAATCCGTTTAAAGGCGAGATGATTTGGGGATGGAGTTTCCCGAAGTTATGTTCCAGGGTTGTCAGTGCTTGCTGATAAAAAGCTTCGGCTTGCTCGTAGCGTTCCTGAGCACAGCGTAATGCTGCAAGGACTCTCAAGCTCTGGGCAACATAATGGTGCTTCTCTCCAAGTGTCTGTTTCAGGATTGCCAGCGCGCGTTGGCATAACACCTCCGCCTGGGCATATTCCCCCTGGGCCACAGCGACTTCTGCCATGCCATTGAAGCAATGAGCGAGGTCAGGACTATCCGCTTCCAATGCAGGCTCCCAGATCTCTAAGGTACGTTGGAAATATTCTTTCGCTTCGCTCCATCGCTCCTGGGCGATATACAGTTCTGCCAGGAGACCGAGTACATCACCGAGCAAGGGATGTTCGGGCCTCAAGGTGTTTTGCCGGATATGCAAAACACGCCTGTAATACGCTTCGGCCTGCGAATAGTGACTTTGCCCATAGGACAACAGCCCCAAACCTCTGAGGATCAGCGCTACGTCTGGGTGATCGGGGCCGAGTTGTTGCGTCCGAATGGCCAGAGCTTGCTTGTAGAGTGATTCCGCCTGCTTGAATTGTCCTTGCTCATGGTAAAGTATCGCCAGATTGCGTAAGCTGGTTGCGGTCTCTAAATGATCAGGACCAAATACTCGCTCTCGAATATGTAGCGCCTGCTTCTGAAGAGCTTCGGCCTGTCTATATTTTCCCTGTTCTCGGTAAAGGGAGGCCAGATCACTCAGACAGCGAGCAACATCAGGGTGTTCAGAACCTAACTTTTGTTGAAAGATATCTAATGCTTGAAAGTACAGTGGCTCGGCCTGCGAATAGTGGCCTTTTTTGTAGTAGAACATAGCCAATGTATTGAGGGTCTGTGCTACCTCTGGATGGCCAGACTCCAGTGATTGCATTTGTATCGTTAACACCTGCTGATAGAGCTTTTCTGCCTCTTGAGCCTTCCATTGTATTTCATAGAGCGTTGCCAGGGCGAAGAGGCAGCGTGCGCCTTCTGGCTGCTTCGTGCTGGCCAGTTGCTCATGGATCTCTAAAGCCTGCTTGTAAAGTTGGTCTGCCTGATCATAGGAAGCGCGGGCTTGCAGGTAAACTCCTGTCTGGTAGAGCAACCGTGCGGCTTCTGGAAATGCGAGATGCCATTGCTGAAGTAATTGCGCGCATGCTAGAGCCTGTGAGAGATAGCGGTGGCAGAGTTGTCGTGTGGAGGGCAGGCAATCTGGGAAGACGGCGTTCACAGCGTATACTAACTGCTTCGTCAGGAGTTGCTGCATCTGGCGATCCATTTTTGCAACGAGAACAGTCTGCACCAGTCGATGCAGGCTCAGCGTACAGGTTTCAGGATGACGGCGGATGAGCGAGAATGCACGCAGAGCGTTGATAATACTGTCGAGATGGAGTAAATCGGTGGCTAGTGGTAGCAGGTGAGGGGGGGATGCGGCAAGAAATAGCTCTTCGGGGATTGCGTCCGGGTGCAATAATGCGCAAAGCTGGAGCAGGGTAGCTGCTGTCGCATTGCTCTGCTGTAACTTTTGAAAAGAGAGCGACCAGGTTGCTGCGACTGAAGTGGGATGATCGGTCGAACAGCCACGCCGTTGGAGGAGTTGGAGCTGGTGTTCTTGGGAGCGCTTGAGATAGCCAGCGATATTGCAACCGGTTTCTTCGATATAGGCACCAGCCTGATCAAGTGCCAGCGGCAGAGCCTCCATCATGGTTGAAAGCGTTTGTGCGGCTTGAAGGTCAGAAGGAGCAACAGCCGTAGAGGGAACAGTGGCCGGAATGATTTTTGCCCGGCGTAAAAGGAAGAGAGTTCCTTCCTCTGGAGTCATTACATCAACATCTATCCGTTTTGCCAGTGTACTGGTTGCTTGAAGGCGCGTTGTTAAGAGGACGTGTCCCTGGCCTGTTGTTGGAATAAGGCTGTGGACTATTTCTATATCTTCAACATTGTCAAAGACAAGCAGCCATGATCCCTGCTCCGTGAGCCAGCATTGAACTGCTTTGATAGCTTGCTGCTGGTCCTGTTCGTCTTTTCCCCTCAGGTGAAGTACCTGTGTCAGGTTCCCGAAATCGGCCAGAAGCATGGTAGGTGAATCGGCAGAGACCCAGAGAACCGCCTGGTATTCGGAGCGATGGCGATAAGCGTATTCGATTGCTAGCTGTGTTTTTCCTACTCCTCCCAATCCACTAAGTGCTATGATGGGGGGTCCTTCCTCAATAGGGTGACCCTGAAACTGCATGAAGAGTAATCTAAGAAGATCTTCTCGACCGGTAAAAAAGGAGTTGCGGTGGTATGGAACATTCCAGTAGGTGGATAAAGGGGGAATGTTCGCGGTTTTTTCCGCTTTGAGAAACCCCAGTTGTCGTGGGGATAAGCCGAACAACGCAGACAATTTTTGACGATAGTGAGGCCCAGGGATAGCCAGACCTCGCTCCCAGCGTGTCACTGTAAAGCGGTTCGTGCCTATCTGCTCAGCCACATCGCGCTGTGACCAGCCCTTGTTTTCGCGTGCTTGCCGCAAAGCCTGATTTTCCATGAGATATTTTTCCCTCGCTCGAAAAGTAGGAATTGGCCGCATTTGCGGTAAGTATCTACGTGTTACCGACATATGAGTATAAAGCCAATAGATATAGTTATGTGTCAAGAGTATAGCAGACGCACATATAAGACACCAGAAAGATACCATAAAGATATTTCTGCAAAATACTCTCATTGATACACTGTCCTTTGTCTGAGGATAGAGGCAAGAGTCGCTTCTACCCTCAGACAAAGGACAGTGTAAGTGGTAGCCCCCTAAAAGGAGTGACGAAATGCTATGTGCTTTTTTGCCGTCGCAAAGATCATTTGCTCCTCAGCAATGTCGGCGCAGGATCTATGTGATGATCCTGATATGTTTGTTGTTCTTATATAGTCCACTGGTCATCGGCAATAATACTGCTACCTATGCAGCCATCAGCGCGTATTGCAGCTCCTGTCATCAATGACGCTTACTCGGACTGACAACTCAGGATGCATGAACGAAAACGTCAGGGATACGTGCTCGCGCCCCTGACGTTTTCGCTATAGCCTCTGCGATGAGCAACTTACTAACCGATTTTCACAAAAATACCTATTTCTATTGCGTAAAGAAAAGTACCTGTTTATAATAGAGCTATGCCCTTTGCCTATATTTTTACCCGCTAAAAGCGGCGATAACAGTAAGCGAGCAGGTCCGCCAGAACAATCCTCCATGCTTGTCCGAGTGGTGCCAGCGGATCTTTCATCGCGAAAAGAGCCTTTAAACGTTATCGGCGGTCCTTGAGAACGACATAAATCGTATGGAGCGGCCTGCAAGTCTGCGTTATGGCGCTGCTACGATGTTTGCACTCAGATTGGATTGATAGTATGAGAGCTCAACCCTATCGCGGTTTCACGCGACGCCTGTTCCTCGTTGCAATCCCCCTGGCTTTGAGCCTGCTGCTGCTATTTCCTCAAACGAGCCAGGCGCATGCCATTTTGCTACGAGCCGATCCCGCGCCTGATTCGACCATCAGCGCGGTCCCATCGCAGGTGCGTATGTGGTTCACTGAGAATTTGAATCCTGCCTTTACCACCGCCTCAGTGCTGGCCGGTGGCGCGGTGCGCGTCGATACCAACCACTCGCGTGTCTCCTCGTCTGATCCCACCGAACTGGATGTGCCGCTGCAATCCGGTTTGAAGACCGCCGTCTATGTCGTGATCTGGCGCACACAGTCGGCAGCGGATGGGCATGTGCTCAGTGGCTCGTTCCTCTTTACGCTGGCGCTGCCGGGTGATCCCGTTCCAACGTTTAGCAGTGTGCATCTCGATCCGCGGTTACTCCAGGGGGGAAGCGTTCCGGGGCAGCTTGATGGGCCAACGCTCTTTTTGCTGTTCATGACGACCCTGATTGAGCTTGGAGTGGTGTTCTGGATGGGTGCGCAACTGTGGCGCAACTTCGTCCATCAGCCGGAAACGGAGCAAAGCGAACAAACGGCCATTCGCCAACGGGAAGAGCGCCGCTTTGAACACTATTTCGCACTGCCGATCCTGGGCATGATGTTCCTGGCGAATGTGGGGATTCTGATGGGTCAGGCGTATTCCGTCACCAATGGGCAGTGGGATCGCGTCTTTGATCCATCTGTGCTCTTTCAACTCGTTGCTAGCGGGCAGTTTGGCACCTACTGGCTGATGCGCCAGGGGGTGATCGTGCTGGCTCTGGCAATTGCCGCCTACGCACTGTGGTCCAGGCAGCGCTCGGAGAGGATCAATCAGGCGCTGCTCTGGATCAATCTCCTGCTCGGTCTGGCCTTGCTGATCGCGATGACGCTCTCGGGTCATGCCGGCGGTGTGCCTGGCAGTATCTCCATCTACTCGCTGCTGGGCGATTGGCTGCATCTGCTGGCGGCCTCGCTCTGGGTGGGCGGCATGATGTATATCGCGGCAATCTACCTGCCAGTGCTCAGACAGAACCCTAAGATAGAGCAGGCCCGCTCCTTGCTGGCAACCCTGCCGCGCTACTCGCCGCTGGCCTATACCGGCGTGGTGATTATGGCGCTCTCTGGACCGCTCAATGCCTCAGTTCATTTCACCTCGCTGGACCAACTGGTGACGACCGACTATGGGCGTGCCCTGATTGTGAAGGTGCTGCTGGTAGGGGCGATGCTGCTGACCAGCGCCATTCACGTCTGGCGTTTGCGCCCCCGACTCGCCAGAGACTACCGCAAATATCTACCGATGAGCGAAAGTAGCACGGCGACCGCGCAAGAGGTCAAGCGGCTTGAGAGCAGCATTGTCAGGCAAACCAGCCGTCTGACCAACGTGTTGCGCTGGGAGCCAGCGTTGGGCGTCGCTGTGCTGATCTGCACGGGCCTCATGACGGTGTATGCGGGCACGCTGGTACCCACTTCACCCAACCAGGTCCCCATTCTGCAACAGGTCACCTCGCCTTCGTCTGTGATCCCGCCGTTTAACACGACAGTAAAGACCACCGACGGCAAGTTCCAGGTGAAGCTGGTGATCTCACCGAACCGGCTCGGCCTCAATACCTTTACCGCCACGGTGATGGACCCGAATGGTCAGGTCGATACCAATGTCGGGGTTTCGCTCTACATCGGCTTGTTCGGCATGGATGTGGGCGCGGGGGTGCAGGCCCTGAACTTGCAGCCGGATGGGCAAGGGAACTTTGTGGCGCACACGGGCATCACGGAGGGAGGCCGCTGGGCCATCCGCATCCAGGTGCGCACGCCGGATAGTGGTACGCATGAAGTCGAACTGACGGAATTTATCCGCGTGTGACATGAAAGGCCCGCCCTACCGCCTGGCTCAAACACAGCAGGTGGTGGCGGGCATCTTTTTCCCTGTACACAAAGGGAGCAGCTTCCTGACGATCCAGGCGCGATGGTGAGGCACTGCGCTATTTAAATATCCGCTAGTGCATTGGTACTACCTCTTCAGGCAAAATCCCCTCAGTCATACTTTTTAGACTATTGGGCTAAACTCTTGCAGCGTTACTATATAACATGTATACTAAAACCTACTTATTGCATATACAAACATTACGCTCAGAAATACATATATCTGCGGAGAGATTGATATGAAGGTAGACATTGCGATTATTACGATTCTTCCAGAAGAATATAAGGCCATCTCCAACCGCTTCAACCCTGTCCGTTACACAGATCCTTCGAGTCAGCACGAATATGGTATCAGTCAGGTGCAGACGCAAGAGGGTAAAGTTTACACAGTGGCAGTTGCGCGTACTAGCAGACAGGGTAATGATGTCTCCCAACAGCTCGCCACCTGGATCATTAACGACCTGGACCCCCAACTCTTGCTGGTGGTCGGCATTGGTGGCGGTGTACCTGACACCGATTTTACGCTGGGCGATGTCATCGTCTCCTCACATATCCACAATTTCGATCTCAACGCGATCAAGGGCCATCAGACGACTTATGATGTTACCGGAGGAGTTCATCCTATCGTGAGCAATATCGTCGCCAATCTCTATCAGTTGCAATTGGGAGCTTGGAACAGCGAGACATCAATTGGTATGTCACGCCCACGATTGCAGCTCTCACAAGAGGATGTGCAGCGTTTGCTCGACGAAGGCGTTGACAAGGCGTGGCGCGAGAGGGTCGAGAAGGTTTTCTTATGGCATTTTGGCAAGGAGCAACATGGGAACCGTGCCCCGAATTTCCTCCCCGGCACTATTGCATCCAGCAATAGCCTGATTCGCGACGATGCCGTTCTGGTACAGTGGCTGCAAGTTGCGCGCAGCATTCGGGTGGTGGAGATGGAGACGGCGGGCGTCTACCAGGCGGCTCAGCAGATGCGTCGGCAATATCCGGTGATGGCGATTCGCGGCGTCAGCGATATCGTAGGCTTTAGGCGCAGCGATGACTGGAAGCAGTACGCCTGCCATAGCGCTGCTGCCTTTGCTTACGCTTTTATCTCCGCCGAGCCCGCCGGTATTGTGCCGCGGCGCGAAAAAAAGACCCAAAAAATCACTATGGGACTGGGAGGGAGGGGACCGGGCGGCCAAAAGCGCATTTTCGGCACAATGGCTAGCTTTGGTATCGTGGGAATAGCTGTGTTGCTGATCCTCGATCTTATCCTCCGTCCCCATTGGCCGCAGAATTTCTCGTCCCTGGCGGAAACTCCGTTTGCCGTGAAGGCTTGCCTGGACGCACAGCAGCAAAAGCGTCAGGATGGTTTGGGCGTTCAACTCGTAAATAGTGACTGCATTGGCATCAGCGATGGTAACGCTGTTTTTGATCTCAACCGTCCTGAAAATATTGTACGGCAACTGGTGGCTGACGCCGGCGATTCCCGCGCCAATCCGCATAGTGCTGTGGAGCAAGCTGACTGGCAGCAGGCAACAAAGAATGATCCCACCAACGCCGAAGCAGGCATCTATTATGAGGATAGCAGAGTGCAAAACGATAACGGTTATCCTCATGCAACTATTATTGCCGTAGCCGTCCTGAGCGGCAAATATGGCTACGATGGTCCCGATGTTTTACAGGGTGTCTATCTTCAGCAAAAAGAGCATAACGACGCATGCCGGAATAATAATGATAAAGGGTGTATCCTGCTCAAGGTGCTTGTAGCTAATATTGGTTCGGGCGTGAAGGATGAATCCGATTATGCAACGCAAGTCACGGATCAGATAGCTGTAGTTATTGCTCATGATCCAACGATTGTGGGAGTGATGAGCGGAGTAACCAGCCAGAGTACGACTACTATCAATAACGAACTTAGCATAAATCTGAAGAAACTTGTCCCGGTTGTGGCTTCAAAAGCGACGATTGATCAGTTGCCACAGACGCATTCCCTGTTTCGTGTGGTGCCCCCAAATAGCGTTGAAGCTCGAACTGCCGCCGATTTTGCCAAGAACGTCTTACATGTGAAACGGGTGGCGGTCCTCTATCGCTCGGACAATCTCTATGGCCTCAATCTAGAGGGGGATTTTAGTGGCGATTTCCCTTCGTCTGATAAAACGTATCAACTGGTAGGACAGCCAACGGGGTTTGATCCTAACAGTCGTAGTTCTATCGAGAATGCTCTGAAGACTGTTTTGCAGGATGGGCCTGATTTGCTTTACTGTGCCTGTTACGTGTTGGATGTCAATACGATCTTGCAATGGTTGGCTCACCACGATCAAAAGCAGTATGCTAATCTGCGTATCTTAGGTGGCGATTCGCTCTATGGGCTGGCTGGTTATACACCGGATGCGCGGTCACAGTGGTACCGTTTATACTTTACGGCCTTCACTTATCCCGATATCTGGCAGATTTTGCCCCACTCATCAGTACCTGTACCGCAGGGAATAGGAGATTATAAAAATACTTATGGAGCAGACGCTGGCGATGGGCAATATGGCAGCACTAGAATGACTCCCAGCGCCTCTGTTGCTTACGATGCGATGTTTGTGCTTGCTCAGAGCTGCAACGACGTTTTTGCTCAAAGTGGCCAGGTGACAGCCCTGGCTCTCAGGAATGCCATCGCCCATCAAAATCTTGTTGGGATTAGTGGGCGCATCAGTTTTGGTCATAGCGGCGACAATGAAGGCAACCCGGATAACAAAATTATCGTGGTCGTTCAGATTGTCGATCAGCATTTCCAGTATGCAAATTTCGAGGAAGGCACTTTTGTATAAATCCTGGACTGCTGTCGCGTTATCTTTGCAACAACTGCTCCCTATGGTAAGCTTCTAATGCCCGGTCGATAAATGCGTCTGTGCTGCCCAGGTACCGACCAGGGTCGAGGGCATGGTCGAATTCTTCAGGTGAGAGGAGAGCGCGCACCTGGGCATCCTGCATAGCCGCCTGGCGCAGATGGATGCCCGATGTCGTGGCATGCTTGCAGGCATCCTGGACGATGCGGTACGCGTCCGGCCTGCCTACGTGCGGAGAGAGCGCCATTGTCAGGGCTTCCGCCATCACCAGCCCGTGTGTGAGATCAAGATTCGCGCTCATGCGCGCCGGATCGATCTGGAGGCCAGCAGCGGCGTTGCGTACTCGCTCGACCGCGTGAGCCGTAAAGCGGAAAAGATCAGGGATGGCGACCCACTCCGCTTGCCATCCTCCTGCGGCCCGTTCATGCTCCTGTGCCATCGCAGAGAGGATCACCGGCACAACCCCGATGGCTAAGCGCGTGGCCGCAACGGCGCTGATGGCGTCCACCGGATTGCGCTTCTGGGGCATCGCCGACGAGCCGCCCTTTCCCGGCGCGCTGGCCTCCGTCGCCTCGCCCACTTCAGTTTGTGCGAGCAGCACCAGGTCGCCCGCGATCTTTGCCATTGTGCCCGCCACAATGCCGAGCGTGGAAGCAATCTCGGCGATGCGGTCGCGTTCGGTATGCCAGGGAAGCTCGGGCGGTGGTAGATCCAGCTCTTCGGCCAGCAGTGCCACTACTTGCAGACCCTTCTCGCCAAGCGATGCCAGCGTGCCTGCCGCGCCTCCTAACTGTACAGCCAGCGTCCGCGCGCGCTGCTCACGCAAAGCCTGCACCTGCCTCAGCAGCAGTGCCAGCCAGCGCGCCGCTTTGAGACCGAAAGTAATTGGCAATGCTTGTTGCAGCAGCGTTCGCCCGATCATAATGGTGCGCCGGTGCTGTTCAGCCAGGGCTGCGCAGGTCGCGCATATATTGAGCAGATCGGCTATGAGGAGGTCAAGCCCCTCGCGCATCTGAAGCATCAGCGCAGTATCAACCGCGTCCTGGCTGGTGGCGCCCCAGTGAACGTATTTTGCTGCCTCACCCTCGACCTGTGCTGTCAGCATGCGTACAAGCGGAATTGCGGGCGTGCCAGCCGTCGCTGCTTCGCGGTACAGGGCCGCGACGTCGAACAGTTCCACCCTGCAACTGGCGGCGATGCTCAAGGCCGCTTCGGACGGGATAATGCCCGCGCGCGCTTCGGCCTGGGCAAGCGCCGCCTCAAATGCCAGCATCTGACGCACATGCGCCTCTGGAGAGAAGGCAGCAGACATAGCAGACGTGCTGAATAACGCTGCGTTCGACTCTGCCATAGTTCGCGACTCCGTTACAAATTAAAAAATGCGGTCTCGTTCTCACCTTGCAGGACGATATCGAAGCGGTAGACTGCCGGCTCGCCTTCCGACTCGCGCCTGGCAAGTAGCGTTGCTCGTCTGCTCTGGGGAACGCATTGCAATACGGGATCATCAATATTGCTCGGCTCGTCGGCGAAATACAGGCGCGTCACCACATGATTGAGCAGCCCTCGGGAGAAAACGGTAACGCAGATGTGAGGCGCCTGCATCTGCTCGCCTTTGAATGGCACACGCCCCGGTTTGATCGTCTCGAACCAGTAGCAACCGTTCTCGTCGGTGCCGGAGCGACCGAAGCCGGTAAACGCTGGCTCCAGCGGGGCCGTTCCCTGGTCCGCCGGATGGTTGTAGCGACCGTGCGCGTTGGCCTGCCATATTTCGACCATCGCGTCGTCAATCGGAACGCCGCCGCCGTCAAGCACGCATCCCTCGATGCGGATGCGTTCGCCGCTCGTTCCAGGCTCGACCAGCACATTGCGGCAGGCATCCGGGCGCAGCAGGCATGGCGAGAAAAACGGCCCCACGGTTTGCGAACTGGTCAAAGTCAGCACACTCATTGCTTGCCCTCCCCTGGTTCAAAGTAGGTAGCATCGGGTCCGCGCAGCACGATATCCCAGCGATAGCCCAGCGCCCATTCCGGCTCCGTCACATCGTGCGCATAAGCGGCGATCAGCCCTTGACGCGCTTTCTCCGTTGGAGCCGAGTTCATGATTGGATCGATCTGGTGAAGCGGATCGTCGGGGAAATACATCTGCGTGACCAGGCGCGATAACATAGAGGGGCCGAAGACCGAGAAATGGATATGGGCGGGTCGCCACGCATTGGGGTGGTTTTTCCAGGGATACGCGCCCGGTCGAATGGTCAGGAAGCGGTAAACACCATCATCATTTGTCAGGCAGCGTCCCATGCCCAGGAAGTTTGGGTCGAGCGGGCCAGGCCACTGATCCCGTCTATGCAGGTAGCGACCGGAGGCATTGGCTTGCCAGATCTCCAGCAGGGTATTGGGAATGGGGTTACCATGCTCGTCAAGCACGCGACCGGTAACAATGATGCGCTGTCCGATAGCCTCGCCTCCCGTGCCGGCGTTGCGCGTGAGGTCGGCGTCTTCAGGCGTGACGGAGCTGATGGCAGGTCCAGGCCCTGTCAATTCCGAAATGGTGAGCGGCACACCGATCAGCGGGAGCTGCGGAGCGCGGCGGCGGGTTGATTGGTACGCTTCATACAAATAGGGCGGGAAGATTTCCCGATCACCGCGAATAATCGTGCCGATGGTGGTGATGGTATCCATGATGAACTGCTCCTGATTTCATATAGCCAAAATCAACTACCTCGCTATTCAGGCTGCTGATAATGCCAGACGCGCTGTAGGGGCAAACCCTTGCGGTTGCCCGAGGACGCAATCTATGAAGTTCCCCACACCTCGCGAGCGACGTTTGCCACGAGCTCCAGCTTGTGCTGCTGATCTGCGAGGGAGATATGGTTCCCTTCCATCGTCGAAGCGAAGCCGCATTGAGGGCTGAGGGCGAGCCGTTCTAGTGGGAAGAAGCGAGCTGCCTCCTCGATCCGGCTTATTAGCTCGTCGGCGGTTTCCAGGCGCGGCTTCTTGGTAGTGACAAGGCCCAGGACGACGAAGCGATCTTCGGGCACATGTCGCAGTGGCTCGAAGCCACCCGAACGCGAGTCGTCGTATTCGAGCAGGAAGCGCTGGAAATGGGTCTGGGCAAAGATGCGCGAAATAGGTTCGTAGTCGCCGCTGGCATAGAATCTGCTCTGGTTGTTGCCGCGACAGATATGCATGCCGAAGGTGATGCCAGGATGGCCGTCGATGATGGCGTTATCCATTTCGATGCAGGTATCGATGATTTTGTCGGGGTCGTTACCACGCTGGCGATGACCCTCGCGTATTCCAGGATCGAGCAGAGCGGCGTACTGGGGAGCGTCAATCTGGATATAGGTGCAGCCCAGGCGAATCAGTTCCTCGACCTCGTGCCGCGAGAAAGCCACGATATCGGCCAGATAGGCGTCGCGAGTGGGATAGGCCGACTTCGATTTTTCAGGATCGTAGTAGGCTGCTGCCTGCTGGGCGCTGATGATCGTGACTTTCCTTTCTGGGACATTGTTGGGGCGTGAAGTATGGGAACGCAGATAGACCCATTCCTCTGAACACATGCTGCGCTTCCACTGAAGCTTCTCAACCACCACGGGCCGCTGGAGAACAAGCTCGTCGCCGCTCTCGTCTCTGAAGGGAATAGCCCAGCCGCCAAGCTTATCAAAACCTGATAATGCCTCGATCAGGTGTCCAAAGAAGGCATAGCGCCGCATCTCGCCATCGGTAATCACGTCAAGGTTGGCGCCTTCCTGCAAAGCAATGGCCTCATCGACGGCGCGGTCCTCCACAGCCTTGAAATCTACCGCGCTCATCTGTCCGTCCTCGAACTGTTTTCTTGCTTCCGCCAGATAGGTTGGCCTGAGCAAGCTACCTACCACTTCGCTATGTATGCCCATTATCAGTTCCTTCCTAAGAGGGCGGGGGCAAGCCCCGCCCCTACCCCTACGGGATGCGTTAAAATATTGCTAAATCCTGTAGGGGCGGGGCTTGCCCCCGCCCTGCTACCCTCCTGTTGGTAACAAATCGAATATATTCCTAATGACGATTGTATCACAAGGCCGCGTTTTCCCGCGCATCGTTTTGATAAAACGTTATATGTTTATAACCTGTTGCAATGACCCTATGAGAATATAGCCAGTGGAGAGGATTGGGGCAGTTAAGGAAAGAAAGGACTGTGTATGCGTCGCCTTTTACGTGCTCGTATCGCCTTACCATCCCTTGTTTTAGCGGCAGTGGTTCTGCTATCTACCTATTTGTGGTTTAATGCGCCTGCCAATCAGACCAGCCAGTCCTGCGCCGCCGCTCGTACTGTCCAGAATGCATCCTCTGCCACGACCACAGCAGTCCATACTGCGCCGCCGCTCTATCTCGGCCTTGATGCCTATCGTCATTGGGATAAGCTCTCCTATCTGGAAATGGGTGATCGAGTGGAAGGACAGTCCACCGCCGATCCCGCCGGAAGCAACGCAGATAATACGCACTATGTACGAGTTCTGCCCGATGGCGAGCATGTTTTATTTGACCAGACCGGGCCAGGCATTGTCACCTTTATGCGCATGCAGGAGAGTTATGGCGGACCCTGGAAGCTCGCGCTCGACGGTCACGCTTCTGCCACGATCAATGTGAATGATCTTGGGCAGACAGATCCTGCTGATGCGCCGGCGAGTGCATTTCCTTACCCGCTTTCGCTCAATCCACAGGAGAGCCAGGGCAGCAGCATCCTGGCGACCGGCCTCACCTTCAATCAGCGCATGACATGGGCTTCGCAGCAGGCAAATGGCAACTTCTATGCGCTCTATCGCAAGCTGCCCTATGGCACGCCTCTCACGACCTGGAGCGACACAGCGCGCGCTAACGATGTGGTGAACCTGCTGCGTTGCGCCAGCAGCGATATTGCGCCCGCGACGATCTCGCAACAGGGCGGAAAACTGACGCTAACGGGTGGAGAAGAGACTCCCGTTGTTACCCTGTCCGGTCCCAGCCAGATTCGCGCGCTCACATTCCAGGTGCCAGCGTCGGAAATGGTGGATTTTGGCAACGCCCGCTTGCTGATCTCGTGGGATGGTGAGGCCCACCCCAGCGTCGATGCTCCGCTCAAGTTCCTGGTTGGAGATGGCGCGGGGGTCTATCAACCTGCGGGGCGTCCCCTGGTGCAGGGCTGGATCGCGGGTGCAAATAGCGGTCCTGATGGCTCAATGCACTTCAATCTCTACTGGCCGATGCCGTTTTCCTCGCAGGCGCGGATCACTATCCTCTCCGCTCACGCGCTGAATAATATTACCTGGAATGTGCGTTATGAGCCTTTTCCCGATCCGCGGCAGTGGTGGGGCACCTTTCATGCTACCTACACAAGCATCCCGCATCCGCAGGCCGGGCAGGATATGACCTTTCTGGATGTGCGGGGTAGCGGTAAGCTGGTGGGCACCGTGATCAACTTCGCCGCGCCGGATAGCACGCTTGAGGGCGATCCGCATATCTACCTTGATGATAGCCTGACGCCGCAGATCGCGGTAACTGGAACGGAGGAATGGGGCGAAGGTGGAGATTATTGGCATGGCGGCACTCAGGTCTCGTTGCCGCTAGGCGGGCTTCCCAGCAGCATCAATAACCCTGCCGGCAGCGACCATGACGGGGCGGCGCTCTATCGCTTCCTCATCGCCGACGCGCTGCCATTCAATCGTCACCTTGTCGTGAACTGGGAACATGGGGGAGTCAATCAAAGCACGCATCCCTATCGGGCAACGATGCTCTGGTATGGCACTCCTACCGAGACCGCATTGCTCAGCGACCAGCTAGCGCCAGCCTTGCCGACCAGCCGCGCTAAGCATCAGTACCAGACCACGGGCGAGCAATTTTACCGGATGACCGCCGCTTATGAGTATCTTACCCATGCGCCGCTGATTACTATGAGCGGGACGGCGACAGCGGCATCTACCAGCTTTACCATGAAGCTCGATCCGCGCAATGTTGGCGCTTTCTTGCGGCGCACCTTCAATGATTGTGTCGCGAATCAGCGCGCGAACGTCTATCTTGATAACGCCTTTGCCGGTACATGGTACGATGCCGGAGCGTCGAATCGCATCGGTATTGACGGCCACCAGCGTTGCTGGCGCGACGAAGATTTCCCCCTGCCGCCTGCGCTCACCGCCGGCAAATCATCGGTAACTGTACGCATCGATTTTGTGCGCACAACCGATCCACAAAATAGCGACTGGACTGCCTCCCGCTATCAACTGTACAGTTTTGTGTCGCCGTGATTGCCTCCTCGTAGAGCCTCCGAGGCCTGTGGCGACGCGATTGATGGCGTCCGCTTTATCGCCTGTGCTGCATTGATGAGAAGCTACTCCTACTCAACATTCAGCAATTGTATTTTCCTCGTTTACTATTGTATAATCTTTTTGCTGTCAGTTGAGTTAATTTTGACAGCAAGTGCAACTCAGGGCAACCTGCTTGTTGTGAGGGGCTATGTTGTATGGTATACTCCACAGGGGAGTAGGGGGGTTGGATATGGCAACGCAAGAAGAACGATTACAAAAATTAGAGCATGACTTTACACAGTTTAAGGCGGATGCTGTTCAGTCACATCAGGAGATGGCGATGCAGTTTACAGTGGTGAGCGGCCTGACAGACGATGTTATCAAGCGGTTAAAGACGTTCAAACAGGATACATACGAGCAACTTTCTGATATCAAGCAAGATATTGGAGCGTTTTATGTGAAGTTTGACCGCTTAGATCGCCACGTTATCGCTCTAGATAAGAAAACTGACCAGCGTTTTACGGCACTAGAAGAGAAGTTCGACAATCTAGACCGGCGTTTTGCGGCACAAGAAAGCAAAACCGATCAACGGTTTACGGCACTGGAAGAGAAGTTCGACAATCTAGACCGGCGTCTGACGGCTCAAGAAAGCAAAACCGATCAACGGTTCACGGCACTAGAAAACAAATTTGAGCAGCGTTTTACCTCGCTGGACGGTAAATTTGACTCAATGCTACAAATGCTCACTGCCTTGACGAAAAAGATCGCTGAATAGTCTCGTCATCCTCATAGACACCCCCAGCCGCCTGAGCTATGTTCCCCGCCGTAGAAGCTCAGGCGGCTGGGGGTGTTTAGTCTATTAGATGCAGGAGTAGTTAACGTCATCACCCTTGACACACGGTTGTGGAGGTGAGTTACTGTAGATAACGCAGATCCTATTTGAGAATCTTCGTAAATGTCCCGTAGGGGCAGAGCTGGCCCCTGCCCAGGAGGTATTTTCGCATGACCATCCCTACACAACGCACGCCTGTACAGGTCGTGCCGCACTTCTCGCGATTACAGGAGTGGATCGCGCTGGATGAAGGATTTTTTCAGCAGGAGGGTCTGGAGCCTGAGATGTTGCAGGATGTGATGCACTCGGTTTCCAGCCATCATGGCGATCAGTATGGACAGCGCCCCCAGGATTTGCCGTTTGTGCAACAGAGGGAGGTTGTCAATTCGGCCTGTCAGTGGGGAACGGCCTGCAATGCCGGTGCGGGCATGGGCCGACTGGTGCCGGATCTCTATACAGTGGGTCGCTTCGCCCTCTTTACAAAGCCCGGGTCCAGGATTCAGCGCCTTGTTGACCTGCGCGATATACCGGTTGGCATCGGTGAAAGGGCGGGCAGCCACTTCACCACCCTGGCGGTCATGGAGCAGGTGCTGCCCCGCGAGCATATTCGCACCATCCATACCGGAGGACCGGGGCAGCGCCTGGTTGCATTAATGAATGGCGAGATCGAGGCGGCAACCCTGCTGGACCCTGAAATCCCCATTGCCGAAGCGAAAGGGCTGCGTATCCTGGCTCGTGGAGAGTTCCTGATCACCTTCTGGGTGAGTCCCACCATCAATCCGAGCGTGCTCAATGCCTATTTTCGTGCGATCAAGTGCGCCGATGAGGCTCTTGCCCAAAATCCAGAACGCTATACCCATCTGTGGGAGCGCAACGTTCCCCCGGTCTTAAAGGGTGACTACGACTACTCCACGTTCGGACTGGGTGAGAAGTTCGTCTTCGAGCCGTATACCGAAGAGATGTTCCAGTATGCTCTCCAGTTTGCCGAGAGTTGGAACCTGCACACCCATGTCCGCGATAGTCAGTACGGTCACCTCACCATTCCGGTGGGGCTATGATCGTCCGTTGCACGTTCCTGGCCGATGCGTGCCCAGCCAATCCAGGCGTTGGACACCGTCGGCTGCCAGTTGCTGACCTCTTTGAAGCGGCGATTAGAGATGCGAAAGCTGCGGCTCATATCTTCGTACTTCGTGCCCATGAGCGGGCGCATCAGCAGGTCGGGCACTAGCAGTAGATGCTTGCGTCCGACTGCCTGCGCTAACGCGTCGAACATCTCGCGGCGTGTGAGCGGCTCGTCGTCAACAATATCATAGATGCCCGAAGGCACCGGCTCTGTGAGTGCGACGACGATGGCGCTGGCCGCGTCCTCAAGCCAGATGTGTGGTACATAGCCGTTGCGCCGACCAGGGTACGCGCCGATCCCTTTGCGTGCATAGTCGAGAATCTCCATTGCCGACGGTGCTTCCGGTCCGTAAAACGCTCCCATGCGCAGCGAGATGCCTCTGCGCCCATTGCCTGCGCTGGCGAAACGGGCCACAACTTCTTCGGCGTCAAGGGTGGATTGCAGCGAGGTGGTAGTTTGTACCGGCGTTGAGGCAGCATCAATCCATTTGTCGCCGCTATCGGCATAGACGGAGAAGAAGCTAGGATAGATGATTGTCTGCACTCCGCCGACAGCAAGAGCGGCTTCTACCAGATTGCGCATCCCATCGCGGCGGATGCGGTCGTTCTCCAGCCAGGCCGAGAGCCGCCCCATTTTCATCGTTGGTGGAATCTTAGTCGCCAGGTGCAGAATCGCCTCACAGCCTTTGAGCGCGAGCTTGAGGGACTCGACATCGAACAGATTCGCCGTTACGGGCTCCGCGCCCAGCTCACGCAGCTCTTTCTCATTTTCCTGCGAACGACTTAAAGCATGTACATGATGACCGGCAGCGATCAGTTGTTGCACGACCGGACGACCAAGCACGCGAGTGGCTCCTGTAACAAAAACTTCCATGAGTTTTACCTCCTTTATTTAGCTCATATCGTGTTCTGTACAGGAGACGATTGAGGTCGCGAAAGTGTGAGAGCGTTACCGGGAGGGCCGCACCTGTTGCTGGATATAGATCAACTTATCGGGGTTGAGCACTTCGTACATGCCGAGAATCTGTTCTTCCGTCATTTCGAAGGCGATGGTGCCAATCAGGCCCGTTTCGCTCCAGGCGAGGACACCGGCTCTCCCGTTGAGCGTCGTTGCAGTGAAATGCAGACCGGGATACCAGTCAGGAACCTTACGTAGCAGCCCTTGCAAGAGCTTGAGAACGCGCTCCCGACCATGCAGCGGATAAGGGGCTGCGTACACCTTGCCGCCACCGTCGCCCCACCAGCTCACATCTTGCGCCAGCACGCTCGTCAGGGCCTGCATCTCGCCGTGTTCGCTTGCCGCGATGAAGCGTTCGACCAGACGTTGCTGCGCTTCTTTGGAAGGTGGGGTAAAACGCTGCTGCTTCTCGCTAAGATGCGTTTTCGCCTGGTGAAAGATCTGGCGGCAATAGATGGCGCTCTTGTCCACAATCTCGGCAATTTCTTCGTAGCTATAGGAGAAGACTTCGCGCAGCAAAAAGACGGCGCGCTCGTACGGCGTCAGTCGTTCCAACAGCAAGAGAAAGGCCACGGAAACCGACTCGTGCTGTTCCACCGTCAGCCAGGTTGGTTCTTCCGTCTCCGTCGTCAGCAGAGGCTCAGGAAGCCAGACCCCGACATACTGCTCGCGTTGCTGCTGCGCCGATTTGAGCTTGTCGAGGCAGAGATGGGTTACAATAGTGGTCAGGTACGATTTGGGGGAACGGATCTCCTTGTTCGAGGTCTGAGCGTAGCGCAGGTAGCACTCCTGAACAATATCCTCCGCATCGCTGGCGCTGCCCAGCATGCGATAAGCAATCGCGAAGAGGAGCGAATAATAGTCCTGATAAAGCTGTCTAAGTTGTTCCTGCTGTTCCATAAATTTGCCTGGTTTCCCCTTCATAGCCAATTTCTCGCGTGCCGCAGTGGCACGCGCAATGTGCAGGGCAAGCGCAAGGCGTTGCCTCTACCATCCCATCTAACCAGATGGGCGGGGGACAGGACAAGCGAAGGCATTGCCCCTACAAGATGCATGCCATAAAATTTGACGGCTCGTTTGTCCTATGTTACCATAGTTTGGGCAGAGTCTATAGTAATGTATGCCAGTAACCAAAAAGGAAGAGTGGCAAATTATGAACTTATACGAGCAATTATTGGTTGTACGTGACCGGCTTGAAGGGATTGGGGCACATGACGATAGCATGGATCTGGTCGAAAAATTATTGGCCAAAGCTGAACCTGCCAGAAATGACAGGACAAACATCTCTCAAATACAGGTATTGCGTCATATGTTGCGCATGACTGAGGTCAATGACAACTATAATGTCTACAACGATCTGCAAGAGCTGATCAGTGAGCGGGATGAAACCGACATCAGCGCGCGCGAAGATGCAGCTCCGCCAGCGTATGTGGACACCGAGCGTCATCCTAAGCCGAAATCGTACTATAAAGCGCAAAAGGCAAAGAAGAAGGGCTAACCCGCTTTAAGGGGTTGGCCCTTCAATTTGTTTTGGTTGTGTGTTTGGGCCGCCGAGTTGCAACTGCTGTTTCATCGCTTCCAGTTGCGCCTCAACGTTTTGTTGCGCTGAAATCTGGTGCAGCTCGCGCTCAAGCGTATCACCGCCACCAGGGCCGAGTGCCCCCTGCGGGTTCAGCGTGCCCTGCTCGATCAGCGTCTCCATTGCATTGGCGCGCGCCTGCATCGTCAAAACCTTGTCCTGCGCTCGCTGCATTGCCATATTCATCTCAGTCATTTCGTCAGAGATGCCCGTTGCCACCTCATTGATCTTCACCTGTGCCTGAGCTGCACTATACTGTGCCTTAACCATCTCTTTCTGCGTGCGGAACGCTTCGATGCGGGCCGAGACATTGCGCTCCATCGTCACCAGCTTCTCTTCCTGTTCCCGTAACTGGGCGATTTGCTGTTCGTAGGAATTGAGCTGCGAGACCAGCGTCTCCCTTCTTTGCAGAGCCATACGTGCCAGGTCTTCGCGATTGGCCTGGAGCGCCTGCATCGACTGAGAGCCAAGTGTATTCACTTTTTCAAGCAACTGTGACTGCTGCAATTGCAGGCGTTTCTCGTTAGTCACCACTTCGGCGATAGAGCGCCGCAATTGTTGAAGCTGTTCAATTTGCTTGTTATATGAATAGTCCAGCACCTGGCCGGGATCTTCGGCCTTGTCCAGTGCCGAGCTGGTACGAATGCGTAGAAACGTCATGAGGCGAGAGAAAAGTCCCATATGTCCTCCTAGAGCGTACAAACGATGCGTGGCTAGCTATTAGCATATATACGGTTTTGCTCGGGAATATGTTGTGATAATCCCCGCGTCTCTGTATCATATCAGATTTAGCGAGATGAGAATAGATCAACTGCTTGAGTTTATTTTTACTCTGTCTCAGTCACTTTCGCACTTTGTGCCTCCGCTGCCAGTGCTGCCTGCTTGCGGCGTTCCTCGCCCTGGCGTCGTGCCCGATTGCTATAGGCAAAAGTGAAAGCGATAACGGCAAAAGTGATCCCATAAAAGATGAAAGGTGAGATGGCTAAAAACTGTGCTATGGACATATTATACACTAATATGACGCGCAGAATAAATTCGCCAACATAGGTGAGGCCCCAGGTAAGTGTGAGCACGCGTACGAACGTGCGGAAGCCAGGATATTGCCAGTTGGCGCTGAACGCCGCTGCACGTTCGCGGTCGTTACTGCTTGCAAAGTAACGAATCACGTAGAACCAGAGCGGTTTGGGGAAGAGGAGCGAAATCAGGCAGGCTATGCCGAGGACCACGGTGAGAAATGATTCGCGAATCAAGAAAAGCCTGGGATCTCCTCCAATGAGGGCTGCAATGATCGTAACGGCTATACCCACTATCGTGATGCCCGCGACCAGGTCCAGGCTCCGATTACGGATGATGCTCACGATGCCACCAATAATCGCAGGCACTGCCGAGATGAACAGGATGTTCAGGTCGGAAAGGGATGTGTAGCTTTTCAAAAGCTGGTAGATGACGTAGGGTAGAACGCCATTGACGATGATGCTCGGTAAAATGCCGCGAATGGCTCCGCGGAAGGAAGGTTGCTGATTCGTTGATGGAATGCTCGACATTACGCTAATTCCTTTCACAAAGTAATATGATGCTTGACTTTTGTCGGGACATTGGCTATAATACAAATTGTTAGGCGTCCATAAGCGGGTTTGGTGTAGTGGTAACATGCAACTTTCCCAAAGTTGAGACCACGGGTTCGAACCCCGTAACCCGCTCCCTATGCATCACCTCTCCTGATCGGAGAGGTGATTTTTGTTGCTGATATTTCCATCCTTCATGATGCACTCTGCTTCCGTAAAAATTCTTGCAGCGCCTGCATGTCGTGCGCAACCGTTCTTAATCCGATCAGGCAAATGACGCCTGCGATGAGAAGACACGGAGGCGCGGTAATGATCAGCGCGTAGCCCAGTGTGGTTTTGTCGGCCAGCGCCCCAATGACGAGCGGCGAAGCTGCATCGCCCAGCAGATGAGCCAGCAGTAAGACCAGACCAACGGCGGTAGCGCGCATCTGGGGTGCAATCACATCCTGAATGACGGCGTTGAGTGGCCCCAGGCACAGGCTTAAACAAACGATGGCGGCAACAAACACCACGATGAAAGGGGTCAGGGTATGGATCGCAAGGGCCAGAAAGGTCAGGGGCGCTCCCAGGATAAACGCTGCCGTTGCCACGATCATGCGTCCCTCTGGACGACGGCGCTGCATCATGTCGGCTAGCCAGCCACCCGCGATGGTGCCTATCAGGCTGCCACCCGCCAGCACGCCTCCTGAGACAGTACCGGCTGCGCCGACCGTGAGCTGGAAATTTCGCACAAGGTATGTCGGTATCCAGACCTGGGCGCTGCCAATCGTAAAGAAGCTGAAGATGAAGGCAGCCAGCAGGACCCAGTAGGTGCGGATATGGAAGATCTGCCTGGCGACCTGCCAGAAGTTTTTCCCCAGGCTCCCGTGGCTCATCTCCGCGCCCGCGTCACCCTCTCTATCGAACGCGCCGCGTGCCGGCTCGCTTGCCCGCCAGATCAGGAAGGCGGCAATCAGGCCAGGAATGCCAACGGCATAGAAGGCCCAGCGCCAGCCGAAGCGGTCCGCGATGATGCCGCCGATAATCAGGCCCAGCGCCGTCCCAATCAGATTGCCCACGGACCAGTAGGAGAGGATACGCCCGCGCTGCTCTTTGGGGAAGTAATCGCCCAGCATTGACAGAGAGGCAGGAGCATAGCCGGCCTCGCCAATGCCCAGAAACGAGCGGGTAAAGAAGAGCTGGATGAAGCTGCGTGTCAGTCCGCAGAAAGCCGTGGCAACACTCCACAGGCCAACACAGAGCGCCACAATATTTTTGCGTGGACTTCTATCGGCCCAAATCCCGAGTGGTAATGTGGCGATGGCGTAAATGAAGAGAAATGACGAGGCCAGCAGACCAAGCTCGGTGTTGTTTAGCTGGAAATCGGTCTGGATTTTCGGAAGTACCGCGGAAAGAACGGAGCGGTCGGCATAGTTGAGCACATTGATGATGAGCAGAACAGTAAAGGCAAAACCTGCTTGCGTCCTGCTCGGCTGCAATGAGTTTTTGCCCTGCGCTGGGGTAGAAGAAGCGGTTGTAGTCATCAGGCGGTTCTTAAACCTTTCAAAAGTTGTCACAGGCCGGATTTTTACCGGACCCGGCTATTGTATCATGTCTTTGGGCAAAAATCCTTCTGTCTAAACAGCATACGTTTCTCCTATGGCATAGTTACAGAATTGTAACTATGCCATAGATGTGTTTTCTCGCAACCTTACCATACCCTCGTTCGTCTAACTATAGTAGATGAAATCACTGCTAAATACTGTTGTAGCTAGATATATGCCCATATGGAAATGTTGGTAGAAAAAAATGATACATGCTGTGACGCACTTTTTTCTACATGCCAGTCCATTACCGATCTATGTAATTGTGGCTGTCGTGTTGATGCTAGAGAGTTCAGGCGTGCCCATCGCCAATAATACATTGCTATTGTTAACCGGTGCGCTGGCTTCTCTTGGGCATCTTAATATAGAGATATTGACTGTCGTGGCAATCGCCGGAAGTATTGCTGGTGCCTGCCTGGCTTACTGGCTTGGCGTATGGGGAGGGCGCGGGGTGTTTTTGCGTATCGCGACGTTCTTCCGGGTGAAAGCTGATAAAATCGCGCAGGCCGAGCGCTGGTTTCAAAAATCAGGGCTGTGGATGATCTTCTTCTCGCGGATGACGCCTTATGTTCGTCCGTTTGCCTGCTTCCCAGCGGGCATTTCCGCGCTGCCTTTCCCGCGCTTCTTCGTGTCCGCTTCAGCAGGCTCGACGCTCTGGTGTGTCGCGATGCTCGC
This sequence comes from Ktedonobacteraceae bacterium, assembly GCA_035650355.1. Taxonomy (GTDB): domain Bacteria; phylum Chloroflexota; class Ktedonobacteria; order Ktedonobacterales; family Ktedonobacteraceae; genus DASRHT01. Next base: position 204,647 of record DASRHT010000029.1, read on the forward strand.
CCTCGGCTGGGGGCTGGGCCGACGCTGGGGAGTGGCGCTGCGCATGATGCAGCAATACACCATCCCAACGGTTTGCCTCGTGGTAGTAGCGATCATGCTGTACTTTTTGGCAGTATACATGATCAAGCGTCGTTTTAGCTTCAACTCCCGTTTTCATGCAGCTCAAACAGCAGGCTATAACGAGAAAAAATAGCCTGCTGTTTGAGCTGCGCAATGATCTCTGCATCATCAAGCGGGGATTGCTCCTGGAACTTTCTGGCAACGCGGACGTGTTCTTGCTCAGTTGAGCGTAGTTGCCCGAGCAAGTACGACCTGTAGCGCGTCAAAAAGTGCTGTTCAAAACGAAGGGTGCGCTCGCATATCTCGCGCAGTCGCTTGCGCGCATGAAGTGCAGTTGGAATAAGATACTGCCACTCATCACGACAGGAGGTGGTAATCTCTTCCAGCAACGCTGTCCATTCGTCACCAATATATTCACAGTACAGCCGAACGCAGTCGCGTTTCCTCGCTGCATATTGCCCGGCCTGAAGGGCCAGGAGGGCTGTTGCCGCCCAACCGGTGGTACGAACAAGGTTGCGTGTGCAGGGGACTTCCCGTCCATCAGGCAGTTGCAGTGTCCTGTTCGTATAGCCATAAAATTCGTCTGCTGGAGCAGGAAACGTCAGGGGAAGACGGACCGGAGTGCGGCGGTGATATACATTGACCAGCAGCCAGTAGGCCGCATGCATCCGCTCGCGCGTCCAGGTTTCTATAGGCACGAGCGGATAAAGGCTGCACACGTCCTCGCCATAGAGGAGCCGACCTCCCAGCTTCACGTTCGGATGCACTCCGGCCCGCAAATTATCCTCGTCTACTACGCTAATATCGACTTCTTGAGAGCCTCCCTGGTCGCTTGTCCATAGGCGCTCCGCCAGCCCGCATGTATCCTCGTTCGCAAACCGGCCCCGGAAAACGATGAGCAGGTCAATATCGCTGGTAGTCAGCGATGTCTGATCGGCATAGCTACCTTCGATATAATAGGCCGCAATATGTCCAGGGAAAGTATCCTCGTATGTCTGGATCACTTTTTGTACGATAGCATCAACCTGGGGATGACCCAGCGTATTTTGCAAGGAAATATTTTTCACAGGAGTTTTTCATGCACGTTCTTTGGTTGGAGTGCTCACAGAGAGCACTCCAACGGTGTGAGTAAATTGCTACAATGCGACTACGGTTGCACCCATGATCAGTTCGTCGTGGGTGATTTCTTGCAGGACGGGGTCAGGAATTGGGTCATCTACGGAGACGATCATCAGCGCGGTATCTGTTGTGTTGCGTTGCGTGTAGGGGCGGAGCCGGCGTACGCTGGGACCAACATCCATGTGGCGAATATTGATCTTCGCCCGGCCCAGGATTGTGCCGACGCGCCCGATCATGCCCGGCTGGTCAAGGTTGCGACAGAAGAGAATGTGACCTACCGGCAAGAACTCTGTCCAGTAGCGGCCAACCTGTACAACCCGCGGCTCGTCGTGCATCACCGTGCCACTGAGCACACCGATATGTTCATCGCCGGAGCCGGGTTTGCCCGCAAAGGATGAGGTATAGCCATTGGTGTTTGACACGCGTAACGTGACTAAGTTGGCAAATTCGGTGGGTGTCGTCGATTTCTGCTCAGTAATTTCCAGTCCCCATTCTTTCGCCAGCACCTGGGCGTTGATCATATTGACATGCGCATCAGAGATCGATTCCAGCATGCCTTTGATCAGCGCCGCCTGAAGGGGGCGCAGGTCGTAGCTGGCGATTTCGCCGCTATAGGATAGCTCGATTTTATTGATCGGGCCGGGCTGGAGCTGGGTAAAGAGGCGTCCCATTTTTTGCAGCAGGACCATATACGGTTCCAGCACCTTCAAGGTTTCCGGTAAGATCATCGGCGCGTTCACAGCAGCCCGCGGGAAACCGCCGTGCAGGACCGCAATGATCTGCTCGGCCACATCCGTTGCTACTCCGACCTGCGCTTCCTCGGTTGAGGCTCCCAGGTGGGGCGTAGCGATAATTCGATCATGGGTCACGAGCTGCTGCAAAAGCTCGTTATCGCGGATCGGCTCCTGGCTAAACACATCGAGCGCGGCCCCTGCCAACTGATTTTCGTTCAGTGCCCTGAGCAGGGCGGCTTCATCGATCAAACCGCCTCGCGCGCAGTTGATAAGGCGAGCGCCGGGCTTCATGAGATGCAACTCCTGCTCGCCGATCAGCCCCTGGGTGCCGCTAGGGCCGGTGGTGAGCGAGGTATGCAGGGTCACAAAATCGGCCTGCTTGAGCACTTCTTCCATCGTCAACATGGTAACATCGGCTTTGCGCGCCTGTTCTGGCGAAACAAAGGGATCGAAGGCGATAATTTGCATCTCCAACCCCTGGGCCCTGCGCGCAACCGCCATGCCAACCTTGCCGAGGCCAATGACGCCGAGCACCTTGTGACGCACTTCGACGCCTACAAAGCGACTCTTCTCCCACTTGCCCGCTTTCATGCTGGTGTCGGCAGCGGGGATGCGGCGCGCCAGAGCCATTAGCATGGCGATGGTATGCTCGGCTGCCGCGATAATATTGCCGGTGGGAGAGTTGACCACCATGATGCCCAGGCGAGTCGCTGCCTCGGTATCGATATTGTCAACACCAACGCCAGCACGCCCAACGATTTTCAGGTTTTTTGCAGCCGCCAGTACATCAGCAGTCACCTGGGTTTCGCTGCGCACGATCAACGCGGCATAATCGCCAATGATAGCCTTTAGTTGCTCTGGCTTCAGCCCCAACTGCTCATCAATCTGCGCCTGGGGCAACTGCGAGCGTAAGAGATCGATACCTTCTCGCGCTATGCGGTCGGTGATGAGAATTTTAACTGTACCTGTAATTCCCGCCTTTTCTATCTGCTCCTGTACTTCTGCCATCGTCTCTATCTCCCCTTCCCTAGCCCTTATGCTCAAACTCTTGCAGGCGTCGCTCCATTGCATCCATCGCCTGCGCCAGATCGGCCTCGGTGAAAAAGCCAAGATGCCCCACGCGGAAGATTTTCCCGTCGAGATGCTCCTGGCCGCCGGCAAAGACGATATGGTCTTCTTCGCGCAACTTTTTGAGCAAGGCTTTGGTGTCAATATGCTCAGGCGTGCGCACGGCTGTGACGGTATTTGAGGCATACTGCTGATCGGCGAACAACTGCAAACCCATTGCCCTGGCACGCGCCCGCACGTAGTCCGCGCCGCGTCTGTGGCGTTCAAAAATGGCTTCACGGCCCTCTGTCAGCATCATCTCTAGCGCCACATCGAGCGCATAAAAGAGCGAGACCGGGGGCGTTGTGGGATGTTGCCACGCCTCAAGCCTCTTGCGTGTGAGCTCCCAATCGAGATAAAAGCGAGGCAGCTTCGCCGTTTTATTAGCTGCCCAGGCACGCTGACTGGCCGCAATCATCATAATTCCTGGCGGGATCATCCAGCCCTTTTGTGAGCCTGTGAAGACAACATCAAGGTCCCAGGGGTCCATTTCCAGCGGGATGCTACCCATCGAGCTGACCGCGTCCACGATAATGAGCGCGTCTGGGTTATGGCGGCGAACGATCTCAGCTAGCGTTTTGATATCGTTGGTCACGCCCGTTGAGGTCTCGTTATGGGTGATCAATACTCCCTTGTAGGAGGTCAGCTCTTGCAGCCGCGCCTCGACGGTCGCCGGATCGGCTGCCTGCCCCCAGGGAAACTCGATGCGGGTAACCTGTAGCCCATAGATGCCAGCGATTTTCGCCAGGCGGTTGCCAAAGCTGCCGATGGTAATCGAGACAACATGGTCTCCGGGTGAGAAGCTATTGACAATAGCGCATTCCTGGCCGGCTGTCCCTGACGCCGGGAAGGTCAGAACCGGTGAAGCTGTCTGAAAAAAGTATTGCAAGCGCAGGGTGACGCGTTTCAAAATAGCTGCGAATTCTGGTCCTCGGTGGTTGATCATCGGATTGGCCTGAGCCGCCATGATTTCTGCTGGAATGGGGGTCGGGCCGGGAACACGGAGATTTTGCGTCGGGATCGGGGTGCGGGCCTCCACCTGTGGAACAGGGATAGCCTTATTTGCTTGAGTTGTCATAAATTGTTCCGCTCCATCTTATTATACTTGTACCGTACTACTTATCCGACCCTGCCTGGTCGGAGCGTATCTAATATAGCTCGTCTCACCGCAATAACGCGCGGCGGATAACCCCGGTGTTACCCGCCGCTCCATGTATGGCTTCTCTACATCAGCATATAGCATAGACCGGGGCTCTGTCAAACAGCGCGGAAACTGAACAATTTAGCAAACTATGAACGTAATTTTGGGCTTTATTGGGGTTGACAAGTATTTATCAGGTGGTGTATCCTCAAAATAGGCGAACGAAATATTGAAGGCTCCGGCAAAGTTGCTGTTGTAGCCTCTCAATAGTAAAACAGCGGAAAACGCCACAGAGTGTAGCAGGCTTTCGTAGTACAAACAGGAATGATGGAGTAGAATCATGATGGCAACGTTTAACAGCGCGCAGGCAGCAACGAGTGCTGCTCGCTGCCGTTCTGAACGCATGCCCTTTTCTATGCCTGCTATGTCCGCTGCCGCAAGCACCACTACTATCGAAGCCGTCGCATTAACGACGGTTTCTTTATTGCTTCTGGTGCTGTTTGCTCTGTCCCAATTTCTTACCCCCGTGCTTATTAGCCTTATTATTAGCCTCACCCTTATTAGCCTTACCGGATCGGTCAAGCAAGAGGGTCTGGTAGGGCTTACAGTAAGACGAGTCACAAGCACGGTACGGGGAGATTAAAGGGGGCGACGAAGCAACCCAATCCAAAGAAGGTAACCTGATAGAGGACTTCCCAATCGGGAGGTTCTCTTTTTTTATTCTGTCGATTGAATTCAGGAGGAATTATGGCAATCGCTGCAAAGGTTATTCGGCAAACGGGTAGACTAACGCGAGCAGGGCAAGCGGATGGAGCGCGAGAAATGGCGGGTAGCGCCATCCTGTGCGAGTCCCTGCTTCGCGAAGGGGTAACGGTGATGTACGGCTACCCCGGCGGCGCGATCATGCCGTTCTACGATGCGCTCACATCTTATCCCGCACTGCATCACATTCTCGTACGGCACGAGCAAGCTGCCGCTCATGCCGCTGATGGCTACGCGCGTGCGACCGGTAAAGTCGGCGTCTGCGTGGCTACCAGCGGACCAGGCGCGACCAACCTGGTTACCGGGCTGGCGACCGCGTTTATGGACTCGGTGCCTATGGTTGCGATTACAGGACAGGTGGCGCGACCCTTTATTGGGCGCGACGCTTTTCAGGAGACCGATGTCATCGGCGTCACCCAACCGATCACCAAGCATAATTTTCTAATACGCAGCACGGATGAGATCGCCGACGTTGTGCATGAGGCGTTCCAGGTCGCTCGCAGTGGTCGTCCTGGTCCCGTGCTCATCGATATCCCTAAGGATGTGCAACTGGCTAAAGCTTTCTATTGTCCTCCAGCGATAGGCGAATCGCACCAGCAAACAGGCGATGATGCTGTGCCTTCCCCTTATCTAGTAGCGCGAGCAGCGCAGTTGATCGCTCAGGCGCGGCGTCCACTCATTATGACTGGTCATGGGGTCATCCTGTCGAACGCCTACGAGGAATTACGCGCCTTCGCGGAAAAGACCTCGATTCCGGTGATTGCGACCCTGCTTGGTTTGAGCGCCTTTCCAGATACGCACCCATTGCATCTCGGTATGCCCGGCATGCATGGTCCAGCTCATGTCAACCGGGCGATTGGAGATGCAGACCTGATTATCGGCGTCGGCCTGCGCTTCGATGACCGCGTCACCGGCAAAGTGAGCGAATTCGCGCCTCATGCTCGCCTCATCCATATTGATATCGATCCCTCTGAAATGCATAAGGTGAAGGTGGCGACCGTTCCTATTGTCTCCGATGCAAAAATAGCTCTAACCGCGCTGACTGAGGTGGTTCAACCTGCTGACCATAGCGTCTGGCTGAACGAAATTCGCGGCTGGCAGCAGGAGAATGAAAGGCGGCAGGGGAGCATAAAGCGTGAGCAGGAAAGGCCCGATCCAGCCAGTATCCTGAGCGCCATCAGAGCCGCGACCGATGGCGAGGCCATCATTGTCTCGGATGTGGGACAGCATCAGATGTGGACGGCGCGCTTCTATCAGTGGACGCGTCCCAATAGTCATCTGACCTCCGGCGGCCTGGGCACGATGGGATTCGCGCTGCCTGCGGCTATAGGGGCCAGCATGGGCATGCCTGGCGCTCCCGTCTGGGTGGTCGCAGGCGATGGCGGCTTCCAGATGAACGTCCAGGAACTGGCGACCTTACAGCAGGAAGGGCTCGCGCTCAAAGTCGCCATCATGAACAATGGCTATCTCGGCATGGTGCGCCAGTGGCAGCAGTTCTTCCACCAGCGCAACTACTCTGAAACGCCCATCACCGGTCCCGATTATGTCAAACTGGCGGCAGCTTACGGGCTGACCGGCATGTGCATCACGCGTGGCGACGAGGTCGAAGCTGCCGTCAAGCGGGCGATGGAGACGGAAGGCACCGTTATTATCGACTTCGTCATCGAGTCGGAGGCAAACGTCTATCCGATGGTGGCTCCCGGCTCAGGGATCACGAGCATGATCGAAGAAACGGCGGAAGAGGATGCCTGAAATGACGGAAATAACGAATCAGCAAGCTGCCATAGATCGTACAGGGCATTCTGACGCTCCTCAGGGAGCGGAGCATATACATGCCCTCATTATTCTAGTCGAGGAGAGGCCAGGCGCGGTTGACCGTGTGGTGGGTGTATTGCGCCGTCGCCGCGCCAATATGCAGGCCCTCACGCTTGGTCAGAGCGGACTATCCGATTCCTCGGTTGCGTCCATCTCCGTCCTGATGAGCGACTCGGAAGTAGGAATTGACCATCTGGTAGAGCAGTTGCGCAAAATTGTGGATGTTCAACATGTGGTCGATCTACCATATCAGCCGTCCGTTGGCGGGGAGTTGGCTATGAACAAGGTAATTAGCACCGTAGAGAATGCCAACGAAATCATTGACATGCTTTTCGGGACCCGCGTGCTTGAGATCACGCCTGAGACAATTACGCTGGCTTTCAGTACCCTCAAGCGGGTCGAGCATAGCCAACTGCTTCCACCGTCTTCAGAATGAACAGTATACCGGCCAAACTCTAAAGCGTCAAGTGAAAATGCATTTTAAGGAGAAAGAAACACATGGCGAATATTTATTACGACTCAGATGCGGATCTGGCGCTGATTCAGCAGAGGCGCATCGCCGTTATCGGCTATGGGAGCCAGGGGCACGCGCATGCCCTCAATATGCGCGATAGCGGATGTGACGTGGTGGTGGGCCTTCCCACCAGTAGCAAGAGCCGCGAGAAAGCGGAGGCCGATGGTCTGCACGTCATGACACCCGCCGATGCCGCTGAGCAGGCGGACGTGATTATGGTCCTAATCCCCGATCAGCATCATCGTGAAGTCTTTGAGCGTGACATCCGACCCGGCCTGGCTCCCGGTAAAATGCTCATGACCGCCCACGGCTTCAGCCTGCACTATGTGCAGATCGTGCCCCCGCCCGATATTGACGTGGCGATGGTTGCGCCCAAAAGCCCCGGACACATGCTGCGCCGCCTCTTTACCGAAGGGGTGGGCGTGCCTGCGCTCTGGGCCGTGTATCAGGATGCAACCGGCAATGCCGAAGCGTTGACGCTGGCGTATGCACGCGCTATCGGCAGCACGCGCGCGGGCGTTCTGCGCACGACCATCGCTGAGGAGACCGAGACCGATCTCTTCGGCGAGCAAACGGTGCTGTGTGGTGGCATCACTTCGCTGATCCGCACAGGTTTTGAAACGCTCGTAGAAGCTGGCTATCAGCCGGAAATTGCCTACTTCGAATGTATGCACGAGATGAAATTGATCGTCGATCTGCTCTATCAGGGTGGTATGGACTATATGCGCTACTCCGTCAGCGATACCGCCGAATATGGCGATTACGTCTCCGGCCCGCGCGTCATCGATGAGCATGTACGCGAGCAGATGCACAACGTACTGCGTGAAATTCAGGATGGCTCGTTCGCCACGCGCTGGATTCTGGAGAATCAGGCCGGTCGTCCCAGCTTCCTGGCTATGCGGCGCGCGGGTTCGCAGCATCAAATAGAGCAGGTTGGTCGCGATTTGCGGGCCATGATGCCCTGGCTGCATCCTGGACAGAAAAAAACGGAAGCCGTTGAAGTAAAAGCAGAGCCAACAAAATGAGAGGGAAAGGGCAGCAATGAGACCTGCTCAATTCACAAAGGAGGAATCAACATCATGGCAGATCCTGCGGTAGTAAGAATTTTCGACACCACATTGCGCGATGGCGAACAGTCGCCAGGGGCTACAATGACCACCGAGGAAAAGCTAAAGGTCGCCGAGCAGCTTGTGCGCCTGAACGTGGACATCATTGAGGCTGGATTCCCCGCGGCCTCTCCCGGCGACTTGCTGGCGGTCAAAGAAATTGCACGCCGCACTCGGGGCGTGGCGATTGCCGGGCTGGCTCGTGCCAGCGTCGGTGATATTGATGCGGCCTGGGAAGGCGTGCGCGAGGCCGAACGCCCAGTGATCCATGTTTTCCTTGCCACCTCTGAGATTCATCTCAAACATAAGTTGAAAATCAGTCGCGAGGAGGCTTTGCAGCAGGTCAGATCGACGGTCGCTTACGCCCGCAACCTCTGTCCGACTGTCGAGTTCTCCGCCGAGGACGCCACGCGCAGCGATTGGGATTACCTCTGCCGCGTCTTTGAGATCGCGATTAAGCAGGGGGCCACGACAGTCAATATTCCTGATACTGTCGGTTATACCCTGCCGCAGGAGTACGAGGCGCTATTCCGCTATTTGCGCGAGCGCGTTCCGGGTATGGAAAATGTGACCATGAGCGCCCATTGCCATAATGACCTGGGGATGGCGACGGCGAATACGCTGGCAGCCATTAAAGCAGGAGCACGCCAGGTCGAGGTTACTATTAACGGCCTGGGGGAGCGGGCAGGCAACACCGCGATGGAAGAGGTAGTGATGGCGCTACGCACTCGCCCGGAAGCTTTTGGCAACGTTGATACCAATATCTGCTCGCAGGAGTTGCTGGCCGCCAGCCAACTGGTAAGCCGCCTGACCAGCATACCCGTGCAGCCAAATAAAGCCGTGGTGGGAGCCAACGCCTTTGCTCACGAAGCTGGGATTCACCAGGATGGCATGCTCAAGCATCGTCTCACTTATGAGATTATGACCCCTCAGGCGATTGGCTGGACCGATACTAAACTGGTATTGGGCAAGCATTCCGGGCGTCATGGCCTTGATGCCCGCCTGCGTCAACTCGGTCACCGGCTGACCGCTGAGCAATTAAAAGATGCCTATAAGCGTTTTGTGGCGCTGGCCGATCATAAAAAGCTCGTCACGGATGCGGATCTGCTCTACATCGTGGAGAGCAGCCAGGAAACGCCCGCCGCAATTTAACACTGTCTGTAAACCATTCATGACAGACATCTGTAGGGGCAGGGCTTGCCCCTGCCCTGCTAGACTTTGCAAACCATCCCGTCTCTTGAACAGAGACGGGATCAATAAAGGAGTATCCTTGTGACTCAGATTGAAATTTCAAAAAATAGCCAGGCCCAGGAGGCGGCGTCGCAACCCAGAAACGGGGTCTCGCCTGCCGATGAAGGCTATGCCTACTTTGAGGGGCGTATTGTTCCGATGAGCGAGGCGAAAGTAAGCGTTGCGACGCACGCGCTTCAGTACGGTACCGCCTGCTTTGAAGGCATTCGCGGTTACTGGAATGAGCAGCAGCAGCAACTTTATGTGCTCAAGATGCGCGAACATTACGAGCGAATGGCCGCCTCCTGGAATGTGCTGCATATGCATCCCAAAGAGTCGATAGATGATCTTTGTCGCATCACCGTAGAGCTGCTGCGGAAGCAAGAGCTGCGTCAGAACACCTACATTCGTCCCCTGACTTACAAATCTTCTTGCACGATTCGCTTAACGCTCCAGGAGCTGGAAGACGCCGTTGCGATCTATGCATTTCCTATGGGAAACTATGTAGATATCAGTGGAGGGCTACGGGTCTGTACCTCGTCGTGGCGGCGCGCGAATAGCAACGCCATGCCTGTGCGCGCGAAGGTGACAGGGGCCTATGTCAATAGTTCGCTCGCTGTAGACGATGCTAAAACGGCGGGTTTTGATGAGGCCATTATGCTCACAGATGACGGAACGGTTTCGGAAGGCAGCTCGTGTAACCTATTCATCTTGCGCAATGGTAAGTTCTCGACACCGGCGGTATCAGAGGATATACTGGAAGGTATCACACGCAATGCTCTGATTGAAATGATTGGGAGAGAGTTTGGTATGGGGGTGGAAGAGCGCCGTATTGATCGGACCGAGCTTTATGCCGCTAATGAGATCTTTTTCTGTGGCACAGGAGTACAGGTTTCACCTGTCACGAGCGTAGATCACCGCCCGATAGGCTCCGGTCAGCCTGGGCCATTTACCATGAAGCTGCAATCCCTCTACCTCTCCGCCTGCCGTGGGGAGCACGAGCGGTACTGCCACTGGGTCACTCCTGTATACTGATGGTGTCGCTGATCAGGTCTATATTAAGAGTGGTGCCCAGGCAGGAGTGCAGAGGGCGGTAGCCCTTTGCCGGAGCGCGAGGTGTCCTCGCTTCTCCTCTGACTTTTCTCCCTGGCTGGTCGCCTCGGGTATTGCAGCATGATAAAATAAAGACATTTAGAGAAAGGATGAGAGATGCACGCTTCATCAGAAAGGCAGGTAGCTGGCGATGGCACTGGCATTACCTGCTTCCGTTACAGTTTTAGCGCCGGCAACGTCGGCTAATTTGGGTCCGGGCTTTGATAGCCTGGGACTGGCATTGCAACTCTACAACCGTTTTGAGGTGGAAGAGGGAGGAGATGATCCCCGCCATCCGAGCATTGAGGTGCAGGGAGCATTAGGGGCAAGTTTATCGGCAGGACCAGATAATCTTTTTTTTCAATCATTCGCTTTGCTCTTTGATCGTTTGCAAATTCCGCTCCCGCCTGTGCGCATTCGGATGTCAATTGCCATCCCGCCCGGCTGTGGCCTGGGCAGTAGCGCAACGGCTGTGGTGGGAGGGCTGGTCGCGGCGAACGAGTGGATTCGTATGCAGGGACTCGGCTCGGCGTTGCCTACAGAAGAACTGCTCGGCCCCGCTGTAGAAGCCGAGGCAGGCAACCACCCGGATAATGTAGCTCCCGCGCTACTTGGCGCCCTGGTCGCTACAACGCATCTGGCGGGGAAGATCCATGCCATTAAAACGCCCTTTCCCGATGCGCTCAAGGCCGTCATTTTCACGCCATCGTTCCCAATGGATACCGTCGCAGGGCGAAAATTATTGCCCGCCAGCTACTCTAAAGCAGATGTTACGTTTAATACCGGTCGCGTGGCTTTATTGTTGACCGCACTCCAAACGGGGCGTTATGAGCTGATCGGCGAGGCCATGCAGGACCGGCTCCATCAGCCATATCGTCAGGCGCTTTTCCCCGCCATGCCCGATATTATCAAAGCCGCCGTAGACGCTGGCGCTCATGGAGCTTGCCTTTCCGGCGGAGGATCATCGCTGATTGCGCTGGCTAGCTCCAGTTTTTCCGTAGTGCTCAACGCCATGCAGCAAACCGCGCTGGCTGCGGGCGTACAGGGGACCGGTATGGTGTTACGAGCAGATCAAAATGGAGCGCGGGTACTGAATACGTCGCGCAGCCGCATACGAAAGGAAGAGAGCGCTCGCTATGGCGATCAATTCTACTGGTCTCCAGCCAGGCCGGGGAGCAAACGAGGACAATAATAACATACAAGGACAACTTTCATCTGAAGTGCGCGACGCGTTATCGCTCATCTCGCTACGCTGCGTCGAGTGCTTGCAGTTCTATCCCGCGCTGGAGGCAGGGCGAACCCCGCGTTATCGCTGTGACTGTGGCAGCGTGCTCGATGTTGAGATAGCGTTTCAGCTTCCCAGTCGCCATGTCCAGCGGAGCAGCGACGCCTTTTTTCGTCTCGCGACCGAGCAAGAGCATGTGCCCTCGGCGGGTGCGGTGTGGCGCCAGATCTTTGATGAACGGGCATCCACCCCGCCCATCTGGTCCATCAGCACCGATAAGCTCCTGCTTGATTATAGCGGCGTCTGGCGCTATCGCGATCTGATTTTACCTGCGCCCGAGCGGTACATCGTGAGCAGACCAGAAGGCAACACGGGGCTGTATCCGGTCGGTGTAGAAAATTGCGGAGCGGGCCGGGCCGGACACCGGCAGCTCGGTATTTATGCGGGGTTGGAGCGTTTCTTCCTCAAGCACGAGGGCGAAAATCCGACCGGGAGCTTTAAGGATCGTGGTATGACGGTCGGCGTCACAATGGCGCAGATGCTGGGCGCGAAGGCCGTTGCCTGCGCCTCCACCGGCAACACCTCTGCCTCGCTGGCCTCATACGCCGCTCAAGCCGGGATAGAGAGCATCGTCTTTCTGCCGGCTGGCAATGTCGCGGGCGGCAAGCTGGCGCAATCGCTGGCCTATGGAGCGAGAGCCATCCAGATCGCGGGCGATTTTGATGCCGCTATGAGCCTGGTCGAACAAGTCTGCAACGAGCAGGGCATTTACCTGCTCAACTCCCTCAACCCCTTCCGTATCGAGGGTCAGAAAGCCATCGGGTTTGAAATATTGCAGCAGCTTGACTGGCAGGCACCCGACTGGCTGGTGCTGCCCGCTGGCAACCTCGGCAATGTCTCTGCGATTGGCAAGGCGTTCCGCGAGGCGTACCAGCTCTCGCTGATCGGCCATGTGCCGCGTATAGCCGCTATCCAGGCAAGCGGAGCCAATCCCTTCTATCTCAGTTTTATGCAGGATTTTGCCGCACACCAGCCCATTCAGGCTGATACGGTTGCGACCGCGATTAAAATTGGCAACCCCGTCAGCTATCCTCGCGCCCGCCGCATCATCAAAGCATGTGATGGCGTTGTGGAGGAGGTCAGCGACGAGGAGATTCTTGCCGCCAAAGCCATGATCGACCGCGCTGGCCTCGGCTGCGAGCCTGCTTCGGCTGCGACGCTCGCGGGCGTACGCAAACTTGTTGCCGCCGGTACCATCAAGCGGGATGAACTTGTCGTGGGCGTGCTCACTGGCAACCTGCTCAAGGATAGCAAAACGGGCATCCCGCAGGCGGTCACGGGCGAAGCAATTGAGCCAACGCTTGATGCCGTCAGACGTGTACTCCCCTGATAACACAATGTTAAATGGGCAGAGCAACACTACTGCAATTAAATCTCAAGGAGGGAGGGGGTCTAAACCTCTCCTCTCCCTGAGAGAAAATTGCCTCAATAAGGAAGATCTCACGCAGGATGTAAACGATCCCTCCGTGGCGACGCGATTATGCACAGGGATAAATTAATTCAGGCACTGAAGCGACTCCCATCAGACCGATGATCAAACGACGACCCTCTCTCTCCCCGACAAACCACAGTTAGACGGCAAAATAGCACAGTGATTCGCGCGGGCAAGGCTTCTCAAACGTTGTCTTTTTATACAAAACGGCTCGCAAGGGAGCCGTTCGGAGAGGAAGGGAGCCGTTCGGAGAGGAAGGTGCTGGCTGTGGGCTGCGCCCACAGCCAGCACCTTCCTCTCCTTATGAGCGCCGAAGGCGCGAGCAGTCAGAGCATGCACCGACTTTTGAGAAGCCCCGTTCGTGCAGGAGCTATCTCTTGTGGGTAGCCTGTCTGGCTGGTACAATATGAGTACGGGTGCAGCAGCGTTTTATGGCGTAAAGAGGGGCTAAGGTGAACAAAAAGATCCGAATGCGTAGACTTATTCCGCCCTGGAACATGCCTTCTGATCCGGTGAAAGCCGTGTTCTGGTTCATGCACTGGCTTTTGAAGGTGCTGGTCAATTTCTTCTGGCTACCGATCATCGTCATGATCATCATCGAGACCTACCTGAATTGGATGGTTGGCGGCGTGGTAAACGGCCTGGTTGGGGGAAGCGTGACGTTGCTGGTCGGGATAGTGGTCTGGGCGCTCCTCTATGCGCTCTTGCTGGTGGTAAACGTTGGCACCAGTGTGTCACAGGTGATTTCAGATGTGAACCGCATGCAGCGAGATGCGCTTCGCCGCCGCCCTTTTCCCCCCTTTACCTATGGCGAGGCGGACGAAGGCAAGGTTGTTGAAGGCACCATTACCGACCTGGAGCAGGAGCGGAAGAAGCGCAGGCGCGAGAATCTGCAAGAATAGCGCCTGCTTACTGGTATCATGTAAAATTATGCTTCCGTCCGCTGCCTGGGAAGCATATTCCCGTGGTTCCGCGCCTGCCACAGCCGTAACGCCTCGTCATCGGGCGTGGGTACGTACGAGAAGAGCAGAGTTCCATTGCCCTCAATACGATACTCCCCCAGGGCTGCGGGCAATACCATCGTCTGTCCATTTGAAAGGGTTTCACATTGGCGCAGTGTTTTGCCGTAGTGTACCCTGATCTCGGCCCCTAAGGAAGCGAGAATGATGCAACTGGCATTGCTATTGTGAGCCATAGAGCTGGTGATGCAGGCATGATCCTTGAGGAGAAGTTCGCGCGTCACAAAATAGCGGCATGCGATCAGGCAGCGATCTTCGTATCCTGGGCCGCCAGCGAGCGCGACCGGTTGCACTTTTACCCGTGGTGAGACGCAGTAATGCGCAACATCCAATGATCGTTCTATATGCAGCTCTCGCGGCTGACCGGAAGCTGTAAGCCGTCCATAGTCGTACATGCGATAGGTGATATCAGAATATTGCTGTAATTCGTACAGCATGACTCCGCTGCCAATGGCGTGAACGGTTCCGGCAGGAACGAAAATAACGTCTCCTGCCTGAACGGTCTCTTCATGCAAGAGTTGATCGAGAGTAACATTGTGGATGGCGGCATGAACTGCTGCGCGCGAGGTCGGCGTGTTGAAGCCGTGAATAATTTTGGCGCCAGGCTCGGCTTCCAGGATATACCAGAACTCGGTTTTGCCGAACTTTCCCCCCTCATGTTGGACTGCGTAATCATCATCAGGGTGGACCTGTACCGAGAGTTGTGCGTTAGCGTCGATAAACTTTGCCAGCAAGGGAAAGCGCGGACCGAAGATTGCGATAACCTGTTCGCCCAGCAGCAGTGGACCCATTTCGGTGACCAGATCGCTCAGTGTTTTGCCTGCGTAAGGCCCGTTCTGAACAATCGTATTGATTTCCGTTTCCCAGGCTTCCCCTATGGCGATGTCCCCTGAAGGAAGTTGTTTCCACCCGTCCCGTTCTAAGCGACGTCCTCCCCAGATTGTTTCATGCAATGACGCCTCCAGGCGGATTGGATAAATATATGCCACTATCAAGTTCTCCAACACCCAATGTTTTGTTTTTATAGAATAGCGAACTAATTCGCCAGTAAAACGCCCTCGACCTGGCGACGTAATCTATCGCGCATCGTAATGCCTGCGATGCGGTAAAGCTCGTTTCCGTCTTTGAAGAAGATGAGCGTGGGTACCCCTTCAACTTTCCACTGGTTGGCAAGGCTGCGCTGACTTTCCACATTGACACGGGCAAATGTCATCCGGTCACAATACTCTTTGCTGATCGCCTCAAACTCTGGCTCTTGTATCTGACATGCTCCACTGCTGTCTGCCGAAAAGTTCACAATGGTGATCCGGGAAGAGTTCAAGACAGTTTCAGGAAAGTTTTCGCTTGTGACTTCAATATAGCTATCTGCCATGCTATCCCCTTGTGCTCTGTAAAAAATTTATTCTCTTGTTTTCAAAGTACCACCCTGCCAAAGCGATGTCAAGAAGCACTCCGTTCAGTTGTGTGAGTCCTGGCGCCAGTGCTGGCCGCTGGCCGGTAGCACTCGTAACTGCTATGGCTTTATAGCCAGCAGGGCTTCGGCGTCTTCGATGACATAGCGGTAGCCCTGCTCCGTCAGGAAGAGCTGGCGGTTCGCTGAAAACTCCTGGTCGCGGGTATCGCGCGTCACGATAGAGTAAAAATATGCCAGACCGCCATCGCTTTTGGGTCGCAGAATACGGCCCAGGCGCTGCGCCTCTTCCTGGCGTGAGCCAAATGTGCCTGATACTTGAATGGCGACATTCGCGTCGGGCAGGTCAATCGCGAAATTTGCCACTTTGCTGACCACCAGCCGCTTAATCTCACGGCGGCGAAAGCGCTCGTAGAGCTTTTCGCGCTGCGCTGTTGGTGTGCTGCCCGTCAGCAGTGGCGCATCAAGTTCTGCGGCCAGCGTTTTAAGCTGGTCCAGATACTGGCCAATGATCAGAATCTGATCATCCTGGTGATGGTTCACAAGATGACGTGTCACGGCAAACTTGGCCGGAGCTTCGGCGGCGATGCGGTATTTCTCGCGCAGATCGGCCATTGCGTAGCTCATCTGGTCGTCCTCGTTCAGCCCAACGCGGATCTCGTGACATTCTGCGGTGGCGATCCATCCCTGCTGCTCCAGTTCGCGCCAGGGAACATCGTATTTCTTTGGCCCGATCAGGCTAAAAACGTCGGCCTCTTTCCCATCTTCACGCACCAGCGTTGCCGTCAGGCCCAGGCGTCTGCGGGCTTGCAGCTCGGCTGTAATGCGAAAGACAGGAGCGGGCAGCAGGTGTACTTCGTCGTAGATAATCAATCCCCAGTCGTAGCTGGTAAAAAGCGAGAAATGGGGGAAGTATTCCTGCTCGTCGTCCGTTTGGCCCTTGCGCCGGTAAGTAAGGATCTGATAGGTGCTGACGGTAATGGGCGCGATCTCTTTACGCTCCCCCGTATATTCCGCGACCATCTCCGGCGGCACGTCGGTTTTATCGATGATCTCGCTGATCCACTGGCGTACGGCCACCGTATTGGGAGTCAGGATGAGCGTCGCGCGCTGTATATCCGCCATCGTGACCAGGCCCACAATGGTTTTGCCCGCGCCGCATGGCAGCACCACGACTCCGCTGCCGCCGCTGGGGGCACCTCCCGCGTAGAACGCGGCTGAGGCGGCGTTCTGATATGTGCGGGGAGCAAAAGGTATTCCCAGGCGTGTCATAGGATGCAAGCGCATAGGTAGCGGCGAACCGTCGGTATAGCCTGCCAGGTCTTCAGCCGGAAAGCCAATATGGATCAGTGCCTGTTTGATGTGACCGCGACGCGAGGAATCCACCTGGAGCGTGCATCGATCTAGCTGGCGTATCAGGTAGGGCTGGGTACGTTTATGGTGCAGGATCTCGACGATCAACGCGGCGTCGTCTGATTTCAGCAGCAGTGCCCCCTTCTCCTGTACCAGCTTGATGCGCCCATAGCGGCTGATATATTCGCGCACCTCGCTCACAATGTTGCTGGGGATGGCATACTTGCTATAGAGCGTAAGCTGGTCCAGAACTTGTTGCGCGCTCAGACCGCCCGCCGCCGCGTTCCAGAGGGAGAGCGGAGAGAGGCGATAGGTATGAATGTGTTCTGGCGATTTCTCCAGCTCGGCAAATTGGGCCAGCGCATCGCGGGCCTCAGCGTGCCGAGGATGATCTACTTCAAGCAAAATGGTACGATCACTTTGCACGATAATCGGGTTGCTAGGATTCATGAATTTACACTCCGGGCATCTCCGCCCACGCCCTCACATATTTCATAACAGCCTCGGTAGCGGCTTCTTCGTATCCTCGCATCAAGTGACGCGCCCCAGTGACGACCTTTATTCCCTTCTTGCCAGGTTGTTGTTCAACGAATGGTTCGAGTTTGTAGCGCGGACAAATCTCGTCGAACTCCCCGGTCACAAAAAGCTTTGGAGGTTCAAACTGCCGGGGAAAACCGCTTGCAGTGCGAAACAAAGGGAGACTGATGGCAACGATTGTGCGTATACGTGTGTCGAAAGGAGCATACAACAGCGTAACATACGCGCCAAAGGCATGACCGATGATGCATAATTTGCCCGGGTTAGCGCCCACCTGGGCCAATCCTATATCAATCGCTCCTGCCAGGTCGAGCGGTTCCAATCGCCCATCTGTTTGCTGTCCCTGGCTGCGACCGACTCCGCGGAAGTTGAAGCGTACTGCAATCATGCCAGAGGTCGCCAGGCTTTTTGCCAGGGCGACGATGAGGCTATCATTCATATCGCTACTGGCCGGCTGGGGATGGCAAAGAATGACAATGGGGGCCTGCTCGGCTGTAGCTGGTGTATGCACCACCCCTTCTAGAAGGAAAGAGGGTTGGCCCTTACTCTGGAATGTGATTGTTCGCTCAACCTGTGCCGGTGGGGTCATGTTTTCTCTTTCTGCTACCTTTCGGATTATTCCATCGATTCTATATTATCCC
The DNA here is from genome assembly GCA_035650355.1 of Ktedonobacteraceae bacterium. GTDB lineage: Bacteria > Chloroflexota > Ktedonobacteria > Ktedonobacterales > Ktedonobacteraceae > DASRHT01. The sequence continues at coordinate 223,005 of DASRHT010000029.1, forward strand.
AGGAAGAGCTATGCGTCAACTTCCACATCTCTGAATATATTCCCTGTCCGTTTCTTTGTGGCAAAAAGCTACCAAAAGGTCCTGTCTTTGGGAGAATCTGTAACTATTTTGACGAATCTCTCGAATTTGTGCGACAAAACCCTTGCATGTGAGGCGAAGAATGTTATACTTAAATATGACATTGTGTACTCTTATTATCATGAAGGAGTTGCATGTGTCAAATGGAAGAGGTAACGTGCTATATTTTTTGCGTTCTGGTTCCAGATGAGTTTTTCGGATGATGGTCTTTGCGGAAGGTAGCGAGCGTTGAGCACAATCCTGGCATACTCTATTTTGTATACTGCCTCGTCTTCTCGGTGCCTTCGCCCGATACCGATCCGGGAACCGCAATTACGTCTGAACATAGCTGCTGGCAACATCCAGTTTTTAGGCTGTGATCTAGATGCCTTTTGTTTGCAGCGATGTGACTTGATACGTTCCGCGCTCCAACGTCGCTGGACGCTGGTAGGGCCATCCCTTACGGTTGCCGCTCAGGGCAGGGGCAAGCCCTGCCCCTACGGAGATGACACGGTTCTCTGGGCAGGGGCAAGCCCTGCCCCTACGGAGCGTGGAGATGGAGGATTATGCTACTTTTGTGAACGGGTTGTGCTTGTGGAATACTGAGAGGCGTTGTAATGTTGTATTGGTAGGTTAAGTAAGAGGGGCGGAGCTAAACGTCTGGGTGACCGTTCCCTGTGGTGGTGTGTTCTATGAAGTATCCTTTGTTGGCATAGTGAATGTAGAGGCAGGAGCAGACATGTCCAGCATTTTAGTCGTCGAGGGTGAGGGATTAATTGCGGAGTTACTTCGAGGTAAACTGGGGCGTGAAGGGTATCAAATCGTCATGAGCCTCAACGTCGAAGATGCTGTGCGGTTTATACTGCGCGATATCCCCGATCTGGTGATTATTGATCTGATGGCGCCTGGTGTAGATGGCTACGAGCTGATTCGACGTTTGCGCGATCATCCTAAAAGCATGCATATTCCTATTATTGCTTTAAGCGACCGCGGCTCAATGGTTGATAAAGTCCAGGCCTTCGAGTTGGGAGCTGATAACTATATCACAAAGCCGTGCAGTGCAGAGGAATTGCTGGCACATGTGCGTAGACAACTTCGTCGCATCCAACAAACCTCTTTATCTCCCCTGACGCATCTACCCGGCGGGCTGCAACTTGAGCACGCCATTGAGTACAAAATGAAAAGTGCTACCCCCTGGAGCGTGCTCTATGTGGATCTGGACAACTTCAAGGCGTTCAACGATGTGTATGGCTTTCTGGCTGGCAATAGCATGATCCTCCTCGTCGGACGTATTTGTCAGCGGGTGGTATACGAGTATGGCAATACGGATGATTTTGTTGGGCATGTGGGCGGCGACGATTTTGTGATCGTCACGACGCCTGACCGCGAGAAGGTGCTCTGCAGGGAGATTCTTGCGCGCTATAAAGAGGAGAGTATCAGCCTCTACTTAAAGGAGGATGTAGAGCGCGGCTCGATTAGCGGCGTAGATCGGAAGGGGCGGCCCTATCAGTTCCCCCTGGTGTCTTTGTCCATCGGGATCGTGAGCGAACGCATCAGGTGCGCGCATAGTATAGCGGAGGTGGGCCTGTTAGCGGCAGAGGCAAAACGCTATGCCAAGCAATCATCAAATAACATCTCCCACCTCTCGCCTCAATGGAGCAAAAAAGACTATCCGCACTCTTTCCACGCTTCGTCCGTCAATCGCTATATTCCTCACCTGGGACATAATCTCCTCTATTTTATAGAGGAAGATGCTTTGGCAGAGTTTAAATTATGAGTCAGCAAGAAGACGAGGCTACACGCCTGGCAAAGAGGGAAAATGCAAAGCGCGTTTTTCGCGAAAGCGGCGTCGCGGAAATGCTGCAAGGGATCAATAAAAACTTATTGAAGGGACGCGGACGTTTCGAGGAATATGACACGATGGTGTTGTTTAAGTGGGGGACAAGTAGCACGCTGCGCCATATGTGGATTGAAGTGGTGGATGATACGCTCCGTTTCCGCTTCAATGAACATCGTAAGTGCTCCCGGCCCGCTCCCATTTGTGATGGGGAATATCATACGTTCACCGATGCGATGTGGAAGGACAGGGCGTTTATGCAGGCGGAGTTGAAAAAATATTATGACCGCCCGGTGGCTGAATCCTCATCCGACTAGCGACCAGCCAGCATCACATCAATTCCAGGGGCAGCACATGCATCTTTCCTGCGCTGTTGACCATTTTATAAATGGCCTGGTAGCCAGGGTGAGCATAAAACTCCTCGCGCTCGCTATCACTGGTCCAGCTAAGAAGATTGAGAAGGATGCCAGTGGAAGCCGAGGATGCGTCTTGACTCTCGGAAGAAGGAGTTTTGGAGGGGTCATGCGCGCCGCAGGCCAGGAAGGAGAATGAAAGGATGGACTGAAGAGACTGCTGCCGCAATCTGCGCAGCCATTCTTGTTGAGTTGCATCGGCCTGCGCGGGACTTAGCGTCGCCAGGTGGGCCGCTGCCATTGTTGTGGGCGCGGTTGAGCGGCTATATCCCCAGAGGTAATGCATCAGCCACTGCTCAGGAGGAGCGGTCAGCAGACCGGCGCAATGTTCCAGTAAGAGCTGCCCTGGGTTATGGCGTTCCAGTGCCCTATGCCAGCTTTCCTCATCATCCCAGGTCGTGAGCGCGAGGTAATAGGGGGCTTTGCCTCTTCCGCGATAGAAGCGCGATTCGACCATACCAGGCGCATTGCGCACCGCGTCCGCGATCAGGCGGATTCGCGCCAGTACATCAACATCTTTACTGCCTGACGTGTGCGCCAGTGTCACAACCAGCAATTCCATAAAACTCCTAAAACGTCCGCCTTTTCTTTCGTGGGTTTGACGATCTCGTGTCATAATAACATAGGGATAGCACTGACGCAATTGCCCTGACGAGGCCAAAGCGGTTGATCGGTCCCGCTATCGGCTCGCAGTTTGGTAAGCGCCATCGTTGTCTCTGGAAAGAGGGCTATATCCTGGAAAAATAGAGTTTTTGGCATTATAGTTTCAATATCCCATATCTAGACATGGAGGTGTTCTATGCAAGAGCCTGAAGCCACTCACAACCGGGTGGAATGGAGACCGGCGCTCCCTGAAGATGCGGCGATCTGGGTTTCGGTGACGAGACGGAGTGCGGATCAAATCTTTTTTGAGGAGGAAGACGCTCAAATTGCTCGCTATAAAGAAGAGAGTCCAGAGATGCAGGCGCAGCGTTACCTGCTCTGGCGCGACGATTTGCCGATTGGTCGCCTGCGCTTTTTCTCTTACAACAATACGGCTGAGCTTGATGGGCTGGTGCTGGTGCCAGAAGCCGGGGGGAGCGTGGCGGCGCAAGTAGTGTCGGAGGCGCTGGTACGTGCAGCAGCTCTCGGCGTGCGCCATCTCAAAGCGACCTATCCGGCGGCCTATATCGCTTCTTTCGCCTCCGCCGGTTTCCAGGAGTTGCGCCGCCGAACTGGCATGACCGGCTCTACTAATATCTCTATCCCGCTCTCGCCCTTACCGGCTTCCCTGCGCATTCGCGAAATGCTGCCCGATGACGGGGAGCAGGTGGGGACGCTATTACAACGCGCCTACGCTGGCGGTCCCGACAATCTTCATTCCGATGTGGCACAGTGGCGATCCGAAGTCCGAGCGATCCAGGAAGGCCGGTTTGGCCCCTTTATCCCCGAAAGCTGCTACGTGGTCGAGCACAGCCTTGATCGCTATCACCTGGCAGGCGCGATCCTGGTCCATCTTGAGCGAGGCTTTCCGCGCATTCGTCATATGGCTGTTGCTCCATCGTTCCGCCATGTTGGGCTGGGCCAGTATCTGGCTGTGAAAACGATGCGCCGCCTGCATGCACTAGGCTATCCCACCGTGCTGCTCTATGTGACTCTCGGCATTCCCGCCTTCACGCTGTATCACCGGCTCGGTTTTGTCGAGGCCGGACCGACCTACATTGAAGCGGAACTGCTGCTGACGAGGTAAGACGAAGTATGAAGTCTCCAGGAGAATTTGAACTGATTGCGCGCCTGACCGGGCAACTGGCAACGCGGTCTGATGTGGTGCTGGGAGCGGGCGATGACTGCGCGATCCTTGACCTGCCAGGACCCGACCTGCTGCTCCTGACGTGTGATAGCCAGGTTGAGGGGGTTCACTTTTCCCTTGAGACGGCATCTCCTGAGCAAATTGGGCGTAAAGCGTTGGCGATCAACCTGAGCGATATTGCCGCGATGGGAGGAGAGCCACGCTATGCGCTGATCTCGCTGATTTTGCCCCGGCAGCTCTCTTTTACGCTGCTGGATGGCATCTACGCAGGCTTGCGTCAGGAAGCCGAACGCTACGCCACAGCGATTGTAGGCGGCAATATCTCCGGTGCAGGAAAAGGCGAACAGCTCATCATTGATATCACGCTGGTTGGCGCGGTTGAACGTAATCATGCGCTTGTACGCAGCGGTGCCAGGGTGGGGGATATCCTCTGTGTTACCGGGACGCTCGGCAACTCTGTCGCTGCCTTCTATACGCTGCTGCATGCTGATCAGCACTATTCCCAGGAGGCGCTGAACTATGTGTGGGAGCGTCATTTCACCCCTCAACCTCGTATTCCTGAAGGACGTGTACTCAGCCAGTTTGGGCCGGGCGTTGTTACCGCGATGCTTGATATCAGCGATGGGCTAAGCGGCGACCTGGGGCATATCTGCGAACGCAGCGGCGTTGGAGCGCGTATCGAACTGGCCCATCTGCCCCTCTCCCCTCAGATGCGCCTCATCGCCTCACAAGCCGGACGCGACCCGTTAGCATGGGCTCTGCATGGCGGCGAAGAGTACGAACTCCTCTTCACCGTCTCGCCCAGCTATGAGCAAGCGGTGAGCGAAGCCGTCCTTGCGGCAACAGGAACGCCCGTGACGAAAATCGGCGTAATCCGTCCTGCCGAGGAGGGCATGAAGGTTGTTTATCCAGATGGACGCCAGGAAGGGTTGGAGGTGCGGAGCTGGGATCATTTGCGGGGATCAGGTGTGTGACGGTAAGCAGGGGGATGGGAACATCTATATGTCGGACAGATATTCCCATCTCAACGCATTTACATGGCTGGTAATCATGCTACTCTGGCAGAATAGCTCCTTCAAGGATAGCCTCGCTCAGATCGACGCCGCTCAGGTCTACCCTGCGCAGGTCGGCATGGCTCAGATCAGCCTTTGTCAGGGTAATGGGGCCATAACTAATGAGATTGTAATGTTTATCACGGAGAGGAACGTGGCTTGGCTCGAGCCCATTCAGGTTGGCTCCCCGCAAGTTAGCCCCCCGCAAGTTGGCCCCCCTCAAATCGGCTCCTGCCAAGCACGCCATTCGTAAATCGGCCCCCTCCAAATTGGCTCCCCGCAAGTTAGCTCCCCGCAGGTCGGCATCCACTCCTCGTTGATCAAGGTCCACCCCTCGCAAATCAGCGTCCTCTCCCTGCAGATCAGCGATCACTGGCATACTTCCAAAATCATCTTCCCAACCAGGATGCAGTTCGGAGAAATTCGCTCCTTGCAAGTTGGCACCTTGTAGATTGGCTCCCCGTAAAGCAACGCCAACAAGGTGCGCTTTACTGAGATTGACATGGCTGAGGTTGACCCCTTCCAAGTAGGCCAGATTCAAATGGGTTTCCGCCAGTGTCGCGCCCTCTAGGATAGCTCCTTCCATATCAGCACCACTGAGCACGGCCCCTCGCAGGTTGGCTCCACTCAGGTTCACCTCATTCAGGCTCGTCTCTATGAGGTTGGCATTGCGAAGATCCGCTCCGCTCAAATTGGCCCGGATGAAGGTGGTTTCTGAAAGGTCTGCATCTTTCAAGATCGCGTTCTGAAGATCAGCGTCAGTGAAATTCGCTCCTCCGTGCTTTAGTTCACTGAGATTGGCTTCCTGAAGAGTTGCATTTCTTAGATTAGCCATAACGAGATGGGCCTCTCGGAGATCTGTGCGATTAAGGTTGGCCCCGCGCAAATCTACTCCACTCAGAATAAATTCCCTCAGGTTCATTCCGGTTAGGTCGGCATGTTGTAGATCAGGATGGATGGTAGGGTGAAGCTGTGTCCACTGATTCCACACCTCTTTTCCTTGTTTAAGTATGTCTAGATAGAGCTGTTCGGGCATTTCTAAGTCCTTTTAACAAAGCAATCTAGTATCCAAGAGCTATTAATAGGCACAAGCAACTTTCTTCTGAGTTTACGATGGCCTTTTTTTCCTTCTCGCTTCCCGACTTTGCTCAAACGTTTTTTCTACTGCTTGAGCTTCTTCTTGTTTCCCTAAAGCTCTTAGTACCGTTGTTTTTCCGCTCCAAAAAGAACTGAATAATTTGTTTTGCGCTAAACCAGCTTCGTATGTGTCTAAAGCATCTTCATACCGCCCCAGCTTATAAAGCACTTGCCCCTTGAGTTGCAATAAATCATAGCGATATCCACCTCCTCCCAGTTCTAAACCCTTATTAGCGGCAAATAGTGCGTTTTCATAGTCTGCTAAAATCTCACAAGCTGTTCCTAAATGAAACCAGGGAATGGGTGAATCCTCTCCCCACAGCCTCACGCCTTTTTCCGCCTCTACAGCAAGCTGGTCAAAACGTCCCAAACGCTGTAAAATGATGCAATACTCATTCCAAAATAAGATGCTTTGTTCGATTTGAATAGCCTGCTCAATTGCTTCCAATGCTTCCTGGAATCGCCCTAATTTGCGTCGTAGCTGGCCGCGTTTGTACCATATCTCTGCTTCATCAGGTTTCAGCTTGAGAGCTTGACTCAACGCCTCGAGTGCTTCCTCTTGTCTTCCCAATCTTCTGAAACAATCGCTTAATTTGCACCAAGAAGACCAATCTTCCGCATGAGTTTGTAAGTGCCGTTGAAGCGTTGATATTTCTATGCTTGTATAAGGACTAACCGCAGTGTCTAAAGGGGCAAATGTCATCCCTTGCAGATTGGCTTTCTCTAGTTGAGTGCGCAACCGCTCGTGGATAAAGTATCGGGCTCGGGTGCAGAAAAGCAGAGGAGCAGAAGTTTCGCACGCTTCAGTGAGCACTATCTTGCTCAATTGCCGATCTCCAGTCTCTTCGGAGATCGCTATTGATTCAGAACGCTCCCAATCGATGACATTGTTACGAAACGGAAAAATAAGAAAAAAATAAGAATCCGTAAGCACCTGCTTTGAATGATGGTCCAGCAGACGGGCTGGGTAAGCAACACAAGGAACGGCTTCTTGCTTGAGAATCTCCAAAAAACGCTGGGAACACAGTTTGCTTCCATAGATTCCCACAGCGGGAAGATAATCTAGGTGGAGGGATGATGGATCAAGCAAAAACTCCACGATCAACCCTTGTTCTTGGAGTTGATGTCTCTCAACAAATCTCATGTCCTCAACTAATTTCTGGCAAAGGGATGGATTGACAGCCTGTGGCGGATCAAGCACGCTGTTCTCGTCTGGCATCTTTTCCAGAAACAGATAATACATCTATTTCTCCTTATATTCAAACTAAGTTGACACAAACCTTTTTTTTAAAGAGGGGGGAGCTCAATATGCTCCTCCCTCCAAATTAACTTAGCTTAACCAAAAACATCTTCAATTGTGCAACCTCCTCCAGCTCTCTGGATACTAAGACCTATATCATCCATGATATTCTCCAACACGTTTGCTGCGACTCCTTCTGGAATATCTGCCGTAGTACCAAAAGTTTCCCACAGGTCATCTAATGCGTTATCTAGCATTGATTCTACGGCGCTATTATATCTTGGATGACTTCCTAAATGCTGAGGAAGGTTATCCCTAGCTGAATGAAAAGCGTTCGTCGGCAATCCTATACCGTTTTTGGCAGAATTAAATTTATTCCCACTATAACCTGCCTGACTAACCAAGCCATGATCCCTTAGCTCACAAGGGATCTTATGGTGGGCTTGCTGATACCATCTGATATCAGGTCTGAGATTCCTTCTCAAGTCACTATGATCTTGAGAAGAACATTGATTATGCACCACCCATTGCCCATCACCCACAGTAAAGGTGTGATCCTGAGCGACCTCAAGATTATACATCACCTTCGTTCCAGGCACCACCTTCGCATCGGTCACCGTTCCAATCCCACCATCAGCGCGCATAATGTGCATACCTTTGTGCAGCGAGCCTGCGGGGACAAAGCCCTGCTCTGTGGTGAGGAAGGGATGCTCACTGGTCGTATGGAGGACCTCGCTTTTCTGCGCGGTCTTCCCATTGGCCGCTTGTTTGGTGGTAGTGATGGTGAGATCAACCAGATCATGATCGGTGTTTTTCCACACATGCAAGACGGGCTCAGACTCCATTTTGCCGGTCTTGGGATTATACGCCTGGACTTTGTCTCCCTCATGCAAGCTGCCAATGGCTTGCTGACCATGGTCCGTTGTCACCTGGGTATCTGGAGTGAAGCTACAGGCACCCCCTGGGGCTGTTGGCGGCTTTCCTCCGCTTGGCGGTTGCTGTCCACTCCCGCCGGGCTTGGTCGGAGGCGGGTCTTGGGGCGACGTGGTCGTGTGTCCCAGCATCACGGAATTGACCCCGAGGTGCTTATCATTTGCATCCATCAGATCGCTGAATCTGTGAAACACATCCTCATAGCCCGAATCACCAGGCATATATCCAACCCAGAGGACGGAGCCATCGTTCATGGTGGTCTGGACTTCCAGGTTGCCTGTCGTGGGATCAAATGTATAGGTGGTATTGCCTGAAGTCGCAGTTGGGTCCGAAAGAACATTGGGCTCTGGTGGCGCAGCCGGAGAATCACCACTGCCTCCTTCCGGCCCTGCCTCGACTCCTGGAGGAGTCGGTGGGGGTGCTATATCTGAACCACCTCCATAGTATACGCCCTTAAAGTTCCCTGTGGGATCGGTGAACGTCTCCGGGTTGCCTCCCACATAATCGTAGGGGTCCATCCCTGCCATGTTGCCCTGTACCGTATCCGCACTGATGAACCGCCCCACCACCGGGTCGTAATAGCGCGCATTGTAATAATCCAGCCCTGTGGCATCGGCA